>NZ_LT629731.1:994556-1640056 GCF_900104575.1 Bacillus tuaregi
AATTTGGAAATCGTTATCGAAGCAGATATAAATCTGTTGATAAAGGCTTAAACGAAGCAGAAAGGCTATTCCGTTCCTTCGAATATAAAGAAGCATTTGAGTTAGCTTCGGCTACCATTGAAAAGGTGGATCCGGGTGCAATCAAAAGACTAGAAGATCTGCTAGAAGTATAACCATGATTAAAGGACTTGCCTAAACGGCAGGTCTTTTTTTGAGCGCTGACTCAGTTTGATCGATGGTGCTGCTTATATATTTTCCAAATATCTTGGATTGTGATAACATTTCTAGTTAGGTGATCTGTGCACGAAAGGGAGAAAGAAAAAAGATGATTTATTTTGATAATAGTGCTACTACAATGCCGTTTCAGGAAGTGGTTGATTCCTTTGTTAAGGTATCATCGGAGTATTTTGGCAACCCGTCTTCGCTTCATAATTTTGGCGGACTGGCTGAAAAACTACTTAGTCAGGCAAGGTCTCAAGCAGCTAGACTCTTATCTGTTCAACAAAATGAGATTTATTTCACTTCCGGAGGAACAGAAGGAAATAATTTAGCTATAAAAGGATACGCGTTTGCCAATAAGAAAGAGGGAGGTCATCTTATTACAACCGCTATCGAGCATCCATCAGTTCGCGAGACTATGAGACAGCTTGAGAGCTTTGGTTTTGACGTTACTGAGGTTCCTGTTGATTCATCTGGAAGAGTTGAAGTTGCTAGCCTTGCGAAGGAAATCCGTGAAGATACGATACTCGTATCTGTTATGCATGTGAACAATGAGGTAGGAACGATACAGCCAATCAGGGAGATTGGTCAATTATTGAAGCAATACCCGAAAATAAAGTTTCATGTCGATTATGTACAGGGAGTTGGAAAGGTCCCATTAAATATCAATGAATGTCAGATTGATTTATGTACTCTTTCTGCTCATAAGTTCCATGGAATGAAAGGGACTGGTATCCTGTTTATTCGAGATGGTGTAAAGATTAATCCATTATTGAACGGAGGCGGGCAGGAAAAAAGTCTTAGAAGCGGTACGGAAAATGTGGCGGGAGCAGTCAGTTTAGCGAAGGCATTGCGATTAATTATGGAAAAACAGGAAAAGGAAGCTTCGCATTTAAACAGGCTATCAAAACAATTACGAACAGGTTTAGCTAACATAGATGGTGCTGTAGTCAATACGCCGGATACGGGAGCAGCACCGCATATACTAAATTTTTCAATTCCTCACATGAAATCAGAGGTCTTTGTTCATGCTCTGGAAGAAAAAGAGATCTATGTTTCGACGACATCCGCTTGTTCTTCGAAACAAAAAACGATCAGCGGCACGCTCGCTGCTATGGGAGTATCGGAAGACCGAGCCGGTAGTGCAATCCGCTTAAGTTTGGCTTATACTAATACAATGGAAGAAGTAAATATTGTACTTTCTGTTATAGAGGAAACGATGGAAGAGTTAAGAAAGGTAATGAAATAATATGAATTATGACCGTATTTTAATTCGCTATGGCGAGCTTTCAACAAAGGGAAGAAACCGCAGTAAATTTATTGAGAAATTAGCAAATAGTATAAGAGGTACCTTACATGAATTTCCTAAGGTGGCAATAAAAAGTACGAGGGATCGCACCTATGTCATCCTAAATGGAGAGGACGGGCGCCAAATTGTCGACCGCTTGAAGGGTGTCTTCGGAATCCAATCTTTCAGCCCTGTAATAAAAACGGGTAAGGATATTGAAGAAATGAAGACTGCTGTACTTGATCTATTTAAAAAGGTATACAGTGAAGGCCAGACATTTAAAATCACAACAAAACGGGCCGATAAAACTTACTTTATGGAAACAAATGAATTAAATCATGTCTTCGGCTCCTACATCTTGCAGAATGTCTCAAATTTAACAGTAAATGTTAAAAAACCGGATATTAATATGCAAATTGAAATCAGGCCAGAAGCAGCCTATATCTCCTGCGAAACAATCCAAGGTGCTGGAGGACTTCCGGCAGGATCAAGTGGAAAGGCAATGCTTATGCTTTCGGGTGGCATTGACAGTCCTGTAGCGGGATTTGTATCAATGAAACGAGGATTAGAACTAGAAGGGATTCATTTTTTTAGTCCTCCATTTACAAGTGAACGAGCTAAACAAAAAGTCCTTGATTTATCCGAGAAGCTAGCTTCCTTTAGTGGGCACTTTCGTCTTCATATTGTCCCGTTTACGGAGATTCAGCAATTAATTCAAAAACAGGTCCCGGAAAATTATACGATGACGACAACGCGTAGATTAATGCTAAGAATTGCAGATAAGATTCGAGAAAAACAGGAGGCGCTTGCTATTGTTACAGGCGAAAGCCTTGGACAGGTAGCTAGTCAAACGCTAGAAAGCATGTTTGCCATCAATGACGTGACCACTACTCCAATCCTCAGACCGCTAATCATGATGGATAAATCCGATATTGTTGATATAGCGAAGTCGATTGACACGCATGAAATATCGATTCGTCCATTTGAGGATTGCTGTACAATCTTTGTACCTGCCTCACCAAAAACAAAGCCAAAGCGGGATAAAGTTGTTCATTATGAAAGTTATATTGACTTTGAGCCCTATATTGATAAGGCAGTTGCCAATATCGAAACAATTGATATAAGACCGCAGGATAATAAAGTAGATGAATTTGAGGAGCTCTTTTAATTTCATTCGGCAGAAGTCTTCACTTCTCCAAATGGAGGTTGAAAGCAGTAAATTTATAGGGTGAATTTGCTTAGATGAGTCGTTGCTGTGATTTTCTTACAGGATGTGTACAAATTACCAGTAAGAAAGCTGTATGAACCTTGTGTGTACTACACATTCTATACTCACAAGGAGGTGATTATCACATGGCAAACAACAACAACTCAAACCAATTGTTAGTTCCTGGGGTTCAACAAGCTCTTGATCAAATGAAATTTGAAATTGCTTCTGAGTTTGGTGTGAACCTTGGTGCTGATACAACTTCTCGTGCTAACGGATCTGTTGGTGGAGAAATTACCAAGCGTCTAGTACAAACAGCTCAACAGCAAATGGCTGGTTTTTCTCAACAATAATGAAAAATAAATAGAAGATGGCTACAAGGAGTGGGAGCAATCCCGCTCCTTTTTATATGTGGAATCGAACTCATAATTTAGTACTTACTCATAATAACTGGTAGAAAATTTTCCTTAGAAAAATCGATAAAATATGGTATGATGAAAAGCAGATGATTTGGAGGCGAATAACATGAAACGTGAAGATTTGATTGCACCTTTACAATATAATCTTGTTTCCGAAATGGAACGTTATGCAAATGATAAAGGGAAAATTGCTATTAAATGGGAAACCAGTGATGGTTTGACAAAGGAAATTTCATATGAGGATCTAATGTCTGGTGCTAATAAAATTGGTAATGTTTTCTTGGAGAGCGGATTAAAAAAAGGTGATGTGATTTTGATTATAATCCCTCGCTTAATTGAAGCCTACGAGGTTTATCTAGCTGCACTTAAACTGGGACTAGTCGTGATTCCAAGCTCAGAAATGCTTCGGACGAAGGATCTTCAATACCGTATCATACATGGAGATGTTAAAGGGGTTATCAGCTATTATCCGTATACAGATGAATTTGAGCCGATTCCCGAAATGAATCATATTGTAAAATTTACTATTGGCAAAGACCGTGAAGGCTGGCAGCGATTAGATGAGAAAATGCAAACAGCATCTGGAGAGCTTGCAATAGCCGATACTAGCCGTGAAGATATGGCGTTTTTATCGTACACATCAGGGACAACTGGAAATCCAAAGGCTGTTGTGCATACACATGGATGGGCATATGCACATCTTAGAACAGCAGCTCCGCATTGGCTTTGCATTCATGAAAATGACGTGGTTTGGGCAACCGCAGGTCCTGGCTGGATGAAGTGGATTTGGAGTCCGTTTTTAGCAGTATTAGGATCAGGTGCAACCGGCTTTGCCTATCATGGCAAGTTTGAACCAGAAAAGTATTTACAGCTTTTGGAGAAATATAAAGTAAATGTCCTTTGTTGTACACCCACTGAATATCGTCTAATGGCAAAGGTGGATCATTTACATGAATATAACCTATCTACTATACACAGTGCAGTCTCTGCCGGAGAGCCATTGAATCGTGAGGTAATTGAAACCTTTCAAAAGTATTTTAATCTTAAAGTCCGTGATGGGTATGGACAAACAGAAAATACGCTGTTAGTCGGTATTACAAAGGATATGGAGTTAAAACCAGGGTCAATGGGTAAACCGACACCAGGCAATACCATCGCTATTATTAATGATTCTGGTGAGATTTGTCCTGTTGGAGAAGTTGGTGATATTGCTGTTCATAAGGATACTCCTGCATTGTTCAAGGAATATTATAAAGAGCCTGAAAGAACAATGGCACAATATCGCGGCGATTATTATGTGACAGGTGATCGAGCAAAGAGGGATGAAGAAGGTTATTTCTGGTTTGAAGGAAGAAGCGACGATATTATTATCAGCTCTGGCTATACGATTGGACCGTTTGAGGTGGAAGATGCACTTGTTAAGCATCCATTTGTAAAAGAATGTGCCGTGGTTGCTAGTCCTGATAAAGACCGTGGAAATGTTGTCAAAGCCTTTATTGTGCTAAAAGAAGGAATAAATGAAACCGAAGAAAACCTTGTAAAGCTTCTACAGCGCCATGTGAAAGAAATGACTGCTCCGTATAAATATCCAAGAAGAATAGAGTTTGTTGAGCACCTGCCGAAAACATCTTCAGGAAAAATAAGACGTGTAGAACTGCGAAATAAAGAGCTGAAGCAGTTTATGTAGAAGCAGACGCCTGGTCGTCTGCTTTTCTTTATTGTGTATTTGTTTTCTTGTCATATGTTTCTTAGTCATTTATAATTATGATTTTGAAATGTTTCTTAAAATAAATAGAATAGAGGGAATTGAAATGAATCAGAATGGGGAGAAAATGGGGGTTATGTATGCCTCCTTTTCCTATTTATTATGGGGATTACTACCGATTTATTGGAAGCTGTTAGATGGCGTTGGGGCAGATGAAATATTGGCGAGCCGAATTGTCTGGTCCTTTCTTTTTATGGTTGTTATCCTGCTCATAACAAGAAAATGGTCTAGCTTTATGGTGACCTTGAAAGGTCTGTTCCAAAATAAGAAGCAGCTTGTTTTTCTAACCACAGCTTCGTTATTGGTCAGCTGCAACTGGTTTATCTATATTTGGGCGGTTAATCATAACCAAATTATTGAAGCTAGTATGGGATATTATATTAACCCATTAGTAAGTGTCCTGCTTGGTATGATTGTACTGAAGGAAAAGTTAACAGCTGCCCAATATGTATCCTTCTTTTTTGCCTTTGTTGGAGTCATTATATTAACCGTATCCTATGGAATGCTTCCGTGGATTTCCTTGTCATTAGCTTTTACCTTCGGCTTTTATGGATTGGCAAAGAAAATGATTAAGGTGGATTCGTCGGTTGGCTTAACGCTTGAAACAATGGTCGTAACACCGATTGCCTTGATTTATATTCTGTATTTAGTATCGCAAGGAATGAATACTTTTATGACCGTTTCACTAAAAACAGACCTGCTTCTTATTTTATCGGGTGCTGCAACAGCCATTCCGCTCCTTTATTTTGCTAAAGGTGCCCAAAGAATTCCCTTGTCCATGCTGGGATACATTCAATATCTTGCACCTACCATCAGTTTATTATTGGGCATCTTTGTATTTGGAGAGCATTTTTCTAGCAGTCATTTTATTGCTTTTTCTTTCATTTGGTTTGCATTGCTTATTTACTCTTTATCCAATGCCAAATTTCTGAAACGGATTAAACAAAAAAAGGAAAGTAGAGTCGGAGCTTAAATATTCATATAAAAAGAAGACTGCAACAGCAGTCTTCTTTAAAACAAGTGACGAGTCTCGATGCTAGCTCGTGCTTCTGTTATAGAAAATTTCTTTTCACTTTATCCCAAAATGAATTGTTCTTGAGCTTAATGGTTTTAATCCTTTTGTTGCTTAATTTAATCTGGATATTTTCAACATGCTGAATGCTTAGCGCTTCATTATCCATTGCCATCGTCGGGTGTTCATTTCCTTCTTTAGCGACCTTCAGGGTTAAAACCTTATCATGGCTTAAAATAAAAGGAGAGCCAAGAGTTCGGTATTGATTGTTATTCAAGGACCCAAGCTCCGTTATCTGCATACATGGAAGCAGTGGGTCCACTACTGCGCCATTAACTGATTTATTATAGGCTGTGCTACCTGTAGGAGTCGAGACAATGACACCATCCCCTCTGAAGGTTTCAAAATGCAGGTCATTTATGTAAACATCCATGATAAAAGTTTTGACTATATTTGATTGGATACTAAATTCGTTTAAACAGTAAAAAGAAGCCTGATTATCAACCGTTACCTCAATGGTAGGATAACGGCGCACCTCAATTACCTGTGAGGTCATGGATTCCACTATTTCTAATGTATTGTCAATGTAAAAATCACAATATAGACTTAATTGATCTGTTGTGGAAGTCCCGACATATAAACAATCATCGCGAAAGCCGGTTCTGCGGACACCCTGTAGAAATTCTCCATCTCCACCGAAGCAGGCAACGATATTGGCCTTTTTATAGTCCTTTACAATTGTGAATCCGAGATCGACAGCTAGTTTACGAAGGGTATCTATTTTCTCACGTATTATGGGTTCCTCTTTATGGTAAAAATATAGATTGCGGCGCTCTGTCATCATGTTCCCTCCCTTAATCTTATCGTACTAAAATTCATTGATTTTTTCTATTCTATATTTGTTGTTATTTTTGAAACATTTTGCAATTTTATTCGTAATACAAGTAATGAAATTTAAAGGAGGACGAGAAAGTGAATGGAAAACGTTGGGCAGCTTTGGGGATTGCAGCTGCACTATTAATATTTTCGGTTGTCATCAATACATTTACAACGATTTTTAGTAAAGATTTTCAAGCGACAATGGATGAATTTATGAATCCGACAGCAAATCTGGTATCAGAAGAAGTACTTGAGGAAGGCAATCTGATGAAGAAAATTGCGGTGCTGGATGTGAATGGAACCATTCAGGATACAGGGGAGGCATCCTTGTTTGCTCCAGTTGGCTACAATCACCAAACGTTTCTGAAAAACTTAGACCAAGCGAAAGAGGATGATACAGTAAAAGGCATCATCATTCGTGTCAATACACCAGGTGGCGGCGTAGTTGAAAGCGCACAGATTCATGATAAGATTGTAGAAATTCAGAAAGAATCGAAGAAGCCGGTTTATATTTCAATGGGATCTATGGCTGCTTCCGGTGGGTATTACATATCAGCTCCAGCAAATAAAATATATGCCAGTCCGGAAACATTAACAGGCTCTCTTGGGGTAATCATGCAAGGAATCAATTATGCAGGGCTCGCTGAAAAATATGGTGTCAAATTTGAGACAATCAAAAGCGGTGAATTTAAAGACATAATGAGTCCGTCAAGAGAAATGACAGAGGAAGAAAGAGCAATCTTACAGGAAATGATTAATAGCTCCTATAATGGATTTGTAAAAGTCATTTCTGAAGGCAGGGATATTCCAGAAGAACAGGTAAGGCAAATTGCCGACGGTAGAATCTACGATGGTCGTCAAGCAAAAGATTTAAATTTAATTGATGGCTTTGGTTATTTCGAGGATGTCGTCGATGTCATGAAAAAAGATCATAAATTAAAGGATGCACAAGTCATTCGATATACAGAAGAATTAGGATTTGCGTCACTTTTCTCCATGAGTGCCCGTAAGCTAATGGGGCAGGACGATATTGAACTTGCCGGTTTAATGAATTTATTATCACAGCGTAATTCACCACGATTAATGTACTTGTATGCAGAATAGGAGGTGTAAAATTGGACTCTAACCAACAGGATTTTGAAAAAAGACAAAATGATACGGATGAAGGTACACCGTTACATGGAGGGGAATTAGAACAAAGTAGACACCAACTAGAGAATACTGAACAAGGAACAGACGTCATTAATCCACCGGCAGTTGAAAAAGCAGAATATCGCTATGCAGGGTTTTGGATGAGATTCTGGGCGTATTTACTCGACTTAGTCGTTATTGCCAGCGTGAATGGAATTCTCGTCTATCCCATTTTCAGAGCCCTTGACATAAAAATAAGCGATCCAAGTATTTTTGCTCCTGTATCTATCACAACAGCTGTTATTTTCTATGGATACTTTGTCTTGATGACTAAATTCTTTGGTCAGACACTGGGTAAGATGGTGTTTGGATTAAAGGTCATTTCGCTCGAAGCTAAAAAGCTAAGCTGGTCCACAATTATGTTTCGTGAGTGGATCGGACGTTTTATTTCAGGAAGTATTCTGATTCTCTATATCGTGGTTGCTTTTCTACCAAAAAGACAAGGAATTCATGATTTATTTGCAGATACAACGGTGGTTCATGAACGTTCATAAAGGACTAACTAAAGCCTGTCATCTTTAAGATGGCAGGTTTATTTGTGCCTTTTATTGCCAATAATAAAAGCTTGAAAGGTGGTGAACCATATTGAAATGGATCTTGGTCTTTTGTTTAGTAATTCTGCTGCTGTTCATCATCATCATCGTGACAAAGCTAAGAGTAATAATCAGCTATTTTCATGCCCAAGATGATGATTCGTTAAAAATTGAATTTAAAGCGTTATTTGGACTAATCAAATATAAATTAGATATTCCAGTTATCAAAATAGATGACGATTCAGCTGCTATTGTAACAAAAGAAAAATTGAAGTCAGGGAAAGAAGAAAAGACCAAGAAAGAGGGTCATAGAAAAATGACTCCTGATGATCTGATAAAGAGCTATTACGATTTTAAAATGCTATTAGAGCATGTGGTCTCATTACATAAAATCATTCGTCGATTTTTAAAAAAGGTAAAGATTATAGAGTTTGAATGGAATACCTTGCTTGGGACAGGAGATGCGGCCTTGACGGGAATGCTGACTGGCGCTGCCTGGTCAATAAAAGGAGCCATTATTGGTATTATCAGCAGCTATTTCAAGCTGCAGGTAATGCCGCAGATGAACGTTCAACCTCACTTTCAAATGGCGGTTACACAAACCTCATTTAAATGTATGCTTCAATTTAGAATCGGGCATGCTATGGTAGCAGGAATCCAATTGCTTAAATTTTGGAAGGGTGGAAGACCTAAATTTAAATCAAAGCCATTATCCGCCTTAACAAATGATAAAACAAAACCATTCTAGAAGAGGAGGAAGTAAACAATGTCCGATCATCCAATTCAAGGATTAATGACAACCGCAATGGAAAATTTAAAAGAAATGATTGATGTGAATACCATTATTGGGGATCCAGTTGAAACCCCTGATGGCAGCGTCATATTAACCGTTTCAAAGGTTGGCTTCGGCTTTGCAGCCGGCGGTAGTGAATTTAATGTAGACAGCGGAAGTGGAAGCCAAGGCGGTGACAAGCAGAAGATGCCGTTTGGCGGCGGTAGTGGTGGAGGTGTTTCCATTACTCCGATTGCCTTTTTAATTGTTAATGCACATGGGGTGAAAATGGTTCACCTTGATGAAAACACCCATCTATATGAACGGATTTTAGATCTTGCTCCACAGGCTGTAGATAAAATCCAGCAAATGATGTCCAGTAAAGATAATAGCAATCAATCCGGTGATCAAAAACAGCAGAAAAACCAATCTGATGATCAGTCCGGTGGACAGCAATCAAATGAGTATAACGGCCAGAAAAAGGAGCTTGAATTTTAACTTCAATCAGCAAATGCTTTTTGTACCGAAAGCTTCACGACAGGCACAGAAGTCCTCCACACTTCTACAAGTGAGGGGTCAAACCCCGGCTGAATGAAGTTAAGCTTCCGGCGGATGTCACGGATTTTTTTAGGGTAGTTTATCGAGCGAGCTCGATAAAAATCCGGACGCAAATTCGATGAGCGAATTTGATACAAATAAAGGTTAACTTTCTCCAGTGAGAGTTAACCTTTTCTATTGAAAATCTATTTATCGGAATTTTCGCTTGTTTTAGAATTTCAATACATATTTGTTGCAAAAGTCGACGTGAAAAGCTATATTTACAATGTACATATATTGTTATTATAGGAGGAAATATAACATGGCATCAATTACATTTAAAGGAAATCCAGTAACACTACTTGGTAATGAAGTAAAGGTTGGAGATAAAGCACCTAACTTTACGGTGCTTGCAAATAACTTAACGCCTGTTACTTTAGAGGATTCTAAAGGAAGCGTACGTCTAATCAGTGTTGTCCCATCACTTGATACTGGTGTATGTGATGCGCAAACTCGTCGCTTTAACGAAGAAGCAGCAAACCTAGACAATGTCAAAATCCTAACTGTTAGTGTTGACCTTCCATTTGCACAAGCACGTTGGTGTGGGGCTGCTGGTATTGATAAGGTCCAAACACTTTCCGATCATCGTGACCTTTCTTTCGGTGAAGCATTTGGTGTAGCAATCCAAGAATTACGTTTACTAGCACGTGCCGTATTTGTAGTCGATTCAAATGACACAGTTACATATGCAGAATATGTAAGTGAAGCAACGAACCACCCTAACTACGAAGCTGCAATTGAAGCAGCAAAACAAGCAAAATAAATGCAGCAGTTGAAAGAAAGCCAGCTATTGTAAGCTGGCTTTCTATTTGTGTTTTTGGGGTCCTTACTTGTACAACTAAACAAACCCCGCTAAAATAGGAAAAGAGACTAGTAACAGGAGGAAAAAAATGTGAAAACGACTCCGGTTGAAGAATTATTTATGGTTATAAACGATACAGCCGTTCTTTTACAAGAGGAATTGAATGTCAGCTATTTAGAGGCATTAGCTGAAACGGGTGAAAATATATTTCATCAATCCGTATTACAGGATGACTTAAGTGAATTAACGTTAAAGAGACTGAAGAGAATTTATGAAGACTGCCACATCACAAGATATACAAAAGAAGAAATACGTAAATCCTTTCAATTAGCCATTCTAAAAGGGATGAAGGAAAGTGTCCAACCGAACCATCAGATGACACCTGACTCAGTGGGAATGTTTGTTGGATATTTATTACATAAATTTGTCACAAAAGAAGCTTATCGGTTAATGGACCCCGCTGTTGGGACCGGAAATTTATTAACTGCGGCGATGAATCAGGAAATGAATAAAACAATCCAAGGAATCGGTATTGAGATTGACGACCTCCTGATTAAGTTAGCTTATATGAATGCTAATCTGCAGGAGCATCCAATCGAATTTTTCAATCAGGACAGTTTGGAACCTCTATTTGTAGAGTCTGTTGATGCCGTTATCAGCGATTTACCTGTTGGCTATTATCCAAATGACATTAGAGCGGCAGATTATCAATTAAAGGCTGATGAAGGACACTCGTACGCACATCATTTATTCATTGAGCAGAGCATCCGCCATGTGAAGCCAGCAGGCTTTTTATTTTTTATTATTCCGAATGGTCTTTTTGAATCTACACAGGCTAAAAAGCTTCATACGTATTTGCAGGAGACAGTTGATATCCAAGGAATGATTCAATTACCTGAAACAATGTTCAAAAATAAACAATCAGCAAAGAGCATATTAATACTTCAGAAAAAAGATGAATCAGTAAAGCCGCCAAAGCAGGTGCTGTTAGCGAATATGCCATCCTTTTCAAACGGTGATGAAATGGAGAAAATCCTGACTAAAATAGATAGATGGATTACTGAAAACAAAAAGTAATCGATTCTTGTTGGAGTTTGTCGAAATATCAGAAGATAATTACTTTTAGTAGATAGCCAATTTTGTAAAAGTATTCCTTGAATAACTTGTCGGACAATGATTAAATGAGAAATTGGAGATATTAATAATTGAATTGGATAAACTATCGTTGTATGACTTAACTATTGATTTATTCAATGGATTATCCAATTAACATCCGTACTAATGACTTGTTTTATAAAGGAGCGTTTATAAATATGGCTAAAATCATTGCAATTAACGCCGGCAGCTCATCCTTGAAATTTCAGCTATTCGATATGCCGACTGAAGAAGTAATTACAAAAGGATTAATTGAACGCATTGGTTTGAATGATGCGGTTTTCAATATTACGGTGAACGGTGAAAAAATTAAGGAAACAACTGATATTCCTGATCATAACGTTGCTGTTGAACTACTATTAAGTAAATTAACAAACCTTGGAATTATCCAATCTTTAAATGAGATTGAAGGAGTAGGTCACCGTGTTGTTCATGGCGGTGAAGCCTTCGCTGACTCTGTGTTAATTACACCTGAAGTATTGCAGAAAATTGAAGATTTATCAGAGCTTGCACCACTTCATAATCCTGCAAACGTGACAGGAATTAAATCATTCCAAAAGGTACTGCCTAATGTCCCTGCGATTGCCGTCTTTGACACAGCTTTCCATCAAACAATGCCTGAGGATTCATTCCTATACAGTGTACCGTATGAGTATTATAAAGACTTTGGTATTCGTAAGTACGGCTTCCACGGTACATCTCATAAGTATGTTTCAGAGCGTGCGGCTGAAATGCTAGGAAGACCGCTTGATCAACTGCGCTTAATTTCCTGCCACTTAGGTAACGGAGCTAGTATTACAGCCATTCAGGGAGGACACTCCATTGATACTTCTATGGGCTTCACTCCACTTGCTGGTGTAACAATGGGGACACGCTCAGGAGATATTGACCCTGCGCTTATTCCTTATATTATGGAAAAAACAGATCAAACGGCAGACCAAGTATTAGAAGTGTTAAATAAAAAGAGCGGTATGCTGGCATTATCAGGCTTCTCAAGCGACCTTCGTGATATCGAATTACAGGCTGCAGAAGGAAATGAAAGAGCCGAGCTTGCTTTAAATGTATTTGCATCTCGTATTCACGCATATGTAGGAGCCTATGCAGCACGTATGTCAGGTGTAGATGCGATTATCTTTACAGCAGGAATTGGTGAAAATAGTGAAACCATCCGCGCTCGTGTATTAAATGGTCTTGAATTTATGGGCGTATACTGGGACCCTGCATTAAATAATCTGCGTGGAGATGAACGTTTTATCAGCTACCCTCACTCACCAGTAAAAGTAATGGTGATCCCAACGGATGAAGAGGTTATGATTGCAAGAGACGTTGTACGTTTAAGTAAATAATATAAAATAAGAAGTAATCCGTTTCCTACATTTTTCTATGGGAAACGGATTGTTTTTTTTTACTATACTTTATTTCCTCATAATTGTAGGAATGATTCAGTCCTAAGATTTTCCTTATTGATTATGATATACTGATACAAAATAAAGGGTTGTTTTATACTTATGTAAGGTAACAGTTGTTATATATTATTTTGACAGAAGTTCTGCGCTTATTTTTACCCGAAAGCTCCAGCAATTTTGGAATAGAAGGAGGTTTTTGTGTGACACTAACAAATCGTGAAAAACAGGTATATCTAGAAATACGTGAGTGGGAAAATCGTATGTACAGCTATGAGCCGAATGATTTTCAATTGGTTTATGATAGATATATTGAACGGTCTTTCCAGCTCTTACCGGAAAATATAAGAGAGCAATTCTCCTCTTCTCTTGATAATTGGTTATTTCATCTTCATGCATTTATCCAAGGCTCAGAGCTGCAGCTCGATGCGAAGCAAAGAATAATCGAGAGTGGAAGGATTTTTCAGGAGGATATTCAAACCATTGAGGATTTACATTCGCTTACCATTGATCAGCTTCAATACATAGCTGGACAGCATATTGCCCGGCATCGCCTCTATTCGTTTGCTCAAGGCGGTATGGCTGGTACTGGCGGTGTGATTCTGCTCGGTGCAGATATTCCGGGAATGGCCGTTATTAATTTGCGAATTGTCCAGTTGATTGCCATGACCTATGGAATTGAGGTCAATACCCCGTATGAAATGATGACGGCGTTAAAGGTGTTTAATGTAGCCATTCTTCCTTTAAGAATGCAAAGGCAGGGCTGGGAGGAGCTGATGAATGATATCCAGCATGACCATTACTTCTATGAAGGAAAAGAAGAAATCGCCAATCTTGCCTGGGTGGAGCAGCTGTTAAAGCAGGGCTTAAAGGGAATTGCGATTATGGCTTTTCGAAGAAAGCTCATACAAGGTATCCCATTTATCAGCATGGCAATTGGTGCCGGGGTTAATTATCAATTAACTAGAAAAGTAACAGACTTTGCCCACAAATATTATCAGCTTAGATATCTGCTAAAGAAGAAGGAGAATCCAGATGAGTATTGAGGAGCACAAAAAACAAGCTCAAAAGAGCGTTACATGTAAAGTTATTACCGTAAGTGATACTAGAAATAAAGAAACCGACAAAAGCGGAAAATTAATGATAGAGCTGTTAGAGAGTGCTGGGCACACAATAGGGGATTATGTCATTGTCAAGGATGAAAAGGGGCCAATTCGGGAAGCTGTTCTTCAGGGCTGCTTACAGCCTGAAATAGATGTCATTTTGACAAATGGAGGTACGGGCATTGCATTAAGAGATGTGACGATTGAAACGGTTCAGGCATTATTCGATAAAGAAATTACCGGTTTTGGTGAATTATTTCGCATGCTTAGCTATCAGGAGGACATCGGCTCAGCAGCTATTTTGTCCCGTGCTATTGCTGGGGTCATTGGAGAGAGAGCTGTATTTTCAACACCGGGATCTTCAGGAGCTGTAAAACTGGCAATGAATAAACTCATCCTTCCCGAGCTTGGCCATGTCGTACGTGAACTTAAAAAAGATATAAAATAAGGTTAAAGGTGTCAGGCACCACAAAAAGACAAATGTACTCAGATTGTCCGTTTGTGGTGCCTGGCACCTTGTGTATTATTGATGCATTTTTTCTGAGATATTTTGATTGAGCCGGAACCAAAGCCATAAGTCATTAATAATGGAAGCTAATTCAGCAATTTCACTATTCAATTGGCAGGAAATTTGGAAGTCCCCTTCATCATTCAGTTGTTCCTGTTTCCTATTTATGGTCTTTTCAAGGAGGACAATACGATCAGGTATCGCTCCTCGGATATTCTCCCAGTATAGCAATATGGCTTCCTGCACTTCATGTGATAAGTCGTCCCACTCGAGATCAATGATCGGTAGTTCAATCCCTAATCTTTCATTATAAGTAAAATACTCTTTCATTCTTCAATCCTCCTACATGATGTCACCAATCAAACTATCTAATTTATCAAAAGATTCATATAAATATTACCACACTATTGAAGTACTCTCTTTCATTTCTTCTATTCTAATACAAAAATAATTATTTTTATTCAAATTGTAAAATTACTATTGAATTTTTTGAAAAAAGTTGTTAAAGTGTTATTCATAAAGATTGAATAAAAATATAAATTGATGAATATTTATTCGTAATAGATTGAGGAGGAAATGATTCATGGCAAATCCTAAATTAGTTCTAGCATACTCTGGTGGTTTAGATACATCCGTTGCAATTACCTGGTTAAAGGACCAAGGTTATGATGTGGTTGCATGTTGTCTTGATGTTGGTGAAGGAAAAGATTTAGAGTTTATTAAAGACAAAGCTATAAAGGTTGGTGCAGTAGAATCATATGTGATTGATGCAAAGGAAGAATTTGCTCAGGAATATGCGCTGCTATCCTTACAGGCTCATACATTATATGAAGGAAAATATCCACTTGTATCTGCCCTTTCAAGACCGCTTATTTCTAAAAAGCTAGTAGAGGTAGCTGAAGAAGTAGGTGCTGTTGCGATTGCACACGGTTGTACAGGTAAAGGGAATGACCAAGTCCGTTTTGAGGTTTCCATCCAGGCATTAAATCCAGATTTAGAGGTTGTGGCACCTGTTCGTGAGTGGGCATGGTCAAGAGAAGAAGAAATTGAATATGCAAAGCAGAAGAATATTCCGATTCCGATTAATTTAGACAGCCCATTCTCCATTGACCAAAACCTATGGGGAAGAGCAAATGAATGTGGTATACTAGAGGACCCTTGGGCAACACCGCCAAAGGATGCCTATGATTTAACAGCAGAACTTGAGGATACACCTGATACACCTGATATCATTGAAATTGAATTTGTACAGGGGGTTCCAGTCAGCATTGATGGTAAGAAATATGATTCCCTAGCACAGCTAATTTTAGATTTAAATGTAATCGCCGGTAAGCACGGGGTAGGAAGAATCGATCACGTTGAAAACCGTCTTGTTGGTATTAAATCACGTGAAGTATATGAGTGTCCTGCAGCTATGACTCTTATTACAGCACATAAAGAGTTAGAGGATTTAACATTGGTAAAGGAAGTTGCTCATTTCAAACCAATGGTTGAGTTAAAATTAACAGATCTTATTTATGAAGGCTTATGGTTCTCGCCATTAAAGGATGCGTTGGCGGCATTTATTGCTGAAACGCAAAAGTTTGTTACCGGAACGGTAAGGGTGAAGCTATTCAAAGGACATGCTATTGTTGAAGGTAGAAAATCAGAATACTCTCTATATGATGAAAAATTAGCAACATATACTTCTGATGATGCATTTGACCATACTGCTGCGGTAGGATTTATTCAATTATGGGGACTTCCAACAAAGGTTCAAAGCATCGTGCAGAAAAATAAGAAGGTGAAAGCGTGAAAAAGCTTTGGGGAGGCAGATTTACTAAAACAGCAGAAGAATGGGTCGATGAATTTGGTGCCTCCATTTCCTTCGATCAAGAATTAGTCATGGAAGATATTACGGGCAGCATCGCCCATGTTACGATGCTTGCCAAAACAGGTATCTTAACCGATGATGAAGCCCTGCAAATTAAAAAGGGACTTGAGACGCTTAAGGAAAAGGCTGCAAATGATGAATTAGAATTCACTGTAGCCCTTGAGGATATTCATTTGAATTTGGAAAGTAAGCTGACAGAGATGATTGGACCTGTCGGTGGCAAGCTTCACACAGGCCGTAGCCGTAATGACCAGGTGGCTACAGATATGCATTTGTATTTAAGCAAGCAAGTAGCTGATATTATTGGCTTAGTAGCAGAATTGCAGCAGGCATTGCTAGAGCAGGCAGAACAGCATGTGGAAACGATTATGCCGGGATATACCCATCTGCAAAGAGCACAGCCTATTTCATTTGCTCATCATTTAATGGCTTATTTCTGGATGTTTGAGCGTGATAAGCAACGATTATCAGAAAGCTTAAAAAGAATTAACATATCGCCGCTTGGTGCTGGGGCGTTGGCAGGTACAACCTTTCCGATTGACCGTCATTACAGTGCAGAGCTACTAGGCTTTGAGGGAATCTATGAAAATAGTATGGATGCTGTTAGTGACCGGGATTTCATTCTTGAGTTTCTCTCAACAAGCTCAATTTTAATGATGCATCTTTCACGCTTTAGTGAAGAAATAATTCTATGGTCGAGCCAGGAGTTTAGGTTTATCGATTTGGATGATAGCTTTTCAACCGGAAGCAGCATTATGCCGCAGAAGAAAAATCCGGATATGGCGGAATTAATTCGTGGTAAAACAGGACGTGTTTATGGAAATCTCTTCGGTCTCTTGACAGTGTTAAAGGGCTTGCCGCTTGCGTATAACAAGGATATGCAAGAGGATAAAGAAGGCATGTTTGACACAGTTAAAACGGTTACAGGCTCTTTAAAGATTTTTGCAGGCATGATTCGTACAATGAAGGTCAATACAGGAAATATGGTTCAAGCTACGAAACAGGACTTCTCGAATGCAACAGAGCTGGCAGATTATTTATCAAGCAAAGGAATGCCTTTTAGGGAAGCGCATGAAGTAGTAGGAAAACTTGTCCTCCAATGTGTTGAAAAAGGCTGTTACTTAAGTGATCTATCAATGGAGGAATTTAAAAGCTCCAGTCAGCTATTTGAAAACGATATTTATGAAGTTCTAGCACCAGAAACAGCTGTTGCCCGCAGAAACAGTGCAGGTGGCACGGGCTTTGAGCAGATTAAGGTTGCGCTTGAAAAGGCAAAAAACTGTTTATAAATGAATGAAAAACCACGCTGTATTGAACAACAGCGTGGTTTTGCTTTTTATACCTCTCCAGTTTCACTGCGTACAACCAACACGTCACAGCGAGCATGGCGAGTGATATGTTCAGAAACACTTCCAATTAAGAAACGCTCAACAGCATTTAAGCCTGTCGCACCACACATGATAAGGTCAATTTCATACTTTTTCGCAATATCCTTTGGGATTTTTACTTTAGGTGAGCCGTAATCAATAATATACTCTACGTCTTTGACACCTGCTTCAATGGCTTCCTTTTTGTAGTTCTCCATTAATTCTTTTGCAAAGAGCTCAGCTCTTTCGGCAATTGTGCGGTCATATGCCTCAACTGTAGCAAAAGTCCGCGTATCAATAATATGTGCAATGACAATTTTTGATTCATTTCTTTTTGCAACAGCGATTGCTTTTTTAAATGCCCATTCAGCCTCTTTAGATCCGTCAACTGCGACAAGGATTTTTTTATACGTTAGTGCCATAATATAATCCCTCCTTATACTTTAATTATACAATATAAAGAACATGTATTTGTAAAAACATTTAGAAAAATATATGAATAAATACATTCTTTTAAAATGGACAGAGTAAATTGTAGAAGTGTTGTTATTTAGTATGCTCAAACAGGAAGACAATTTAACTCACAAGATATAAATATTAAAGGAATTAATTAGGAGGTTTAACAAACTATTATGCGTATAGGTGTTCCGAAGGAAATAAAAAACAATGAAAGCCGTGTGGCGATGACACCGGCTGGAGTCGTCAATCTAACTAAAGAGGGCCATGAAGTATATATTGAAACCGGGGCAGGTCTTGGCTCTGCCTTCAGTGATGAAGAATATATAGAAGCTGGAGCGTCCATTGTATCAACAGCAAAAGAAGCCTGGTCAATGGATATGGTGATGAAGGTAAAGGAGCCTTTGCCAAGTGAGTACACTTATTTCAGAGAGGGCTTGATATTATTTACATATTTACATTTGGCCCCGGAACCTGAATTAACAAGAGCTCTGCTAGAAAACAAGGTGGTAGGGATTGCCTATGAAACGGTTCAGCTGCCAAATAGGAGTCTGCCTCTATTAACACCGATGAGTGAGGTGGCAGGAAGAATGGCGGCACAGGTAGGGGCCCAATTTCTTGAAAAAATTTATGGCGGTAAAGGAATCCTTCTTTCCGGTGTGCCTGGTGTGAAGCGAGGAAATGTGACGGTTATTGGCGGCGGTGTCGCCGGTACGAATGCGGCTAAAATTGCTATAGGACTTGGTGCTAAGGTGACGATACTCGATGTGAATCCAGAGCGTTTACGGCAGCTGGATGATATTTTCGGTTCGCAAATTTCGACTCTTATCTCTAACCCATTTAATATCGCTGAAGCAGTTAAGGAATCTGATCTTGTGATAGGTGCTGTTCTAATTCCTGGAGCCAAAGCACCAACATTAGTGTCGGAAGAAATGATCAAATCAATGAGTCCTGGTTCCGTTATTGTCGATATTGCAATCGATCAGGGCGGTATTTTTGAAACTACCGACCGCATTACAACACATGATAATCCAACCTATGTGAAGCACGGAGTGGTGCATTATGCCGTTGCTAATATGCCAGGTGCGGTTCCACGTACTTCAACGATTGCCTTGACAAATGTAACTGTTCCGTATGCTGTACAAATTGCCAACAAAGGCTATAAACAAGCCTGTCTTGACAACGAAGCATTATTAAAAGGAATGAACACATTAAATGGCTATGTTACCTATGAAGAAGTGGCAAAAAGCTTAAACCTAGATTATTTAGATGTTAAAGCAGTGCTTAACATGTAAGATAAGAAAGAGCTGTCCCCTAGTGGGACAGCTCTTTTGAATGGATTTATTTAATTGTTTGCAGTTCCTTAGGGAATTTCGTCAATATTTCTACTCCGTTCGCTGTCACAAATACATCATCTTCAATTCGGACACCTGCAATATTTGGTACATAAATACCTGGTTCAATCGTATAAACCATTCCGGCTTCAAGCATTAATGAATTCGTTTCGGTAACAGAAGGGTATTCATGAACGCCTATACCTAAGCCATGACCGAGCCGATGCGGGAAATATTCCCCATACCCAGCATTACGGATAATGTTTCTGGCTGTAGTATCGACTTCCGAACAGGCTACACCTGGTTTACTCGCTTCAATCGCTGCAAGTTGTGCTTTGAGGACCGTATCATATATCTCATGCTGTTGATCTGTGATATCACCGTAAGCTACTGTTCTTGTGATATCAGAGCAGTAGCCGTCAACAACGACACCTAAATCAAATAGGACCAAATCTCCTTTTTTAATTTTCGTTAAGCCAGGAGTACCATGGGGCGAAGCTCCATTTGCTCCTGTCAGTACCATGGTCGCAAAGGACATCTGGGTAATCCCTTTCTTTTTTAGTTCGTATTCGATGACCGCTAAAATATCTAATTCCGTTTTACCCTCTTTAATTTCAGAGCAGCCTACTTCAATAGCATAATCTGCTAATGCACAGGCCTCACGGATTATGGTGATTTCTTTCTCATCTTTAATCATTCGTAGCTTACGAAGATTCTCCTCAGCAGATACAAAGGCTGCTTCAGGGAAGAGAGAGGAAAGTGCTTCATATCGCTCCACATTCATATGCTCTTTTTCAACAGCAAGCTTTGTGATTTTTTGCTTGCGTTTTTCAATCGCTTGTCGAGCCAATTCCCAAGGGTTCTCGACGTCACTGTATCCAATAATGTCATAGCTCCATCCCGAAGCTTTAGCATCTTCCTTTTCCATCCCGGGACAAATTAAAAACGGCTCTTCCTCTTGGAACAGAACTAAAGCAAGGACTCGCTCGTGTGGGTCACTGTAAAAACCGCTTAAATAAAAAACATTCTCAGTAGAAGTAATAATTGAAATATCCACTTCATTTTGATTCATCCATTTAGACATGTTTGTTAATCTGTGATTCATAAGGATGCCTCCATTCATCATGCTATGTAGTTTCTGTGCAAATTCTGAATAAACTTGAATTTTTCTTATTATTTTTCTTATGTTACGATTATTATTGTATCCCTTTATGTTCGACAAGAAAAGGGACGATAATGTGAATGGCTTTGTCTATTTTTTATAAAGGAGTGTCAAACGATGTTGTTCATAGATAATAAAGGTATTACCGATCCGAGAATTAATTTGGCAATTGAAGAGTATGCGTTAAAGAATCTTGATATTAATGAAACCTATCTTTTATTTTACATAAATAAACCATCTATTATTATCGGGAAAAACCAAAATACAATAGAGGAAATTAATACTGATTTTGTTGAGGAAAATGGTATAACGGTTGTCAGGAGACTATCAGGCGGTGGAGCTGTTTATCATGATTTAGGCAATCTGAATTTTAGCTTTATAACGAAGGATGATGGAGAAAGCTTTCATAACTTTAGCAAGTTTACCGAGCCGGTTGTCAATGCTTTAAGAAAGCTTGGCGTTAATGCAGAGCTGAGCGGGCGAAATGATCTCGTAGTCGATGGTCGAAAGATTTCCGGTAATGCCCAGTTTTCGACAAGAGGGAGAATGTTCAGTCATGGTACACTCATGCTTGACTCTGAAATTGATAACGTGGTTTCCGCTTTAAAGGTGAAGAAGGATAAGATTGAATCAAAAGGGATCAAGTCTATACGCAGCCGTGTGGCCAATATTGCTGAGTTTTTATCAGAAAAAATCACAATGGAAGAGTTCCGCCAATTATTATTATCCCATATTTTTGAGGCATCAGAGGTTCCTGAATATGTCTTAACAGAAGAGGATTGGGAAAAGATTCATCAGCTCTCAAATGAGAGATATCAAACATGGGAATGGAATTACGGAAAATCGCCTAAATTTAATCTCCAGCATTCCCAGCGCTTCCCTGTCGGAAGCATTGATGTGAGACTTGAAGTAAATAAGGGTGTAATTGAGAATTGTAAGGTCTATGGAGATTTCTTTGGTGTTGGTGATGTTCAAGAAATTGAAGCCATCATAAAAGATGTGAAATATGAAAAGGACGCCTTAGAAAAGGCGCTAGAGAATATTGATATTAAGCATTATTTTGGTAATATCACAAAGGAAGATTTTTTACAATTATTGTATTAGACGGCTTCAAGAGGCAGGCAATAGGGTCTGCTTCTTTTTTCTTATCTTTTAAATAGAAAGAATAATGCAATATATCAGATTTGCGTGTAATATAAAGCTAGAGGTCTATTTCATTTCAAAGGAGGTTTTACAGTCTAGTAGGTCTAATGAGAATAAGGGCAGATATCAGGGGTGTCGTGGTAACAGGTGTGGGAGAAAAAGCTTATGTTAAGCTATTGTTGATAGTTTTTTAGATGAAATTGACAGAATCTATTTTATTTTTGAAAAAACAGAACAAATAGATTGAAATAAAGCTATTTTGATATTATAATTTACTACACAAAAGCATAACAGCATAAAAGCGTTTAGGTAATAAAGAAATCTATTTTGAGGGGGATTAACATGCTAATGAAAAAGAAAAAGTCAATGAGTTTGGCAGCATTAGGCTTAATGGGTGCTTTATTTTTAAGCGGATGCGGCGACAGTGAGAGTACAAGCGGAAATGAGGCAGGAGGAGACAGCAAGGAAACATACAAGGTTGGAATTACTCAGTATGTAACACATCCGTCATTAGATGCGGCAACAGAGGGCTTTAAGAAGGCGTTGGAGGAAGAAGGCCTTGCAATTGAATATGATGAGCAAAATGCGAACGCTGACCAGAGTAACGTTCAAAATATTGCCAACAACTTTGTCGGGGATGGTGTTGATTTAATCTTTGCTAACGCGACACCAAGTGCTCAAGCAGCATTAAATGCCACTAAGGATATTCCCATTGTATTTACATCTGTAACAGATGCGGTTGGGGCACAGTTAGTTAAGTCGATGGAAGAACCGGGCGGAAATGTAACGGGAACAATTGACAACCACCCTGATGCGATTCCAAACACAGTCAAGTTTATTAGTGAAAATTTTCCTGATAAAACGATTGGAACCGTTTATAATGCTGGTGAACAAAATTCTGTAGCTCAGGTTGATACGATAAAAGAATCTATTAAAGAATTAGGCTTAAAAGACCTTGTAACAGCTACAGTTTCAACATCTGCCGAGGTTAAGCAGGCTGCTGAATCCTTGATTGGAAAGGCAGATATCATCTATATCATTACGGATAATACGGTTGTTTCTGCATTGGAATCTGTTATTCAGGTTGCACAGGACAATAAATTGCCTTTATTTGTAGGTGAGCTTGATTCGGTAGAACGCGGAGGCTTTGCAGCATACGGCTTTAATTATGAAGATATCGGATATGAGGCAGGCTTATTGGCAGCACAAATTTTAAAGGGAGAAAAGGAACCTTCTGAGTTGCCTGTTCAATATCCACAAAATCTAAAATTAGTAATCAATAAGGAAGCTGCAGAAAAAATGAATATCGAGCTTAAAGATGAATGGAAAGAGGAAGCCGAAATTATTGAATAGTAGTTTGGTGGAAATTGTATAGCGAGGGGTTCTGTTTGGGACCCCTCCTTTTGTTCATATGAATGGCGGTCTAAAGAGGCACTGTTCGAACCCTTGCTCTAGTGTCTTTAGTTTGTGCAGAAAGGAGTATTCACATGTTTAACGCCGTTTTTGGCTCCTTTGAGGCAGGTGCCATTTATGCACTGATGGCTTTAGGAGTTTACTTATCGTTTAGAATATTAGATTTCCCCGATATGACGGTTGATGGGTCATTCGTAACGGGAGCATCGGTTGCTGCTGTATTAATTGTTGGGGGAATGGACCCGTTTTTGGCAACGATATTAGCTATTGTTGTTGGCTTTATAGCTGGCTGCGTAACTGGGCTTCTCCATACGAAAGGGAAAATTAATCCTTTATTATCCGGAATTCTAATGATGATTGCACTTTATTCGATTAATTTACGTATCATGGGAAAATCAAATGTTCCACTTCTTCAAGAGGAAACTGTCTTTACAAAGCTGATTGGCTTTTGGCAGGGCTTAAGAATAGATGAGGGAATCAATCGATTATTTCAAATGATAGGTCTCGGAGATCTGGTACCAAGGACTTGGGGAATCCTCCTCATCATGCTTGTTCTAGCCTTTCTTGTAAAAAAGGGACTCGATTTCTTCCTCAAAACCGATATTGGCTTAGCTATCCGGGCAACCGGTGATAATGAAACGATGATTCGCAGCTTTTCAGCTGACACTGATGGACTGAAAATATTAGGTCTTGGACTTGCTAACGCTATGGTGGCTTTTTCAGGTGCTTTAGTAGCTCAATACAGCGGCTTCAGTGATGTAGGAATGGGAATCGGAATGATTGTTATTGGTCTTGCATCTGTCATCATTGGCGAGGCAGTATTTGGGGCAAAGACAATTGTGAGAGCTACACTTGCTGTAATCGGAGGCTCTATTTTATATCGATTGATTGTCACAATGGCACTTCGTGTTGATTTCCTTGAAACAGGTGATATGAAACTAATCACCGCCATTATTGTTATTTTTGCCTTAGTCCTTCCAAAGATAAATCATAGCCGAATCGAAAAACAACGGAAAAAGAAGCGAATGCTGCAGTCAATAGAGCAGAAGCAGGCCTACAAAGCATAAAAGAAATCGAGGTGATTCCGATGCTGCATTTAAATCAAATTTTTAAAGTGTTTAATGAAGGTACTCCAGATGAGAAAATAGCGCTCCAAGAGTTAACACTTCAATTGAATCCAGGAGATTTTGTCACGGTTATCGGCAGTAACGGAGCAGGGAAATCTACGTTAATGAATATTATCTCTGGCAAAATGATTACTGACCTTGGCACGGTTTATATTGATGGGAGGAATGTGACAAATATAAGGGAACATAATCGGGCTAGACTTGTTGGACGTGTATTTCAGGATCCAATGGCAGGTACAGCTCCAACTATGACGATTGAGGAAAACTTAGCGATTGCCTTTGCCAGAACAAAAAAACGTGGACTAAGCATCGGTGTGACAAAAAAAAGACGGGATTTTTTTAAAGCTAAGCTGGAAACGCTCCATTTGGGGTTAGAGAATCGATTAGGGGCAAAGGTTGGTCTTCTTTCAGGAGGAGAACGACAGGCACTTTCATTGTTAATGGCAACCTTCACAGACCCTAAAATCCTTCTCCTTGATGAGCATACTGCAGCACTTGACCCATCAAGGGCAGAGTTAATTACCAATTTAACAAGGGAGATTGTACAGAAAAACAATCTGACAACTTTAATGGTAACTCACAATATGCAACAGGCGATTGATTTGGGAAATAAGCTCATCATGATGGATAAAGGTCAAGTAATCTTTAAGGCAAATGAAGTAGATAAAAAACAATTAACGGTTGAAAAACTGTTAGAAGAGTTCCAACGTATTCGTGGAGAAAAAATGAACAGTGACAGAGCAGTATTAATTTAGGAGACTGACCATTATGTCGGCCTCCTTTTTTTATTCTGCTACTAAAACTGGTTCTAATTTATAGTAATCCTACTAAACTAATAATAAGCTGTTTGTACATATCAAGGAGGCAGGAAGGGGGAAAAGAATGGCAAGAAGGATAGGGCTGTACGGGGTACTGGCATATTTTCTATTTGGTTTGTTTTTCTATTGGTATTTATTTTATTTTGCAGATTCAAGTTTACCTTTCGAGTATCAAGGAACGCATGCAGATCCATCCACTTTTTTAAATGAACGGGAGCTTTTTTTAAGTGAGGAATATTCACGGATTCGCTATTTATTGTTTTTTTTATCCACCCCATATGAATGGCTTTTTTATTTGTTTATCTTATTACTTGGTCTATCAAAAGCATTTAATGATTGGTCCGAAGTAACAGCGAAAAAGAAATGGCTACAAACAGCCGTGTATTTACTTTGGCTGTCATTCTTCTCATTTATTGCCATGCTGCCGTTTAGTTACATCAGCTATTATTTATCCAAAAGCTACCACATATCAACACAAAGCTTTGCATCCTGGCTGAAGGAAGAATTAATGGATTTTTGGGTGAACTTTGGTATTATGTTTATCCTTGTTTCGGTGCTCTATTGGTTAATGAAGAAGAGTGCAAAACGATGGTGGCTGTATGCATGGTTGCTTTCAGTTCCATTTACATTGTTTATGACATTTCTTCAGCCAGTCGTCATTGACCCTCTTTATAATGATTTTTATCCGTTAAAAAATAAGGAACTTGAGGCGGAGATTATTGAGCTGGCACAAAAGGCAGATATTCCGGCGAATCATGTTTTTGAAGTAAATATGTCAGAAAAAACAAATGCACTAAATGCATATGTGACAGGGATAGGATCAAACGCGAGGATTGTCTTGTGGGATACAACGCTTCATAAATTAAGTGATGAGCAAATCTTGTTTATCATGGCGCATGAAATGGCCCATTATATTGAGAAACATATTTATTTCAATATTGCCACTAGCTTACTTTTTTCATTAGTTGGCCTGTATTTAACTGCAAAATTAATGAATTGGGCAGTTACCCGTTATGGTGAGGCATTCAGAATAACAGCTGTCAGTGACCTACGCTCTCTGCCACTGTTTTTACTGATTATTTCCATGCTTATGTTTGTTTCAAGCCCCCTTTCGAACGTGATATCCCGCTATCAGGAATCAAGAGCGGACGAATATGCAATTGAAATGACGAGGAATACTGAAGCAGGTGTAACCACATTTCAAGAATTATCGCGCGCAGGTTTAAGTCAAGTAAATCCACCATTTCTTGTCAAGGTATTCATCTATGGTCATCCAACAATGCTGGAAAGGATTACAGCTCTTGAAGAATATGAGATAAAACAGAGGGAATAAAGAATACAGAAATGGAAAAACATCCTCCTTAAGGATAAAGGAGGATGTTTCAGTTGGAAAAGGAGAACGGTTAGTTGATAATTCACATTGACAGGCGTTAGGAGAGTTATGGAGGGGGTAAACATAAGAATGACTCCAAGGTATTTCTATGTTCCAAAACGCTTGCTAAGTTCTTTGAATTGTTCAGATAGTACATAAAAATTGTCGGTATTTCGTTCGTCGATTGCTTTGTCAATACGCGCCAATAAACTTTCTTTTTCTGCTTTTAATAGGATTTCAGTTAGGAACATTTCAATGTACAAATCTAGAATGTAGTTTTCTTTAAATTTCTTTTTGTTCATGGCACTGGATTTCATTAATTCTGTGTAAGAATTCTCTTTCATGGAAATCACCTCGGGTGCTTTTTTATATTATATGGAATTATCGCATGATAATCAACTGAATTTTAAAAATTTTTAGAAAATATTTTGTCATATCGACAAATATGTATATATTAAGAAGAAAGTATGATTATATAGAAATAAATGGAATATAGATGATATGATAGTAATTGGATTTTTAATAAAAGGAGATGAAAATTATATGGTAAAAACAGAAATCATTGAGGAATATCAAATTAGCCGATCGACACTGGCAATACTTCCAATGGAATATGGCAGTAAGCTGTATTCACAGATCTATGATCTTGAAGTAGATCAATTTTCCCCATTAAAGCCGCTTGAGCTAATTAAGAAGAGCTGCCGATCATTTTGTTCGAGTTATGAAGGTCGTAAGGAAGGGAGCAGACAATTAATTGGCTTCACCCATAAAATCCCCATTACGATTGATTCCACCAATATGCTATATTTTTTCCCAACTGCTTCTCCTTTAAGTAAGCGTTGTGCATGGGTATCCCACGTGCATGTATTACATTATGAAAAAATCGATTCAGCCACTACCCTCGTTTATTTTAGAAATAAAAAAACAGTTATCATTCCCACTTCAGTCTATACCTTTGAAAACCAAATGCTTAGAACGGCTTTACTACGTACGAATCTGATGCAGAAAAAACAGAGTGGTGGTCAGGAACGGGTCTCCCTCTCGAGATATCGACTTGTCTCGAAGGCCTCTGAGAACAGCCCAGAATATGGGGGAGTGAAAGAAGATTAAATTGCTACCTAGGGGATCATAAGAATGTAGAAGCATGTGAATTATTTAACATGCTTCTCTTTTACTTTGTGTCTATGGATGGGGGGTATGCTCTGCTATAAAAGAAGTAAACCTTTTATACAGATAGAAGCTTAGCAATTCTTGAACCCTGTTTCGAATACGGGGATTAAAATAATTATGCTGTTCCTGATAATCCTTATATAAAAACAGGAAACCAGTAAAGGCATGATCATGACTAACTTGTTCAACCGCCAAGCTCCTATCCTTCATGTATTGCTTGATCTCTCTTAGTTCCTGCTGAATGACTTTCATGGTTTCTTCAATTAGCTCAGTGTAAGGTTGCTTTAATTTAAATGGACTTGCATTAACAACAACTAAATCTCGATTTAAGATGGTAAGAACCATAGGTAAATAAATTGCTTGCTCCATCATATTTCTATCCTTCTCTGGGATTCTGGTCATCATCCAAAACCTCCTTTAACAACAAGAACGCTTGTTCTGTATTTATCTTAATTCATTCTGTTTTCTATTTCAAGTACTTTTGTTGAATAGCCTTTTGAAAAGGCTTGTTAACCTAGTAATATGTTAGTTCTTGAGGCTATTTTAAGGTAAAATGAATAAGTAGACTATTAACTTATATCACGCATAAAATGGGAGATGATGACAATCTTTTCGCTTCTCCTATTTTAGGAAGGGTTAATTGATGATGAGATATGAAAAAAAACAACAGGAAAAAAGATTAAAGAAGAAGCGTAAAAATCGATTGCTTAAAGTAACGATATGGGTATTATTTTTTATGATGGTTGTTACCTTTGGATATGCCTATTATCAATATAAACAAGGTTTCAACCATGCTAAGGAAAAATCCACGATTGAACAGGAAGTATTTGAATTTAATGGGGACAAGGACCAGTATGGTGGAACAAATATTCTTCTCATTGGAAGTGATTCAAGAGGTGAAGAAAGCGCACGGTCAGATACAATCATGATCGCCCAATATCATCCGAAAAAACACACCTATAAACTAATTTCCATCATGCGGGATACCTATGTTGATATTCCTAATCATGGGAAAAATAAAATTAATGCAGCCTTTGCTATTGGTGGGCCAGAATTATTAAGACAAACGATTAAAGAAAATTTGAATGTAGATATAAAATATTATGCCATTGTGGATTTTGACGGGTTCATTCACTTAATTGATGAAGCGTTTCCGAACGGAGTTGAAATTGAAGTAGAAAAAGCGATGTCGGCTTATTTAGATGTACCATTGGAACCAGGATTACAAAGACTTGATGGAGCTCATCTTCTTTCATATGTAAGGTTTAGATACGATGCTATGGGGGATTTTGATCGGGTTAAACGACAGCAAAAAACAATGAAGGAAGTGGCCTCACAGTTTGCTTCCTTTCAAACACTATCAAGGCTGCCGAAATTAGTTGGAGTGATGGCTCCATACGTGAATACAAATATGGATACATCAGATATTATATATATAGGGAAGGATTATATTTCAAAGGACAATCGCAATATTGAAACATTTCGTATTCCTGTTGATGGAGCCTTTAAACCGGAACGAATTAACGGGATAGGGGAAGTCCTTCGGATAGATATCGAGGCTAACACGGATGCAATAGGAGATTTTTTAGCAAAGTAAGAGTTATTCTTTTCCATTTATCTAGACCAGGTGTAAAATGAATGAAAGGGTTATTTTTCTTCGATGTTGATATTGTTGATAGGGGATTCCTTTTACTTATGAAATTCAAAAAATGGGTGGGTAAGTCAAATTGAATATTCTGTTTTGTATAGAGCCGGGAGTTATCATGAATGGATTTTGATATGTTAAAAGAATGGTTTACATTTGAAAATATTATGGCATTAATCCATGAATATCGATCCTTTGGTCCACTTCCAGGTATATTGCTTCCTATGCTTGAAGCATTTCTGCCTTTTTTACCACTATTTTTATTTGTCATGGCAAATGCAAATGCCTTTGGTTTATGGTTTGGTTTTTTATTTTCATGGATTGGTGCTTGTACAGGTGCACTGCTAGTCTTTTTACTAGTGAGAAGGTTTGGTCAGAAAAGAATCCTACAATTTATTAAGAAGCATCGTCAGGTGCAAAGACTGATGCTGTGGGTTGAACGTCATGGCTTCGGTCCGTTATTTATCCTTCTATGCTTTCCATTTACTCCTTCTGCGATTGTTAACATTGTTGCTGGACTCTCCAAGATTAGTACATATCAGTACATGTTAGCAGTAATGACGGGAAAATTGGTGATGATTTTTACCATCAGCTTTGTTGGACATGATTTAAAATCACTTATGACACAGCCATTCAGAACAGCTGTGGTAGGACTGGTTATTTTTATTCTTTGGTATGTTGGGAAGATAGTGGAAGTAAAAATAAATAAGAGTATGGATAAAGAACATAGCAGGCAAGAAGGCTAGTCGATAAAGTGGATTACAATAAGTGGAGGAATCGGTGCATATGAAGGAGGAAATCAAGAAAGAAGGTATTGAGTGGCTGAAGGCTCTTGCAATTGGTACAGTGATTTTTGCATTTATCCGGATGTTCTTTTTTTCGAATTATGTGGTAGAAGGGGAATCGATGATGCCGACTCTCCAGGACGGAAATAAGCTAGTAGTCAATAAGATTGGTTATCAAATAGGCGAACTGCATCGATTTGATGTGATTGTTTTTCACGCAAATGAGAGTGAAGATTATGTAAAACGTGTGATAGGACTTCCTGGTGACGAAATAAAGTATCTGGATGACCAGCTTTTTATTAATGGAAAAAAATATGAAGAGCCTTATTTAGAAAAATATCGACAGCAGACCTTTGGCGGTCGTTTGACAGGTAATTTTACTCTTTATGAACTGACTGGACAACAATCGGTACCTGAGGATATGATTTTTGTGTTAGGAGATAATCGGCTAGGCAGCAGGGACAGCCGTGAATTTGGGTTTGTTTCCGTTGAACAGGTAGTTGGCAAGGTCAATCTAAGATATTGGCCAATGGATGAAGTAGCGGTTTCTTTCTAACGATAATAGTGATAAAGAGGATTCGTGATACGATAACGAATCTTTTTTTATTCTTTTGGCTCTGTTCAATTACAGTGCTGATTTTTTAAGCGGGGTTGATTGTAGTAGAAGGCAGGCTTAAACAGATTGATTATTCGTAAGAAATTAACAATATCGCCTGTCATTATTCATAAGGTTTGTGTGTTAATATGTTTACTAGACAAAATCATAGGAGGAGGAGGAAGGGATGTCAGTACGCTTATTAATTGGACGGTCGGGAAGTGGGAAAACTTCGACATGTCTTGATGAAATACGAGAAAAATTAGCGGAAAACCCAGAGGGACATCCGCTTATCTATTTAGTACCAGACCAGATGACCTTTTTATCAGAATATCAATTAATTAATACACCCGGCTTAGGTGGAATGATTCGGGCACAGGTATTCTCCTTTACACGTCTTGCTTGGCGAGTACTTCAAGAGACCGGCGGTATCAGTCGCTATCATTTAAATAGTACGGGAATTAATATGCTAATTCAAAAAATCTTGGAGGAGAAAAAAGAAGAGTTCAAGCTGTTTGGACGAGCTGCTGATAAAACCGGGTTTATCAGTCAGATGGAGCAAATGCTTGTTGAATTTAAGCGCTATTGTGTTCAACCAGAGGAATTAATTGAACAAAAGGAACAGTTGTCCGATCACACTCTCCAGGACAAGTTGCATGACCTCCAGCTAATCTATGAAGGGTTTGAAGCAGGATTATCCAATAAATATGTTGATACAGAAGATTATTTTCGGTTGCTTTCTGAAAAAATCTCTCAATCCACTTATTTACAAGCAGCGGAAATTTATATTGATGGCTTCTACAGTTTTACACCGCAGGAATACATGGTGATTGAGCAGCTTATGAAGCAATGTAAGCAGGTAACCATTACGTTAACCTTAGAACGCTCTTATCGCAATCAAGCGCCGGATGATTTACACTTGTTCCGCCTTTCAGGGGAGAATTGCCGAACATTATATGAGATTGCTACGGTAAACAAAATTCCTGTTGAGGAAGTCATGTTAGATCAGCCTAAAAGGTGGGGGAATGAGGCATTACAGCACCTAGAAGCCCATTTTGATTCTAGGCCTGCCCGTACGTTCAATAAACCAAACTCAATTTATATAGCTCAGGCTGTTAATCGAAGGTCAGAAATCGAGGGAATTGCCCGAAATATTAAGCGCCTTGTTTCAGACAATGGCTATCGATACCGTGATATTGCTCTGCTTATGAGGAACGGACAGGACTATCATGAACTTATTGAAACGATTTTTCGCGATTATCAGATACCCTATTTTATGGATCAAAAGAGAACGATGCTGAATCATCCTCTTGTTGAGCTGATTCGTTCTGTTCTGGAAATACTTAATGGGAATTGGCGGTATGAACCGGTATTTCGAGCCATTAAAACGGAGCTGTTATTCCCTCTTGGGCAGGATAGCGCTAGACTGCGCGAGCAGATGGACAGCCTTGAAAATTATGTGTTAGCCTATGGAATTAAAGGGGACAAATGGACGAAACGGGAGCGTTGGATTTATCGGAGAATTCGGGGACTTGAATACGAAAATATCGCTCAAACAGATAGAGAAAAGCGGAAGGAACAGGAGTTAAATGAGCTTCGGCTTATGGTTACTGCTCCGATTTTACGCTTGTCACGGCGCTTAAAAAAGGCTGGGACGGGGAGACTGCTTGGAGAAGCCTTATATTTATTCCTTGAGGAATTAGATATACCAGCTAAGTTGGAAAAATGGAAATTTACAGAAGAAGAAAAGGGAAATCTTGTTAAGGCACGGGAACACGATCAGGCCTGGAATTCGATTATTGATATATTAGATCAATTTGTTGAGATTCTAGGTGAAGAAGAATTCACATTGCAGTCATTTTCGAAAATACTCGATGCAGGGCTGGAAGCACTAAGATTTTCCCTTGTTCCACCAGCAATTGATCAAGTATTGGCAGGAGATTTGGAGAAATCTCGTTTCTCCGAGGTAAAAGCAGCTTTTGTTATTGGTTTAAATGAAGGAGTGCTGCCTGCTAAATTTACAGATGATGGGATTCTTGCTGATGTAGACCGTGAACAATTACTTATGAATGGTTTGAAAATGGCTCATTCAAGTAAAACTCGATTATTAGATGAAGAATTTATCGCCTATAAAGCATTTGTAACACCTTCTGAATGCTTGTATATTAGTTATCCATTAGCAAATGAAGAGGGAAAGGCCTTGATACCATCCCTTTATATAAAAAGACTTCAGGATTTTTTCCCAAATCACCATGAGCTGCTTTATATGGCAGATCCATCAGAGTTGGCTGATCATGAACAGCTTGAGTATATCTCCCATCGGAATAGAAGCTTGTCTTACTTAACAGCACAGCTGCAGCTAAAAAAACGGAACTATCCATTAGCTGATTTTTGGTGGGATGTATATAACTGGTATGTATCTGGTCGTGATAAGGAAAGGGCTATCCTTGTTCTGTCCAGCCTGGATTATAAAAATCCAGCCAAGCCCCTTTCTGAGCAGATGAGTCAGGAGTTATATGGTGATGTCATTCAGGCAAGTGTGTCGAGAATGGAACTCTTTCAAGGCTGCCCATTTTCCCATTTTGCTCAGCATGGCCTACGCCTCAAGGACCGACGTGTCTTTCGTTTAGAAGCACCTGATATTGGTGATCTATTTCATTCAGCCTTAAAGTTTATTGCTGAATCGGTCATGAATAATCATCTAACCTGGGCGGATCTCACAAAGGAACAGTCAGCGAAATTAGCCAAAGCCGCTGTAGAGGCACTGGCGCCAAGACTGCAAAATGAAATCCTTCTGAGCTCCAATCGTCATGCCTATATTAAACGGAAGCTGGAACAAATTATTACACGTGCTTCCATGATATTAAGTGAGCATGCTAAGGTAAGCGGCTTTTCACCGGTCGGACTCGAGCTTGGCTTTGGTCCTAGAAATGAACTTCCACCCTTGTCCTTCCAGCTCCGTAATGGGACGAAGATGGAGCTAGTAGGAAGAATTGACCGTGTTGATAAAGCTGAGGCTGAGAATGGTGTTTATTTACGAGTGCTTGATTATAAATCAAGCACAAAGGAATTAAATCTCGGTGAGGTTTATTATGGCATGGCCCTGCAAATGCTGACCTATTTAGATATCATCATGACTCATTCAAAATCTTTAGTCGGTGCTGATGCTATTCCGGCAGGAGTCTTTTATTTTCACGTCCATAATCCAATGATAAGCTCAAATGAAATCCTGACGCTTGACGCAATCGAAGAGAAAATCTTTAAAAAGTTTAAAATGAACGGACTCGTGCTAGGCGATGAAAATGCCATCAGGTTAATGGATTTAAGTCTTGACTCAGGTGCGTCAGATATTGTCCCAGCAGAAATAAAAAAAGATGGAACATTATCAAAGCGTTCAAAAACTGCTAGCATTCAAGAATTTACTGATATGCGGGAATTTGTGCGGCAAATGTATGTGAAAACAGGAAATGCCATAACAAAAGGCGATGTACAAATCGCACCTTATAAACTGAAGGATAAAACAGCCTGTACGTTTTGTTCATATAAATCAGTCTGTCAATTTGATGAATCCATGGAAGATAATCAATACCGATTACTTGTTCCTCGTTCAAGAGAAGAGGCGCTTGAACTGATGAGAAAGGAGGTAGCAGAAAATGGGGATAAGCCAAATACCACCGAAGCCTGAAAACGCAACATGGACCGATGACCAATGGAAGGCCATTATGGCAAATGGACAGGATATATTGGTTGCAGCTGCTGCCGGGTCAGGTAAAACAGCTGTATTAGTTGAAAGAATGATTAAGAAGGTCTTGTCTAAGGAAGCGCCCATTAATGTAGACGAGCTTTTAGTTGTTACGTTTACAAACGCTTCAGCAGCAGAAATGCGTCACAGAATTAGTGAAGCATTGGAGAAAGCCATTAATGAAGATCCTGCGTCCAACCATTTACGAAAACAGCTCAGTTTATTGAATAGGGCATCCATTTCTACGATTCATTCCTTTTGTCTAGAGGTGATACGAAAATATTACTATGTCATCGATGTTGATCCAGGATTTAGGATTGCGGATGAAACAGAAGGACAGCTACTACGTGATGAGGTTATGGACGAGCTGTTCGAGGAAGAATATGGTAAAGAAAATAATGAAGAGTTTTTCCATCTTGTCGATAGCTTTACTAATGACCGCAGTGATACGGCATTGATGGATATCATACGGGACCTATATGACTTTGCTCGTGCAAATCCGGATCCTGGGGGATATTTGCAAAAAATAGTTCAAATGTATGCTGTTGATAACGAAGTTTCGATAGATAATCTTGCCTTTATGAAGGCCTGTCTTTTTGATATAGAGCTTCAGCTCGAAGGAGTCAAGGGCATGCTAGAAAAAGGGCTTGCTCTAACGAAAGTGCCAGGAGGTCCTGCTCCAAGGGCAGAAAACTTTATAGATGATATAAAAATTGTCGATATGATGCTGGCATCCTGCAAGGATTCGTGGGGTACCTTATATCAAGCCATGCAAAGCTGGTCATTTTCCCGTGCAAAAACCTGTCGTGGAGATGAATTTAAGAAAGAGCTGATAGATAAGGCACAGAAGTTACGTGAGAGTGCAAAGAAGAAGCTCCAGGATTTGCAGAATGAATTCTTTTCTCGAAAGCCTGAGAGCTTTCTACAGGATATGAAAGAGATGAAGCCGGTTATTGAGACACTGGCAAGGCTTGTTCACAGCTTTTCAGAGCGCTTCAGTGCTGTAAAAAGGGAGAAAGGATTGGTGGATTTTGCGGATTTAGAGCATTATTGCCTTGAGATACTACTTGATCCTGCTGCGAAACAGGTTGGTAGTCTGGCTCCATCTGATGCTGCCCGCTATTACCGTAATCAATTTAAAGAGGTTCTTGTCGATGAGTACCAGGACGTAAACCTGGTCCAGGAATCCATTATCAAGCTTGTCACAAAGGAAGACGAGAATACAGGAAACCTTTTTATGGTGGGAGATGTGAAGCAATCGATTTATCGCTTTCGGCTTGCAGAGCCCAATCTTTTTCTGGGAAAATATCAGCGGTTCACAGATGATGGAGCGGACAGTGGGTTAAAAATTGACTTAGCAAAGAATTTCCGTAGCCGTCATGAGGTTTTGTCCGGAACCAATTATTTATTTAAGCAAATCATGGGAGTTAATGTCGGTGAAATTGAATATAACGAAGCAGCCGAGCTTGTCAAAGGAGCCTCATACCCGGAGGATGTTTCATATCCGGTTGAGTTATTGCTGATTGATCTGGAAAAGGATGAAAATGATGCAAAAGAAGATAGCAGTGAAGTAGCCGATGCTGTCCTTGATGAGCTTGAACTTGCACAATCACAGCTTGAAGCGAGGATGATGGCTAAGAAAATTAAAGCCATGATTGCTGAAAAAGCTTCCGTTTTTAATCCAAAAACAAACAGCAGCAGACCTATTATGTATAAGGATATTGTGATTTTACTACGCTCAATGACTTGGGCACCGCAGATCATGGAGGAGTGCAAACAGCAGGGGATACCAGTCTATGCAAATCTTTCCACCGGATATTTTCAGGCTACAGAGATTACGATTATGATGTCGTTATTAAAGGTCATTGATAACCCATATCAGGATATTCCGCTTGCCTCTGTCCTTCGCTCACCAATTGTCGGACTGCACGAGGAAGAGTTGGCGAAAATCCGGATTCAGGAAAAAAATGGGACCTTTTATGATGCATTATCAGCCTTCTGCCATAGTAAATCAGTAGGTGAAAATGAGAGACTATATGATAAAGTAAAGCCATTTCTCTTGAAGCTAGATAGCTGGAGGTCTATGGCCAGACAGGGTTCTCTTTCCTCTTTAATATGGCAGCTATACCGAGATACTCACTTTTATGATTTTGCCGGTGGTCTACCGGGCGGTAAACAAAGACAGGCAAATTTACGAGCATTATATGATCGTGCCCGTCAGTATGAGGCTACTTCGTTTAGAGGCTTGTTCCGTTTTCTTCGTTTCATTGAAAGGATGCAGGAACGGGGAGATGATCTTGGGGCTGCACGTGCACTTGGAGAGCAGGAGGATGTCGTTCGAATCATGACTATCCATAGCAGTAAAGGGCTTGAGTTTCCTGTTGTTTTTGTTGCCGGCTTAGGTCGACAATTTAATATGATGGATTTGAAAAAGCCCTATTTACTAGACAAAGAATATGGATTTGCTTCGAAATATGTAAATGTTGATAAACGAATTACCTATCCTTCTTTGCCTCAATTAGCCTTTAAACGGAAGAAAAGGCTTGAATTGCTGGCAGAAGAAATGCGTGTCCTCTATGTTGCGTTAACACGTGCGAAGGAAAGATTGTTTTTAATCTCATCAGTGAAAAGTCTTCAAAAACGGCTTGCCAAATGGGAGCAGACACTTGAGCATCCAGATTGGCTGTTAAAGGATTATGATCGAGCTTCTGCAGACAGCTACCTTGATTGGGTCGGACCATCACTTATTAGACATCGGGACTGTCAGTTACCTATAGATGAAGGATTAAAGGCATCAAGTCTGATTCCACAAGCCCTGATTGAGCATCCATCCTGCTGGAAGATTGATATTATGAATGCTAAAGAGGCAGCCTTATTAGATGAGGAAGAAGCAGCAACTGATCATAATTGGCTAGAAAAAGTGATACAAGGGGAACCAATGCCACTGTCCTCTCCTTATAAAATGGAAATAGAAGCAAGACTGTCGTGGCAGTATCCATATATAAGTGCGTCATCACACCGCTCTAAACAATCTGTTTCAGAAATTAAAAGGCAGAAGGATTCGTCTGACGAGACTAGTGGTACAGAGCTGTTACGACGATTTAAAAAACCATTAATGAATAGACCACGCTTTATGCAGGAAAAAGCTCTTTCACCTGCTGAAATTGGGACAGCCATGCATATGGTAATGCAGCATGTTGATTTCACGACACCAATTGATCAGACTGCCATTAAGCAGCTAGTTCAAGCTATGGTTAGCAAAGAGCTCCTGACGGAAGAGCAAATGTCTGTAATTGATCCTAGTTTAATTAGTTCTTTTTTTGAGACATCATTAGGAAAAAGAATGATATCGGCAAAGGTATTAAAGCGTGAAGTTCCCTTCAGTTTGTCGCTTCCGGCTGTGGAGGCTTACGAGGATTGGACGGGAGATGATGAACCGGTTCTTGTACAAGGGATTATTGACTGTCTGTTTGAGGATGAGGGCGGTCTAGTACTGCTTGATTATAAGACAGATGGGATATCCGATCGGTATAAAGGCGGTTTTGACGAGGCAAGACCGATACTAGAAAAACGCTATCGTGTACAAATCGATCTCTATACAAAAGCGGTTGAGCAAATTTATAAGCGACCAATTAAAGAAAGATACTTATTTTTCTTTGACGGTGCACATCTATTAAAATTAGAACGTTAAAAACCGGCAGGCTGGGTAGCCTGCCGGTTTTTTCAAAGAAGTAAGAATTCGTTAGTCTAATTATTCCCTACATTTGGCTGGTCAATGAGATTTGTATCAAAATGGTTTGTTACGCTAATCCCGTCAGTGGTACAGACAAACCCGCCAGTATTTCCTCCTCCAGATCCCGAGGTCGTTTTTGAATTGCTTTTTGGTGCAATATTTAACGCATCACCAAATTGAACATTTCCTCCGCCAATATTTATGATTTGTACAGGACCAACAATTGCTGGCATTTTTACCCCTCCTCTATAGATTGGTCACTGTTATTTTCTACTGTTTCTATATGTCTAATGTGAAGGGTTCTCGCTTCTGCTTGAATATTGTCAGAGCTTCCAATATGCAGTATAGATGAGGCAGTCACTTCAACAGCGCTAATTGAACCAACCTTGATTAGAGGGTTTAGAGATACGGAGTTAATCCTTATGGCTTCATCTAAAGGAGGAATAGGAAGTGGGCGGGAAAAAATTCCGTACAATTTGAAGTTGCCTTCGTTGTCATAATAAAGCTCTTTTTGCCTTTGAATGGCAAGGACACGGGCAAATGTATTTAAATGGTTAGAATCCCCAATATGAATGACAGCAGATAGTCCGGTGGAATTTATCTTTAGGTTATCTACTTTCGAAGTACGTATCATAATTTTCCATTACCCCCCAGCAGGAAGCGGAACAAACGGTCCAATGATTAAGGACTCCGCTGGTGTGTCAAACATTGAGCTAAGCTGAATAGAATTGGCATCACCTACCAGTAATATGGAAGAGCTGGCTATCCCCATTACTCGAATATCTCCAACGCAAATTTCACGATTTACCACTTCAAAATTCATTCTTTTTTCGTTCCTTTCATATTTTCTGGAAGATGTTGTAGAAAGGTTACAACACCTTGATGAATCTCCTTTTTCAAACTTTCTAAAATCCGTTCTCGTCGTTGTTCAGCCGCCTCATCTTTTCTAGCTGGAGGCTGATTTAAGTAAAACTCAATTCTATTTGGAAGCTGCTTTTTTATATCCTGGAAGATAAAATCATGATAGGATTCATTAACATGTTGGTGAAGCTGTTGTGCAGCGTCTTCAATAATGGACTGTAGATTTGTCTCAAGATATTCGCGAAGGGAAGTTTCGATATCTGTTACTAGGTGCATTCGTTCCTGTGGTGTGACAGTGGTTGGTTTCTCTGCAATGGAAAGGTCGTCTATCCCTTGTAAATCAGCCGGGTTTAAACCGATATTTAATGTACCTTCCAATGTTTCAACCTTTAATTGATCAAATTTGTATTCCATCTTCTCGACATGAACAGGAGGACGAGCTTCCAGTTTTTTGACCTTCTTCTCCAACGAGTTGATTTGTTTTTGTAAACTGCGCAATGTTTCATTTTGTTTCATTACGAAAGTCTGCATTGATTGAATAACCTGATAGATATCTTTATTCATCCTTCACACCTCACAGTTCTTTTTAGGTATTGCCCTCATTCAGGGGGTAATAGCTGACGGAACTAATGTAATGGCCGACTCTTGTATTTGAGTATTTGGTGTGCTTGCTTGTGGAGCAGCTTCAGTAAAGCCTCCTGTATTGAAAAGATGGGAAGCAGGCTTGATAATCCCAGCACTGCCGATTTGAAGAACAGAAGAGTTTGTAATATTAGTGATTTTTAAATGATTGATTGAAATAGATTGCTGAACATAAATATTCATTTATTTCACCACTCTTATCCTTTTGCTTTTTTGATAAAGAGGATAGATAGTATCATGATTAAGAAATACATTTATACATTAAAAAAGTTTCCTTGATCAATCGTATCTTGATCGAAAGTATTTGTTGAGCTATTCTGATTTTGAACTAAGAGGCTCTCACCAAGATTAAAGGATCCTGCACCAGCGAAGGTTTTAGCATTGGAAAACGTCGAAATTTTATATACATCACCGATATGAAAAACAGCAGCTGATCCAATAGATATCACTTGAACAACGCCTACGATAGCCGGCATATGCTTAACACCCTTTTATTTGTTAATTCAACTGGGAAAGGATAGGATTTTCTTGCCCAGCTTTTTTACATTGTATGTTATTAGGGCAGGAAGGTGCACATTTGCCTAATTGAATTATATTTTAATTAAAAAATTTACGAAGTAGTTGAATAGGAGGGTCTATAATAAAGGAGTGACATTAATGAAAAGGAGCTAATGTATGAAGCAAGATTTATCGCCTATTCGAGAACAACAACGCATCGTTTCTTTGGATGTTATGCGGGGGACGGCTATCCTTGGCATCTTTCTCGTTAATATGCTTTCATTTCATTCACCATTACTTTATATTGATCCCATTGAATGGTGGCAGGATTCGGTTGATAAAGGATTCTATATCTTTATTGATATATTTGTCCAAGCAAGCTTTTATCCACTGTTCTCCATGCTATTTGGTTATGGACTTGTCATCTTCAGAGAAAGGGTTCAAAACAAGAATTTGTCTTTTACACCTATAGCTATTAGAAGGTTATTTTTGCTGCTGATTGTCGGTTTCATTCATGCGATTTTTATTTGGCATGGGGATATTTTATTTAATTACGCTCTATTTGGATTTCTCTTTCTTTTGTTTGTGAAGTTGAGTGGGCGGACCCTGATGATATTGGGGAATATGGTTTATTTATTACCCAATCTTTTGCTTTCTGCATTGCTATTTTTATCCATGCTTATAGCACCGGCAGAGGAACTCTCCACATATCATCCTTTATTGTCTGCCGAGTCAATAGATCGATACCAGAATGGAAGCTATCTGGAAATTACCATACAGCGTGTAGCTGATTGGACATACACAAATAATATGTTTGGATTGTTTATGATGTTATTCACCATCTTACCGCTCTTTTTCATCGGTGGAAGTGCTGCAAAATATAAATGGCTTGAAAGAATTCAAGCCTGTCGTAGGGGATTGTGGATAACGCTTATCATTTCCTTTCTATTAGGGCTGTCTCTAAAACTATTACCATACATATGGACAAATATAGGAACAAATTACATTCAGGATATGTTCGGCGGACCGCTGCTGGCAATATCCTATGGTTTAATGATTGCTCTTTTTACTGAAAAACAGCCATTAAATAAGGCTTTCACCTTGATATCATATGTGGGCAGAATGTCCTTTAGCCATTATTTATTACAATCCATCATTGCAACATTGATTTTTTATTCCTATGGCTTAGGGTTGTACGGCGAAACTTCTGTATGGGTTGGTACTTTGCTTGTGTTTATCATTTACCTGCTACAATGCATTTTTAGCCGACTGTGGTTTGCTCATTATCATTTCGGACCTGCAGAATGGATTTGGCGAAGCTTTACCTATTTTAAAAGGCAACCTTTACGCAAACAAACAAAAGATGTTTCTTAGTTAAACATGATAAATAGCATATAAATAGGCATTTTTATAAGGGTATGGTATGATATTTTCGAATTGGATTGAAGGAGGATATAGAGTATGACACATGCACATATCACAACATGGGTACTGGCATTGATTTTATTTTTTATCGCGATAAGTCTGCATAAATCGGGAAAACAGCGTGGCTTAAAGATTGTACAAATGATTCTGCGTCTCTTCTATTTGTTCATTATTGCAACAGGTGTAATGATGCTAGTAGATATGACTGCTATCAGCACCATGCACTGGATTAAGGCGATTCTTGGAATTATTGTAATTGGATTTTTTGAGATGGTGCTTGCTTCTACGATTAAAGGAAAATCAACCGGGGCAGCCTGGTTATTATTCGTGATTGCCTTTGTAGCCGTTGTTTACCTAGGGCTTTCACTACCGTTAGGTTTTTATATTTAACTTCATTCAGCAAATGCTTTTTGTACCGAAAGCTTGCGACAGGTACAGAAGTCCTCCACTTCTACAAGTGGGGGATGAATGCAAATGGTACTTCGATTCAGTGGGGTTCAAACCCCGGCTGAATGAAGTTAAGCCTCCGGCGCGTCTTGCGATTGTTTAAAGGTAGTTTACCCGAGCGAGCTCAGGTAATCCGGACGCAAATTCGACGGGCGAACAAAAAACTGCCAGATACGGCAGTTTTTTGTTTTGTAAGGGACTAACCTATTTTTTCAATGACCATTCTTTTGCCCGTACTTAATGTAAACTCAAAGCGGTCATTTGTTTGTTCGAAGTAGGTAAAATGATGATGAACAGAGCAAATCAATTCACCATTATCAAAAACTATAAAGTTTACACCACTCTTTTGTTTGCTGTCATTAAGAAAGGTCAATTGATTATAGCAGTAAATACAATCGTAAATGGAAAAGTCCATTGTATTTAAACTCGTAATAAATTGATAAAAAGCATCATCATTTACTTCTTCTAAAAGGCGCTCTAACGAGAAGACTAAATTTTTCCGAATCCTAACAATATCCTGGTCTTTTAAATGAATGGTCTCTTGGTCTTTTTGGATTTTTCCATCCTTGCATAATATGCCTTTGCGCCAACGGTTTAAGCGAAATACTTCTATTTCCTCGTGAAGCCAGACATCTAATAACGCAGCTTCCTCTGTTTCCTCATCAAAAAAAACCCATTGGTCGTTTATGCACTCAACGCTTCCTTCAGTGAAGGCGCGCTGTTGATATTCGATAAGTTTTGTACGCTGTTGTTTGTTCATGGTTTATAAGACCTCCGTATAAAAACCTCCGTATATAAACCCCATAAATCAGGGGAATTCATTTTCTTTTTCTATTTCTAGACATATTCAAGTGGTTTTAAACCCCAATTTTGTTTTTCGGGACAAATAACCAAAATAGTACTTCTGCATAAAGTAAGTAAAGAGAACTAAGCGACAAGGTTCCGTAAAGAAAGGGTGAGCAAGATGTGCGGCATAACAGGCTGGGTGGATTATCACAGGGATTTACAAAATGATACTGCAATCATTAGATCGATGACGGAAACTTTGGCAAAAAGAGGACCTGATGATACAAATTTATGGACTGCTCAGCATGTTGGATTTGGACATAAACGTTTAGTCGTAGTCGATCCAGAGCGCGGTAAGCAGCCAATGGTTAAAACAAACCAGGATCATCCATACACGATATGTTATAACGGTGAGTTATACAATACAGAGGACATCCGAAAAGAACTGCTACTAAAAGGATATTCGTTTCATGGTCATTCTGATACAGAAGTTCTGTTAGCTGCCTATATGGAATGGAAAGAAAATTGTGTGGATTATTTAAATGGGATATATGCCTTTGCAGTATGGGATCAGGAGAGGGATTTATTATTTATCGGCCGAGATAGGCTGGGAGTTAAACCATTGTTTTATTTTGAAACAGCCACAGGGTTTATTTTTGGTTCAGAAATTAAAAGCATCCTAGCACACCCAGATGTTAAGCCTGCCCTTAATCGAGAAGGGTTAGCGGAAGTGTTTGGACTTGGTCCTGCCCGTTCACCAGGAGTGGGAGTTTTCAAAGGCGTGAAAGAGTTAAGACCTGGTCATAGTTTAGTATTTTCGCGAAACGGATTAAAAATCTGGCGCTATTGGAATGTGAAAAGTGAAGAGCATCATGATTCGTTTGCCGAAACGGTTGAAAAAATTCGTTATTTATTTAAAGATGCAGTTACAAGACAATTAGTATCTGATGTACCTCTTTGTACGTTTCTTTCCGGTGGTCTGGATTCAAGTGCGATTACAGCTATCGCAGCGAATACCTTTGCAAATGAAGGGAAGGGCCAACTTCACACGTATTCTATTGACTATGAAGGGAATGATCAATACTTCAAAGCAAATGCATTTCAGCCTAATTCTGATGGAGTCTTTATTAAGAAAATAACCGATACGTTTAACACGGTACATCACCAGTGTATTATTTCGCAGAAGGATCTTGCAGAATATTTACATGAAGCCGTACATGCTCGTGATTTACCTGGAATGGCTGACATTGATTCATCACTGCTATGGTTCTGTCGTGAAATCAAAAAGGATTTTGTGGTGAGTCTTTCAGGGGAATGCGCCGATGAGATATTTGGAGGATATCCGTGGTTTCATCGTTTAGATGATTTAAGCCGGACGGGGTTTCCATGGATGAGGTCAATCAATGAAAGACATCACTTACTAAAGGCAGATTGGCAAAATAAATTAAAGCTTCAGGAATATTCGTTAGAAAAATATAAGGAAATAGTTGCAGAAACTCCTTTACTTGATGGTGAAAGTGCTGAAGAAAATCGAAGAAGAGAATTGTTTTACATCAATATGCTCTCGTTTATGACGACTCTGCTAGATCGGAAAGATCGAATGAGCATGGGGGCGAGTCTAGAGGTTAGGGTTCCATTTGCCGACCATCGCTTAGTGGAATATATGTGGAATGTGCCTTGGGATATGAAGATGACCGGGAACCGCGAGAAAGGCATTTTACGAAAGGCATTAGAAGGGCTGCTTCCAGATGAGGTTTTATATCGGAAGAAAAGTCCATATCCTAAAACACATCACCCTGTATATCGAAAAATGGTAAAAGGTATGCTTGAACAGATTCTAAAGGATAAAAATACAGCATTATATGAATTTTTTGATGCGAAGAAGCTTAAACAGATTGTGGAGTCAGAGGGTGCTTCCTTTAAGGAACCATGGTTTGGTCAACTGATGACAGGACCACAGCTCTTGGCCTATCTCGTACAGTTTCATCATTGGTGCAATGACTATAACATTGCCATTGTCGACTAGAAAAAGGGGTTTTTTTACGGGGTATCTGGTATACAAAATACAATAATCACCAGACACCCCGTTATTTATTATTTTCCGAAAACCTATCCATTGTGGAAAAGCAAAATAGCTGAATCGAAGGGGTTAATTACCGTAAATAATTCCTCTGATTCCATCATATATTCATGATTCTTCAATATCTCTACAATCTTTCGTCCTTTTAATGGAAAAGGCAGTGTAAGCTTTAATACCTCTGCTGATGGATTGATAATCACTAAGCATTTACGTTCATCCTCCTCCTTTACATATGCGATGCCATTTTCAATCGGAAGAAAATGAAATTTTCCTTGATTTGCTAATAAAGGTTCTTTTTTTCTTAGTTGGATAAGCTGCTTAATGTGATGATATAATTCAAGGTTTTGTTGATCTTTCTCCCAAATCATACATCTGCGGCAGCCAGGATCCATTTCTCCTGTAAGTCCGATTTCATCACCATAATAAATGCAGGGAGTTCCGATAAATGTTAGCAGAAAAGTATAAATAAGCTTTGCCTTTCCAATATTTCCTTCACATTCTGTCAATATTCTCGGTGTATCATGGCTGCCGACAAGGTTAAAAAGAGTTTCGTTAACAGTTTCGGGGTATTGCATCATAACAGCTGTCATTTGCTCTCTAAATTCTCTAGGCGAAACCAATCCCTTGGCGAAGTAGTGAACGGTCTTTGTTAGAAACGGATAATTCATGACCGAATCAAATTGATCCCCTCTGAGCCAACCTATACTGTCATGCCAAATTTCACCAAGAATATAAAGCTCGGGTTTAATTTCTTTGACTGCTTCACGAAATTTCCGCCAAAAGGCATGGTCAATTTCATTAGCTACATCTAATCTCCAGGCGTCTATATCAAATTCCTTAACCCAATAGCGTCCTACCTCAAGCAAATAATCTCTTGTATCTTTATTTTGTGTATTTAGCTTCGGCATGGTTTCTACAAAGGAAAAAGTAGCATAGTTTGGGTGCTCACCACCTCTTAGTGGGAATTGTTCAGTATGAAACCAATTTTTATAAGGTGATTTTACTCCGTTCTTCCATACGTCTTGAAAAGGAGGAAAATAAAAACCACAATGATTAAAGACGGCATCAAGCATGACGCGAATTCCCTTCTCATGACATGTCTTCACAAGCCTCTTAAAGGTCTGTTTGTCTCCAAATTGCGGATCAATTTCAAAGTAATCAATCGTGTCATATTTATGGTTGGAATAAGCTTTAAAAATCGGTGTCAAATAGATCCCGTTTATCCCTAATTCCTTCAAATAATCTAGCTTTTGAATAATTCCTATGAAGTCGCCGCCAAAAAAATTTTCGGCTGTTGGGTCCTCGCTGCCCCAAGGTTTTGTATCAAGTGGATTCAGGCGTGAATCACCGTTTGCAAATCGCTCCGGGAATATTTGATACCAAATAGTGTCTCGCACCCAAGCTGGTGCTCGAAACACTTCGTTGGAATGTAAATAGGGAAAGCAGAAATATTGGTTAGGATCGTGAGGTGGCTCGTTGAAATAGCCCTTTTCAGTATAGATAACGCTTTCCGTTTCTCCGTGTACGTGGAAGCCGTAGCGTAACCGTTGATAGGGAGGGGATACCTCCACTTGCCAATAGTCAAACAAACCATCTGATGCAACACGAATTAAAGGTATGCTATAAGTAACCCATCTATTATCCTGCCATTCATACTGGTCGCCGTAAATCAACTCTATGGAAGCTACATTATCTTTTTTCGTTTGGATTCGAATATGCAGAGAATCCTGCTGAAAAGGATAGGCATATTGATCGGTTGGACGGTGAAAAATGGAAGCTCGCTCAAGCATCTAAATACCTTCCCTTCTTTGGATATTGCTATTAGGTTTTCCTGTTCATGCAATAAAATTTACTTCTCTATTAGGTTTATGATGTTACATACCAAAATGAATATTTTAAATTTTTTAAAATAACATTGTTTTTCGTTGACGGTCATACAGACTTAAGGATAATCTTAATAGAGCTAGAATAAAGTTATTTATGAATGTACAAGGGGGAGAATAAAGGATGAAAAAATGGGTTCTCAAGCTCATAATCATCTCGTTATGTTTGATAAACGTCCTACCGGTAGCTGCTACAGAGAAGGAGAGTCGCAGCTGGCAGGATGAAAGCGTTTATTTAATGATGATAGACCGCTTTAATAATGGGGATCAAAGCAACGATGAGGGTGTGAAAATGAATCAACCCGAAGCCTATCATGGTGGCGACTTCCAAGGTGTGATGGATCAGTTAGATTACATAAAGGATATGGGTTTTACAGCTATTTCGCTTACCCCCGCTTTCGATAATGTAGACGGAGGTTACCATGGCTATTGGGTAAATGACTTCTATAAAACGGACGAGCATTTTGGTTCTATAGAGGAATTTAAGAAATTGATAAATGAAGCACATAAGAGGGATATGAAAGTCATACTTGAATTTGAAGTGAATCATGTTGGGCCTAATCATGCCTGGCTAAATGATTCAAAGAAGAATCTATGGTTTCGAGCAGAACAGGGTCAGGGAGAAAACTTACCATTATTAGATCAGGAAAATAACGAGGTTCAGAAATATTTAATAGATGCAGCCAAATGGTGGATTAAGGAAACAAATATTGATGGTTACCAGGTCCAGCTATTGAAGCATACGTCCGCTGCTTTTATCCGTTCATTTGCAAAAGAAGTGAAAGCTGTGAAAGATAATTTCTATCTTCTAGGTGAGGCAAAAAACGCTGATACAGAGCAAATGGTGTCATTCATTGAAAATGGAGGGGACGGCATCACAGACTATCCATTGGCCGCAGAATTAAGAGAGATATTCTCGAAGTCGAATCAGTCGTTCACCCCTTTATTTGCAAGGCTGGCACAAAATGAAACTGTATATCCCGAAACAGCCTTATTAGCGACTTTAATGGATAATCAATTTACTGAACGTTTTACAAGCCAAATGGTTGAGAATAATGAGCATCCTGGTCCACGCTGGAGGCAGGCACTAACATTTCTCTATACAACACCAGGGGTTCCATTCGTCTATTATGGAAGTGAAATTGCCTTGAACGGGAGTGGAGAGCCTGATAACCGTAAGCAGATGAATTTCCGAACAGACCAGGAAATCGTTGAGTATATTAAGCAGCTCGGAAGTCTGCGTTCGGAACTGCCTTCATTAACTCGGGGAACGATGAATGTACTGTATGAGAAGGATGGCATGGCTGTATATAAACGAGTTTATCATGATGAAACGACTGTCGTTGCTATTAACAATACGACAGAAACCCAAACCATTACCTTATCCGAAAAGGAATTAGCAGGAGACAAGGAATTAAGGGGCCTGATAAACAATGATCTAGTTCGTAATGATGGGGAAGAATATCATATTACGATTGACCGTGATGAGTCTGAACTCTATGTGCTAAGAGATAAATCGGGGATTAATTATTCTTATTTTATTGCGCTGGGAGTAGTTTTGGTTGCCTTTTTCGTTTTTATCAGTCTTATCAAAAAAAGATCACGTAAATAAAAAAAGGCGAAGTCAAACTTCGCCTTTTTTTTAACGATAATTAACAAATTGAACATCAATACTTAAGTCCGCCTCTTTAACAGCCTGGATAATTTTCTGCAGGTCATCACGGCTTTTAGCTGTAACTCGGATCTGGTCATCCTGAATCTGGCTTTTCACCTTAAGACCGCTATTTTTAATGATCGTATTGATTTTCTTCGCATTTTCTTTATCAATACCCTGAATCAGCTTGGCTCTTTGTCTGACTGTTCCGCCACTTGCTCTTTCGACTTTACCGTAATCAAGGTTTTTGACCGGTACACCACGCTTGAATAATTTACTGAACAGAACATCCTTCACTTGATCTAATTTGTATTCATCATCTGAAATTAGAACAAGTTCTTCTTTATCAAGTGAAATATCACTTTTACTGCCTTTAAAGTCATAGCGATTTTGTATTTCCTTCAATGCGATTTGAATTGCGTTTTGCACTTCTGCAAAATCAACGTCCGATACAATATCAAATGAACTATCTTTAGCCATACATACCCTCCAACAAAACAGTTTTTCATTCTTATAGCGCGTTACAAGAAGAGGTTTCCCTTTACCTATTAATTATAGTAAAATATAGCAGTTGATACAACTTTAGGTAACCTAGCATAGTTTATGATCAGATTTAGTTCTTTCAAAGGAGGAAAATCCCTTGTCAATATATGATAGCATAGGACAAGCTGTACAATTAGAGGTAACGCGTAAGACTGATTTTGGTTATTTCTTAACAGATGGTACAGACGATGTGCTTTTACATCAAAATGAAACGGACCAGGATTTGGAACTGGAAACACAGGTAGAGGTCTTTTTATATACAGATTCCCAAGGTAGAATCGCAGCTACGACAACGATTCCAAAAATTACGGTTGGTAAATATGAATGGGCAGAAGTAAGTGATGTAAAGCCTGGGCTTGGTGTATTCTTAGATATCGGGATACAAAAGGATATGCTACTTGGAGAAGAAGATTTACCAGTCCATAAAAGTGTATGGCCGCAGGTTGGTGATTTACTATATATAACGCTAAGGGTAAATCGAAACAACCGTATTTATGTAAAGCTGGCCACGGACCCGATTATCGAAGAAAATTCAGTAGCAGCAACCCGAGAAGATTTTAATAAAAGTATTCACGGCTACATCTACAGGACAGCCAAAGTTGGGAGCTGGATTTTTACGGCAGAAGGTTATAAAGGCTTTATTCATGAATCACAGCGTAAAGTAGAACCACGTCTCGGTGAAAAGGTTGAAGGACGTATTATTGATGTAAAAGAAGACGGAACAATCAATGTATCGCTCCTGCCAAGAAAGGAAGAGGCCCTTGATGTAGATGCCGAAAAGATTCTTTCTGTACTAGCAGAGCGAAATGGCGCCATGCCGTATTGGGATAAAAGCATGCCAGAGGATATCCAGAACAAATTCCAATTAAGTAAAGCGGCGTTTAAGCGTGCGTTAGGACGATTAATGAAGGACGGGAAAGTCTACCAAGAGGAAGGCTGGACCTATATTAAGCGAGAAAATTAGGGCGGAGAACAACCGCCCTTAATTTGATACCTAGCTAAAGAAGCCAAGGGCTCCTTAGTCTAAATCTTTCGCTTTTCTATAGATGATCTGTTTTCTTGGAGTATTGATGTTTACCAGCTTTACGGTTTTTCTCACGCATCATATTTTTTTCATGGCGAAGGGCATTGTTGTCCTTTGCCTTTTTGTCATTATCAGACGTATGAGGCATAATAAAAACTCCTTTCCATCATTAGCTTCAACCTTAGTCTTGGCTATGATAAAAAGGAGTATGTCAGAAAGAATTTACCATGAGATATTATGACTCAGGCAGTTTGTTTAAGAAAAAGATGGCAATGGTACCAAAACCCGTATGGGAGCCTATAACAGCACCAACATCCGTTATCATAACTTCTTTTGCGTGTAATTCTTCTTCAATTAATTTTTTCATTTCTAGTGCAGTATCCATAGCATCAGCCTGGCTGATTCCAACAGTCTGCTCTTCAAAGCTTACTCCACGTTCTGACATGACTTCAATAATGCGGCGCAGCAGCTTCTTTTGCCCGCGGATTTTTTCTAATGGAACAAGCTTGCCGTCTTCAACATTTAATAGCGGCTTTATATTAAGCAGTCCGCCTAAAAAGGCTGATGCCTTTGAAACGCGGCCGCCTTTTGCTAAATAATCAAGATTATCGACCGTGAATAAGTGCTCCATATGTGTGGCAAGAAATTCCGCTCTTTGAACGATTTCGTCAAAAGTTGCGTTTTCCTTTGCTAGCTTAGCCGCTTCCTTAACAACCAAGCCTTGACCAAGTGATGCGCATTTTGTATCTATGATTTTTAATTTGAAATCAGGATAGGTCTCTTTCACCTGATCACGTATCATGACAGCTGTTTGATATGTACCTGATAACTGTGAAGAAAAGGCAATATAGATTCCTTCCTCGTTATTTTGCGCCATTTCAGTGAATGTTTTCTCAAATCTAAGCGGAGAAACCTGTGATGTTTTTGGAACTTGACCATCTCGAATAGCCTTATAAATGGTGTCTGGTTGTATGGTCAGTAAGTCTTCATATTCCTGGTCATTCAAATGGACTTTTAACGGAAATAATGTCACTTGATTGTCTTTATAAAAATGTAGGGGTAAGTCACTCGCGCTGTCAGCTAAAATCTTAACCGGCATTGGAATCACCTGCTTTCCATTAAATTGCTTTTCTTTAAAAACCTGTGGTATCAGCGTTTCGATATTAAGTGTACCATTTAATGATTTTCTATAAAAGTACCATTCATTACGAGATGTTAACAAAATCTGCTTGAAAAGATTTTATTGGGCATAATAATGGATAATACCTTTCTAGAAAAAAATCTAATGTTTAGGAGGTTCTATTTTATGTTTAGATTCATACTTATTCTTTCTATTATATTGTTCTTTCAACAAGAGATTACAGCTGAAGGAAGGATGGATCAATCGCTGTATGCTGCTTCAAAGGATAAATCAGTAAATACTACTAATTTTTCAGATATTGTAGTAAAAAAGGAGAATGATAAATATATCATCACAGGCAAATCAAAAGTGAAAAAGGGCGTTTTTTATTATAGTGTAGAAGACGGTCATCGAATATTAATCCCCGAGACAAAGGTTAGGGTGAATAATTTATACTGGACCTCTTTTAAACTGACGTTTTCTATTCCTGTGAAAGCAATGCCGGAAAATGGTGTGTTAGTGTTAAATTTATATGAAAAGAATAGGTCTAAAGAAATTCGCGATCCTTTCCCGGTTTTTCTAGATCGTTTTAGTGAGCAGAATAAACAAAGCTGACAGCAATGTCAGCTTTGTTTACTGAAGCGTCCATCATACGACTAGAAAAGCGAATTTTGCTTCCCTTAATGTAACGCGTCTAACTCTTTTTGCAGTTCCTGGAGCTGCTCTTTCTCAGCCATTGTCGTATTGGCATAGGCTGAAGATAGAGCATTTTTTGCTTTTTCGATTGCCACATCCTGTTCTTCCGGACCGGAATTCTTCGCTAAATCAACAAATTTACGCGCATCTTGGAACAGTCTGTTAGCCATCCTCTAAAGACCTCCTCCAGGTGAAGATTCTTTCGCATTTGCCATTTTGTACGCCTCTGCCTCGGCATACGTCATGTGATAAGGGATACGTTCAGCGTGTTTAGATACAGTGTCCACACCTTGCTGTACAAAACGTTTGGATTTGTTCCGTTTACCCATGCGAATCCCCTCCAAAAAAGAGTGTGAAGCTGTTATAAGCCTCATTCATAGTATGCTCTCCATTTAAGAGAATTATGAAGGAAACCTCAAAAAGCTCATTAAGAGCTAGACAAAATGATGCTATTTAGATAGCCTTTAAATTTAATAAATCATTTAAATAAAGACCAACGCCATCTTCTTCATTAGTTAACGTAACTTCATTGGCAACTGTTTTCAGTTCCTCTATAGCGTTCCCCATTGCGATTCCATACCCGGCATAATCAAGCATTTCTAGATCATTATCCTCATCACCAAAAGCAATAATCCGTTCAGGAGGGATATTGTAATATTCAGAGGCATGCTTTAGGCCGACTGCTTTATGCAAACCGTTTTTTATTATTTCTATCACTGGAAAAGGAGCACCCCAGCTTCGATGTTCAATCACTTCTGCGTGTACTTCGTTTAATCGTTGTCGAATCAGCTTTACCTGTTCTTCAGTCGAATGGATTAACATGCTCGTTGGGGAAGTGGTTAAAAAATGACGTAAATCACCTGTTGTGATCGTTGGATTACCGAAGCTGAATAATTCGAGCAGCTTCTCATCATGGTAATGGAAATAAACATCATCAATCACTTCGGCAATAATATTATAGAAATCATAGGAAATACAGGTCTCCACAATATCCTTTGCAATAGACATATCGAGTGGAGAATGGTAAATACCCCAATTTTTATCCTTTGGATGGTGAACAAAGGCACCATTAAAATTGACGATTGGTGAATCTAATTCAAGCTCACGATAGTACATTTCAGATGAGCGAAAAGGTCTTCCAGTTGCAATCATAACGACATGTCCGGCTTCTTTTGCTTTCTTGAGAACCAGCTTTGTTTTATTCGAAATGGTCTTATCATCCTTTAATAAAGTACCGTCTAAATCTAACGCTATTAAGTGTGTGTCTGCCATTCTATATCCCCTTTCAATGTTCACAGCAGTATTCCTTTTTGTTAGTGTAATCCTTTTGGAAAAAAAAAGTCCACATGTTACACTTGATTCAGATAAGTATTCTTATATCTTAGCTTCTTTTTCATAACAGTCAAAGCATTTGTTGTCTTTATGCGCATCCTTGTACGTTTTTTCGATTGGAGGATTCTATTGTGTTCATTATTGAAAAAAAGTCAGTCAATGATATTCCTGTATTGCATTTGGCTAAAAAAAACTTATTTCACGACAGGCTGCCATTAGTGTTGTTTATGCATGGTTTTACTAGTGCGAAAGAGAATAATCTGCATTATGCCTATCTCTTAGCGGAGAAGGGGTTCCGAGTTGTTTTACCTGAAGCGATGTATCATGGGGAACGGCAAGTAAATATGAGTAAAGAAAAGCTTATGGTCCATTTTTGGGATATTGTCCTTCAATCCATAGATGAAATTGAGGTTCTACGTCAATATTATTTCAGTGAAAATTTAATTGACCCTGATCGAATCGGACTAGTTGGTACTTCAATGGGAGGAATTATCACACTTGGTTCATTAACTCGATATAAGTGGATTAAAGCTGCAGTTAGCTTAATGGGCATGCCATACTATGAAAAGTATGCGCTCCTGCAAATAAACGAAATAAAAAAACGAGGATTAAAGCTTCCTTTTAATGAGGAACAGTTAGCAAGCCTCCTTAAGAAACTTATAGAGCTTGATTTAAGCAGACAGCCGAAGAAGCTTGAGCAACGTCCACTCCTATTCTGGCATGGAAAACAGGATCCCATTGTACCTTTTTCTTATACATATGACTTTTACGAAAGAATTAAACCACTTTATGAAGAGAATCCTAAAAAATTACAGTTTATTATTGATGAAAAATCTGGTCATAAAGTAAGCAGAGAAGGAGTCTTAAAGACAGTCGAATGGTTCGAAACTTATCTTGCTTAAGCGGAAAGTTTAAGCTTTTGCTCCTTTTCTGTTACGATAAAATAGACTAAATGACAAGCAAGGAGTGAGCATACATGGATCAAGATGTAAAAGATAGTATTATGGGTGCTTTAGAACTAGTAGAGGACCCTGAGATTGGCATGGATATTGTTAACCTAGGTTTGGTTTATGATTTAAAAATGGAGGAAGACGGAATTCTTACTGTAGATATGACATTAACATCAATGGGTTGTCCGCTAGCAGGTGTTATTGTCGATCAAGTGAAGGCTGCTTTGAAAGATATCCCTGAGGTTAAAGACACGATTGTCAATATTGTCTGGAATCCTCCATGGACGAAGGATCGCATGTCTCGATATGCAAAAATTGCCCTTGGAATTAAATAAGGCTTAATACCGGCAGAAACCTGCCGGTATTTTTATGTATAAAAACATGTGTAAAAAACGAAAACACCATTTATATGTGAGTAACCTCACTATAAAGACTTCCTAAGTGCTTTATAATTTGAATATTACAGACTGTAGAAGCTTACTGTTAGATTAGAGAGGAGTTTACACATGTTTAATAGAGACTTTAATAAAAATCCATTTATTGTCATATGGGAGCTAACAAGAGCCTGTCAGCTCCATTGCTTACATTGCCGTGCTGAAGCGCAGTTAAAACGAGATCCTCGAGAATTAACCTTTGAAGAAGGTAAGAAACTCATAGATGAAATATACGAAATGAACAATCCGATGCTTGTTTTCACTGGCGGTGACCCATTGATGAGAGAGGATGTTTTTGAGATTGCTTCTTATGCAGTGCAAAAGGGAGTTCGCGTATCCATGACCCCAAGTGCTACTCCAAATGTAACGAAAGAGGCGATTCAAAAGGCAAAGGAAGTTGGGTTATCGCGTTGGGCATTTAGCTTGGATGGGCATAATGCTGAAATACATGATCATTTCCGCGGAACAGCTGGATCATTTGACTTAACAATGGAAAGAATTAAATATCTTCATGAGTTAGAAATTCCAATTCAAATTAATACAACCATTTCCCGTTATAATGTAGGATTTTTAGAGGAAATGGCTGAGTTAGTAAAAAGCTTAGGCTGTGTTCTGTGGAGTGTCTTTTTCCTGGTCCCTACGGGGAGAGGCTTGGAAAAGGATATGATTTCACCTGTAGAGCATGAAAAAGTATTTACATGGCTCTATCAATTAAGTAAAAGGGTATCCTTTGATATTAAAACGACAGCAGGGCAGCATTATCGCAGAGTTGTGATTCAACAGAAAAGAAGAGAAATGAAAGAGAAGCAGGATCAAATTCAATACCTAGATGCATTAACGGAAAAGGGACTGACTGGTTCAATTGATGGGTTAGGAAGAGCTCCAATGGGAGTCAATGATGGAAATGGATTTATCTTTATTTCTCATATAGGTGATGTCTATCCTAGTGGATTATTGCCAATTAAGGTTGGGAATGTACGTGAGCAGACACTTAGTGATATTTATCGAAACTCTCCAATCCTACAGGATTTACGTAATCCAGATAAATATAAGGGGAAATGTGGTCAATGTGAATTTAGAAACGTCTGTGGCGGTTCCAGGTCACGAGCATATGCCATGACAGGTGATTATTTGGCAAGTGAGCCCTATTGTGTTTATATACCACAAGCACTACGAAAACAAAAGAGTTTATAACTATTTATACCAAACCTGACAAGATTTTGATTCATAAGAATATATCTTAACAATACGTTGAATTTATGGTCAAATAAGATGGGTATGTTCAGCATACTTAATCTATGTAAATATTGACTAAAGTATGAGATAATGAAATCTAATGTTAGCTTGCATTATATTAAAAGGGTAAGGACTCTTAAAAGGAGTTGACTATCAATGACAAAAGACATGGTAAAGGATACCTTAAATCGGCCACTTCGAGATCTTCGGATATCTGTTATTGACCGTTGTAATTTCCGCTGCCAATACTGTATGCCCGCTGAACTTTTTGGTCCTGACTTCGCCTTTTTGCCAAAAAGTGAGCTACTCACATATGAAGAAATTGAAAGACTTGCGCGTATTTTTGTCGAGCTTGGCGTAGAGAAAATTCGATTAACAGGTGGAGAGCCCTTATTAAGAAAAGAACTTCCTCTTCTTGTAAAGAAATTATCTTCTATTAGTGAATTAAAGGATATAGCATTAACTACAAATGGTGTCCTGTTGCCAAAGTATGCTGACGAATTGAAAGCTGCTGGATTAAAGCGAGTAAATATCAGTTTAGATTCGTTAAATGATGAGCTGTTTGGACAAATCAATGGACGTAAGGTTGGCACACAGCCGGTTCTTAATGGGATAGAGGCAGCAAAAAAAGCTGGCTTGGGTATCAAAATTAATATGGTTGTGAAAAAGGGCCTAAATGATTCTGAAATTATTCCAATGGCACAATTTTGTAAAGATAATGATCTTCAATTGCGTTATATTGAGTATATGGATGTTGGCAGTACAAATGGATGGAAAATGGATGAGGTCGTAACAAAGAAAGAAATTTTCCAGCAGCTGAATGAACATTTTTCTTTAGAGCCTGTTGATCCCGATTATTATGGGGAAGTGGCTAAACGATACAAATACGTAGATAACCAAGTTGAAGTTGGCTTTATTACATCTGTATCAGAATCATTCTGCTCTACCTGTACACGTTCACGACTATCAGCTAATGGTCAGATTTTCACCTGTCTGTTTAATGGAAATGGCCACGATATTCGTGACTTTATGAGAACAGGTGTAAGTGATGAGGAGATTTCAGAACGGGTTATTAAGATTTGGAATGGTCGTACAGATCGGTACTCTGATGAAAGAACGGCTGAAACGGCTGCTAATCGGAAAAAAATTGAAATGTCCTATATTGGTGGATAAAAAACTCCCTTACAAAGGAGTTTTTTATTTTACTTATTAGAACAGAAAAAAAACCAGCGTACGCTGGTTTTCTCTGTGATTAGATATACCGTGGAAATAGAATATTATTTTCCAAGTGTACATGCATAAAGGTGTGCGCCTCTAACATCTCAAGACGGTTGTATACTAATCGGTACGTGCCACATGCATCAAGCGGTGGAGTAAAGTCATCTGTTATGCTGCGAAGCTCTCTTAAAATATTGCCGGCATGATCATGCTCGCTTTCAAGCTTGCGGATTTCTTCGATTGCTGCTTCTCTATTCTCCACCTCATTTTTTTCTAATGATAACAGAAGCGGGAAGCTTTTTATTTCTTCTTCTTGTGTATGCTCAAGCAATTCCTTTTTTAATTCATAAAATAGTTCGTACACTTTCAAAAGCTCTGGGTGGTTATCACCGTGAACCTTTGCGACCTTTGTTACATAAGGACTAAGGGCTGCGAGTTCTTCTCTTAATGGGTTATGATAGTGCTCGATTACATGCTGAATGATTTCTTCAGATGAACTGTTTGTCCAGACCTCCATATTATCACTTTGCTCTGATTTGCTATAGACAATCGCAAGCTCTTCCATTAATTCATCAAGATTAACGTTTAGCTCAGCTGCAGCAGTACTGATGGGTGTGTTGCCTCCGCAGCAAAAATCAATTCGGTATTTTTTAAAAACATCACTTGTCTTTGGAACTTCATTTACGATATCTCTTACTAAGCTTGTATTTGAAAATGGAATAGTAGTCATATTTAATTCCTCCTAAATTTCGTTTGTTAACTGACGATATAGTAAGCATAAATGAATTTTTTATGTAATTAGGTGACATGTATCACAGTTTTAGCTTTTTCAAAGAAAAAAGCCATTTTTCCTTTTATGTGACGGAGCGCATTACAAATAAAGTGAGATTAGGCTATATTGAAGAAAAAAAGTCAAGGACGGGAACTTAACATGCTTTGGAATAGTCAACAAATAAAAAATTTAGAAATAGAAAAAGCAACGCTTAAAAATCAAGTGACATTGCTTACACAGCAACTACATAAAAAGGACGAAGATATTTCCTTATTTATTAGAAATCTGGAAGAACACCTGATTACAACGGTTACGCAGCATGAAACAGTGAATGGGCAACATAAGCAATTGGGAGATATTGTACAAATAATTAAGTCTCATTTTGAAACAGCAGCTGAATTAGTAACGTCATCAGAAAAATGTGCAACTGAAATGGATCGAAATGGCGAAGAGTTAATTCTATCAGCTAAAAGCATGGGCATAAAAGGAAAAGAAAGCAGAGATACTGTAAGGAAAATGGAGGAGGGAATTGCTGAACTTGGAAATAGAATGGAAACGAATGTTGAGTTAATAAAGACTGTTGGGTATAGATCGAAAGAAATTGACAGGATTGTCCAAATGATAAAAGGAATAGCCGAGCAAACCAATCTGTTGGCACTTAATGCCAGTATTGAAGCAGCGAGAGCCGGTGAACATGGAAAGGGCTTTTCCATTGTAGCTGAAAAAGTAAGAGATTTAGCAGAAGAAACCGCTGAAAGTACAAAAGGGATTATGGAATTGACGAATCGATTTCAACGGGAAATAGAGGATACGATAAAAAGTAATCAGGATAGCTTTCAACTAGCTCGCTCTACAATTGAACTAAGCCAGCTAGCAAATGAGAAAATAACTGAGATGGACCAAGTGATGGTAAAGGTTCAAACGCAGGTTCAAAATGTACGGAATATGATTACTTCGCAAAAATCTAATTGTTCGGATACATTATTAGAAATAACCAGAACGAATAAGATTTTTCAAGAGGTCAACGAGCTTATTATGTATCATATTGAATCTGCTGAAGTGGTTGATAGAAAGCTTGAATCGGGTATAGGTGAATTAAAGAAGGTTATGAAATAGCAGAAAGCAAGATTAGCCTATGTAAGCATTATTTTGCCAGAATTAGTGATTAAAGTTAAGATGAAATGGAAACTTGTTAATAATACAGGAGTTGGTAAGATGCTAGAAAGAAGAACACCCATTGAGATTGGTGAGGCAGTACGTAGAGTAATGGAATATAAACAGGCTGGTACAGTTGAACATGTCTCAATTAATGACAGCTATGGACGATATTTATCTGAGGAATTAGTGGCAACAAATCATGTTCCTCCCTTTGATAAAGCACCCTATGACGGATTCGCGATTCGATCACAGGATACAAAAGAAGCATCCTTGTCTAATCCAGTTGAATTTGAGGTTATTGACCATATTGGCGCAGGTGTTGTTAGTGAAAAAACGCTAGGTCCCTATCAGGTTATTAGAATTATGACAGGAGCGCAAATGCCTGAGGGCAGTGATGCGGTTGTTATGCTTGAATTAGCGCAAACAAGTGAACGAGATGGTAAACAGTATATATCGATTAAGCGTTCATATAAAAGCGGTGATAATGTTTCTTTCTGTGGGGAAGATGCAAAAGAAGGGGATGTCCTTGTTTCTAAAGGTACGTTTATTAATCCAGGTATCCAGGCGATGCTGGCAACGTTTGGATATGCAGAAGTACCTGTTGCTAGAAAACCTCTTGTCGGACTTTTCGCAACAGGCACTGAGCTCTTGGAGGTTGGAGATCCGCTTGAGCCGGGGAAAATTCGAAATAGCAATTCCCATATGATTATGGCACAAATTGAGCGGGCAGGAGCTGAAGTCAGATTTATGGGAAATCTGCCCGATGATTTAGATATCTGCTATGATGCGATTTCAAATGCTATTCATGAAGTGGATATGCTTATTACAACTGGTGGAGTATCCGTTGGGGATTTTGATTTACTCCCGGATATCTATGATAAACTTGGAGCGGTAGTATTATTTAATAAAGTGGCTATGCGTCCAGGTAGTGTGACCACTGTAGCCCAGGCAAAGGGCAAGCTCCTATTTGGACTTTCAGGAAACCCTTCTGCCTGTTATGTTGGTTTTGAATTATTTGCACGTCCAATTATCCGAACGATGCTTTTTTCAAATCAACCTCATTTAAGAAAGGAAAAGGCCATTTTACAAAGTGATTTCCCAAAAGCTAACCCGTTCACCCGTTTCGTGAGAAGCGCTCTTTCTGTTCAAAATGGACGCCTTGTTGTCGAACCGAGCGGGATGGATAAATCGAATATCGTTATGAGTCTCTCAGGAGCTAATTCTTTTATCATATTACCTGGAGGAACGAGAGGCTTTCAATCAGGAGAAGAGGTGGATGTGCTGTTATTAGAGGAAACAAATGGAAGTGAGTGGCCTTGGTAAAACCAGTTATCCTTCAGGTAGCTGGTTACCATAACAGCGGGAAAACAGCCTTCATTCAAAATCTCCTTTCAATGCTGAAGCAAAAAGGGTATCGTACGGTAACGCTTAAGCACCATGGTCATGGAGGAAAACCGGATATCGTCGAGGAGACTGATTCGGCTCGCCATATTTCTGCCGGTGCTTTAGCCTCCCTTGTTGATGGTGGTGGAAGGTTACTCCTACAAACGGAACAGATTGAGTGGTCTTTAAATCAGAAGCTGGGATTACTAGTTATGCTTCAGCCTGATTTGATCATCATTGAAGGATATAAGCACGAAGAATATCAAAAGGTTGTGTTTATTCGCGATGATGACGATTTAATGCTGCTTGATCAGTTAACTAACATACAATTTGTTCTTTACAAAGACAAGCCCCCCAAGCGCTGCCAGTACCAATCTTTTCATCGAAGTGACGATAGGGCAATTGAATGTATTGTTGACTTCTTAACTGCAGAGCTGAATAAACAAAAAGAAGAATGAATAGTTAAATATTTGGTTGTCAAGCGTAAAATATGTCGAAAAAAGTAAAAATTAGCGACTTATGTCACAGCGAACAGCATCTATTTCCCTTATTATGATAGTAAGGGGTTGTTTCCATGCTAAGGGGATAGAGGTGGAATTATGGAGCTGCTGAAAATGATATTATGGGTTATCTATCCGTATACAGTATTAATCATTGTCATGCTGGGGCGTTTGTGGAAATGTGACTTTACGGAACTATATAATGAAAATAAAATCCTTGAGAGATTAGGTATGGGACTGTTCATAGCTGTTAAAGCGTTATTGTGGTTAAGCTTATTATCAGGTGTAGCATCACTTTTAGTGAGCGGCATGCGGAATGACTTAATGGAAATGCTTTATTGGGGAATCAGCTTTATATCGTTTCAGCCGAATACAGATCTGATTGAGCAGATGTCACTCTTAACACAATTGCATCTGATGGTATTGTTTACTTTTTTCTTGGTATTATCCTTTACGATGTCCTTTAAAAAAACGGATAAGACTAAAAAACAATCAGTCTTGAATAAAATGGAAATAAACAGCGAAGTGAAACAAGCACGAAAAAAAAGCCAAAAACTGATTGGTTAGTCTCCCAATCTGTTTTTGGCTTTTTTTGTACCATTCACCATCGTCTAATGGATATTACATATATCAATCGGACAATTTTCGCAGTTTATTTCAGTTTTTAAATAATTGATATTATGAATGGTAATAATTCCTTTATCAACAGTTATGACTTGATTTTTTCTTAATTCACTTAGCATTCGATTTACAACCTCACGAGACGTACCGCAAAAATTTGCCAGCTCCTGATTGGTGATAGGTAAATCAATCATAATACCTGAGTTTGTTATTTTACCATAGCTATTTGAAAGCCGTATAAGTGTAGAGTATAAGGCTCCCTTCTTGCCATTCAAGATAAGGTCGCGAAACTTTGTCACCGTTTTACGGTTTTGATGGCTCATCCATTTCATAAATTCAATGGCAAGACGATTATCAAGCTCTAGACGTTTTTCCAGCTCTTCTTTATAAATAACAGCAACTTCACCGTCTTCAACCACTTTGGCATTTAGCATATATTTTGATGATGAATAAAACATAGTTAATTCGCCGATTATTTCACCAGCAGAGCTCATTCTTAATGTCAGTTCTTGACCTTCCGGAGTCATTTTACTAATTTGTACTTTACCGCTCTGGATAATGTAAAGTTCATTTGCATTTTGTCCTTCTTGATATATATAGGTACCTTTGCTGATTTTTCGAATATGGTGAACGGATTGTAATAGCTGGGTTAACTCTTCAGATAGAGGAAATTGTGCTAATGGCTGCATATTTGTACCACCTTTAATTGTATATATTCTCTAGATTGTGTTAAACGGTCATTCTTTATTAGCACGTAAGAACGATTTTCAATGGTGGAGAGGTTCTCACTAAATCCATTCTTCATAGCGATTAAACATAAAAATAACTATTATAACATTATACTATCATTATAGTAAAAATTCACCATAAGCTAAATAGTATTTTAGAAAAAAATGTTTGCAATTTTTAGAGTATGTTTTATAATGGTAGAAACATTATTTATAATTATTAAATATAATGATTAAATATTCATTGATGAACTATTCGGAGGAGGAAGGAAATGAAGGTTTCGGTTATAGGAACAACAGGATATGGAGGTATAGAGCTCCTGCGAATTTTACATTCACATCCCGTTTTTCAGATACAATCCATCCACTCGACAAAGGGAGAACTACCAATTTGGAAGGAGTATCCACATCTTTTCGATATTAATAATCAAGTTCTTGAAGTAATAAATCCGGAGGAAATAGCTGAAAAATCAGAGCTTGTCTTTTTAGCGACGCCTTCAGGTGTGTCAGGGCAGCTTGCCTCACAATTTGCCGAGTACAATGTTAAATTAGTTGATTTATCCGGGGATTTACGATTAAAGAACACGGAAGATTATATACAATGGTATAAGCATGAACCAGCTCCACAGGCAATAATTGATAGGGCTGTATACGGTTTAACAGAATGGAACCGGGAACAGGTGGCTGCTGCAGATTGGATTTCGAATCCTGGCTGCTATTCAACCGCTTCATTGCTTGGTTTAGGACCAATTGTGAAGGAAAAGCTGATTGATCCAGCATCCATTATTATTGATGCGAAGTCAGGAACGTCGGGTGCAGGAAGAAAGCCGACAAGAAGTAACATGCACGCTGAAATGAGTGAAAATTTTAAAATTTACAAAGTGAATGAACATCAACATATTCCAGAAATTGAGCAGCAGCTTTTAGATTGGAATCAAGAAATCAAGCCAATTACCTTTTCAACCCATTTGCTTCCTATTTCAAGGGGAATAATGGCAACGGCTTATGTACAGGTACAAAAAGACATGACATTATCTGACATTTATAAAATTTATCAAGAGTATTATCAGGATAATGCATTTGTCCGGATTCGACCAGAGGGACATTATCCATCTGTTAAAGAGGTTTGCGGCTCTAATTACTGTGATATTGGCTTGCATCTCGATAATAGAACAGGCAGATTAACGATTATATCTGTCATTGATAATTTAATGAAGGGTGCTGCTGGTCAGGCGGTTCAAAATGCAAATATCATGACGGGTCTTGATGAAACAACTGGTCTAAACTTTATTCCGATGTACCCATAATAAGCAGTTACATCGCCATTAGGGAATTGTCTAGTGTTCTAGACCCATAAAGGAGGAGTCACTTGTGCAGGCAGTATCAAATATCCATATTAAGGAAGTAAAGGGTGGCAGCTTTCTATCGCCAAAAGGTTTTTTGGCGGCAGGAGTTGAAGCGGGCTTAAAAAATGAAAAAAAAGATGTTGGAATGATTTTAAGTGAGGTTCCAGCAACTTGTGCGGCAGTCTACACGACCAATCAATTTCAAGCAGCACCCATTAAAGTAAGCCAAGATAGTATTTCAAAAGAAGGGAAGATTCAGGCTGTTATCGCAAACAGTGGCTGTGCCAATGCTTGTACAGGTGAGCAAGGACTTCGGGATGCCTATGAAACAAGAAGACTAGTTGCCCAAAAGTTTAACCTAAACGAACATCTAATTGCAGTCGCTTCTACAGGTGTTATTGGTGTTAATCTACCAATGGAGAAGCTTGCAGCTGGAATTGAACAATTAGAGCCTGGTGATGCACTGGAACAGGCTGTAGCGTTTCAAACAGCTATTCTAACGACAGATACGATGATGAAAACAACCTGTTTTTCTGCGCAGATAAACGGAAAAACGGTTACAATGGGCGGAACAGCAAAAGGATCTGGTATGATTCATCCAAACATGGCAACAATGCTGGCATTCATTACAACGGATGCTAATATTGACCCGGAAGGACTACAAACCGGATTAAGTGAAGTAACTGAAAAGTCATTTAATCAAATTACCGTTGATGGTGATACATCAACAAATGATACCGTATTTGTCCTAGCGAATGGTATGGCAGATCATGAAACGTTAACACCTGAGCATACTGACTGGCCTGTATTCATAGAGTTATTAAGGGTGACATGCGAAAGTCTTGCTAAACAAATTGCACGAGACGGCGAAGGTGCGACCAAGCTTATTGAAGTAGAAGTAAAGGGTGCAAAGAATGAATTGGATGCACAAATGATTGCAAAGCAAATCGTCGGTTCGAACCTTGTTAAAACAGCTGTCTATGGTGCAGATGCTAACTGGGGCAGAATCATTAGTGCCATCGGGCAGACAAAAACAGCTGTGAACACAGGAAATGTGGATATTGCAATTGGTCCGATTGTGATGCTTAAGGGCAGTGTACCATTGGTATTCTCAGAGGAGGAAGCACTAGATTATTTACAAAAGGACTTCATCCAAATATTTGTTGATTTGCATAATGGTGAAGCCACAGGAAAGGCATGGGGTTGCGATTTATCCTATGACTATATCAAAATTAATGCTAGTTACCGTTCATAGGAGAGATGGAGAATGAAGAAGATTGTTATAAAATGCGGGGGCAGTATTCTCGATGAATTAACGCCAGCATTTTTTGCCTCATTAAAGGAGCTTCAAGGCCATGGCTATCGATTGGTATTCGTTCATGGCGGCGGCCCGGATATTAATAAAATGCTTGCCATGTATCAGGTAGAGCCTGAATTCCATAATGGCTTACGAAAAACCACTAAGGAAACGCTTGAGGTAGTAGAATTAGTTCTATCAGGTCAAACCAACCGAAAGCTTGTCCAAAAATTAACCCAAAATGGCTTTCAGACAATTGGATTAAATGGCAGTGATGGAAACCTTCTTCAGGCTGATTTTATTGATCAGCAATCGTTAGGGTTTGTTGGTGAAATTACTAAAGTAAATGATCAGCTAATTTCTATTCTAATTCAAGAAGGAATGATACCGGTTATTACGCCAATTGCGGTTCACGAAACCGGGCAGAAATTAAATATTAATGCAGATTATGCGGCGGCAGCAGTAGCAGGAGCAATCGGTGCCGAGCAATGTATTTTTGTAACAGATGTTGAAGGAATCATGGTAGAGAATCAAGTCGTCCATTCGGTAGAAAAAGAGCAGGTTGAAAAATATATAGAAGATGGAACCATCTATGGCGGGATGATTCCAAAAGTAACCTCCGCACTGTCTGCTCTGGACAAAGGTCTTTCCAGTGTCATGATTGTATCTGGCAAAGCGCCCTTTTTTAACGGGGAAGAATGGAAGGGAACAAAAATTATTGGAAAAGAGTGGAGTTATCATGAGTAATCTGTTTCCAACATACAGCAGATGGGAAGTCGAGCCTGATTGGGCGGAAGGCAGTATCATGTATGGAAAAGATGGAAAAAGATATTTAGATTATACATCCGGTATTGGCGTATGTAATCTCGGACACCGTCCAAGTGCAGTAGAGGAAGCGATTCAAAAACAACTGAAAAAGTTTTGGCATGTTTCGAATCTCTTCCCTGTTGAAATACAGGAGACAGCTGCAGCAAAGTTAGCTCAAGCAGCAGAAATGGATTTGGTCTTCTTTTCAAACAGTGGTGCAGAAGCAAATGAAGCAGCTATTAAATTAGCTAGAAAAGCCACCGGCCGTACGAAAATTATTACCTTTAAGCAATCCTTTCATGGACGGACATATGCTACTATGTCTGCTACCGGACAGGATAAAATAAAACATGGTTTTGGTCCAATGCTTGAATCCTTCATCTATGTACCATTCAATGATTTAAAGGCGTTACAGGATGTGATGAGTGATGAAGTGGCTGCAGTCATGCTTGAGGTTATTCAAGGAGAAGGCGGTATTTATCCTGCTTCAGAGGAATTTTTAAAGGGTGTAGAAGCACTTTGCAGCCAGTATGGCTCTCTTTTAGTCATCGATGAAATTCAAACAGGTATTGGGAGAACTGGAAAGCCATTTGCGTTTCAGCATTTTAATTTAGAGCCTGATATTGTATCAGTAGCGAAGGGTCTTGGCAGCGGTCTGCCAATCGGCGGCATCATTGCGAAGAGCGGTTTAAAAGAGGTGTTTGGACCGGGAAGTCATGGAACTACATTTGGTGGGAACCCGTTATCCATTTCAGCTGCGATTGCCACAATGGATACGATTTTCCAAGACAGCTTCCTGGCAGAGGTGAATGAAAAAGCTGACTTTTTCAGAGCAGAGCTGGAAGAAAATCTGTTACCATTAGCAAATGTAAACGACATAAGAGGTATTGGGATGATGATTGGTATCGAAATTAATCAGAATGTTCCAGACTTACTAAAGAGTCTGCGCTCAGTTGGTTTTATTGCCTTGCCTGCGGGTGAAAATGTTATAAGACTATTACCGCCACTGACTACAACAAAAACAGAATTAGAAGAGGCCATTGCTATTCTTACAAAGGTCTTAAAGCAAAATCTAGGTGCAGCCGTCTAGGCTGTATAATTTTTCAGTTGACTGTATAATTATTAGTGCGTTAAAATAAATATACAAAAAAATCATGGGGTGTGCGAGATGAAAGGATATTTACAGTTAAACAGCGGGGATTGCTTTCAAGGTCAATGGTTGACAAGTGCACCCGTAGATACGATAAAAGGGGAAATAGTATTCTATACCGGAATGACCGGATATCAAGAAGTACTGACAGATCCATCCTATAAGGATCAAATTATTGTTTTTACCTATCCGTTAATAGGTAATTATGGGATAAATGAGGTTAACTTTGAAAGTAAAAAACCACATGTTGCAGGTGTTATCGTATACGAAGCGAAACAAACAGCTTATCATTATGAAGCACAATATTCGCTGATTGAATATTTGGAAAAGTGGGGCATTCCTTTGCTCGGATCCATTGACACAAGAGCAGTAGTTAAAAAGATTCGCAGTAAAGGAACAATGCCGGCAGTGCTGACTAGTTCAGAAAAGATAAGTGAACAAAGCTTTTCATTAGTAGAAGATCAAAAGGTTAGTAAAGTTACAGTTTTTAAACCAGAAAGCCATGGTAGCGGTGAACAGCACATTATCCTTATGGATTATGGTACAAAAAAATCAATTGTAAAATCGTTAGTAAATCGCGGATGCATGGTAACCGTTGTGCCTTACAATACCTCGTTTGAGGAAGTGAAAAAATTAAAGCCGGATGGTATTCTGCTTTCAAACGGACCTGGTGATCCTAAGGCTCTGCAGACTATTTTACCTACTGTAAGGAAGCTCATTTCACATTACCCGACGTTAGGTATTTGTCTTGGACACCAATTAGCTGCATTAGCTCTCGGTGCTAACACGAAAAAATTAGCCTTTGGTCATCGTGGGGCCAATCACCCTGTACTAGATTCTGTAACCGGAAAAGTATTTATGTCATCACAAAATCATAGCTATGTGGTGGATATACAATCAATTACAGATACAGGTCTTACCTTACGTTTTACGAATCTACACGATCAATCTGTGGAAGGCTTTGATCACGAGAAATATCCATTACAAACCGTGCAATTCCATCCGGAAGCAAATCCGGGACCTGCCGAAAGTGAATATATTTTTGATGAATTTATTGAAACAGTAAAAGCGAACAATGGGAGAGTATTTGCATATGCCTAAAGACACAACGATCCATTCCATACTTGTAATTGGCTCAGGACCAATTGTTATTGGTCAGGCGGCCGAGTTTGACTATGCGGGCACACAAGCCTGTATGGCATTAAAAGAAGACGGCTATGAGGTTATTCTAGTGAATGATAATCCGGCTACGATTATGACAGATCACAGCTTTGCAGATCGAATATATTTTGAACCTCTGTCTGTTGATGTCGTAGAAAAAATCATTGCGAAAGAACAGCCGGATGGTCTCTTAGCAACCCTTGGCGGTCAGACAGGACTAAACTTAGCCTTTCAATTACACGAAAAGGGCGTTCTAGAAAAATACGGAGTGAAGCTGCTCGGCAGTTCAATTGAATCAATCAAAAAAGGAGAAGACCGTGAAGCATTTAGAAAGCTAATGCACGAATTAAATGAACCTGTTCCGGAAAGTACCATTGTGCATGAGTTAAAGGAAGCGGTTACCTTTGCAGAGCAAATTGGATTTCCGATCATCGTTCGCCCTGCCTATACATTAGGTGGAACTGGCGGTGGAATCGCTGATTCCATGGATGAGCTAACAAAATTGGTATCAGGCGGTTTAAAGGAAAGTGCCATCCATCAATGTTTGATTGAGAAGAGTATTGCGGGTTTCAAAGAAATTGAATATGAAGTCATGAGAGATGCCAATAACACCTGCATTACGATTTGTAATATGGAAAATATCGATCCAGTAGGTATTCATACGGGTGATTCAATTGTCGTGGCACCGTCTCAAACCCTAACGGATCAGGAATATCAAATGCTTCGTGCAGCATCTATAAAGATTATCTCCGCCTTAGAAATTATTGGTGGCTGTAATATTCAATTTGCCCTTGATCCAAAAAGTAAAAATTATTACTTAATCGAAGTAAATCCAAGGGTCAGCCGCTCCTCTGCCTTAGCATCAAAGGCAACAGGCTACCCAATCGCCCGTATGGCAGCAAAGCTATCTACAGGATACTTGCTAAGTGAAATTGTTAATCCTGTCACAGGAGATACCTTTGCAAGCTTTGAACCATCACTTGATTATGTTGTGGCAAAGATTCCTAAATGGCCTTTTGATAAGTTCCCTACTGTTGAGCGGAAATTAGGTACTCAAATGAAGGCAACTGGGGAAGTAATGGGAATCGATCGAAATTTAGAACGTGCTTTATTTAAAGCGATTCATTCGTTGGAAATCAGTGTCAATGATTTACAGCTTCCTGCACTAGAGCAAATTGAAGTAGTTGAGCTGCAAAAGGGATTGCTGGAGCAGACTGATCAACGCTTTTTCATTGTGCTGGAGCTGTTAAGAAGAGGAACTTCCATTAACGAGCTTCACGAAAAGACAGGAATAGATTTATTTTTCCTTAAAGGCTTTGAAGCAATGATTAAGCTTGAGAAGGAAATATCCTGCTCATCACTTGAGTCGGTAACAAAAGAAGAGCTTCAAGTGTGGAAGGAAAGAGGCTTCAGTGATACCTTTATCGCTAGCGCGTGGGGTGTAACGGAAAAAGCAGTACGAGAAAAACGTAAGGCGTTAGGTATACTGCCTGTCTATAAAATGGTTGATACATGTGCAGCTGAGTTTGAAGCAAAGTCAAATTATTATTACTCCAGTTACTTTGGTGAAAATGAGCAAACCCCTACTGACAAGAGAAAAGTAGCCATTATTGGTAGTGGCCCCATTCGAATTGGGCAGGGAATAGAATTTGATTATTGCTCTGTTCACGGTGTACTAGCTTTAAAACAGGAAAATATTGAAACGATATTAATTAATAATAATCCAGAAACAGTAAGTACGGACTTTGCGACAGCTGACCGCCTTTATTTCGAACCGTTGATATTAGAAACTGTCTTAAACGTTATTGAAAGTGAAGGCATATCTGAAGTGATTGTACAGCTTGGCGGTCAAACAGCTCTAAATCTGGCAAAGCAATTGGAGGAGAATGGTATAACTATTCTCGGAACTAATTCAAGTACAATCGATGCTCTTGAGGATCGTGATTTGTTCTACCAATTACTCGACAATTTAAATATCCCACATATTCAAGGTGATATCGCCTATAATCATGACCAAATCACAAGCCTAGTTGAAAATATTGGTTATCCCGTTTTAATCAGACCTTCCTATGTTATTGGCGGAAAAGGAATGGAGCGAATTAATAATGAGCAGGAGCTCGCTGCTTATATTAAGAATGGTGATATTCCTTATCCCGTGCTTGTCGACCAATTTATGCAGGCATACGAAGCGGAGCTTGATCTAGTAGCGGACGGGAAGAATATATGTGTTCCAGCGATGATGGAGCATATTGAAAAAACCGGTGTCCATTCGGGTGACAGTTTGTCGATTTTACCGGCTCAGACATTATCAAAAAAAGTCAAAGCAAAAATGCGAGAATACGCTGGAAAAATCGTTCAAAAATTAGGCTACAAAGGTCTTATGAATATTCAATATATCGTTAACGGTGACCAGGTCTATCTCCTTGAAGTAAACCCAAGGGCAAGCCGAACGGTTCCAATCGTAAGTAAAGTTACAGGTGTTCCACTTGTGCAGCTTGCAACTAAGGTATTACTTGGGACATATACCCTCTCGTCAAAAGAGACAAAAGAATTTTCCGATGTTCCGTATGTTTGCGTAAAGTACCCCGTTTACTCTTATTACGCCTTAAATGGTCTGGATTCAAAGGTAAGCCCGGAAATGCGTTCAACGGGTGAAGGGATTTCGATTGCTTCTACTATAAATGAAGCATTGCGTAAAGCCTTCCATGTCTCTTTACAGAAAAAAAATGGAAATGTGATTGTTGTGAGTACATTAGAAAATTTAGAAAATATTACTAGTCTTGCTGAGCAATCGGGTGCTACAATTGTCTTAGATGAAAAGGCTGAAATAGTGCTAAAGGATGCTAATACGATTGCGTACTATAATCCAGGCGGTCTTGATAAAGACAAACTGCTCCGTTCCATCGCAACAAGAAATCGAGTCATTACGTTTACTGAAAAGGAAAGTCTACAGGCTTTCTTATCAGGCTTAACTATAAAGGATTTTACTGTTCATTCTATTGAGGAATGGCACAATATGATAAAAGAGGACGTGAGTGCAGTATGAAATCAGATCTATCCGTTTTAGAAAAGGACTTAAATTTAAAAGGTAAAGACTTTTTAGCATTAGCTGATTTTTCTTCCGATGAAATTATTGGACTATTAGAAAAAGCAAAAAAGATGAAAGAATTACACTTAGCAGGAGAAAGCTACACGCCTTTAAAGGGAAAAACGCTTGGAATGATTTTTGAGAAATCATCTACAAGGACTCGTGTTTCTTTTGAAGCAGGAATGTATCAATTAGGCGGAAATGCTTTATTTTTAAGCAGCAACGATTTACAAATCGGAAGAGGCGAGCCTATTTCTGATACTGCTCAGGTATTATCACAATATTTGGATGGTATTATGATTCGTACGTTTGAGCATGAAAAAGTAGAAGAGCTAGCAAAATATGCATCAATTCCAGTAATTAATGGATTAACTGATTTATTCCATCCTTGTCAGGTCCTTGCTGATTTATTAACGATTATGGAAATTAAAGACGAGCTGAAAGGCTTGAAAATGGCCTATATTGGTGATGGAAATAATATGGCACATTCCTTAATGATTGGGGCAGCTAAAGTTGGGATGGACTTCTCCATTGCATGCCCTGAAGGTTATAAACCGGATGAAAAAGTAGTAGAATTAGCAACACAATTTGCTAAGGAATCAGGAGCAAAAATCGTTGTGACAGAGGACCCTATTGAAGCAGTGCAAGACGCGGATGTAATTTATACGGATGTATGGACTAGCATGGGTCAAGAGGCTGAAAATGAAATCCGCTTAAAAGCCTTCGCGCCATTCTACCAAGTAAACGAAGAGCTTGTGAAGCATGCGAAGCAAGATTATATTTTCCTACATTGTTTACCTGCACACCGTGGTGAAGAGGTAACCGCAGGTGTCATCGATGGCAGTCAATCCGCCATTTTCCAAGAAGCTGGTAACAGACTCCACGCCCAAAAAGCTTTGCTTGTCGAGTTGCTTAAATAGGCTAAATATGATTTTCGTACCAGGCACTTCGCGTACCTTTATAAAGATGCCCTTATCTTTCCATCATGATTCTTTTTTAAAATAGCCATAATAAAAAGGATTCAAGGATAAGGAGGGAATGTAATGGGTCAAAGCCGACAGTTTCATCCAGGACAAAAGGCACCAAATAACGGCATTTATATAGAAATTGGTGAGACAGGTAGTACGGTGAATAATCCAAAGAAATTGAGGCTTAAAGCAGGAGACGCCTTTCCTGAAAATTCGAATCATAATCGTGTCTGGACTTACGCACGAAAACCATAATCAAAAAAGACCATCCGAATGGATGGTCTTTTTGTGGTTAGGGATATTGACATACTTTTAATTTGCCATAAAGAGGGGTATAATAAAGTAAAGGTCAAAAAAGGTCAAATGGAGGCAGAGAAGAATGGACATCAATCAAATGACTGAAAAGGTGCAAAAAGCGATGATGAACGCCCAATCACTCGCACTAAGAGAAGAGCATCAGGAAGTGGATGAGGTTCATTTATTCCTTGCATTGCTAGAGGATGAAGGTAATCTAATCCATTCTATCCTAGAAGGGTCAAATTTGGTGGTTGAAGACATTAAGCAGGATCTAGAGAAATTTCTGTTAAAAAGACCTCGTGTTTCAGGAAGCGGTGTGGAACAGGGGAAATTATATATCACAAACCAACTGCAACGAGTTTTAGTTGAAGCTGAAAAATATATGAAGCAATTTCATGATGACTTTCTTTCGGTAGAGCATATTATCATTGGGGCTGTTGCGCTGCCATCTGAAATCGGAAAATATTTAAAAGATAAAGGTATAGACTTAAAAACTTTGCTGATGACAATTAAGAACATAAGGGGGAATCAAAGAGTGACATCGCAAAATCCAGAGGGAACTTACGAGGCCTTGAAAAAGTATGGAAGAGATTTAGTCGAGGATGTGAAGAAAGGGAAGGTTGATCCCGTCATTGGCAGGGATAGTGAAATCCGTCATGTGATTAGAATTCTCTCACGAAAAACCAAAAATAATCCTGTTCTAATCGGAGAACCAGGAGTTGGTAAAACGGCAATTGTTGAAGGTCTTGCTCAGCGGATTGTTCGAAGGGATGTTCCAGAAGGCTTAAAGGACAAAACGATTTTCTCACTTGATATGAGTGCATTAATTGCTGGAGCAAAATTTCGCGGAGAGTTTGAAGAAAGATTAAAAGCAGTATTAAATGAAGTGAAAAAAAGTGAGGGAAGAATTCTTCTTTTTATTGATGAACTTCATACCATTGTAGGAGCAGGGAAATCAGAGGGGGCAATGGATGCCGGCAATATGTTAAAACCGATGCTAGCAAGAGGTGAGCTGCACTGCATCGGAGCAACCACATTGGATGAGTACCGAAAATATATTGAAAAGGATCCTGCATTGGAACGCCGCTTCCAACAGGTGCTTGTGGAAGAGCCAGATATTGAGGATACCATTTCCATTTTACGGGGACTGAAGGAGAGATTTGAGGTACATCATGGAGTGAATATTCATGACCGAGCCTTAGTAGCTGCAGCCACCCTATCAGATCGCTATATATCCGACCGCTTCTTGCCAGATAAAGCGATTGATTTAATTGATGAAGCCTGTGCCATGATTCGTACGGAAATTGATTCCATGCCATCTGAATTGGATGAGGTAACGAGAAAGGTCATGCAGCTGGAAATTGAAGAAGCGGCATTAGCTAAAGAAAGTGATGAGGCAAGTAAAGAAAGACTCTTATCCTTACAAAAGGAATTGGCTGATTTTCGTGAACAGGCCGACGCCATGAGAGCCAAATGGCAGCTTGAAAAGGAAGGGATACAAAAGGTACAGGAAAAGCGTGAGCGATTAGAAAAATTAAGACGTGAATTAGAAAAAGCAGAAAACGAATATGATTTGAACAAAGCAGCTGAGCTTAGACATGGAAGAATTCCTGCTCTTGAAAAAGAATTGAAGCAGATAGAAGCAGAAGTAAATAACAAGCAAGGAGAACGATTATTAAGGGAAGAGGTCACAGAGGATGAAATCGCCGGAATCGTAGCACGCTGGACGGGTATTCCCGTTACAAAGTTGGTAGAAGGCGAGCGTGAAAAGCTTCTAAGACTTCAAAGTATTCTACATGAAAGGGTCATTGGTCAGAACGAAGCGGTTGAACTGGTATCAGATGCTGTATTAAGAGCAAGAGCAGGCATTAAAGACCCTAAGCGTCCAATTGGCTCGTTTATATTTCTTGGACCGACAGGAGTAGGAAAAACGGAGCTTGCAAAAGCGTTAGCGCAAAGTCTGTTTGACAGTGAGGAGCAAATCATTCGTATTGATATGTCCGAATATATGGAAAAGCACGCGGTGTCAAGATTGATTGGCGCACCTCCAGGATATGTAGGATATGAGGAAGGTGGGCAGCTGACCGAGGCTGTCAGAAGGAGACCCTATTCCGTTATTCTTTTAGACGAAATAGAGAAAGCACACCCAGAGGTTTTCAATATTCTCCTGCAAATGCTTGATGATGGCAGAATTACAGATTCACAAGGGAGGACTGTTGACTGTAAAAATACAGTCATAATCATGACCTCTAATATAGGGTCTCATTTTCTGCTTGACCAGCATGAGGGGGAAGATGAAATCAATGAAGAAACAAGGAATCTTGTCATGGGACAGCTACGAAATCATTTCCGGCCGGAATTTCTAAATCGGGTGGATGAGATTATTTTATTTAAGCCACTTACGTTACAGGATATTAAAGGAATTGTCGATAAGCTGATGAAAGAGCTTCAAATAAGACTGTCAGATCAGCAAATTAGATTAGGTATAAATGATGAAGCAAAGGAATATATTGCAGAAAATGGCTTTGACCCAGTTTATGGTGCGCGGCCATTAAAAAGGTTTATTCAAAGGAATCTTGAGACAAAGCTTGCTCGAGCTATTATTGCAGGTGAGATAAGAGAGAACAAACAAGTCACTGTTATCATTGACAATAATGATATTGGCTTTCAAATAAACTAAGAAAAATTCTTTCATACAACAAGAAAAAAAGGCTGACTCTTCAAAGAGTCAGCCTCTGTTTCTCCTCATTATTCTTATAGAGAATGATTAATGAGCTCCGTCATGTCCAGATGGTGTATCTGGAAGGATGGCAGGAATAATCGATATTAAGATAGTCGTAACCACGCCTAAAATAGCACCGGTTTCAACTTTAAACTCAACACCAAGCATAGATCCTACTACATATGTAATCATTTCCATAAGAAGCACAGTCCAAAATAATGTCCAGAAATAGCGCACAAAATTCACCTCTACCCCTTTAATTTCTTTATCTATCTTAGCATATTGTTGTCAAATAATAAAGAAAACTTACGTCAGTAAATATTTTTTTCCCCTTATAGCATTACACATATAGACTGAACAAGATTTAAACAAAATGGAAAAACAAGGCATAGTCCCATTCATTTTTAATAATTGAACATATATTAGTAATAAGAGCATAATGACGGGAAATCAGAGTGCAATTGAGCCTTCGAAAACTATCAAAAAGGAGCATTCCTGTTAGAAGAATTTTCGGGGACTTGAACAAAAAAGAGCCCTCTTGGTATGATACGGGGTGTCAAATCGTGTGGCGAAATGACCCCTAACTTAGTTAACCAAGGAGGACTCCAAAGTGGATTTTAACGAAAATCAGAAAATAAATCAAGTCACCGAGAATACACTCGTAGTCGGAATTGACATTGCCAAGCGAAAACATTTTGCTTGCTTTGTAGATGACCGTGGTCGGGTGCTCCAAAAATCTTTCCCAGTATTACAGTCTAGTGATGGCTTCCAGTGGTTTTATCAACGTATTTTGACTGCAATGAAAGAATACGAAAAAACGGAGGTCATTGTTGGGATTGAACCAACAGGCCATTACTGGCTAAATTTAGCCTATTTCCTTGAAGAACGGGGTATTCCCCTGGTCATGACCAACCCTTTGCACGTTAAAAAGTCAAAGGAATTGGATGACAATTTACCAACAAAACATGACCGTAAAGATGCGCTAGTAATCGCTCGTCTTATTAAAGATGGACGCTTCAGTTATCCACGTATCTTGAAAGACATGGAGGCTGAACTTCGTGTTGGATCAACGTTTAGAGGGAAATTGACAGAGGAACTTAGTGCTGTCAAAAACATGATTATACGCTGGTTAGATCGCTATTTTCCTGAGTTTACTCAGGTCTTTCCGTCATTTGGAAAGATGGCAATGGCTGTACTAGAATGTACCCCATTTCCGAGTGATCTCCATCAGAAACAAGCTGATGAGGTTTTATCCCTTTATCGAAAGATCGAGGGGCTCAAATCTCCCCAACGACCAAAAGCAGTGCGCCTCATTGAAGTCGCTGCTTATTCCATTGGAGTAACAGAAGGACGTGAGATGGCCCGTATTGAAATCGCCACGCTCGTTCGCCGTTACCATCAGCTGGAACAAGATATCGAGAGGATTACGGGGCACTTAGTTGAGCTTGTAAAAACTTCTGTAGAGTACGAGTGGCTATCAACGGTACCAGGACTAGGAGATACAACGATAGTTGATTTATTAGCTGAAATCGGAAGCTTTTCATACTATGAAGACCCACGCCAACTAATCAAACTCGCGGGGTTGACATTACGAGAGAGTTCTTCCGGACAGCACAAAGGGCAAAAGCGCATCTCCAAACGTGGCAGAAGAAAGCTGCGTGCCCTCCTATTTAGAGTCATGATGCCGATGATTCGCCATAATGAAGCTTTTAGAAAACTGCACGAATATTATACAAATCGTCAGGTTAATCCATTACGTAAGAAGCAGTCCATCGTGGTTCTATGCGGAAAACTATTAAAAGTGTTACATGGAATCAGCACGAAGCACAAAGCATTTGATGCGCAGCGAATGATGAAGGATATTCCGAGTCTCGCAGAGACTATATAGATTTCTACATCCCCCTTTACAGACCTAGACAACAGGATGACACGGAGAAGCTGGCATTATATTCACCATTCGACCTAGAGTCCCTAAAGGAGCTTCGCTAGCCTCTGCCTTATGACTAGACCGAACGAAGGAATGTAGGCACACAGATGCCCAGAGATATGGGAGGGTACGTCATCATAAGTTACGCAGAGATCCATTGTGCATCACATAATTCTCTGACACTACTTACCACAATTATCCAGTAGTGACCGCGTAGCGTACCCATATGATGGAATAGTTTCACATAATATAAAAATATTGTTAGGAAGCGTGTCGAAAATTTTTTTTTTGACACTCCACCAACGGGTCAAACCGTTGATAAATCAACATTTATAGAGGGAGAGTAATTATATGGAGATCCGGAACTTTCAATTGGATGCCGAATGGAATATTATTCATTATCCTGAAAGACCACTAGGTTTCGGTATCCTTATTATAGGGGATGAAAGAAATTTTGTTGATGAACAAACAAGCTATTGGCTGCAAAATGAAGGGAAGCATAACCTATTAACGTCACTTCAAAGTGCTGGCTATACGTTATTCTATAGTAATTTATATGGACGTAATTGGGGAAGCGGAAGAGCGGTTAAATTGGCAAGGCGCCTTTACGACCATATGATGCGTTCGGAAATATTAAATGACAAAATCCATATCATTGCCGAAGGAATGGGTGCATTGGTGGCGTTAAAACTGCTCAAAGAGCTTGATGGATGTATTCGTTCTGTCATTCTAATTAATCCTATTCTGTCACTAAAACAGCATCTAGAGCTGGAAAAGGATCGTAAGTTTTTTTATAAAAAAGTATTACGAGAGCTCTCCCGTTCTTATGAATATGATACAGAAACATTGTTGGAAGTGCTTGCTCAAGTGGATGCCCCACCGCCATCTACAACTCATCATATCCCGATGAAAATTATCCATATTTTGTCGGATAGTCGTGCCTATAAACAATCTTATTTGCTTAATCAATTATCAGTACAATGGGAAGAAGAAAAGGTTCCCATCTCTGTTTGCTACATGGTTCCAGAAAAACGACCACAAATGGATCATCAAATCATTCATTTTTTAAAAAGTTATGAAAAAATACTTTAAATTGTTCTTCTGTTTTGTGCACGGGTCCTCAAAATAAAAATGCCACACCGAGCTTATCTTTATTAATCTTTTCAAGTGATTTGATATTATCAGCACTCCCTGTGCATAAGATGAGATAGGATTTTTTATGACACAGGGGGGATTACGAATATGGACAAGGCTATCATTTTAGGAACATATGAGTTCATTGGCTTCCATTTATGTCTTACATTACTTGACAAAGGATTAGAGGTAACAGGTATTCATTTACCTTCATTACAAGAGGAAGATTATTTGGAGGAAAAACTCTTTAGTATAGGGAGAAATAGTAACTTTACTGAAACAAATGAAGTCTTCCTTGAACAACAACAGAGATGGTCAAACAAAACAGTCTTCATTATAGATTATTATAGCTATTACAGCAGACATAAAGAAAACGAACTAAAGGCATTTATCAAACAGTTAAACCTCTCCTGTGTGGCACAATATATATTACTGATGCCAATTCAATTGTGTAACGAAAATTTAGAGGAAGAAAGATGGATACAGAGTCTGGTAAGTTGCGAGTCCATTCAAGTTTATTATTTACCTACAATTTATGGACCTTGGCAGCCAAGTCATTTTACCTTTCAACAAGCACTCCATCATCCTGATAGATCGGTCAATGTTGATGAAAGAGAGTGGACAAATGATGCAATTTATATCAATGATGTAATAAAGTATATCCTAAATCAGCTGGATCGAAAGGGAAAGAGAGAAATTCTTTTGCAAAGCTCGATAAAGGACCATTGGCAGCAGGTTGCTTCTATGCTAATAAAACAGGCAGATTTAAAAAGGAATCATCAGTCTATTAAGGTTAGTCAAAATGTGATGGTGGTTGATGTGAAGGGGACGGTCATTTCGGCAGGTATTGCCCAGCAGAAACGGCATTTGGAAAGGCTGAAGCAAATAAAATAGCAGGATAGTAAAAAAGGATACCAACTGTCATTTTTTAAGGGTAAAATGGTAGGTGAATGATTGACGAATTGGGAGTTGCATAGTATTGAAACGGACTTTTATCCTACTTGTGTGTCTGCTTATGATTATATTAGCATCATGTGGTCGAGCAGATAATCATGGAGAAATAAAAAAAGCAGGTCTATTAATACCAGATAGTATTAATGACCAGGGATGGGGTACAAAGGGGTACAAAGGGTTGCTGAAAATCCAATCTCGTTACGATGTTGAGGTATATTATAAGGAAGGGATGAATTCCAAATCGGTAGTCGAAAGAGCCGTAAAGGAATTTTCGCAAAAGGGTGTGAATCTAATCTATGGTCACGGTCATGCCTATGATGAATACTTCCACGATCTGTCTTTGGAATACCCGGATATTCATTTTATTACGTTTAATGGAACAGCAAAGAATAAAAATATAACCAATATTATTTTTAATTCCTATGCGAGCAGCTTCTTTGCCGGTATGGTTGCAGGTTATATGACCGAAACAAATCGGATTGGTATGATTCCAGCCTTCGAATGGCAACCAGAAGTAAAGGGCTTTTATGAAGGGGCTCGCTATCAAAACAATAATGCTCATGTCGAGATACAATATGTCAATCATTTTGATAATAAAGAGAAGGCTCTTGAGATTGCTGAGAATCTGATGTCCAATCGATGTGATATTCTCTATCCTATAGGCGACAGCTATAGTGTGCCTGTAATCGAGAAGGTAAAAGAAATGGGTCTATATGCAATCGGTTATGTTACGGACCAGTCGGATTTAGGGCTTCAGACAGTGCTAACAAGTACGATTCAAGATGTAGATACAATCTATGAGTTAACAGCAGAACAATTTAATAATGGTCAAATACATTCTGGTAACATAACCTATGATTTTCAAAGTAATGTCATTTCACTAGGAACCTTTAGCCCGTTAGTAGATCAGGAATTTATTGAAGATTTACAACGGTTAATTAAAAAATATAAAGAAACAGGGGAACTTCCCCATATAGAAAAGAAAAAGGCTGGCGCTTCAAACTAAAGTCCAGCCTTTAACTGATTATTTGATCCATTTGTTAATGATGGGACCTAGCTTTGATACTAATGGTTTAAATTGTGATGCACTGCTTTTTATCATATCAATATTTTTCATTAGTTCTTCTACATTAACATTTGCTAATAAATCCTGTAACTGATTGTCAGTGCTTTTTGTCTGGCCTTTGTCTCCAATTGTTTCATCATTGTTCTGATTGTTAAACAAAGATCTCCCGGCGCTATGACCCTTTGGCTCATTATCCCCATCATGCGGGTTATAGTTGTTTCTTCTGCCTCCAAGCATAAATCTTGTCAATGGATCCATGTGTTCTACTGGATCAGATGGTTTTTGATCTTCTTGTGTCATCCTAACCCCTCCTTATTTCTAGTTTGTATAAAAAATTTACCTTGGCTTCATCGAGCAGCTATACTATAAAATATGAAATAAATCAGGAATGGAATGGACTTTTGATTAATCTATCTAAAGGAAGTGTCAATTATTTATCATTTATACTGTTGCGAAATCTCCTAACTATAGGTTAAAATTAGTACCAAGTCATAATATTTGATAATAAATATAAAGTATTTTTAAAGCTATAGAATGTAAATGTTTAAGGAGTGGACTGAATGAATGCAGGAATATTAGGGATTGGTAAAGCCTTACCTGAAAAGGTTTTAACTAATCAAGATTTAGAGAAAATTGTTGATACAAATGATGAATGGATTAGAACTAGGACGGGTATAGAGGAACGCAGAATTGCTGATGACCATACTGATACTTCGGACTTAGCCTATCAAGCGGCTGTTGCCGCTTTGGAGGATGCAAATATTTCTGCAGAAGAGCTTGGGTTAATATTAGTTGCAACCGTTACACCAGATCATCCATTTCCGACCGTCTCTTGTATGCTGCAGGAACGGCTGGGTGCAAAAAATGCTGCCGCGATGGATTTAAGTGCTGCCTGTGCTGGATTTATGTATGGAATGATTACGGCAAAACAATTTATTGAAAGTGATTCCTATAAATATGTCCTTGTTGTTGGAGCGGAAAAGCTATCAAAAATAACGGACTGGAATGATCGTAATACGGCTGTTCTTTTCGGTGACGGAGCAGGTGCTGTTGTCATGGGACGGGTTTCTGAAGGCAGAGGAATCCTCTCCTTCGAGCTTGGAGCTGATGGAACAGGGGCAAAGCATTTATATCAAGACGAATACATCATTATGAATGGGCGCGAAGTATTTAAGTTTGCGGTTCGGCAAATGGCTGATAGCTCTGTTAATGTCATTGAAAAAGCGGGTCTAAATAAAGAGGATGTTGATTTTCTCATTCCCCATCAAGCAAATATTCGTATCATGGAGGCATCAAGACAACGATTAGGTTTACCTGATGAAAAAATGTCTAAGACGATTAAAAAATATGGCAATACTTCTTCATCTTCCATCCCAATTGCCATGGCAGAAGAAGTAGCCACTGGTAAAATTAAGGATGATGATATTATTGTCATGGTAGGCTTTGGCGGCGGTTTAACCTGGGGTGCCATAGCTTTACGCTGGGGTCGATAAAAATATTTGACAAACAGAAGTAAATATATCGTAACAAAAAGGAGTTGCAATCAAAATGGAAAAACGCAGAGTCGTTGTAACTGGAATAGGTGCTGTAACACCACTTGGCAATGATGTTGAAACAACTTGGAATAACTTAATTGCAGGAGTTTGTGGAATTGGTCCATTAACAAGAGTAAATGCGGATGACTTTCCTGCAAAAGTAGCAGCTGAGGTAAAGGATTTTGAACCAGCTGATTTTATAGATAAGAAAGATGCCCGCAAAATGGACCGGTTTACACAATTTGCTGTAGCCGCTTCACTCATGGCAGTTAAGGATGCAGGTCTAGATATTAATGAAGAAAACTCAGACCGTATCGGTGTGTGGATTGGATCAGGAATTGGTGGTATGGAGACGTTTGAGAACCAGTACCAAAACTTTATCAAGAAAGGGTATCGCAGAGTCAGCCCATTTTTTGTCCCTATGCTCATACCGGATATGGCGGCTGGACAGGTGTCGATTACACTTGGAGCTAGAGGCTTTAACTCCTGTACGGTAACTGCCTGTGCAACAGGAACTAATTCAATTGGGGATGCATTTAAAGTCATCCAGCGTGGAGATGCTATTGCAATGGTTACGGGCGGTGCAGAAGCGCCGATTACGAATATGTCTGTTGCCGGCTTTTGTGCAAATACAGCCCTTAGTACAAATCCAGATCCTAAATCTGCCTGTCGTCCGTTTGATCTAAACAGAGATGGCTTTATTTTAGGTGAAGGGGCAGGTATTATGGTGCTGGAGGATTTAGAGCATGCATTAGCACGTGGAGCTAATATATATGCAGAAATTGTCGGCTATGGTGCAACAGCTGATGCCTATCATATTACGGCTCCTGCACCAGGCGGAGAGGGCGGTGCCCGAGCAATGAGAATGGCTATAAATGATGCTGATTTGAAGCCAGAAGATATTGATTATATCAATGCACATGGAACCAGTACGGCCTATAATGATAAGTTTGAAACAGCAGCTATAAAAGAGGTATTTGCTGACCACGCGCAACAGCTTGCGATTAGCTCGACTAAATCTATGACAGGTCATCTGTTAGGAGCAGCTGGGGGAATCGAAGCCATTATTTCAGCGCTTACAATAAAAGAGAGTATGATACCGCCTACGATTAATTATCAGACACCAGACCCGGAATGTGATTTAGACTATGTTCCAAATGAAGCTAGAAAACAGGAGGTCAAGGCAGTATTAAGTAACTCATTAGGCTTTGGCGGTCATAATGCTACACTAGTATTCAAAAAGTATGAACAATAATATAGGAAAAGCTGAGTTTAGAGGCTGCATTATTATAGAAGATGCAGCCTCTTTGCTTCCCATCCTCCTCTACTAATAAATCCCATTTCCCTTCATATATTGAGAAGGGGAGGGTGAGTGGTATGGGGATCGAAAGGACGGACGAATGGCTTCGGGAGGATTTTTATGACCCGTTAATCATTTGTAGTAAGCTTCAGGCATTCTTTGTGGATAAAAATGAGTCAGAATTGTATCAATACCTATTATCCTTTGGAATGTACAGACCTAGTCGAATAACAAACGACATGTATCATGAAATGCTTGAAATGGATTTATGGAAGGTGGCAGGAGAAATCTGGGATAAATACCGGAGAAAATGGTCTGGCCCGGATATACCTGTTTATATCTTTCCGTTTGGGAAATGTAAGAATCCTCCTAATGAAATGAAAGGGGGGGTTTCATTTAAAAACGGAATGTTCCTTTTTTTATCGCCTTTTTATAAAGATGAAAAAGAGATCGAAGCATTAATTGTTCATGAATATCACCATGTTTGTCGCTTAAATAAATTAATGAAACGATTTCAAGAATATACCCTGCTTGATTCCCTCGTGATGGAAGGTTTTGCTGAATATGCCGTAACGAATTATTGTGGTGATTCCTATAGTGCAGATTGGATTGCAGATTACAGTGATCAAGAGTTAGCCTATTTTTGGGAAAGAAGTGTGAAAGAACATCTACAAATAAAACGAAACGAACCGATCCATGATGCGATATTATTTGGAAGGGGCCGTTATCCGGCTTTGCTTGGGTATGCCCTAGGGTATTGGTTAATAAAAAAGGCTAGGAAAAAAAGACCATTTTCTATACAAGAAACCTTTTCTATAAAATCAGAAGAATTGCTGGATTAAATGGATTCCAAATGGAACAATTTATGGTTGTATTATATAGTTTAAGGAATAATTTAACTCTAATCTGCCTATACTGAATGACAAACAGTTAGTTGAAGTGAGGGGTTAATATATGATGTATCTTCATGATGTTTGGGTTAACTGGTTTGAAGGGGAAGAAAATGGCTATAATGTATGTCATTTTCATGAATGGCGCAAGGATGACAGCGTTGAATTATTAGATCAAGTCCCTTTATTGAAAATAGACCCTGTTCTTTATAACTACATTGAAAATGACATGGCGGAATTACCACAGCAATTATTGGATGAAATTTATCAGAAAGCCTTTTTACGTAAAAATCATGAGCGTTGTCAGCTCGATTATTGTTTTGTCGTTTCAGATGGAGTTGGTATTTTAGCGGTCGATACGATTGGCTATAGTATTCCGATTCGAAAAAGCAGGCTGATTCCACGCCAGGAGCAATTAGCTTTTGAAATGTTGGAAACAAGTGAAGTGATCCAATATAATTTTACGCCTGCTCCAACACAAATTAAGGAATTTCATATCCTTTCTCCACAGCCGGAGCTTATGAAGGGTTTGACAAGAAAGGAAAGGCAGCTAAAGCAGCTCTTGTTTATGGCTTTGGATCAGCTGTATACGTCCAAAAATGTCGCAGAGGTCCGTTACTGGTACACGGAATGGAGACCGGATCTATACCAAGCTATTCAGGACCTTGAGTTCGAGGAAGCGTGGGTACAGCTTTATGAACAAGCGAAATTTGGCTGGACAGATAAGCATGAAAACTTTTGTGAAAATATCATAAAAGGACAACCTTTTTTTGAAAAGTTGTGGGATATCGAACAAGGTCATAAAGTGAATTAAAAAGGAGCTGAATTGAGTTCAGCTCCTTTTTCTTTTACATGCAGTCTACCTTCTTCGTTTTCTTCCAAGCCCCATTGCGTTTTCCATCTTTTTCAACATTTTACTTGCCACTTGATTTGCCTTTTCAGCACCTTTATCAAGAATGTCATCTAATTCAGATGATTCCATTAGGTCATAATACTTTTGTTGAATTGGGCTTAGTGCTTCAATGACTACCTTTGCAAGGTCGCCTTTGAAATCACCATATCCTTTACCTTCATATTCTGACTCTATCTCAGGAATTGTTTTCCCTGAGAAGATAGAATAAATTGAAAGAAGATTTGATACGCCCGGTTTATTTTCGATGTCATACTTAACAATCCCATCAGAATCTGTTACCGCACTTTTAATTTTCTTTTCTATTTGTTTTGGCTCATCTAACAAAGAAATAAAGGCTTTTTGATTCGGGTCTGATTTACTCATTTTTTTAGTTGGATCCTGAAGTGACATAATACGAGCCCCGACCTTTGGAATTCGGACCTCTGGTATTGTGAAAATGTCATTATATTTCTTATTAAAGCGTTCTGCTAAGTCACGTGTTAATTCAAGATGTTGCTTCTGATCCTCGCCTACTGGAACAAGGTCGGCGCTGTATAGCAAGATATCTGCCACCATTAGTGGAGGATATGTTAATAGAGCTGCTGATACAGCATCTTTTCCAGCGGACTTATCCTTGAATTGCGTCATCCTTTCCAGTTCACCAATATAAGAGATACATTGCATCATCCAGGCTGCTTGTGCATGTGCAGGGACCTCTGATTGAATAAATAGGGTTGCCTTATCAGGGTTCAATCCGACTGCAAGATATAACGCAGCTAGTGACCGGATGTTTTTGCGCAGGACAATTGGGTCCTGTGGTACTGTAATGGCATGCTGGTCCACGATGCAGAAATAACAGTTATACTCATCCTGTAGCTCTACAAATTGCTTTAATGCTCCGATATAATTTCCAAGAGTAATCGTACCGCTTGGCTGAATTCCGGAAAAAATCGTCTTCATGATTGTATCCTCCTCAAAAGAAAATAGGTCCTTTGTCAGTTTATATTCAGCTATAAAGAATGGCTTTAGGTTGGATTGTCAGGCTTAAAAAAAACCATTCGTCCCTATTATCAATAGGGACGAATGGTCCGCGTTGCCACCCTAATTACTCGTTAAGAGTCACTTTGTTTCTCCTCATTATGGAGATGTCCCGGTAACGTGAGATAACGTCGAAGTGTATTCTGCCATTCGTAAAGCGTTTCCACATCAAAGCTCAAAAGTCCATTCCACAATTGTGGTTGTTTGTTTTCACCAGCCACAAACTCTCTAGAAACCATCAAATAGTGTACTATTCTTTATCAAAGCCGTCATATAAACTTCTGTATGTATACTTATTAATAAAATAGCGTAATTTATGGAAAAAATCAAGTTCTGACAGAAGAAGACTTGAAAGGATGTTGAAGGAGAAAAAAGAGAATGAACTATTGATTATAGAAGATAATAAAAATATTTTAATATATCAAATACTCTAATTCCTTTTGCAAAGGTGTTAATTAATAAATTATCTAGAAATAATAAAACTTTCCAAAGATTTTTTACTTGTCAAATCGACAAATTAATTTATAATTAAGTTTAATCAACAGTTTTTAACTAATAAATCAAATGTTTATGCGGGATTACAATAATATTAATTTTCTAAATTATATTACTATATTTGAGATCGGGTTGTAGATAGAGATATATTAATGTAATAAAGATATTGCGATATTATTATCAGTCATTTTTTTTGCATAAAAAATTCGGATTATTTAAGTAATACACTCTGAATGTACATTTGTATTTATTAGGTAAAAAAAGACAGTTGTTAATGATTGAGGAGGGAACACCATGAAGAAAAGAACACTGCTTTTTTTAAGTATGCTACTTGTTCTTAGTATGTTCTTAGCTGCTTGTGGAGGTAAAGATAATGCAGACAGCAGCAAAGACGGGGCAAAAGCAGAACAAGATCTCCGAATTAATATTAAAACAGAACCGCCAAGTTTAAATCCTGGTTTAGCCGAGGATTCTACGTCAGGTACGGTGCTTCGTCAAGTATTCGAAGGTTTATCTCGTATTAACCTAGATGGAGAAGCACAATTAGCGGCAGCAGAGGATGTTCAAATTTCTGACGACCAGAAGACCTATACATTTACACTGCGTGATGCTAAGTGGACAAATGGGGATCCTGTAACAGCTAAGGATTTTGAATATGCTTGGAAGTGGGCGTTAGATCCAGCGAATGCTTCACCATATTCATACCAGCTTTACTATCTTGAAGGCGGACAAGCGTTTAATGAGGGAACTGGCACTGCAGATGCAGTTGGAGTTAAAGCATTGGATGAAAAAACCTTAGAAGTAAAGCTTGCTAACCCAACACCATTTTTCTTAGAATTAACAGCGTTCTATACGTATTTACCTGTTAATAGCAAGGTTGCTGAGGCAAATCCTGATTGGGCACATGATGCTGGTGAAAATTATACCACGAACGGTCCTTTCAAAATGACTAAATGGTCACACTCTGACAAAATTGTTCTCGAAAAGAACGATGATTATTGGGATGCAGATACTGTTAAGTTAGAAACAATCACGATGATTATGGTAAACGACTCAAATACAGAATTATCTATGTTTGATAGCGGAGAATTAGATTGGGCTGGTATGCCAAGTGGAAACCTTCCGCAGGATGCACTTCCAGCACTTAAAGATGAAGGTAGACTTCATACAGAATCAATTGCCGGTATCTATAACTACAAACTAAACACAACCGTTGAACCTTTTAATAATGCTAATATCCGGAAGGCATTTGCGTTATCTATCAACCGTCAAGAGCTTATTGACAACGTAACACAGGGCGGTCAAATGCCAGCAATGGCGATTGTCCCACCAACGATGTTCCCTGAAAATGAAAAGGGCTACTTCAAAGATAATGATGGTAAAAAAGCAAAAGAATATCTACAAAAAGGGTTAGAGGAATTAGGCTATAAAGATGTTTCTGAGCTGCCAGAAATCGCTCTCTCATATAATACAGATGAAGGACATCAAAAAATTGCCCAAGCTGTCCAAGATATGTGGAAGCAAAATTTAGGTGTCGAAGTAACATTAAGCAATGCCGAATGGAAAGTATTTATCGAGCAGGTACAATCTCTTGATTATAATATTGCGCGTATGGGCTGGTTAGGTGATTTCAACGATGCCATCAACTTCCTTGAATTGTATTATTCTGCCACTGGCGGAAATAACGATACAGGCTGGGAGCACCCGGATTTCCAAAAGTATTTAGATCAGTCAGCCACAGAAGCAGATCCTGAAAAGCGTCAGGAGCTATTAAAACAGGCTGAAGCGGTATTTATGGAAGAAATGCCAGTTATTCCAATCTATTTCTACACAAATAACTGGGTACAAGACGATAACTTAAAAGATGTGGCTGTTTCTGGTCTAGGTGATGTTCAATTCAAATGGGCATATTTTGAATAAGATGCAATTTTCACTAACAAAGGTATATGGGTCATGACCCATATACCTTCGTTGCTGATAGGGTATAAAAATTTTAACTTTTTTGAAATTGAATGAAAGCGCACATGCTTTTCAAATGACAATGGAGGTGTTTGACATTGATTAAATACATTGGGAAAAGATTGCTGTATATGCTTCTCTCGTTATGGGCAATTATTACAGCTACGTTCTTCTTAATGAGATTAGCTCCGGGTAACCCGTTTACATCTGAGAAAAAGCTGCCTCCTGAAATTGAAGCAAATTTAAATGCTTTCTATGGATTGGACCAGCCTTGGTATGCTCAATATTGGGATTACTTAGTAAGGTTAGCAAAATGGGACTTCGGCCCGTCCTTTAAATACAAAAGTCAAACTGTAAATGATTTAATTAGTGAAGGGTTTCCTGTTTCGCTTGCTCTTGGTGCTGAAGCCATTTTAATTGCAATAGCTGTCGGAGTCCTGTTAGGCGTTATCGCGGCTCTCAATCATAATAAGTGGGCTGATTACGGTGCAATGGTTGTGGCTGTATTTGGTATTTCTATGCCATCCTTTATTCTCGCTACTCTTTTACAATATTTTCTTGCTATAAAAGCGGGTATTTTTCCCGTTGCTTTATGGGAATCGCCGATGCACACTGTTTTGCCGGCTCTGGCACTCGCTGCTTCCCCGATGGCCTATATTGCACGACTGACTCGTTCCTCCATGCTTGAGGTCTTGGCGAATGACTATATTAAAACTGCTAAGTCAAAAGGGTTAAGTAAAGGAGTTATTACAGTAAAACATGCCATTCGAAATGCGATGTTACCTGTTGTTTCCTATATGGGGCCTCTTTCGGCAGGAATTATTACAGGAAGCTTTGTCATCGAGCAGATTTTTGGAATTCCTGGTTTAGGCTCGCATTTTGTAACGAGTATTACAAATCGTGATTACACCGTAATTATGGGAATCACTGCTTTTTATAGTATTCTTCTGCTTGTGTGTATTCTCCTTGTCGACATTGCGTATGGACTTATTGACCCGCGCATTAAATTAGCCGGCGGGAAGAAAGGAGAGTAAAAATGGAGACAAAAGATCTTTTTAAAGTAGTTGGAACAAAAGTGGAAGATACTGAAAAAATTTCTAAGCCCAGCCTTTCGTTCTGGAAAGATGTATTATATCGCTTTAGAAAAAACAAGCTAGCTATGGTTGGGGTTGTACTTCTAGTCCTATTAATTATCATGGCCATTATTGGTCCATATATTTCAGGGTATGATTATGCTTCAAATGACTTAAGCAATAAAAACCAGCCACCTTCGTCTGAACATTGGTTTGGAACAGATGATTTAGGACGTGATGTATTTACTCGTGTATGGGAAGGCGCACGTATTTCTATATTTATCGGTCTAGCAGCAGCATTCATTGATTTAACGATCGGGGTATTCTGGGGTGGAATAGCCGGTTTTAAAGGTGGGCGTGTGGATGAATATATGATGCGTATTGCCGACATTTTATATGGAATTCCCTATTTATTACTGGTTATCTTGCTAATGGTTGTATTAGGTTCTAGTGTAGGTACGATGATTATCGCCATGTCGATCACCGGCTGGGTAAATATGTCACGAATTGTACGCGGTCAAGTTCTTTCGTTAAAAGGACAGGAATATGTGTTAGCTGCACGTACTTTAGGAGCAGGTACCTCTAGAATTATGAGTAAGCATTTAATTCCAAATGCAATGGGTCCCATTCTCGTTACCATGACACTTACAATCCCTTCAGCCATCTTTACAGAGGCTTTCTTAAGCTTTCTAGGGCTAGGGTTAACACCTCCTTTAGCAAGCTGGGGAACAATGGCATCTGATGGTCTGCCTGCATTAAGATATTACCCATGGCGTTTATTCTTCCCTGCCACGTTTATTTGCTTAACTATATTTGCATTTAATGTCATCGGTGATGGTTTGCGTGATGCATTAGATCCACGACTTCGTAAATAGGAGTGAGAACATGGAAAAGTTATTAGAAGTAAAAAATTTAAACGTCTCATTCCATACATATGGAGGAGATGTGAAGGCTGTTCGTGGTGTTTCCTTTGATTTGTATCGAGGAGAAACATTAGCCATTGTCGGTGAATCTGGTTCAGGTAAAAGTGTGACTGCACAAACCTTGATGCAGTTAATCCCTAAACCGCCCGGGAAAATTACCGGTGGACAGATTCTATTAGAAGGTAATGATATCGTTAAAAAAACAGAGAGAGAAATGGAAAGTATCCGTGGGAAAGAAATCAGCATGATTTTCCAGGACCCTATGACTTCCTTAAATCCAACAATGAAGGTTGGTAAGCAAATTATGGAAGTGCTCATCAAGCATCAAAATATGAATAAAGCTGTTGCTAAGGATAGAGCAGTAGAGCTATTGAAGCTTGTTGGCATCCCAATGCCGGAGAAGCGAGTGAATCAATATCCACATGAATTTTCTGGTGGAATGAGGCAAAGGGCAATGATTGCGATTGCGTTAGCAGCGAATCCAAAACTATTAATTGCAGATGAACCAACAACGGCACTTGATGTAACGATTCAAGCGCAAATTCTGGAATTGATGAAGGAACTGCAGGAAAAAATGGATACGTCCATTATATTTATTACCCATGATTTAGGTGTAGTAGCAAATGTTGCTGATCGTGTGGCAGTTATGTATGCTGGTCAAATTATTGAAACGGGAACCGTCGATGAAATTTTCTATGATCCACGCCATCCTTATACATGGGGGTTATTGGCTTCCATGCCAAGTCTTGAAAATGATGACGAAGAAGAACTTGCTGCTATTCCTGGAACACCACCTGATCTAACAAATCCTCCAAAAGGTGATGCGTTTGCTGCCAGAAACAAATATGCTCTTGCGATTGACTTCGAACAAGAACCGCCAGTATATCAAGTATCTGAAACACATTTTGTTAAATCCTGGCTACTTCATCCTGAGGCACCAAAGGTGGAGCCTCCGGCATCTGTTAAACGCCGTATACGTTCATTATCCTCCACATTTGATAAACCAATTTTAGTAGATGGGAGGGAATAAGATGGTTGAGAAATTGTTGGAAATAAAAAACTTAAAGCAATATTTTAATGCTGGAAAACCAAATATGGTAAAAGCGGTTGACGATGTAACCTTTGACATTTACAAAGGAGAAACGCTAGGTCTCGTTGGAGAATCAGGCTGCGGTAAATCAACAACGGGCCGTACGATTATTCGTCTTTATGATGCAACAGACGGTCAGGTGTTATTTAATGGCGAAAATGTCCATGGTAAAAAGTCAAAAAACGAATTGAAAAAGTTTAATCGTAAAATGCAAATGATATTCCAGGATCCATATGCATCCTTAAATCCACGTATGACCGTAGCAGATATTATTGCAGAGGGCATTGATATCCATGGTTTAGCAAACAGCAAAAAGGAGCGTATGGAGCGTGTTTATGAGCTATTAGAGACTGTAGGACTAAATAAAGAGCATGCGAACCGTTATCCGCATGAATTCTCGGGCGGTCAAAGACAGCGAATTGGTATCGCGCGAGCACTAGCAGTTAAACCTGATTTTATTATTGCTGACGAACCAATCTCTGCTTTGGATGTTTCGATACAAGCGCAGGTAGTTAATCTCTTAAAACAGCTTCAGCGTGAAAAGGGCTTGACCTATTTATTCATTGCACATGATTTGTCAATGGTGAAATATATTAGTGATCGTATCGGTGTTATGTATTTTGGAAAACTGGTAGAGCTTGCACCTGCAGAGGATTTATATCATAATCCAATGCATCCGTACACGAAATCTTTATTGTCAGCGATACCTGTACCTGATCCCGAAACCGAAAGAACTCGCACACGGATAACGTATGATCCTGCCGTGCATCAGTACAAAGAAGATGAGAAGCTAGAAATGCGCGAAATTACACCAAATCATTTCGTCTATTGCTCTGAGAAGGAGTTCGAGGATTTGAAAAAGAAAAACAAAGCATAATAAAAAACGATCTCACAATGAGATCGTTTTTTATTATTTTTTTGTACCGCCAACCTGTTTCCATCCTGTTTGGACACGAGCTGATTGAGTAACAAATTCTGATTTTTTATTTCTGCCAAAAAGTGCATTTCCAATTCCGTTCGTTAAAACACCGTTAATGGCAGTGATTCCGATAATTAACAAGGCAATTAATAGAAAATCTACAGTATAAGCAACCATGATTAACCTCCAGTGTGTGGATTTCAAAGCTTGCATTTGCTTCTTACGTCTATTGTATTATAAATTCAATCTTTTTTGAATGAGAATCTTTTTAAATAGTAAAAAAATAAAGTACTATTGTATAACCAATGTGTAGCAATACGTTTTCAGTATCCTACTAATAATTGAGAAAATAATCTTTGATTTTATAGATTCATATCACTATATAGAGTTATTAATATATGAAAATGAATAGCAGCTACGGCGTAAAAAAATGAAAACAAACTAAAATTTTTTACTAAAAAGTGAAACCTTTTCTTATCTCAATCGTTTAATAATAGTAGAGTTCATAGTGTCTAAGAAATGATAAATAATTCGTTCAATTTAAATTCTTTTTTCAAAAAAAGGATACCAAAACACTATGGAATGGTGTATAATAAATAATATAAATTACTTAATTAAAGTCATTTTAATTTAAGAACATAAAATAATAACAAAAGTTTTTACGAATATATAGAGTATGTCTAATGATAAGGGAGTGGATTGGAAATGGTTACGTTATATACTTCACCAAGTTGTACATCATGCAGAAAAGCTAAAGCATGGTTGGAAGAACATGATATTCCTTACAAGGAAAGAAATATTTTTTCAGAGCCACTAACTATCAATGAGATTAAGGAAATTCTTCGAATGACAGAGGATGGGACTGACGAAATTATTTCAACTCGTTCGAAATCTTTCCAAAAGTTAGATGTTAATCTTGAAACAATGCCATTACATGATTTATTTCAATTGATAAAAGATAATCCTGGTTTATTACGCAGACCGATTATTATTGACGAAAAAAGGCTGCAAGTCGGATATAACGAAGACGAGATTAGAAGATTTCTTCCTCGTAAGGTTCGGACTTTCCAATTACTTGAAGCACAACGGCTTGTTAATTAATAAACGCTGGCTCCCATATTGTGAGCCAGTTTTTTTATCGCTACATGTCTTTTAGTCATCCATATTATACTTTACTGAAAGAGTATAATCAGATAAAGGAGTCGAGATAAAGTGCAGGTAAAAGTTTTTGCAAACCTACGGCAAATATGCGGGGGAGTAACAGTAGATGTTCAACCAGATGGTGATAAAGCAATTGATGTGCTAGAAAAGATGGTTATAATGTTTCCTCCTTTAGAGGATGAGATTTTTACAGAGGAGAGAAAGCTTAAGCCATTTGTACATGTTTATATTAACGGTAGGAATATTATTCATGCAGACGACCTGCAAACGATTGTAACTGAGCATGATCAGTTTGCTCTCTTTCCTCCGGTGGCGGGTGGTTAAGATGAATCATAAAGAGCTGGAATTCCGTGGAATTCCTTTGCAGCATTTGGGTATGTATTTAGAAGAGTTAGGCGGAGAAAAAGCGAGTGATTCATTCCCTATTCTTTATCATGGGCAAAAATGGAGTGCCTTCATTCTGCGTGAAGAAGAAATGGCTTTTACAGCAGTGTTCAAGGTAAATGCCGTACACATCCGATTTACAGCCGATAATAAGGAAATCCTTGATGAGCTCATTCAAAAGTACAGGAAAAAGACATTTAGGGCTGGTGGATAGACCTATTAGTAAATATTAGAAAAGGCTCCTGCGATTGCAGGGGCCTTTTCTAATTCATTACGCTTGTTTTATTTCAATCTCTAATTCACGAAGTTTATCTTCTGGAACAACTCCGTCTACCCAGCCTCGAGCATCATAATATTCCTTCAGCATGATATCCATACGGCTTAATAGTCCTTCGCTGTTTCCACTAGCTGGCTCTTCGGTAAAGCGTTTTGGCAAGAAATCATCCTCAGGCTTAGCAAAACCAGCTAGGTTATTATAATAGCGTTCTAAATTATATATCCGCTCTCCAGCCTTCATGACATCATCTGCAGTCATCGGAATACCTGTCATTCCACTATATTGTTCAGCATAGTGCTCTGCATTTTCAGAGAAAGAGGAGAACTTACAAATATCCATTGAGTCACCAAATGCATGTAAATCTTGGAATATTTTTAACAATTCTCCTTTACCTTCTGCTTTTAGACGGTCAGTTGGCTCTGGAATGCCGGCGATTTCACTGGCAATGGTATAACCACGTAAATGACAGGCACCACGATTACTTGTTGCATAACCAAGACCAATTCCTTGGATACCACGAGGGTCGTATGCTGGGATAGACTGTCCTTTAACGGACATTGAAATTTCAGGAGCACCCCACTTTGTAGCTGCACGTGCTGGTCCTTCTGCGAGAATATCGCCAATGCCATTACGGAAGACAATGTCATTTGTTAAACGGATCATGCCGTCAGCATCGCCCCATTTAAGCTTCTCATCAATGAGGCCCTTTTCAGAAGCTTCCATTGTAACAGAGAAGGCATGACCAAGTTCAATTGTATCCAAACCATACTCATTACAAAGGTCAATCATGTAAGAAATCGCTTTAGCATCGCTTACCAAACAGTTTGAACCAAGAGCGAATGCTGACTCAAATTCAACACTTTCAACTCTTGTTTTATATGGACCATCTTTAACCTCTACTTCAATTTTACAGGCCACTGGACAAGCATGGCATGCATTATTTGATACGAGAAGATGTTCATTTACATACTCACCGCTAATCTTTTCGGCGTGCTCCCATTGCGTGATTTGAGAGTTCTTTGTAGGAAGGGCACCTACCTCATTGATGAGGTTCATCAATACGTTTGTTCCATAAACAGATAAACCGCCTTTATTCGGTGCGGTTAGACCGCCTTCAAGGATGGCCTTAACGGCTTTTTTGTTTGCATTCTTATATTCTTCATCATTTTTAGGTTGTGGCATGTTTCCTTTTTGTGCGGCCTTAATCACAATAGCTTTAAGATTTTTATAACCGGCAACAGCACCTGTACCACCTCGTCCGGCAGAGCGGTCATGCTCATTCATGAAGCCTGCATAACGAATAAGATTCTCTCCTGCTTGACCTATAGTCATAACAGACAAGTCTTTTTCACCATACTTATCCTTCATGGCCTTTATCGTTGCTCTCGTGCTTAATCCCCATACATCAGAAGCATCACGAAGCTCTGCTTCACCATTTTCAATATATAAATATACTGGCTGATTGCTCTTTCCTTTAAAAATAACATTATCGACTCCTGCCCATTTTAAACGCGCGGCAGTCCAGCCTCCCATATGTGAATCGGTTACAGTTTCAGTAAGTGGTGATTTTGTCACGACACATAGGCGTCCGCTCATGGATGAACGTGAACCAGTTACAGGACCTGTCATGATACATAAAATATTATCCTCAGATAATGGTTCAACCTGTGGACCGTTATCTAATACATATTTTACCCCGAGGCCCCGTCCTCCGATGTATTTTATAGCATCCTCTTCATTAATGGGTCTATATTCAACTGAACCCGTTGATAAATCGACTAACACTTCTTTGTTTGTAAAACCGCCAAGATTCATCGTTACGTCACCTCTCCTATATAATCTAAAAATTTTGTAGCCTTAGTATTTATTATATAAAAATTATTATAAATAGACTACTATTTTTATATTTTTTTGCTAAATTTTAAATATACCCTTAATCTGATAAGGTAGAATATAGAGAGAAAGAAGGGATAGCTATGGATGAAAACTGGCAGCGATATTCTCGTCAAATTCTATTTCAGCCGATTGGATTAGAAGGACAGAAGAAATTGTCCAACAGTAAAGCCGTGATTGTTGGGATGGGTGCACTTGGTACCGTGATGGCAAACCATCTAGTTCGTTCAGGTGTCGGATTTGTAAGGATCATTGATCGTGACCTTGTGGAATTATCGAATATACAGCGCCAGACCCTTTATGATGAAGAGGATGCAGCTAATGCTCTCCCAAAGGTTGTGGCTGCTGAGAGAAAACTAAATAAAATCAATTGCTCCGTTACTGTTGAGGGTATCATTTCAGACGTGAATTTGGACAATGCGGAAGAGTTATTAACGGGTTTCGATATTATATTGGATGGTACCGATAATTTTCAAACTCGATATTTATTGAATGATGTTTCGGTTAAACATCTTATTCCATGGGTTCATGGAGCTGCCGTCAGCTCCAGAGGTATGTTCTCTGTCATTATTCCTGGGAAAACACCATGTTATCGCTGTTTATTTCCAACGGTGCCGTCAGGCTTAGGAGAAACCTGTGATACGGTTGGAGTTTTATCTCCTTTGACTGATATTATTGGATCATTCCAAGCAATGGAGGCAATCAAGCTTTTAGTAGGTGCAGAGACAACATCCAATTTAGAGCAAATTGATATCTGGTACAATTCAAGCATGCAGATGGATATTACCCATGGAAGAAGTCCGGATTGTCCAACTTGCGGTAAGGGGAGGTTTGATTTTTTAGACCGCTCCTCCAACCAGCAGGTTAGCTATACAACCTTATGCGGACGTGATACCGTGCAAATTAATCCGAGAAAGAGACAGATTATTAATATGAAAGAACAGGCAGAAAGGTTAGAGAAGATTGGTACTGTTAACGGTAATCCTTTTTTGATTCGCTTCAAACCTGATCATGACATTAGCCTTGTGCTTTTTAGTGATGGAAGGGTCTTAGTTCATGGGACAGATGATATTGTCAAGGCTAAGTCCTATTATGCGAAATATATTGGCTCATAAATAGAAAAGAATGGAAGCATGGTAACAGCTATATCCCTTTTCAAATAAGGCTCCTTTTGATACAATGATGGGTAAGATATGTAGGCACTAATTGGTTTTACAAAACTTGTTGCATTTTAATTCCCTTTATTGTTTTTTTATCATAAAATATGAGTACAAGGTATAAAATATCATTCATAATGTCAAAAAAGGGAATGAATGTTTTCTATCTGTTTTGGGGGTATTTTGTCCCTTCAACCAATGCAGGAAGGGAGAGTTGCTATATGGACATTGAGCGTATCAATGATCACACCGTGAAGTTCTATATCTCATATATTGATATTGAGGAAAGAGGATTCGATCGGGAGGAAATCTGGTACAATCGCGATCGAAGTGAAGAACTTTTCTGGGAAATGATGGATGAAGTTCACCATGAAGAAGAATTTGTGGTTGAAGGTCCTCTGTGGATTCAGGTTCAAGCGCTTGATAAGGGGTTGGAAATACTAGTGACAAAAGCTCAAATCTCTAAAGATGGTAATAAGTTTGAGCTCCCTATTTCTGATGAAAAGTTCAAGGATTTACCTGTTGATGCAAGGATTGAAGATCTCCTCGAGAATCACTTTAACTCAAATGATGAAAGTCATACTGAATTTGATGATCGTATGGATTTCCTTGTTAGATTCCAGGACTTCGAAGATCTTATCGCCCTTTCGAAACGAACTGGTTTAGATGATTTATCAACGAAACTTTTCTTCTTTGAAGGAAATTATTACTTATATACAGAATTTCTTGAGGATGAATTTGAAGAGGATCAAATTGATGATATATTAAGTATTTTACTTGAATATGGCCAAGAAACCAGCACGACCATCTACCGAATTGAAGAATACGGAAAAGTGATTATGGAATCAGACGTGTTTTCACAGATTAGAAAGTACTTCTTATAATATACCGATTTCCTTTGCGGAATCGGTTTTTTTTTAGAAAAAAAGAAAGGGTGTCCAGCTTCGGAGCACAGTAAAGGGTTATGTTATCCTTTTCTTTTGGCTGTTAGGAGCTTGAGCCTTTCGTAAAATGGAGGTTGGAATGAAAAATACGGTGAAAGTTCTTCTTTTCTTCCTCATGATTGCTGCTGTCCTCTATTTTTTGAATACATATGTCAATATTATAAGCGGCTTATTTGGTTATGTAAGTATTTTCATTACGATATTAGGAACTGTCATTGGCTTTGTAATTTTTCTGGAAAACCGTCACCCCACACAAACCTTAACATGGTTGGTTGTGCTAGGAGGTTTTCCGCTTTTCGGCTTTATTTTTTATTTACTATTTGGACGTAATTATCGCAAGGAAAAGATGTTCCGTAAGAAATATTTCCTTGACCGTCAAGCCTTTTTACAGCATGAGGGTCAGGATCCTGTCAGTGAGGGGAAAATCCAACAAGCAGGCGCACATCAAAGAAAACTCTTCTATCTGGCGCAAAAATTGGGTAACAGTCCTATTTCCTTTGGTACCGATACAAAGGTCTTAACAAATGGTGAGGAGACCTTTAGCCATATTGTAAAAGAGCTATCTAAAGCTGTTCATCATATACATCTTGAATATTATATTGTCAGGGACGATGAAATTGGTGAAAGAATAAAGTCTGTATTGATTCAAAAGGTGCGCGAAGGGGTAAAGGTCCGATTTTTATATGATGCTGTTGGATCCTGGAAGCTTTCCAAAAGTTTTATACAGGATTTGAAAAGTGAAGGGGTAGAAATGGTTCCGTTCGGACCTGTTAAGCTGCCTTTTTTAAATAGTAAATTTAATTTTCGGAATCACAGAAAGATCATTGTAATTGATGGCAGTATAGGGTTTGTTGGGGGGCTAAATATTGGGGATGAATATTTAGGTAGAAATGAAAACTTCGGATTTTGGCGTGATACCCATCTCCTATTAAAAGGGGAAGCTGTTAGGTCACTTCAGCTAATTTTCCTGCAGGATTGGTATTATATGACGAATAAAAGCTTTTTAACATCAGAATATTTATCACCAATACTTGAAGAAAATAAACACGGCGGGGTTCAAATGATTGCTGGTGGACCCGATAATGAATGGAGTGCGATTAAAAATATCTTTTTCGCCATGATAACAGCAGCAAAGGAATCTGTTTGGATTGCCTCCCCTTATTTTATACCGGATGAGGACATTTTTTCAGCTATAAAAATAGCCGCTTTAAGCGGGATTGATGTTCGGGTGTTAGTACCAAAGAAACCGGATAAACGTATTGTTTTTCATGCATCGCGTTCCTATTTTCCTGATTTGCTTGATGCAGGGGTGAGGATATTTGAATACGAGAAAGGGTTTATGCATAGTAAATTTCTTATTGTCGACCATGAACTTGCTTCAATAGGAACATCAAATATGGATATGAGAAGCTTTCACTTGAATTTTGAGGTGAATGCCTTTCTATACCGAACGAAAAGTACGGAAAAACTGGTCAAGGAATATATCAATGATTTGCAAAATGCAACCGAGATTCATCGTGAAATATTTAGGAAAAGGCATATTGGCTATCGTTTGTTAGAATCAACCTCTCGTTTATTGTCGCCCTTATTATAGTAGATCCATTCTGAATAGAATGGATTTTTTTCTTTTCTAGAAGGAAAATGTCAGATTATAGCGAATGTTAATTGGGAAAGAGAAAGGAGTGATAGTTATGCTAACGGCCATCCGTATAGACGGGACTGCTTTTCATTTACTGCCACGGCGTCCAAGGGAGGCTTTAAAAAAAGAAAAAGAGAAGGGGGGATTCTTTTGTCCAGAATGTAAGGAAAAGGTTATTATGAAGGTTGGAACAAAGAAGATGGAACATTTTGCCCATCAAAAGGGTTCATTATGTGTTGAAAGCTATGAAAGGGAATCAGAGTATCATATGAATGGGAAGCTCCAATTATTTGAATGGCTTGGTATGCAGGATCTTCATCCCAAGATAGAACCCTATTTTCCCTTGATTCGGCAAAGGCCTGATATTGGGATCACATATATGGGAAAGGATTATGCATTTGAATTTCAATGCGCAGTGATTCCTCCAGAGCTAATGGTTAAAAGGACCCGTCAATATCTTAGTCATAATATCGAACCCATCTGGATACTAGGAGGAAAAAATATCAATCGGAAAGGAACAAGGAAGGTAACACTGACAAGCTTTGACTATTTATTTCTCCGTAAAAGCTCTTCAGGCCAGTGGTTTCTTCCTGCATTTTGTCCTACCTCTAACCAATTTATCCTCATGACGAATATTTCACCTGTAACACCAACAAATGCCCTGTGTGAAATAACTACATTTACACTTCAATCAATCCTCATTAGGGATGTACTCATGCCTATTAAAGGCTTAAATACCTGCACCAGCCATGAGTGGAGAAAAGAGATACGTAAGCAAAAGTCAAGCATACTACTTCAAGGATTTCGCTCTGACTTTTTAAAGGAACTGTATCTTCATTCTATGAATATATCCCTCTTACCTGTCATACTTGGCTTACCGGTTCCTAACGCTCCCATCATCGAAACTCCTCCATTGATATGGCAGTCTTATTTGTTTATGGACTGTTTTTATCGGGCGAAAAAGGAAATCATATCGTTTGGAAACATCTATCGCAGCTTTATGGATAGAGTTAGTAAACAGCATATTAAGCTACGGTTTCTTCCACTTGCACCAGATAGTAGTCCGGTCAAGCCTCTATCAGAATATCTCCATTTATTAGCGCGCCTTGATATTTTAGAAGCGGTAAACAGTACTACTTTTAAGGTGAAGAAAGAAATCATGATTCCTGAACATTGTCTAAAGCAGCAGGAGCAAGAGGAGGTCTTTTATCAGAAATCTGCCCACTTGGTTTTTAACCTCATTCAGCAGAAGTCCTCCACTTCTACAATTGGATAGATAAAGGGAGTTAACTTTTTTAAATGGAAGGAATTTGCGGTAAACTAATAGAAGATAGTTATCACCCTGTTAGCAAGACTTGAAATTGAGAATTCATTATATATGAATGGAGGATTATCATGGCAAATGAAGCAGCAGTAAATAAGCTTCCGTCAAGAAGTGAAATTGCAGTTGAGGATACGTGGAGGTTAGAGGATATTTTTGCAACCGATGAAGCATGGGAACAGGAATTTCAAGAAGTATTATCATTAATTCCTGGTGCGAAAGAATTTCAAGGGAAATTAGGCGAAAGTGCGGATACACTATATCGTGCACTGCAATATCAGGATCAATTATTAGAGCGACTAAGTAAGCTATATACCTATTCACATATGCGCTTTGACCAGGATACGACGAATTCCTTCTATCAAGGTCTAGACGATCGTATGAAAAACCTTTATTCGCAGGCAGCCAGTCAGTTAGCCTATATTGTTCCAGAGCTCTTATCCATTGAAGAAGCGAAGCTGAATGGTTTTTTGACTGAAAAGCAGGAATTAAAGCTATATGAACACTCCTTAGAGGAAATTAATAGGCAGAGACCTCATGTTCTTACGGCTGAGCAAGAAGCTTTATTGGCAGAAGCCTCTGAGGTACTGGGGGCTTCTGGTAATACCTTTAGTACATTAAATAACGCTGACCTTGAATTTCCATGTATTACGGATGAAAAGGGTGAGGAAATAGAGGTAACACATGGCCGATTCAGCCGCTTTTTAGAAAGTGCAGACCAAAGGGTCCGTCATGATGCCTTTAAAGCGGTGTATGAAACATATGGCAAATTCCGTAATACCTTTGCGAGCACATTAAGTGGCAACGTGAAGAAGGATAATTTCTATGCTAGAGTACGGAATTACTCTTCAGCTCGTCAGGCTGCGCTATCCGAAAATAATATTCCTGAAAGTGTTTATGATAATCTCGTTAGTACAATAAATGAGCATCTTCCATTATTGCATCGATATGTCCAGCTACGCAAAAAGGTATTAGGACTCAATGAACTGCATATGTATGATTTATATACACCGCTTGTCAAAGATGTAAAAATGGAAATCAGTTACGAAGAGGCAAAGGACCTTATTCTAAAGGGGTTAGCACCTCTTGGTGAAGAGTATATTAAGGTTCTAAAAGAAGGCTTTGAAAATCGTTGGGTTGATGTTCATGAGAATAAAGGCAAGCGAAGTGGAGCCTATTCATCCGGAACATATGGTACAAATCCATATATCTTAATGAATTGGCAAAATAATGTTAATAATTTATTTACACTTGCCCATGAATTTGGACATTCTGTCCATAGCTATTATACGAGAAAGACTCAACCATATCCGTATGGGAATTATTCGATTTTTGTGGCAGAGGTTGCGTCTACATGTAATGAAGCATTGTTGAATGACTATTTATTAAAAACCATCAATGATGAGCAAAAACGGATTTATCTTTTAAACCATTATTTAGAGGGCTTTAGGGGAACAGTGTTCAGACAGACGATGTTTGCTGAGTTTGAACATTTAATTCATCAGAAAGCGCAAAATAATGAGGCATTGACAGCTGAAAGCTTAACGAAGGATTATTATGAATTAAATAAAAAGTATTATGGTGTAGAAGGAATGGTCATTGATGATGAAATCGGCTTAGAATGGTCTCGGATTCCACACTTTTACTATAATTACTACGTTTATCAATATTCAACCGGTTTTAGTGCGGCAACTGCTTTAAGTAAGGGGATTCTAACCGAAGGGGAGCCTGCGGTTAAACGATATATTGATTTCTTGAAGGCTGGAAGCTCGGATTATCCAATTGAGGTATTGAAAAAAGCCGGTGTGGATATGACAAGTAAAAAGCCAATTGAAGATGCATGTAAAGTTTTTGATGAAAAGCTGACGGAATTAGAGCAGCTGCTCTAAAGAAAAAAGAGCTGGGTTGTCACACCAGCTCTTTTTCTTTGACTCATACTAGCCTGTATTACAAGCCTTTAAATCGCTTCCGATTATTAAGATAGTGCAGAAATATAAAAAAGGAAACAAATAATAGAGGTGAAGTAAAATAAATCGGTAATAGCTCCATTAACCCAAGAATCTGCAGACCAAAGGATATTATAATCAACAGGACTAGGAAAATGACCTTTATTCTCTTCAAAGCCCAATCCCCCTTGAAAAATAAATATTCCGCATGCAACTTTAATCACAGATATTATTTAATATATGTCTTGAAAGGCGAATATAGGACATGTTTTTGACAATTATGTGAATCAGCGCACAAATATCTTGTCATCCCATTCCACAGATGATATATTTATACCGTGAAGTTGATCACAAGCAAACATATACCCCTTTGTTTGACCGTGAAAAATTTCTCCCATCCCCTTTGTTCGTATTTAATTGAAAAAGACCTTGCGAGAGCAAGGTCTTTTTCTTTGGCGTGCCCAGCAAGCCGTTAATTGCTAATTGGTGAAAGTCCAATCTGAGTAAGTACCAAGACGCTCAGTAGCTGACAGGCAACTGGTGAAGAAATTCTAAGGTTGAAGCCCTGTGACAAAGTAACTCTCTAGCAGAGTGCGAGCAAACTAACAGGTTGTAACATAAAGTGAATCCTGCCGTCTCGTCAAAAGAACCCACCTACGGTGGCTAAAGAGAAGTCGAGCCTTGTGAATATGGGCGAAGACCATGGAAGGTGTGAAGAACTTGGAACAGCAGCACCGAAGAATCTCTCGGGGTAAGGGGAACGACATGTTAGGAAAGTAGTTAACGGAACTGGGGATACCCTCCTCATCACTTTCTCAAGAAAGTAAAGCAGAAACCTATAAGTGCAAACGAAATGGTAGATGGATGAGAGGGAGTCGGAGGGGGTCATAGTACCAATGATGACAATGACAACACAACATTGTCTAGGGAAGGACGGCGTTAGCCATTACCCTACTTCGTTCATATGTCAGAAGGAGGTAAGAGTCAGTGAATGTCAGGAAAATGACTAACTACACCAATAATGTAAAAGCTCAAGAACTCTGGAAGACGTTATATCTTTGTGCCAAGGAATGTCCAACTCGAAGATTTCACGCTTTATATGACAAAATCTATCGTCCTGATATTCTATGGGAAGCGTGGCAACGTGTGAAACGTAAGAAANGTCAAATATTCTATACCGATTATTATGATTCTGGGTTATATCTCCAAAAAGTGCCGTATTTAGCAGGTACTTTCTCAACCAATTGTTTTAATTGAAGTTTCTTAAGCTCCCTTTCCACTTCCTGTACTGTTTTATTATAGACAACTGAAATTTCCTTAGAGGCAACTAAATGAAAATGCTTAAGAAATACCTCTAATGGTGGTGGATTAGACTTTACAGGCTCCTCTGGTAACATTTCTTCAATAATTTGGACGTAGACTTCATAAGGATAATTACCTGTAATTTTAATTCCTTCTTCTTCAATATTCTCATTAAAGAATACAAGCGTGGGAATTTCAGCAACATCCATTTCAGAAGTGATTTTTAAATCACATTGTAATGCTTTTGCGGCGCTATTCGAATGGATATCTGAAATAAATTCAGTCACATCCAATCCAGCACTATCTGCACAGGCTTGTAGCACTTCTAATGTTGATATATTTTGCTTTTCCAGGAATAGCATTTCCTGTAGCTTACGTAAAAAGCGGATGCCTGCTTTCCTTCCCTGAAGTTCCGCTGCTTTAATGGCAATGGATGCAAGATAGGGAGCTGAGATAGGATTTTCAAGCCAAAGACTACCGTCACAGGACATTCCAAATCTGCTTCCCGTTTTATCCCAAAGCTCTGCAATATTTTCATACTTTTGTTTCCTACCTAAATTAAGCATCGCCAAACGTCCACTAACAACGTGTTTTATTTTAAAATATTGACCATATTCAATTTGAAGCTTTTTCATGATTGGCTCAAGGGCCCAGCATTCTGGGCAGAGTGGATCGATGAACATATAAATTTCAATCGGCTTATTTTCATTGCAGTGACAGGGAAAGGAAGCAGTCTTATATTCTAATGCTTCTTCGTTTGTCACGTTCTCTCACCTTTCATGTCTTGGTTTTCATCCGTATTTATCATATGTTGAGCAGTTTGGATTAGTCTCGCGAAGAAAAATTCGCGAAAAGAACCCGTTAGCCCCATTTCGTCCATTGCCTGATCCATGCAAGAAAGCCACGCCTTTGCTCTTGTTTCTGTTATTTCAAAGGGCAAGTGTCGGGCTCGTAGCATTGGGTGTCCATGCTCTGAAGTGTATAATGGTGGGCCGCCCAAAAATTGAGTCATAAACTGCTTTTGCTTTCGAGCAGTCTCAGTAAGATCGTCTGGAAAGATGGGTGCGAGATCAGGATGGTTTGCAACACGACGATAAAAAGCATCAATTAACCGGTACAGTTTTTCTTCCCCAATCATGTCGAATGGTGTTGGTGCATTTTCGACCATATTTAAATCCCCTTTGCCATGTAGTATAAGCATCCTTGATAATAAACGGTATATTGGGCTGATATATAACAATCTATAAATACTCTTCTATTTTAACAAGCTGCCTATTATATCTCAATTAAATAGCCTTAAAGCAGGGTATGAATAGGTTTATAGGAATAAAAAGGCAAGGAAAAGCTTTCGGTTTCAGCGGTTTTTCGTGTTTTTTCGTGCAAAACTGCCAGTTGTATGAATTTCATGAAAAAACCCGTTTTTAACGGGGTTCTTAAATTCGTTACTTAGGCTAAGTAATAATTTTTTACTTTTTGAACGTAATTTTTCGTTTCTTTAAATGGAGGAATCCCTTGATATTTATCCACATTGCCAGGTCCGGCATTGTAGGCTGCAAGTGCAAGCTCTGTATCACCATGATATTTTTTTAACATTTGGCTTAAATACTTACTGCCCCCCATAATATTTTCATATGGGTCAAAGGCATTTTCGACTCCTAGCGATTTTGCTGTTTGCGGCATTAATTGCATAAGCCCGACAGCTCCGGCAGGGCTTATGGCATTCGGATTGAAGTTTGATTCCTGTTGAATCACTGCGCTAATTAGTTTAGCGGGAATTTGATAACGGTCTGCAGCCTCATTTATGATGCTGTCAAAGTTTCCACTAGGCCGAGAAAGCTTTGACAGTTGCTTTGGTAAGATGGAAAGGGTATTTATGAAGCTGCTTGATGTATAGCCGGTTGTTTTGGACGTCAGGGAGTCTTCTCCTAACATCTGGCTGTTTAGTATTTCATAAAATATGTTAGCTGAATTAGAATTCGGTTTGGTTTTACTATTTAAATTTTGAAATGCCTGCAATTCCAGCATTACTTTTATTTGATTCATATGCATTCTTGCTCACCCCATGACTTAACCCGCTCTTGATCAGTTTTTTTAGTACTTGTTTTATGGATGCATCCGTTTTAATTCATCATAAAACCGTTTTATCTTGTTTTCCGTTTTACGGATCGGAATCTTCTGTTCGCGTAGTAACTGTAGAAAGATAGCTTTTCCAGTATTACGGTTAGTCACCTCATATTCTACCTCATAATCTTTTACAGTTAAATAGGAACTGGAATCCAATACTAGCAGTCCGCCTTTATACGGTACCTCTGCTCTTTCTGTCATAAGGGTGCCGAAATAGTGCAAGTCTTTAATATTAATACCTAGCTTGGAAAGCTGTGTTGTAATGATTCCAGCTTCGATTTGTCCGTTTTGAAGTAGCCTATGAGCCTCTTCTTTTGTTAGCCTCTCATTCGTTTCAAGCAGACCGTCAGGGTGAGGTTCTTTCAAGGTCATTTCAAATTGTCCTTGTTTTTCTCTGATTCTGAGTGCACAGCCCTTTTGCTTTAAGGAAAAGCTTCTTGTATCAAAATAATGATTTTCTTGTTTGAAAAAGTCTGCTGGTGTTAATTGAAACTCTGCCATTAAATATTCAAATTCCTCTTTTTCTAACATATTTTTAAATTCAATTTCAATATTTTGCGACATCCTTGCTTCCCCTTCTTTATTTTTTGTAGATGTTATGTAACAGTCCATCCTCTGCGTTTGCACTTTTTTTCATTATCTCTCTTTCCCTTGGTGAAGGCAATTTTTAGGGTATAATAGATATTCATATGATAAAATAAGAAGTATTGAAGGAAGGATTAATGTAATGACCAAACAATTTACAATCATGAGCGCAGTCATTCATACGAACAGAGAAGTACAATTAGAATTAGAAAACAGTGTTGACTTGAAAGATTATCAGCCCAGCGGGCAAATGCTCGTAGATTCAGATGGCTTATCATTCATTTATTTATTAGAAAAAGATAATGGATATACATATATTTCAGTACCTGAAGCTTTTTGGGATACTTTAAAGGAAGCTATCGTTGACTCACTTCCAGTAATTGTAACAAACGGTAGAGAACAGCTTTTGCTTCCACAGTTTCAAGAGGAACTGGAATATTTGATAGATAATATTAAAGGTAATAGTAATTATGGTGAAAAAATGATGATGAAGGTTGAGGCTGTTTTTGAATAGGTGGTGTTTTTTTGGAAGATTGGGAAAGTTTTTTATCTCCTTATAAACAGGCTGTCGAGGAATTGAAGGTTAAGCTAAAGGGGATGCGGGGGCAGTTTGAACTGCAATCCAGCCATTCGCCGATTGAATTTGTAACTGGCAGAGTAAAGCCGATTGCAAGTATTTTAGATAAAGCAAAAAATAAAGGAATTCCACTCGATAAGCTTGAATTAGAAATGCAGGATATTGCTGGATTAAGAATGATGTGTCAGTTTGTTGATGATATTAATCGAGTTGTTGAGCTCATTCGTAAACGAAATGATTTTGAAATTGTTGAGGAAAGAAACTATATTTCAAATAAAAAGAAAAGCGGTTACCGCTCTTATCACATGGTGATCCGCTATCCTGTTCAAACTATTAATGGAGAAAAAAAGATTTTAGTTGAAATACAGATACGTACATTAGCAATGAATTTTTGGGCAACCATTGAACATTCATTGAATTATAAGTATAAAGGACAATTTCCAAAGGATATTCAAATGAGGCTGCAGCGGGCAGCAGAAGCAGCTTTTCGCTTAGATGAAGAAATGTCCTTAATTAGAGGTGAGATTCAGGAAGCTCAAGCATTTTTTAGCAGTAAAAAGGAATCCCAGCAAAAAGGGGGAAGTAAGTAAAAGTTGAAGAAAAGGGAGCGTAAACTAATGAAATTCGCCATTACCTCAAAAGGTGATTCAAACTCCAACACGCTTATGCATAAAATAAAAATGTATCTTCTTGATTTTAATCTCCAGTATGATGAAGACCAGCCTGATATTGTGATATCCGTTGGCGGAGACGGTACACTGCTGTATGCTTTTCACCGCTATTGCAGCCGGTTAGACAAAACAGCTTTTGTCGGAGTTCATACAGGGCACTTAGGCTTCTATGCTGACTGGCTTCCAGAGGAAATTGAAAAGCTGGTTATCGCGATCGCGAAGACCCCTTTTCAGGTAGTTGAATACCCATTGCTGGAAATTATCATCAGATACCAAAATGGTGAGCGGGAGTCCTCCTATCTAGCATTAAATGAATCAACTGTAAAGGCAGTTGAAGGGTCTCTTGTTATGGATGTAGATATTCGTGGACAGCATTTTGAACGATTCCGTGGTGATGGATTATGTATTTCCACCCCTTCAGGAAGTACGGCCTATAACAAAGCATTAGGTGGTGCGATTATTCATCCGGCTATTCCTGCAATCCAGTTAACTGAGATTGCATCCATTAACAATCGTGTGTTTCGAACCGTTGGATCTCCACTCATCCTACCAGGCCATCATACCTGTACGCTTAAGCCGGTTAACCAAACAGATTTTCATGTAACGATTGACCATCTTACTCTCCTGCATAAGGATGTGAAATCCCTCCAGTTTAGAGTAGCTGATAAGAAAATCCGTTTTGCACGTTTTCGTCCATTTCCATTTTGGAAAAGGGTACATGATTCATTTATCTCCAATAACTAACCGATGCGAAAACGGAATAGGAGCGGTACTATGTCAAGATTTATACTAAAGTGGGAAATTGACAACCAGGATGCAGGTAAGATGGTTAAAAAATTTCTGAAAGAAAAGTGCATCTCTAAAACAGCTTTAACAGATATAAAGTTTAAAGGGGGAAGGATTGATATTAATGGAAAGGAAGTGAATGTCCGCTATTATCTGCAGGCGGATGATCATTTAACTGTCCATTTTCCAATCGAGGAGCCTAGTACAGGCTTAAGAGGTGAGAATATTCCGTTAAATATTCTCTATGAAGATGATTATGTGATGGTTGTGAACAAACCATTTGAAATGAATACGATTCCGTCTAGAGAACACCCAACAGGTAGTCTAGCAAATGCATTGATAGGCTACTTCCAGAAAATTGGCTTACAGGCAACCACTCATATCGTAACAAGACTAGATCGGAATACGTCGGGGCTTGTATTGATAGCGAAGCATCGTCATGTCCATCATTTGCTGAGTAATGAGCAAAAAGCAGGTCGGGTAAAAAGAGTCTATGAGGCTTTTGCAGAGGGAATATTGAAAGAAAAAACGGGTAAAATTGAAGTGCCGATTGGGCGGAAGGTCAATAGTATCATCGAACGTGAAGTTAGACAGGATGGGCAATATGCATTGACACATTACCAGGTTATTCAATCCTACTCACGTTTTACATGGCTTCGGCTGCAGCTCGAAACAGGAAGAACACATCAAATCAGGGTTCACCTTTCCTTCATTGGTCATCCATTAGTAGGAGACGAGCTATATGGAGGCCAATTAAATCTAATGGAAAGACAGGCCCTTCATTGCTGGAAATTAATATTTGTCCATCCTATTTTGGGAAAACAGCTTGAATTCACTGCTCCGCTACCATCTGATATGAAAGCTCTGTTAAGCTAATTCATACAAAGAAAGCATAAAAAGCCAGCTCAACGCAGGCTTTTTATGCTTTTAATTCACGAAATTTTTCTGCTACGAAGGGCATAGAAGAAGGTACAGAAATAATTTGGAACTCAGGGTATCTCAATGAGGATAGCTTACCGCCAAAGACAGCTCCAGTATCAATATTATATGTATTGCCAACCTCTCTAACCTCTTTTACGGGTGTGTGACCATACACAATATAAGGCTTACCTTTATATTCCAATGCCCAGTCTTTTCGTACAGGAGAGCCATCCGCATGCTTCTCACCTGTAATATCACCATAGAGTACAAACGTTTTAACCCTTGAGTTTTGTTTTCCGATTAATTCTTCGCTAATTCCGGCATGAGCGATGATAAGGTTTCCATTATCTAGTATGCGATATAAAGGAGCATTTTCATATAATTGCATAAAGGCACGGCGTACCTTTTGCTGATCTTTTCTAGACAGTATTTCATATTCCGCCACCGTTGTTTCTAAACCATGTGTAATTTGAACTTTATTGCCCAGAAAATAACGATATAGCTTGTTACAGTGATTCCCTGGTACATAATAGGCCAAATCCTTTTGGATAAGCGAAAAAACGGTATGGATGACAGAGATTGATTCTGGTCCACGATCTGTTAAGTCTCCAACAAAAGCAAGTTTTCGGCCATCAGGATGGACCGGGATTCCCGTGCCCCAATCATAACCGAGCATTACGGTTAGTTCCCGTAATTCCTGGAAACAACCATGAATATCTCCTATAATATCAATTTTCATGCTTCATCCCCTCCTTTTCACAAAAATAAGCTGATGTTTAGCATACAATGTCATCATAAAAACGATGCTAGTTTCTTCATTCTTAAAATTCTTCTAGAAAATAGGCTCTATTCACTGTTAAATCATATCGAATTTGGCCATTACTTGTTATAGAGTATTCCATATTTCTAGCAATATTAACTCATTTATGTTAAAAAATTAAAATAGATATTTTTCAACTGCATAACTCAGGTGAATCTGTCTTAATTTAATAATGCTATGAAAAAAAGTAAGGGGGTTGTTTATGGAACATGGAGTATCTGTTACGTCTTTATTAATTGTTATTTTAGTGGCTTTTTTAACACCTTTATTATTACATAAATTAAAGCTGACTATTATCCCGGTTGTAGTGGCGGAAATATTAATGGGATTAATCATTGGAAAAAGTGGATTTGACTTAGTCGAATCAGATATGTGGATTGAAACATTGTCTACACTTGGTTTTATCTTTCTGATGTTTTTAAGCGGACTTGAAATTGATTTTAAAGCATTTTCAGGAGGAAACAAACGAGTTAAACTTCCTAATGGAAAGCTGGAGCCAAATACATTCATTGCGGCAGCTATTATTTTTGGTGGTATTTTTATCATTTCATTAGCATTATCCTACTTGTTTGTATTAACAGGATTTATTGATAATGTATTTCTTATGACATTAATTATCTCTACCATTTCACTTGGAGTAGTCGTTCCTACTTTAAAGGAAGCTCATCTTATGAAAACAGCCATAGGACAAATTATCCTATTAGTTGCCGTCATTGCGGATTTAGTGACGATGATTCTTTTGGCTGTGTTTGTATCCTTACAAGATGGTGGGGGAAATACGTGGCTACTCCTTATTCTATTTGCTGCTGGGGTTCTTCTTTATTTCGTCCTAAAGTTGTTTACAAACCGAAGCTATTTAGAAACGATGGCAACTGGAACTGTACAGATTGGTACAAGAGGTGTATTTACTTTAATTATTGTACTTGTGGCAATTTCTGAAACGGTGGGAGCTGAAAATATTTTAGGTGCTTTTCTCGCTGGTGTTCTTGTCTCTCTCATGTCACCAAATCCTGATTTAGTCCATAAACTTGATTCTTTTGGTTATGGTTTTTTAATTCCCATCTTTTTTGTGATGATTGGTGTTGATTTAGATATATGGTCATTATTTGATGATCAAAAATTACTGCTGCTTATACCATTATTATTGATTGGATTATTTATTTCCAAAATTATTCCGGTTTATTTATTAAAAATTTGGTACGACCATAAAACGGTGATTGCCTCTGGCTTTTTATTGACATCCACTTTATCGCTTGTCATTGCTGCTGCTACAATCGGTGAAAGAATGGGTGTAATTACAAAGGAAATGGGTGGGATGTTTATTCTGGTTGCTGTCATTACGTCCATCTTTACACCAATTGCCTTTAAGAAGATATTTCCATTTGAAGCAGAGCACATTAAAAAAACAAAGGTGGCAATTATTGGTGCAAACCAATTTACGCTTCCGGTGTACTCAGAGCTGAAGACTGGAGCATACGAGCCAACCCTATACCATAAAGCGCAGGGAAAGACTGATAATGGCATCAGCCCATCCTTGTTTGATATTATTGAGATAGATGAATTTTCAGTAGACGCCTTAAGTGATACAGATGTATTTGAAACGCAAATCGCTGTGATTTCGACAGGTGATGAAAGAGTAAATGCTGAAATTGGTTCGGTACTAAAGGAAAAAGGTGTTGAACGGATCATTTGCCGCATTGAAAGCCAGGAGTTGGAGGCAGCATTAAAGGAAAAGGATATAGAAGTCTTTTCCGTCCTACTTTCAACGAAAACTCTTTTACGTGCACTAATTGAATCACCGCACGTTATGAACATTTTAACGAATCAGGAATCTGCTTTATACGAAATTAATTTAACAAATAACAGGTTTGAAGGTATGACATTACGTGAGTTCCCTTTTACTGGCGATGTAATTTTTGTTCGGATCTTCCGAGGAAAAGACTCAATTGTTCCGCATGGAGAAACTGAGCTTCATATAGGAGATCGATTAATCGTTACCGGTACGAAGGAGTATGTAGAAGAATTGAAACAGGAGCTTCAATTTGGAATATACTACTCCTAATTAAAAAGTTCCGACGGATATCACGGATTTTTATCTAGCAAGCTCGAAAAAAATCCGAACGCAAATTAGGCGGCAAGAATTTGATAGTAAAGAAGTTCGTTGCAATAAATGAGCTTCTTTACTTTTCTTTTTGACTAAATTGTAGTAATGTTAGTACTAGGTACTAATAACTTGTTATAATAATGGAGGTTAAAGAAATGACGATAAGTTTAGCAGGTAAAACCTTTGTTGTCATGGGTGTTGCAAATAAACGAAGTATTGCTTGGGGAATTGCCCGTTCGTTGAATCATGCAGGTGCACGATTAATTTTTACATATGCTGGAGAACGTCTTGAAAAAAGTGTAAGGGAGTTAGCTGATACATTAGAAAGAGAGGATACGCTTGTTCTTCCGTGTGACGTTACTAGAGATGAGGACATTGCAAGCTGTTTCCAGGAGATTAAAGAAAAAGTTGGTATCATTCATGGACTGGCTCATTGTATTGCATTTGCTCATAAAGAGGAGCTTGACGGTGAATACATGAATACAACACGTGATGGCTTTCTTTTAGCACAGAATATTAGTTCATATTCTTTAACGGCTGTTGCAAAAGAAGCCCGTTCGTTGATGACAGAAGGCGGCAGCATTGTGACCCTTACATATCTTGGCGGTGAGAGAGTCATGCAGAATTATAATGTGATGGGAGTCGCAAAAGCTTCCCTTGATGCAAGTGTAAGATACTTGGCAGCAGACCTTGGAAAAGATAACATCCGTGTTAATTCCATTTCTGCCGGACCTATCCGTACTTTATCTGCAAAGGGAATCAGTGATTTCAATACCATTTTAAATATTATCGAAGAGCGTGCTCCGTTACGCCGAACAACCACACCTGATGAGGTTGGAGATACCGCAGCCTTTTTATTTAGTGATATGGCAAGAGGGATTACGGGAGAAAATATTCACGTTGATTCCGGTTATCATATCTTAGGGTAATAAGCGCCTCAGGCTTAAATGGAAAAGACCTGCTTTCTTTTTATTAAAGAAAGCAGGTCTTTTTTTGCTACCGAAGGAGTTATTTTGATAATTTATACCAGATGAAGAAACCAATTTACTTTTCTTGCATAAATATATTCATAGATTCCTTAGAGGAGGAGAGAAGTATGCCTGAAAAACAATCACGTGATCCGCTCCTGTATATTCATCAGCCAGATTTTGTCTATCCAAAGGCGAATATGCAGCAAACATATATTGTAAACATGACAAAACATAAAAGCGAAAAATCCACAATAGCTCAGATTCCTGAATTAGAAACTGAGGAAGTATCTACAACGAAACATACAGCAGAGCTTCAGGAGAGTGAAGCTGAAAAAGCGATTGAAGAACAGCAACGAGTAAGAATAGCTGAACAGAAATCGAAAAAGACGGTTGATGCTGATAAAAAGCAGCAAAAGCAAGAGCTCGATCGAAAAGAAGTTCAGGATGTCATTAATCAATATCATCATCAAAAACAGGATAAGGATAGTCCATCTAGCAAAACCAAAGGCAAACAGCATTCTTATTCATTTAAACGAGTGAAGAGCTTTAAAGAGATGAATACAGTAGAAAAGCTAAATTATTTAGAGCATTTCCCAAAGCTACTGCCACCGGTACCTTGCATCTTTGTAACCGGGAGCAGTTCAGTCAGAGGCTTTTTAATGAATAAAACAGAGGATTCAGTAGAAATTAAGCAGTTTAACGAAAAAATTCTACAGATACCAATTGAGCAAATTACAGATGTTAAAATGCTTGGTTTGCAATAAACTGGCATTATGTAAAGAAGCCAGCTTGTTGTGCTGGCTTCTTTATTTATAAAGACTGATTCATGAATTATTGTTTATTCACAAATACCAAGATCTACATCCGCGATACATTGAATGGCACAGAAGCAATTCAAGTCGACTGTAATACAGTCATTTGTGCTTTCGAATCCGCATAATTCACAGAAAGAGTCTAAATCGATGCAGCAGTTTTTCACCATATTTAGAGGGGCCATTTGACCATTCTCTTTTGTGATGGGTTTAATCACACGTAATGTTGCACAGCAATTGTCAAACACTTCCTCGACTCTAAAAAAGATGGATACGCATGCACAGTCTTTACCTTTAAAAAAGGCATGGAATGGAGATCCGTCTGCCGTCTTTAACACAAATACTCTTGTGTCGGCATTCGCTCTTCTTGCTGGTGAAACAAGTGAGCCAAGCGGTTCTTGAAAACAATTTTTAGGACATTCACATACATCTTCGGCATTATCTTGGATATCTTTAATCGCACGGACTACATCACATACACAGCCTCTTGTATCAGTTATACCTAATACATCGTCGTTTCTTCCGCAACCCATAATGTTTTCCTCCTTATTTATTTCTTGTATTTCTACACTAATAACATATTGTTTGCGAGTAATTTGGGACACGGACAAAAGCCTTGTTTTTTGAAATTGGGCTTAACAAGGAGCAGAAAAAGAGAGTTGCTACTTTTCATTTGTCATAAATGGGGTCATTTACGGGAGGGAATGAAGCATGGACATCACTTTTCTTGAGTTGATTATTTTAGGATTATCCACTTTTCGACTTACTAGATTATTTGTATTTGATAAGATAACTGCTTTTGTTCGGGATATTTTCATTGATGAGGTAGAAGAGGTAGATGAAAAGGGGCAAATGGATATTTATCTCATTCCAAAACAAGGATTAATAAAGGGCTTTATTGGTGAACTATTAAGCTGCTACTGGTGTACAGGGGTTTGGGCCTCTATCTTTTTATGTGCTTTTTATTTATTATTTCCTGCAATCGCCTTACCAGTATTATTAGTGCTTGCGGTTAGCGGAATCGCAGCCATAATTGAAACGATTCTTCAATTATGGCTTTAAATATAACAACCGTAGTGGTAGGCACCTGATTTACACAAGCTATTCTTTCCTGCATAAACTGCATTATGGAGTGGAATTTTTCTGAAGGGAGAATGGTATTATGAATCAATCATGGAAGAAAAAAACATCGTCCCAAAATGTGAAAAGTAGCAGTACTAAATCAGCAACAAAGAAGAAGGGCTGCGGATGTGGCAAAAAATCGTCTCGTTAGTAATATCGATCTATTTAAAATCGTCATAGGGTTCATTAAGAAGCGTAAAAATAGTATCTGAAATACAGATGCTATTTTTTATGTTAAAAATCAAATGGTTTCACAGTTCGATTGGAAATTATTTATTACTTAGCCATTATCATAATTTTGCTGTTTAGGAAGAAAATAATAACAGCAATAAGTAAAATTACATAGGAAGGGTCGAAAATGAAAAACAAACAGATGATACTTCAAGCCTTCACCATATTATTTCTGGGGGGAATCTTGGTAGGTTGTAATGTCCCGCGTAATCAGTCTAATCAAGATTATATGGTCTTGATGAAAACGACTAATCCATCTCCGAAAACAGTGGTTTCGGACTCAAAAGGGATGGATCTCATAAAGGATATTGAAAAAGATATTGAAGGACATAAGGCGCTCTTTGATGTGGCGGTGATTAAAGGAAAGAAGCACATCCTTGTGGTGTATAAGGTAAAGCATATGCAGCGCTTTCATATGAAAAAAATTGAAAAGGAAGTGAATGAAAAACTGGAGAAAAAACACCCTGATGAGAATTTTATTGTCTCAAGTGATTATAAGATTTTCTTAGAAGCAGTCAGGCTGGAAGAAAAAATGAAGGATCCTAATTACTCTGAGAAAGAGGCTGATAAGGAGTTTGAAAGAATTATTAAGCTTAAAAAAGAATTGACATAAGAAAGGAGTTGTATGATATGGGGAATCAGAAACAGAAAAAAACACCTGAGCAGCAGCAATATGAGCAGCTGCAGCAAAAACATGAAACCAAACGACCTGTTTTAAAAAACTGTCTGAAGGCCTTCTTTGTCGGGGGATTTATTTGCACCATTGGACAAGCAATCAGCTACTTCTATATTTATTTTTTTAATTTTACTGAGCAAACAGCAGGTAATCCGACTGTAGCAACGATGATTTTTATTGCGATGCTGCTAACAGGCTTTGGGGTATACGACCGAATTGGTCAATTTGCCGGGGCAGGCAGTGCTGTTCCAATTACAGGCTTTGGAAATGCTGTAATTTCCGCTGCCATTGAACATCGTACAGAAGGATTTGTTCTTGGTGTTGGTGGTAATATGTTCAAACTTGCAGGCTCTGTCATTCTATTTGGTGTTTTTGCAGCATTCGTAGTCGCACTAATTAAAACATTACTAATAATGTGGGGTGTAATCTAATGCTCGTTGGGAAACAATCCTGGGTGTTTCAGGAGCATCCTGTTATTGCAGAAACCGGTGTATCCGGTGGTCCATTTGAAGCAAATGGCCTTTTAGCTGAAGATTTTGATATCCTGCATGATGATTTATGGATGGGGCAGGACTCTTATGAAAAAGCACAGCGGGTATTAATCGAGGAAGCCATTCAAACCGTTATGCAGAAAGGAGACCTTCAGAATGAGGATGTACAATTCTTAATTGCAGGGGATTTAATCAATCAAATCACCCCAACAAGCTTTGCTGCTAGGACTGCGAAAATTCCATATTTTGGTCTTTTTGGAGCTTGTTCAACTTCCATGGAGGGTCTGGCATTGGCCTCTTTTATGGTGAATTACAGAGGTGCGAAGAATGTACTAACAGGAGCTTCTAGTCATAACGCAGCGACTGAAAAGCAATTTCGATATCCGACGGAATATGGCGGTCAAAAGCCTCCGACAGCCCAATGGACGGCAACAGGTGCTGGGGTTGCGCTTGTAACAGAAAATAATAACCAAAAAAATCTACCTTACACAACATCGGCAACAATTGGAAAAGTGATTGATATGGGACTGACGGACCCATTTAATATGGGGGGGGCGATGGCGCCTGCTGCTGCCGATACGATCACAGCTCATTTTAAAGATTTAGGACTTGAACCTTCCTATTACGATTTAATTGTGACAGGCGACTTAGCTCGAATTGGACGGGAAACGGTGCTGGAATTGTTGGAAAAAAATGGTTTAAAGGTCGACCCTGATCGTTTCCGTGACTGTGGCCTCATGCTTTATAAAGATGACCAGCCTGTCCAAGCAGGTGGCAGTGGTGCCGGCTGTTCTGCCATTGTTTTATACGGGCATTTATTGAACCAAATGAAGCAGGGTGTATATAAACGGATATTGCTCGTTGCTACAGGTGCATTGTTATCCCCCCTCAGCTTTCAACAGGGGGAATCGATTCCTTGTATTGCCCATGCTGTTTCTATAGAGATATAAGAATTTTTCATGTGTGGGTGTTACTGTGTGTGTATTGAGTGAGACAAATGTAGCGAGGTAATATGAGAAAGGAGAATCAGGCATGCTGCCAATGTTTTTCTGGGCCTTTGTGGTAGGCGGACTGATTTGTGTCGTCGGTCAATTGTTATTTGATGTAGCTAAATTAACTCCAGGCCATACCTTAAGCCTGTTGGTTGTCATCGGAGCTATTTTAGATGGCTTAGGACTGTATGAGCCACTTGTTGATTTTGCAGGAGCTGGGGCAACCGTACCTATTTTAAGCTTTGGGAATTCCCTCGTTCATGGTGCACTGCAGGAAGCGGAGCAGCATGGATTAGTCGGTGTTCTAACTGGTATGTTTGAAGTAACTAGTGCCGGTATATCAGCAGCCATTGTATTTGGATTTTTAGGCGCATTAATGTTTAAACCAAAAGGGTAAGAGTATCAGGCTGATTTCTTTTCACCTCCAACATTATGGGAGAAAAGAAATCAGCCTGATAAATTTTCGGCTTGCCCTCACATTTTCATTTCCTGTACATATTTTATAATGACTCAACTGTTAAGTGAGGTGAATGGATATGTACGGATGCGGTGGATTCGGCTACGGCGGCGGCTACGGTGGTGGCTATGGTTACGGCGGCAACACATTTGTGTTAATCGTTGTGTTGTTTATTCTTTTAATTATTGTAGGTGCAAGCTTCTACAACTAATGGAAACTATGTAGAAGGAAGGAGTCGCTCATTCATTTGAGCGGCTGTTTTTTTTGTGGCCGTATGCAGGGGAAAAGACACGATTTTCCCTGCTATTCATAGTATATAAAAGGCTTGAAAGGGAGGCATCAAGTAAGATGGATAATCAATTTTTTAAAAATATTGAAAGAAAAACGGGCGTCAATATGAAGGATATACTTGATTTAGCAAACTCACTACAAAATGCAAATTTTAAGGATGAGAGAACTGTACGTAGTGTAGTAAGACGTGTTTCACAAATTGCTAATAAACCAGTTTCAAAGGAAACAGAAGATAAAATTGTTGAGTCGATTGTAAAGGATGGTAAACAGCTTGACCTGAACACCATTTCTAAAATGATTAATAAAAAATAATAAAAGATAAAAGCTGTCCAAAGGGGACAGCTTTTATTTGCAAAAGGCATCATATTAATATCGAATAGATGTTAAAAAACGAGATGGATTTGCCTTTTTACCACGTCTATTTTGTGGTACGGAAAGATATAATTCCTCTTTAGCACGGGTTACGGCCACATATAAAAGACGTCTTTCCTCTTCAAGCGGCTCACTGTCAGCATTACGAAGAGATTCTAGTGCATAATCATGGGGAATACTTCCATCAACCGTTCCAAGAACATATACCATCTTATATTCTAATCCTTTTGCACGATGGATAGTACTTAAGGTAACGGCATTTTTTGTCTTTTTACTTTGCTGTTTCATTTCTTTATTCATCGCTGCCATATGGTCAGCATGGTCAAGAAAATCTTGAATGGAAGTGAAGTTTTTTGCCGCCACTTTAAGGTCACGAATATCGTCAGAACCTTTATCCCATTGATTTCCTTCGTTTCCTCGTTTTTTTAGAAACTCCTGAAAACCGAGTTCCTTCTCGATCTTTTCAATAGCAGCAAGCGGTGATCTTCCTGTTAACGAGCGGATAACAGGAGCGACCTTCTTCAGCTTTTTTTCTTGAAATGGAAACTTAGTCTTTACGTGGCTGACGCAATCGAGTAGGGTAGAGTCATTCAAAATACTTTCGGCTTTTAAATCTGTAAGGACTGTCTGTTTAAGAAACAGGGATGGCAGTATGCTCGCCATTGCCTGCTGATCATCTTCATTCAAGGTCAACTTTAAAAAGGATAGCATACTTTTGATAATAAATCGTTCATAGAATGAATCGATATCCTGATCAATTTTAAATGGAAGACTAGAAGTTGTCAGTCTTTCAAACACTGCTCTTGCGGCAGTATTGGTGCGAAAGAGGATGGCAAAATCACTAGGATCAGCACCAGCAGCTATTTTTTCACTTATATCCGTCACAATCATCGTGGCTTCCTCTTCTTCATCTTCAGGAAAGAATAAGACAGGAGCATGATGGTTCGTAAATTGGGCATGCATTTGTTTAGGGCGACGGTGTTTATTACCGACTATAATTTTATTAGCAGCCTCAACAATGGAATGAGAGGAACGGTAATTTTCACTCAAATGAACGACCTCTGCCTGAGGGAAATCCCTCTCGAAATATCGGATATATTGTGGATCACTTCCGCGAAAAGCATAGATAGATTGATCATCATCTCCCACTACGAATACATTTTTCTTTTTCTTAGAGAGCATTTTGATGAGTTCATACTGGACTTTATTCACATCCTGAAATTCGTCAATGAGAAAATAATCAAAGCGATTTTGATAGCGTTCAAGTAAATCAGGTTCCTCTTCTAACAGCTGATGGCAGCCTGATAGCATATCATCAAAATCGAACAGTTCTTTTTCCTTTTTAAATTGTTCGTATCGTTCGTATAAAAACAATACCTTTTCATCCCAGCTGGTTTCCGTCTTCACCTGTTTAGGCGACTTCATAGAATTCTTCCAATAGCCAATCTGCTGCATGGCTGCGTCATAGGCGAATTCTTTCTCATCGAGTTCCAGTTCTCTACCGGCATCCTTCAAAATTTGCCGGCGCTGCCACTCAATATTTAAGAGTCTATTGCTGTTCCATTTTTCGGGTTGATGATGAGCGAGAATTCGATAAAAAATACTGTGAAAGGTGCCTGTGACAAGACGATTTATTTGGCTAGTGTTGATGTTTGGATAGTTTAACAGCCTTGCTTTCATTTCGGCGGCTGCCTTTGCAGTAAATGTCACAAGCATGATTCGATTAGCTTCTACACTTTGTTCCGTTAGCAAATAAGCAGTTCTAGCAGTCAATACCGCTGTTTTACCGCTCCCGGCTCCGGCCAGTACAAGAAGAGCACCGTTTGGATGGAGGACAGCTTCTGCTTGATTGCCATCTAAATAAATATTTGCTCCCTCTAGAGCCCTTATATAAGAAGAATTAATAGTAGACATATCTTTTTCATTTGAAATGAAGGGGGGGAGCTGAGCCACAGTCTTAGCAGATTTAAAGCTGGTTTCACTATTTTTTGTCATGGTTATTGTGCGAGAAGTAGGGAGACGGAATCCGTTAATTTCCTGTTCTGTATCAGCTGTTGACTTTTCTATAGTAGCAGGATCTTGGCATGTTGGTTTTTTTGTATAGATATGTTGAAAAAATGGGTCCTTTGTAATTCCTAAAAATAATCTAACTTTTTCTGAACATACAGGGCATTCTAATAGCCCTTTTTTACCTTCATCATATATACGTTGATAGGATGATCGATTCGTATTATCAAGATAGATTAATTGATTCCCTTGTTTCGCTGTTTTCATATACATTTCTCATCCTTTTTAAATCTAAATAAGACAAACTTAATCATATCAAAAATTAGCTTGATACAAAAGGAGTGATTTTAGATTGGAATGTTATATATAGCGATATGGAACCTAAATAAAAAGCCCTGCAAGCAGGGCTTATATTTCTTTAATCATTGTTTTATGAGGAATGCCGGCATCGAGAAATTCATCCGAGACAACTTGATATCCTAATTTACTGTAAAAGGGAATTGCATGTGTTTGTGCATTCAGCTTTAGTCGCTTGATGCCTTTCTCTTTAGCAAATGTAGCGATTTTCTCCATGATTGCCTGACCGGCACCCATGCCGCGGAAGTCCTTTAGCACACAAATTCGTTCAACCTTGCCGTACCCGTCTACTGTTCTATATCGTCCTGCACCAGCAGGTTTTTCGTCAATGTACAGTATAAAGTGTGTTGATTGTGGTTCAAGGTCATCAATTTCTTCCGCCGGTGGGACCTGCTGCTCTATAACAAATACAGTTTTACGTATATTGAAAGCGTCATTTAGCTGCTTTTCGTTGCTGACTATCTGTACATCTAACGATTTAAGATTCATTGTTGTTATTCCTTTCCAAGACGAAATGTTTCATAGACTGTCCAAGATCCATTTTCAAGCTGATAGACAAGATGAAAACGATCTACCTGATCTTGCTTATTTAATTTTAACATTTGTAATGATCCAAATACATCTGAATGTTCATCATTTGTTAGTTTTTGACCAATTGTTATATGGGGAACATAGACATATTCAGGGATATGATTAGGAAATTGCGCTTCAATTTCATTGTGAAGGTTTACTAGGTCATCCTTTGGATCGATTTTTAAATAAATAACATTATTTACTGGTTTAAAGGAGCTGAACTTTGTGACGGTAATATCAAAGGGTTCAAATCTATGAGCCATCACATGGAGCATTGGAATGATAGTCTTGATTTCCTGATCATCTGCATCAAAGCCAGATTTTAAGGTGATATGTGGAGGTATATGTGTGTAATGTGGGTCATATCGTTTACGATAAGAGTTAACAAAATCTTGTAAAGGTTTTGCAGGGAAAATCACGATACCATATTTCATCTAGCTACCTCCGTAAAAAAAATTAAAAACATTATTAAAATCTAAGAGATTTATTGAATTTTATTATAACAAATATTCTCTCTTACCTGAAATAATCAACACTATCATATTTAAAGGTAGTTTACCCGAGCGAACTCAGGTAATCCGGACGCAAATTCGACGGGCGAATTTGATCATATAAATATTGGAACAGACTTTGGAATTATTCTTTTAAATTGACATAATTATTAAAAAATATGATAAAATTATAATTGGTGAATTGGGACTATATCTATTTATCCCAATTTTCATAAAAAAATAAAGGGGGAAATCTTTTGAGGAGAAAAACTTCATATTTCATGACGGTTCTATTGTTGGCGCTTTCTATGGTTTTGGCAGCCTGCAGCGGGTCAAGTGAGGAAACGAGTGGGGATTCTACTGATAATGGCGGCGGATCTGAAAAGCCGAAGTTTATCAGTATCCTGACAGGTGGAACTGGTGGTACATATTATCCACTTGGCGGAGCTTTTGCTAATATTATTTCAGAAGAAACAGGGATCGAAACAAATGCGGAAACGTCTGGTGCATCAGCTGAAAATATGACTACATTAAAAGACGGTAATGCAGAAATTGCTTTTTCACAAACAGACATCGCCTCCTATGCTGTTGAAGGAAAATTAATGTTTAAAGATTCGAAAATCGATAATGTACAAGCAATTGGTACCCTTTATCCTGAAACAATACAAATTGTCACAACTGAAAAATCAGGGATAAAATCAGTTGCAGACTTAAAAGGTAAAAAGGTGTCTGTTGGTGCACCAGGATCAGGGACAAACCCAAACGCTGAGCAGATTCTTGAAATGTACGGCATGACCTTTGATGATATTGAAAAGAAAGACCTTTCATTTGATGAATCTACTGCTGGTATCCAAGATGGTACAATTGATGCAGCCTTCGTTACAGCAGGTACCCCTACAGGTGCTGTCGAAGGATTATCTGCTACGGAAGATATTGTGATTGTGCCGATTGAACAGGAAAAAATCGATGAGCTTATTAAAAAATACCCATACTATATTCAGGATGAAGTGGCAAAGGGAACTTATGGACTTGAAGAAGCCGTTTCTACTGTAGCAGTACAAGCTATGCTCGTTGTGAGAGACGATCTTTCAGATGATGTTGTCTATGATATTACGAAAGCCATCTTTGAAAATCTAAACCTAGTAACCCATGCAAAAGCTAAATTAATTAAAGCTGAGAATGCTGTAAATGGTGTTGGTATAGATATTCACCCAGGAGCACAGAGATACTTCGATGAAAAAGGTATAAAAGCAGCTGAATAGTAGTCGCACTTACTCAGAGAATACTCAATATGTATGAATGAATGTTAGGCACTAAAAGCAGCCGGCTTATAATCATTTGGTTTAAAGCCGGCTTTTTGTTTTTCTACTTAGGAAGGGGGGAGTTGGTGAAAAACAAGATTGTTTATTTGCTCTTTTTATTACCCTTTTTCCTAATCATGATCCTTCTTCTCATTTTTACCCCAAAGACAGAAGCACTCGTTTTTCAATATCAAAATAGCGGGAAGACACTCGCCTATCTCTACATCTTGGAAGGAGAAACCTTTCAAATGAAATATACTCACTCGATTCATTTATCAGATGTTGTGGAAAGCTATGAGGTTTTGAGTGATGGGAGGATCAAGCAATATGAATTGATGTATGAGGATTTTGCGATTGGTATGCCTGCGAATGCCTCTGAAGGAGAGACATTTGAGCAGGTAGATGGAAAATATTATATAAAAAATATGGAGAGGATATTTCCATCCTTTGATCTTCGAGTTGGAAAGGTAAGGGCCAATCATACATTAATTTTTGAGGATAATGAATACCCGCTTTCTCAAATTATTGAGCCAGGGACATGGGTAAGGCTGAAAATTGAAACAATCAATCTTTGGCAAAGATGGAAAGGAGTGAATATCCTTGAAAAATGAATATGAAACTCTATCAGAGGAGCAACAACAGCAACTGCTAGAAAAATATGATCCTGAATCTGGAACAAGAAAGCTAAAGGGTATCATAGGTTGGATTGTCTTTTTTGGTCTTTTATCTTTTTCTCTTTTTCAACTCTACACATCTATCTTTGGTGTATTAACAGCACAGCTGCAACGCTCTATTCATTTGGGCTTTGCGTTAGCGTTAATATTTTTATTATTCCCGCTCAGAAAAAAGAATATAGGGAAAAAACATAAGGTTGCCTGGTATGATATCATTCTTGCTGTATCATCGATTGTGGTAGGTGCCTATTGGCCGTTAATGATAGATGATTTAGTTAACCGGGTTGGAAGGTTAACGGATATAGACTTTATTGTTGGATTGGTTGCAATATTATTAGTACTGGAAGCAACTAGACGGGCTGTTGGTCTGCCAATCATGATAATTGCTGTACTATTTCTTCTTTATGCCATTTTTGGTCCGTATATGCCTGGTTTTCTTGCTCATCGCGGATTAGAGCTTGACAGACTTGTACAAACCATGTTTTATACAACAGAGGGTATTTTAGGAACCCCGTTAGGAGTTTCCTCAACCTTCATCTTTTTATTTTTACTTTTCGGCGCTTTTTTAGTTAAAACAGGTGTTGGACAATATTTTAATGATTTGGCTGTTTCCATTGCAGGGAAAAGTACAGGTGGACCTGCAAAAGTAGCAGTGTTCTCTAGCGCCCTTCAAGGGACGATAAGCGGCAGCTCGGTGGCAAATGTCGTGACCTCAGGCTCTTTTACGATTCCAATGATGAAAAAACTTGGCTATAAAAAGGAATTTGCTGGAGCTGTCGAGGCTGCTGCTTCGACAGGAGGGCAATTAATGCCGCCTATTATGGGAGCCGCGGCATTCTTAATGGTTGAATTCATCGGCGGCGGTATCACCTATTGGGAAATTGCAAAAGCAGCAGCCATTCCTGCCTTGCTTTATTTTACAGGCATTTGGATCATGGTTCATTTAGAGGCGAAAAGAGTAGGTTTGCGAGGCCTAACAAAGGAAGAAATGCCAAACCGTAAAGAAGTATTAAAGGAAATTTATTTATTACTTCCAATTGTGGCTGTTATAGTTCTGTTAATGAGCGGTATGAGTGTGATGTTGGCAGCCCTCTACTCTATTATCATTACCATTCTTGTCAGTGCAGTAAAAAAGAAGACTCGCATGAACTTTAAATCCTTTATCGAGGCATTGGTGGATGGCGCACGGACCGCGCTGGGAGTAGCAGCAGCAACTGCTGCTGCTGGTATCATTGTTGGAGTTGTTACGAAAACGGGTCTTGGTCTAAAGCTTGCCAATGGTCTATTGGATCTGGCTGGGGGGTATTTAATTCCAACGTTGATGCTTACCATGGTAGCGGCTATTATTCTAGGGATGGGTTCTCCAACAACTGCAAACTATGTCATAACGTCTACTATAGCAGCACCAGCTATTATTTTACTTGGGGTACCAGATTTATCTGCTCATTTATTTGTGTTCTATTTTGGAATTATCGCAGATATCACTCCACCTGTAGCACTGGCAGCCTTTGCCGCATCTGCTGTGTCAGGGGGAGAACCAATTAAGACAGGTGTCAATGCTTCAAAGCTAGCAATTGGTGCCTTCATTATCCCGTATATGTTTGTGTTGTCACCGGAGTTATTAATGATTGATACGACATGGAGCTACCTAATATGGGTGGTGTTTACTGCCTTAGCTGGTATGATGTCGATTGGAGCTGGCGTTATTGGCTATTGGTTCCGGAAGCTGTCCTGGATTGAACGCCTTTTTGCTATAGGAGGGGGCCTCTGTTTAATCTATCCAGAGGGATTTTCTGATATCATTGGGCTTGCTATTTTCGCGGCCATCATTGTCGTACAATTTATTTTTAAGGGACACGATACACCTAAAACACAGGTTTCAGGATAAGCAAAAAGCATCAGAGATTCCAGAAATGATCTCTCTGATGCTTTTTAATTTCATAAAGGTAGTTTATCGAGCGAGCTCGATAAAAATCCGGACGCAAATTGGACGGGCGAATTTGATTAGTACCCATAACTTAACTGGTACGCTTTATTTCACGTCTGATCGGCATAATCGATAAGATATTATCTCTTTTGAAAATACGTGTCTGTCCTCTCAGGAGACAAAAGGCCTTTATATAGTCGTCATCCACTTGTTTAACTACGATTTTTCTTTGCGTAAACTGTTGTTTATCGGACAGGTAAATCATTTCAATCGGAACTTGCTCACTTAGTGATTTGTGGATAAGCAGCTTCATGTGGTAACACACACCTTGAGGTTTTTTATTTATTCTATACAAACGTACGTTCTTTTATACGTCACATGGGCTGCTAAGCACACAAAAATTCTTTCATCATAAAATAATAAAAACCGAAAAGAAAAATCAGCGCTGTTCTGTAAAAAATGGACAGTAATAGGAAATTTCATCCTATTTCCAATCACTCGGTTCCACGTTCTAACCAGACCATTAAGGATGTTTTTATAGTTGTGTTGACCTTATTCTTTCACGCTTGGTTCCTTGGAAATATAACTATTCCTTTATTGGTGGTGAAAACAATGTCGACTTTTGTTATAAAAGCTAAGAAAATCATGACAGTCTCGAAAAAAGGAACAATTGAACATGGAGCAATGGTTGTTCAAAATGGAAAAATCATTCACATCTCAACCTGGGAAAATGTAAAGCAAAAATATCATCAGGTACCGGTGATAGATTACGGCGAACATATCATTAGCCCTTCCCTCGTTGACTGTCATACACATCTACTCGAATTTGCCCCTCCATCAAAATTTCCAATTACAAAAGAAACCCATCTACTTGCTGGTAAATCAATCCTGTTGGAAGCCCTTTGCTCAGGCATTACAGCTTTGGGTGAGCAGGTGTGTGGTAATCCAATATGTGAATTGCGTGTCCCTGATATTAAACAGGCAGTACAGGATGTACCAATGGATATATGCTTCGCTGCTGCAAGTATTTCTGTAGGGTTTCAAAAGATCATTCACTTCACGGCCATAACCGGATCTACTCCAATTCCTCGAGAATACCTTGTCAATAAAGATCTTATAAAGGCATTAGCAGCAGCAAATGATTATGCCGGTGGAAATATTTTTATTAATGCTACCCCGGGAAATTTTCTAAAGCATGAAGTGCCGAATGCAGGAAAATTAATTCATTCGCAACAAGAGTTAACCGACATCGTGTCTAGCTTTCATGGATATGGGACAAAAATCGGTGCCAACGCTGCAGGAGAGCAGGGAATTCAAATGGCATTGGAAGCAGGATTTGACGTGCTTCATCATGCACACGGAATAACAGACAGGCAGATAGAAAAAGCGGCAAAACAAAAAATTATGGTCGTAGCAACGCCTCTTGGTGGATCGCATTTAGAGCCCAATTCATTTACAGAAATCATGAAAATGATTCATGCGAAGATTCCGCTTTCAATTTCAACAGGTGCCTTTCTTCCTCCTTATGAAAAAAATGCAGTCGCATTAACCGATGATAGAAAGAGATTAATCGGTCCAGAAGCATTAATGGCGATAGCTAATCCGTTCATGACTGGGATGCTGGAGCATGGATACAGTGAAAATGAGGCATTAGCACTTATTACGAGAAATCCGGCTAAGGTCCTTGGAAAGGAGAATCGATTTGGAAGCTTAGAAGAAGGAAAGGAAGCGAATTTACTTATTTCGGAAGGGATACCTGGGATAGAACTCATCAATCCAAATAAAATTAAAGCGGTGTATTTTCGGGGGGAAAAGGTAGTTGCCCGTCTATAAGAATTCATTCTCTAGCTGAAGCAGGGGGAATAACACTCAAGCTTAGATCCTGTATGACAAGAAAACCGGTCTAATTGACCGGTTTAATTTCTTAGACAATCCCATCTGTTTTGTCACTTTTATCTTTGTTTCGTTTATTGCCTTTACTGTTATCCCCGCTAAAAGGAACCTCACCATGAAGACTTGGAGAATTCTGATTCTTGCTGCCTTTATTGTATTTTTTAGTCATTCTCGCACAACCTTTCTTTTAGCCTGTAAGTTATGAGCCTTTACTGTCCGTCTGCACCATTTGAGGTTATTCTGCGCGTATGGGTATCTTCAAAGTTCTGATTTCTTAATGCTTTCACTTTGTCATTAATTAATTTTTTTTGGTCTACTTCTGCAGACGGTGTGAGTTTTTTCTTTGTCATGTGAAACCCTCCTTGAATTTTACTGGCAAGCATGATTAGTATGCTTCAATATTTGCATTTCATAAGAAATTCAAATATCAAATAAGGGTCTATTTTTGAAATCGATGCTTTTCAATGACTTCTAATTGTGTTATTTTTCCTTCGTGAATGACGATATTGAGTGATCCAAACTTAATTTTCTCTAATAACTCTACAATATTATTTAGCTTTTCTTGATCAATAATAGCCATTTACTATTCCTCCCACTTCCCTTTTTACTTAGAAAGGCACCTGTGCCATTAAATTGAAATGGTAAGGTGCCTTTGGTTGACCAATCAGCGAATATAGAATATACGTTATTTTAATTCATATAATTCCAATCAGTCAAGTGCGTTTTGGACCAATTCAGAATTATTAAACACATAAGTATCACTTTTTTATGCTTTAAAACTGTCTTGCCACTTCAATAGGCGATTTTCTAGAAAGCGTACAATGGAATCGGATATTTTTCCTGCCAGTGCAAATATGATAATTCCCACAAAAACAATATCTGTTTGCATAAAGGAGCGGGCATCCTGAATCATAAAACCAACCCCTCTGTCTGCCCCTAATAGTTCAGCGACGACTAAGCACATCCATGCGGCACTTAAGGCAAGTCGGATACCCAGCAAAATATTAGGGAGGGCTGCTGGAATCATCAGCTTAGATATTTTTTCGAATCGACTGTACTGTAAAATTTGAGCGACATCATATAGTTTTTGGTCTACATTTCGAATCCCTAAAAAGGATTGTAAATACAAAGGGAAAAAGGCACCTAGTGCAATCAGTAACACTTTTGATAATTCTCCAAAGCCGAACCACATAATGAAAAGTGGTGTAATAGCTAGTAGCGGGATGGTACGCAGCATTTGGATGGTAGGGTTTAAATACTCCTCCGACCTTTTATTCATTCCTACAGTGATCCCAACAAGTAAGCCGAAAAAACTACCCAGCGAAAAGCCGAGAAACGCTCGGGTTAAACTAATTTGCAGGTGAGACCCTAGTTCTCCTGATTGAATAAGCTCAATAAAGCTTGTAACAATTAATAACGGTGAAGAGAATAGTTGAGCCGGCATTATACCAATAAAGCCGAGTATTTGCCATAATAATAAAATCAAAACGGGAAGGGCTATTCCTCGAAAAACTCTGTTGCTTTTATTTGAGTTTGATTTCTTCTTTTTTATGGAAATGGCTTTGTTTTGAACAATTGTTTGTGTAGACATGATCTGTCTCATCCTTTCATATTGAAATTAAATACTCCAATCTTCCATATCGACAGGTGTATGTTCAAGATGGTTTAATATCAATGTTCGAAATTCTTGGAACGATTTGCTTGTTCTTCTTCTTGGATAAGGTAAATCAATCGATACATTTGCCTTTATTCGTCCGGGTTTCGCATCCATTACAACAACGGTAGAGGATAAAAATATCGCTTCATCAATATCATGTGTGACTAGCACCATGGTGGTTTGATTTTTCTCCCAAATTTCGAGAAGTGCTTCCTGCAAATGGCTGCGTGTGAAGGCGTCTAAAGCGCCAAAGGGTTCATCCAGCAGCAGAATTTCAGGATTACGAAGCAATGCTCTTGCGATTGCAACGCGCTGTGACATGCCTCCTGATAATTGTCTAGGATAAGCTTTTTCAAATCCCTTTAATTTCACGAGAGAAATTAAATCATCGACTCTTTTTCGTATATCTGGATCCTTTAATGAGAGATTACCGGCAATATTCTTTTCTACAGTAAGCCAAGGGAATAAGCGATGCTCTTGAAAAATAAAGCCGCGGTCTTTCGAAGGACCATGTACTTCCTGACTACCTACGATAATATTTCCTTCAAAATTCAAATCCAGTCCGGCAATTAATTTTAATAGGGTACTCTTCCCGCAGCCGCTCGAACCGATAACGGATAAAAACTCACCCTTCTTGACGATTAAATTAATGTTGTCTAATACATGTACATTCTCACTTTCATTGTGAAATGTTTTACTGATAGAACTCATTTGTAATACTGCGACCATATATTATTACCATCCTTTCTGAAATGAAAAAAGAGATCCAGCGAAGAGCAAATGTAGTCTTTTCGCTGAATCTCTAGTGGCCTAGTCGATTCATTTCATTTTTTTGATTTTCTATAAATTAACATGTTCTGAAGGAATAAGCAATACCCAATTAAATTTATAGGATTAATTATAAAAAGATGTTGACAGAATATTTTGTTCTCTGCTAAGATTCATTCATACACAAATTCGCTGACAAATATTGTTAAATAAAATAGTGTTAAAAGGATCCACTGGTCGACCAGAGATTCAACGAAGAGATGAGCCACGCTACCTCTTTGTTGAATCTCTTTTCTTTTTTTACTTAATCTTATTAAACGGGTTTGTTAAATCGGATTTGTGATGAAAAGGAAAAAATTCATTAATTATTGGGAGGAAATCGAAAATGACAACACAAACAAATCAATTAAAAGTAGTGCCTGTGGCAGGGAGAATTGGAGCAGAGGTTCAAGGAGTAAAATTAAGTAAGGACTTAGATGCAACCGTATTACAAGAAATTAAGCAGCTACTAAATGAATACAAGGTTCTATTTTTCAGAGAGCAACATCATTTAAACGATAATAGCCAGGAAGACTTTGCTGAATTGCTGGGTCAGCCATATGCTCATCCAACTGTTCCTGTGAAGGAGAATTCAAGCGCTATTCTTGAATTAGATTCCATACAAGGGGCAAAGGCAAACCATTGGCATACAGATGTTACCTTTGTTCCAGAAGTTCCTAAATACTCTATTTTAAGAGGTGTAACGATTCCAAGTGTGGGTGGTGATACGGTTTGGGCAAATACCAATACTGCATATGAAGGGTTGCCTGAAGAATTGAAAAAATTAGCAGATGAATTATGGGCCATTCATTCAAATGAATTTGATTATGCCCAATTAGCAGCAAAGGCAACTAATGAACAGGACGAAGTCAGACAAAGATATCGATCAGTATTTGAATCAACTGTTTATAAAACAAAACATCCAGTTGTTCATGTGCATGCTGAAACAGGTAAAAAACATTTATTACTAGGAGGCTTTGTTGGAAAATTGGAGGGTTATAGTACAAGTGAATCGGAAAAAATATTTAGCCTCCTTCAATCATACGTTACTCGTCTAGAAAATACAGTCCGTTGGAAATGGACTGAAGGGGATGTTGTGATTTGGGATAACTTAGCCACACAACATTATGCTGTCGCAGATTACGATGAGCACCGTATTGTACGAAGAGTGACAGTTGGAAAAGACATACCTGTTAACAAGGAAAATCAGCGAAGCACATTTATAACTAAAAAATAATGAACTTGTAACATGAGATTCAATAAAGAGTAGGAGCCTTTCCCTTTATTGAATCTCTACTATATTGATGTAAATCACTATTCAATTGATAAACAGGAATAGTAAGCTAGGAGGTAACCATGAAAAAAAATCGAAAAAGATTAATAGGATCGGTCTTTATATTTATTATAGCGATTTTTTTAATAGGATGCAGTACAGGAGTAAGTTCATCAACCCAAAAGGGTAAAAAAGATGAGTCAATCGTAGTCAACATAGCATTAAATGGCAAAATGAGTCCATTAACAATTGGAAGAGATAAAGGTTGGTTTGAGGAGGAGTTTTCTAAGTTAAATGCGAAAATTGAGTGGAGTGAGTTTACAAGTGGTCCTCCGCTTCTTGAATCACTGGCAGCCAATCATGTTGACATATCTTTTCTTGGTGACGGGGCACTTATTGCAGGGTTAGATAAGGATCTGCCTTTCGAAGTAATTGCTCAAACTAGTAACGGAAAATCAAATGTACGAATCATTACTCCTAATGACAGCGAGATTAAGAGTATTGAAGATTTAAAAGGGAAAAAAGTTGGAGTAGCATCAGGAACAACCGGGCATGTTTATTTAGCTAAGGCACTAAAATATCATGGTTTAACACTTGATGATGTTAGAATTATTAATCTTCAACCTGATGATGCTCAATCTGCTTTCGAAACAAAACAATTGGATGCATGGGCAGTCTGGGAACCTTATAAAACTAATAATGTTGAAAAAGGAATTGCGAAAGAATTAAATGTAGATGGAGAGATACTGGCACCTGGAGCTATTATTGCTCGTACTGGTTTTGCAAAGGAACATCCAGAAATGGTTGAAGCTTATTTGAAAGCTTATAAAAAATCTGCTGACTGGAGAATTGAGCATCCAGATGAAGCATCAGAAATTTATGCAGAGGTAACTAAAATACCAGTTGAAACGATAAAAAAAATCATTACAGCTGATGAACCAGATATTTTCTTCAGTAAAGAATCAATAAAAGCACAGCAAGAGTCAATTGAAGCTTTGGTTAAAGTAGGTTATATCAAGAATGAATTTAACTTTGAGGAACGTATTAACTATAAATATATAGATAAAGTTTTAAACGAAAAATGAGCAGGTTCATCCTGCTCATTTTTTAATATCTACATGTAAGCCGCCAAAAATAAGGTCGGAAACATTTTCATATCACCGCTTGATGTAAGGTCTTAGAAAGCTTCCAACATTATCTGCTCGGAAGGGTGCTTTTGTTATTATGGTCATTATTACATCTCCTTACAAAATATATGCGTAATTATATAAAAAATTTTTATAATTAGATAAGTATTAATTGAAAATATATATTGAAAATAATATGATGTATGTAGTTATCCAGAATGGCAAGTGGCTGAAGGGAATGTAATTTAGTCCTTAAGCCCCGGTACTATACTAAACATTACCCAATTACATACCAATACTATTGTATAAAAACACTTGTTTTCGAAAACAGTAAAAGTATCGAATACACGTGTTTTTATTGATTTTAAAGGTTTTAAAGTTTTGACACAAGGGATTGTGACAAAATTACGTCTACTATTCATTGTTTGGAAGCGCTTTATAAATTAATATCATAAGTGTAAAGCAAGTTAGAAAGGGAGTGGATAATATGTCCCAAGAAAATAAAAATATTAAAGTTCGCGTTCAGAAGTTCGGAAACTTTTTAAGTTCGATGGTAATGCCGAATATCGGCGCATTTATTGCATGGGGTCTTATAACAGCCCTGTTTATACCTACAGGCTGGATTCCAAATGAAAATTTAGCAGCTCTAGTTGATCCAATGGTTAAGTACTTACTTCCATTATTAATTGGTTATACAGGAGGTAAATTAGTATACGATACCCGAGGCGGAGTAGTTGGTGCAATTGCTACAATGGGAGTAGTCGTTGGTGCTGATATGCCGATGTTCTTGGGAGCCATGCTCATGGGTCCAATCGGGGGCTGGGTGATTAAGAAGTTTGACACTCTAATTGAAGGTAAAGTGAAAACTGGTTTTGAAATGCTGATTAATAACTTTTCATCAGGAATTCTTGGTGGAATTTTAGCGGTTCTTTCTTATTTATTAATCGGACCGGGAGTTACGGCATTAACAACAGTGTTAGTAGCTGGTGTGGAATGGATGCTGGAAGTCGGTGTGCTACCATTAACAAGTATCTTAATTGAACCAGCAAAAGTATTATTCTTAAATAATGCCATTAACCACGGTGTATTATCACCAATTGGAATTGAACAGGTAAAACAAACTGGCGAGTCAATCCTATTTTTACTTGAAGCAAACCCAGGACCAGGAATTGGTATTCTGTTAGCTTATTGCTTCTTTGGAAAAGGGACGGCAAAACAAACAGCTCCAGGTGCAGCAATTATTCACTTCTTTGGTGGGATTCATGAAATTTACTTCCCATATGTCTTAATGCATCCAATGTTATTCTTTGCAGCGATTTTAGGTGGAATAAGCGGCGTATTTACATTATCAATGCTTGGCGGTGGTTTGTTGGCTCCTGCATCTCCAGGAAGCTTCCTTGCAATCCTAGCTGTAACACCACAGGGTGTGGGTTCATATCTTGCGAATATTGCTGGAGTTCTTGTTGCAGCTGTTGTTTCATTCCTTGTTTCAGTATTAGTTTTAAAAACAAGTAAATCAAAAGAGGGCAACTTAGAAGAAGCATCTCAAAAAATGCAAGAAATGAAAGGAAAGCAAAGCAGTGTAGCAAGTGCCTTAACGGCAAACCCAACTGGTGGAAACGTAGAGTTAAACCCAGAAAATATCAATCAGGTCATTTTTGCCTGTGATGCCGGAATGGGTTCAAGTGCAATGGGTGCATCCCTACTACGAAAGAAAATTAAAGAAGCTGGGTTAGGGATTAAAGTAACAAATATGGCCATTAGTAATCTGCCAAATGATGCGCAGGTCGTTGTTACACAGGCAGAACTGACACCACGGGCTCAGCAAAAGGCTCCAACTGCTTATCACATTTCGGTTGACAACTTTTTATCTAGTCCAAAATATGATCAATTAGTAAGTCAATTAAAAGACGGAAACAATGGTTCTAGTGCACAGCAAACGGAGGTAGCAACTGAAAAGTCTACTAAATCTGATAGCAATGTGTTAAAGAAGGAAAATATCTTTCTAAACAAACAATTTGCTTCAAAAGAAGAAGCGATTCGTTTCGCAGGACAAGTGCTTGTTGATGGTGGGTATGTAAAGCCATCTTATATTGAAGCGATGATTGCACGGGATCAACTAACCTCAACATTTATGGGAAATGATGTAGCGATTCCTCATGGTACAGAAGAAGCAAAAGCTGATGTTTTAAAATCAGGAGTAACAATCATTCAAGTTCCAGAAGGTGTAGATTTTGATGGGAACAAAGTCCGTTTGATTTTCGGAATTGCTGGTAAAGCTGGTGGACATTTAGAAATTCTTTCGGCAATTGCTGTTACATGCTCTGAAATGGAAAATGTTGAAAAAATGGCAACTGCGAAGTCCGTGGACGATATTCTAGAGATTATCGGGTCATCATTTGAAAAATAAAAAGGTTAGAAAGATGCTTCGGCATCTTTCTTATTCCTATTTATAGAATTATTTTATACATACGAATACTCGAAAAGAGCTGATGTCTATGCTGATAACAGCGAGAGAAAAGGCTATTTTAGAATTATTGATTAAAAAAAGCGGAAGGCATACGGCATTATCCTTTGCAAGCTATCTTCATGTAAGTGTTAGAACCATCCAAAGGGATTTAAAGAATATTGAGAAAATACTTGAATCCTTTGATTTACAGATGGAGAAAACAAGTGACAATGGGCTGTCGATTGTCGGATCCAATCAAAATATTTATCGACTGATTCAGAAGCTTACAAAAGTAAAGCCACAGGATCTTTCTTTAGAGGAGAGAAGACTGCTTTGCTTTGTGAAGATGATTGAATCCAAGGATCCGGTTAAATTAGCTTCATTGTCAAAGGATCTTGGTGTATCCATCACAACGCTAGGTACTGATTTAGATGAATTAGCGGAATGGCTTCAGGACTATGGGATTGAGCTTGATAGAAAAAGGGGTGTTGGAGTCGGATTAACAGGTGAGGAAGGAAAAATCCGTAAGGCACTGGTTAATTTTTATCTCATTTATTTTAATAACGAATTAATCGAAAGCTTAATTCTGCTTGCCAATGATCAAATTGAAAAGGACCGGATTCTTTATTACTTAAAAAAATCCTATCTAAAAGTAATTGATGAGGTTGTTTATGAAAAAATAAAACATCTTCATACTAAACTGGCTGACAGCGATTATATTACATTCTTAATTCATATTTGTATTTCTTTACAGAGGATTGAGATGGGATTTTGCCTTTCGAAATCTGAAATTGAGCTGGAAAATATACAGTCATCAGAAGAATTTCGATTTATAAAGGAAATTAGTAATGACTTTTTCCATCACTTCGCTATTCGATTGAGCGATATCGAAGCTGCTTTCCTTGTTATGGTATTACGGGGCTCAAAGGTCCATGAGGCAGAATACATCAATTATGATAGTGTGTTAATAGGCAGGTCCATAAAAAAGATTATTCAGCATGTATCAGAACAAATGAATAGTGATTTAACAGCCGATTTTTCTTTGTTTCAAGGGCTGCTGGCCCATATGGAACCCTCGATTTTCCGTCTAAGAAAAGGCTTAAGCTCGTTTAATCCACTAACCGATGAAATTAAAAAGAAGTATCCCTTGTTGTATTTAGCTGTAAGTAAAAGTGTTGCAAAGGAATTTAATACGATTAAGTTTACGGATGATGAACTTGCTTATATTGTGTTACATTTTGGTTCAGCATTAGAGTTACGAAAAGAAGAAGTGCAGATACGCGCCTTAATTGTTTGTCCGACAGGTATCGGTACATCAAAAATGCTGGCAAGCCGAATTAAAAAAGAAGTGCCGGAAATAACCGTAACAGATGTCGCTTCTATTAAGGAAATCCAGACAAGGGATGTTAGTCATTATGGGATTATTATTTCAACTGTTATCCTGCCTGTGCTCGAAAGCTTAGAATATGTCTTTGTCAATCCCTTGTTGTATGAAAAGGATATTGAAGCTATCTATGATTACATTGGTACTCATATTCCAAAAATCACAAGGCAGACCAACTATCATACTGAAATCAAAACATCTAAATTAAATAAACCAAAAGTAAAGCCATTAGCTGATTTCATGCAGGAAGTGGATGAGGTTCAAAATAGTATTCGTGAAATATTACGTAATTTATCTGTCTATCGCTCAAAAAACAATCCAGATTATAAGCAATTTCTCAAGGAAATGGTTACCCGCTGTTCGGAACAGAAGTTGGTTTCCGACCCAGCTGGAGTTTATCATCAATTGCTGGCAAGAGAGACGAAAGGGGGTTTAGGCATTCCCGACACCAATTTGGCATTATTTCACTGTCGACATGAAGGTGTTGAAGAAATAGCCTACCATATCGCTCATTTAGAGACACCGTTTCGGTTGTTAGGAATGGATGGTAAACAAATGGATATTCATAATATCCTGCTGCTTCTTGCCCCTGAGAAATTAAATCAACTTCAATTGGAAATTATAAGCATTGTTAGTTCCATAATTGTCGAAGATAAAAAAGCAATCATGATTTTTTCATCAGCAAATGAAAAAGTCATCCGTGCAAAGCTTGAAGATACTTTTTTTGATTATTTGCAAAATAAATTTGTAAAGGAATGAAATGATATATGAAAAAGGTAGTCCATTTTGGTGCAGGAAATATTGGTAGAGGTTTTATTGGAGCTTTATTTTCACAATCAGGCTATCATGTAACGTTTGTAGATATCGCTGATGAGATTATTTCTAGATTAAATGAAGAAAAAGCCTACAAAGTTAAAACAGCAGAGGATCAGCCAACCTTTACTGAAATTAAAAATGTATCAGGTTTAAATAATATGAAGCAGGAAGAAGAAGTCGTACAGGCTATTCAGGAGGCAACGTATATTACCACAGCGATTGGTCCCAATATACTTCCGCATATCGCTCCATTAATTGCAAAAGGCCTGCAGGCTAGACTGAATACTTCAAATGCAAAGGTGTATGTCATTGCCTGTGAAAATCAAATATCGGCTACAGACATATTAAAGGGTCATATTTTAAAAGCGTTGGATAATGATACAATGAAAAAAATGGAAGGCACGGTTAGCTTCTTTAATTCTGCTGTTGATCGAATTGTACCTATCCAGGACAATAAAAATTCACTTGATGTCCTAGTTGAGCCTTATTTTGAATGGGTTGTTGAAACAACAGACGATATTCCGGTAGTGGAAGGTATGACAAAAGTAGCTGATTTGGCACCATTTATTGAGCGTAAGCTTTTTACAGTTAATACAGGTCATGCTGTAACCGCCTATTTCGGATATTTAGACGGTAAAGAAACCATTGATCAAACATTAAATGACCCAGCTGTATATGAAAAGGTAAAAGCTACTATTGAGGAAACAGGTGCCTATTTAATCAAACGCTATGAATTAGATGAAGCAGAGCATCAAAAATATATTAAGAAAATTCTAGGTCGTTTCCAAAACCAGCACTTAAATGATGATGTAACGCGTGTCGGTCGCTCTCCGATTCGTAAGCTTGGTGCAGAAGATCGGTTAGTAAAACCGCTTGTAGAGGCAAAAAAATTAGGCTTGTCATATCAAAACCTAGCAAGTGCCATCGCAGCCTGCTTACTATTTGATATACAAGAGGACCCAGAATCAGTAAAACTGCAAGAAATGATTCAAGAACATGGTGTTCCTTACGTTTTAAAAGAAATCAGTCATTTAGCTGAGACAGATGAAGCAGTCAAAACGATTGTAGATAAATATGAGAGCTTTAAGGCAGAGTATCGGAAATAAATGTACAGCTTTCAGTAGTGTTCAATATTCCAATAAAAAGTCCTTCATCGTTTTGATGAAGGACTTTTGTTCTATGCATCAAATGATTGAGAATTCACTTGTGATGTGCTGTTTTTTTCCTTCGTTGAAAAAAGGAAGAAGGCCATCAATAGGCCGCATGCTAAGATACAGCCAAACACAATAAATGGTAGTGAGAGATTTCCGGTTTTTAATAACACTGTCGCCAAAAGGGGTCCGATACTGGCACCAATAAATAATATGAAGGTATATAGAGAAGTGGCGATACCTTTTTCGTTTCCGCTAAGTTGCCCCACTAAAGCAAGCATGGAAGGCACCACAACCGCTATTCCACAAACGAAGAGAATGCTCATTACAATCATCAGCCATAATTGCTGGATAAGCCCCATTAATAATAATCCAGTAATAGAGGAAACAAGTCCGCTGATCAATACTTTTCTCATTCCAAACCTTTGTACGAATCGACCAGTAAAAGGAGATAAAAGCATTCCGATGATTCCTGCAGCACGGACGTAAAAGATTTCTTGATCATTAAAGCTATAATGACTACTTAAGAAATTTCCTAAGGCAGTATACATCCCGACAAATGATAGTAAAATCATAATAGCAATGCTGTTGCAAAGGATAAGCTTTTTTTGTGTGAATGGAATTTTGAATTTTTTTATGACAGATAAAAAATCATGGTTGCCATGGTGTATTTCATCATTCGGTAAAATAATAATTAAGAGAATCGTCGTTATGAAATAAATAATGCTTAAAATAAGAAATACAGCATTCCAGTTGAAAGCTTGTTCAATACTAGAGCTGATTAGCTGTCCGACGATTCCAGCAATTAAAAAGCCTGAGCTGATAATTCCAATTGTGGTGACTCTTTTTGCTTGAGGATACATCATGCCAACGTATGTAAGGGCAACAGGTGAAAAGGTTGCGGCAGCTGCCCCTTGGAGGGCTCTTAGAACAAGCAGACTGCTGTAGCTATTCGATAATCCTACTAAAAACGTCACGAACGAAAAACAAACCAACCCAACAATCATCACGTTTTTCCGCCCGTATCGGTCTGAGAGGACTCCGACAAATAAACAGCCGGCTGCGAAAAAAATCGAAAATATGCTTCCTGCCCAAGCGGCCTGGCTAGCTGATAGGCTAAAGGTTGAAGCAAAAACAGGCAGCAGGGGGATGGTTACGTATAACGAACATAGAACGACTAAGCCAGTCCAAAAAAGGATAAAGGTAATTCGATTGATATTTTGTAAGTCCATTTCTTTCCTATTCTCCATTGCTGTTTTCCTTTCCAAGTATTATTTCTATTATGAATGAATTCATATAATTTGTAAAATTCAAAATTAAAAATAAATAATAAAGAATGATATGCTGTACAAAATGATTATTCATAGAAAGAGTTTTTTATTATTAGTTTAACTATCTAATTATTCGTTAAAGTATGAAATTTCCTTATTACTACTTATTAGATGCATGTACTTGTAGTAAAATATTACTAGGGAGAGTATAAATTCATTTCTTATAGTGATTGGGAGCAAGAAAGATATAAAATAAATAAAGATTTCTGGGGAGTGAATCAGCTATGAGATTTTATCCACAATATCTGCTAATACTGTTCGCATGTATTGGAATAATCGGTTTATATAGCGGAGATGTTACGCTTATACTTTCAAGTATATTAATCTTTATTATCATGATTCTTTTGTTACTAGAGCGGAGAGAGAAAAGGAAAGTAAAGTTTACAAATCTATCATAATAACAGTCTATGTTCCCAGTCCTTTTTATAAAAAGCTAGAGACTGTTTTTGAAAACAATCCTGTGGTTGTTTTTTTTGTTCAAGGGATTATAAAAATTTGACACCTTTTTATAATATGATATATTAATATAGTAAAATACTTTAACGCACAAAAGCTAAAAAGCTAAAAAGCTAAAAAGCTAGAAAGCGTTCAACTGAAAAAGATACTATATTATTAACTAAATCGACTTATAAAAAGTAGGTGTGACAGCATGAGTGAGAATCAGCAAAATTTACAACGAGGCTTACTACCAAGACATGTTCAATTTATAGCATTAGCAGGTATGATCGGGACAGGAATCTTTAAAGGAAGCTCAGATACATTGAATATGGCCGGTCCGAGTGTAGTTGTGGCTTATCTAATCGGGGGGCTCTTACTGTTCATTGTGATGGCAGCTTTAGGAGAAATGGCAATGGTTTATCCAAATGACAATGTCCAAAGCCTAATCAATAAAGCTTTTGGCTTTCAGTCATCTTTTCTTGTTGGCTGGCTGTATTGGATTAACTGGTTAATTGTCACAACGGTTGAATTATTAGCCGCAGGTAGCTTTTTGCAGTACTGGTTTCCATCCATCCCACTATGGATCTTAAGCGTACTCTGTGCAACCTTTATTGTTGGTATTAATCTATTCCAAGTCAAACATTATGGGGAAATGGAGTTTTGGTTTGCGAGTATAAAAATCATCACTTTAACGGCCTTTATTATTCTAGGAGCATTGATTTTATTTAATATACTTCCAAACACAACGAATGCTGCTTTTTCTAATTACACTGCTCACGGTGGCTTTTTCCCAAATGGACTTGGAGGGATGCTGAGTGCATTTCTAGTCGTCATGTTCTCCTATGGGGGGGCAGAGTTAATTGGTGTAGCTGTAACTGAAACAAAAGATAGTGAAAAAGTCATTCCGAAAATCATTAAAGGAACCGTTGCAAGGGTTATATTATTCTATGTATTGCCTATTTTAGTGATTTGTGGAATCATTCCTTGGAATGCAGTGAGTTCAGTAGATAGTCCGTTTGTGCAAGTATTCAGTTTATCAGGCCTTCCAGGTGCATCACACGTCATGAATTTCGTTCTTTTAACGGCTGTTTTATCAGCGGCAAACTCAGGAATCTATGCAACATCCAGAACATTATTTTCGATGGCGCAAAATGGAGAAGCACCAAGGTTATTTTCCTTTATTACTAAAAAAGGAATCCCGTTAAATGGTATTTTTTTAACAACAGTTTTTATATTAGTTGGTGTATTTTTAGCCTATCTAACTCCTGATCAAGTCATTAGCTATTTAATGTCAATACCTGGTTTTACTGTATTACTGCTATGGCTAAGTATTTGTTTGGCTCAATTAAAGCTACGTAAACAATATACTAAGGTTCCGGCATTTAAAGTAAAATGGTTCCCATACACAACGATTTTTGCTGCAATATCTTTAATAGGGATTTTTATTGCTTTTATATTTAATCCCCAAAATATTATTGGTACAATCGTATGTCTGTCAGTATTAACCGTCTTAATCATTCTTTCTTTTGTAGTGAAAAAGGAAAAGCAGCAGAAGCGTGTTACATCTGTAGCATGATCAAAATTTTAGAGAAGCCCAAAAAATCATGGGCTTCTCTTTTTAATTACTTGTAAAAAATTAGTTGTATTCGTTAAAACTCCAAAATCCTACGTACGGTTGTCACATAGGTCTGGCTAACGGTCAATTCAGGGCAGTTTGGAATCTTTAATTTCATGATTAAGTTAGAGGATACGTCTCGATAAAGCTGCTGTATAAATGAGATATTCACGATATAGGATCGATGAATACGAAGGAATGTATTCGGAAGCCGCTGCTCGAGAACTCTTAACGTTTGAATGGTACTATACTGACCGTCTGTTGTATAAAACCAAGTTTTCTTTTGGTTGCTTTCGATATATGCTATTTGATCGATAGGAATTGGATTCCAAATTTCCCCTTGCTTTCCCGTAATAAAGGTATAGGATGACTGTTTATGATTTAATGCATACAAGGGGGGGAGAATCACAGTTAATGCACCAATAAAACCGTTATCTTCTTCTATTGGATATCCAATACCGTAATAAGGGATACCAAATACGGATTCATTTACTAACGATTCAATACGACTTCGTTGTTGAAAAACACGTTCACTAATACTGCCTTGTGGAATTGGTTGTCCAGGGCGGATGCGAATATCATGTATGCCAGACTGATAATCTAAATATTGTTTACTATCTGCAAAGGCAATCGAGGCTTCTGGAGGAACCCAATCTTTAATGAATTTGTAAATATTAACATTACTCATTTTGCAGAATTTTCTCCCTTTTTGTAATATTAGTTAAATTATAACTTAATCTTGGTTTCATATCCATATAATTCCTTTCATCTTAAAATAAAACGTTTTATCCAAATTTTCAGACAAATTTATACCTGTGTTATATAATCAAAAACAAGTTAAGCTTGTATTGTATAGCAGATGTTTTTTCCTGAACAATTGTGTGACAGCAAATAAAGGAAAATTAAATGAAAGAGGGGATTATATGGTAAAAGCAAAGGGTTTAGAGGGAGTCGTTGCAACCACATCTTCTGTAAGTTCCATTATTAATGATGTATTAACCTATCGGGGATACAATGTTGATGACCTTACAGATTACGCTCAATTTGAAGAAGTCATTTACCTGCTTTGGTTCAATAAACTTCCTACCTCTCAGCAGCTAGCTGAATTTAAAAGTGAACTATTTGAAAACGCTTTCCTTCCGATTGAAATATTAGATACAATTGAGAAACTTTCTAAAGAAAACACCCATCCAATGACAATCTTAATGAATTGTGTATCAGCACTTGCCATCTATGATGAAGAGACAAATCAAATGTCAGAAGGAGCTAACTATCGCAAGGCACTGCGCTTGCAAGGGAAATTAGCTTCTATTGTGGCTGCATATTCTCGTATCAGCGAAGGAAAGCAGCCGCTTATGCCGAAAGAAAATGTAAGCTTTGCCGCTAACTTTTTATATATGTTGAATGGTGAAGTTCCAGATAAAGTCTCAGAAAGTGCCTTTAATAAAGCACTTATTCTCCATGCTGACCATGAATTAAATGCATCAACCTTTACAGCTCGTGTGTGTGTTGCTACCCTTTCTGATATGTATTCTGGAGTGACTGCTGCACTTGGTGCGTTAAAGGGTCCATTACACGGTGGAGCAAATGAGCGCGTAATGAAAATGCTCGCCGAAATTAAAGATATTACTGAGGTTGAAGCATACTTACATAACGCTTTTGAAAATAAAGAAAAGATTATGGGCTTTGGTCATCGTGTTTACCAGACGGGTGATCCTCGTGCAAAGCATTTGCGGGAAATGTCGAAGCAATTAGCTGGGGTAACAGGAGAAGAAAAGTGGTATTACATGTCACTTGCTATTGAAAAAATTGTTACAGAGGAAAAGGGATTGCTTCCCAATGTGGATTTCTATTCAGCTTCTGTCTATCACAGTCTTGGTATTCAGCATGATCTCTTTACACCGATTTTTGCTGTCAGCCGCGTCTCTGGATGGATTGCCCACATCCTAGAACAATATGAGAATAACCGTTTAATTCGACCTCGTGCCGAATATACAGGACTTAAAAATCAATTATTTTTACCTATTCATGAGCGTGATGAATCGATGGACGTTATTGCCTAAGGTTATTCACTAACTATTAAATTTATGGTGAGGAGAAAAAGACGATGAGCGAAAAAAAGATTTCCATTGCAGATCCAGGTCCATTAGGATTAGCGGCATTTGCCTTAACGACATTTGTATTAAGCTGTAAGAATGCAGGGCTTCTTCCAGCCTCCGTTGGCGATGTGTTTTTACCGTTAGCATTATTTTATGGAGGTTTGGCACAGCTGTTGGCAGGTATGTGGGAATTTAAAAAGGACAATACATTTGGCGCTACAGCCTTTACATCTTACGGTGCCTTCTGGATTTCCTTGGCTTCCATGGTTTACTTTGAGTTAACCGGAGTATTGCATTTTGGTGCAGATATGAATATTGCTTTAGGTATCTTTTTAGTTGCCTGGACCATTTTTACCTTCTATATGTGGATTGGTACTTTCCGTATTAACCCAGCTTTAAATCTTGTGTTTACATTATTATTTATCACTTTTATTCTTTTGGATTTAACTGAGTTTGGAATTATTTCTGGACCAATGGCAGGATACTTTGGATTGGCTACGGCTTTTGCTGCTTGGTATGCATCTGCTGCGGGTATCTTAAATCCATTATTTGAAAAAGATATTCTTCCAATTGGATCATTCAAAAAGAAACAACTAGAACGTTTTGGGAAAAGTGCATAATTTTATAAATGTAAATAATAAATAATATAAATAAATCGATACAGCCTTATTCACTCTACCAAATTGAATAAAGCTCTATCAACTTTATTAGATGGCCTTTGATATATGCATGTCTGTAATGATTCATTAGGATGATTACAGGTTCGTGTATATCAAAGGCCATTTGCCCACCAATACAGATTAAAGGACAAAAGGGAGAGATCATAAGTGAATTTATTGTTAATGGGACTACCGGGTGCAGGTAAAGGAACACAAGCAGAACAAATTATTGAAAAGTATGATATTCCGCATATTTCAACGGGAGATATGTTTCGTGCAGCCATAAAGGAGGGCACACAGTTAGGAAAAAAGGCAAAGGAGTATATGGATGCAGGTGAACTTGTTCCAGATGAAGTAACAATTGGCATTGTTCGAGAGCGTTTAAGTAAAGAGGATTGTACAAAAGGCTTCCTCTTAGATGGTTTTCCTAGAACAACAGCTCAAGCGGAGGTACTTGATCAAATTCTGTCTGAAACAGGTAAAAGTATTGATCATGTATTAAATATTAATGTTGCTCCTGAAGAGCTGATGGCCAGGTTAACGGGGCGAAGAATTTGTCGTGATTGTGGATCTACCTATCACTTAATTTTTAATCCGACGAAGGCTGAAGGGGAATGTGATAAGTGCAGCGGTGAGCTGTATCAGCGAGCTGATGACAATGAAGAAACAGTTGGTACAAGATTAAAAGTCAATATTGATCAGCAGCAACCACTTTTAGATTACTATAGAGAAAAGGGAAATTTACGGGATTTTGAAGGGTCAAAGCCGATAGATAAGGTATTTCAGGATATTGAGGTTATTCTAAATCAAGCTACATACTCTTCAAAGGGATAAAAAATGAGATAAAAGAGTTAATCTATTCAGATTAGCTCTTTTTTAATAATAATAAAAGAAAAACACTTTCAAATGAAAGTGTTTTTTGATGATCCGAGAGGGATTCGAACCCCCGACCCCATCCCTGTCAAGGATGTATTCTCCCACTGAACTATCGGATCTTGCTAATATATAGTTTGTATCGACATCTATAAATATAGGGCAAATTTGCATGTTTGTCAATATTAAATTAGTTGAGTTTTATTTTATTCAGCAGTGATAGTAATTAAAGTTGGATTTCACTGCGTTTTTATCCGTAAAAGAACAGATTATGCATTTATGCATAACTTAGTCAAATTTTCATAGTGTAGCTGATAAATATTCCTCTGTATCCTATTTCATCAGAAGTCAGCTCGAATAAAATGTTGGCACAGTATTTGCATAGTGTTTTTATATAAAATAATAATATCGAGGTGTTTATAGTGGCTATTAAATCAGTTCATGTAAAACAATCGGATGTCATAAAAGAGAAAGATAATTCGCTTTTGGAGTTTCAAGAAACACTGCAGGAAGCGGTGCAAATTATGAATTATCCACCTCAGGTGTACGAGTTAATTAAAAAGCCAATGAGGTTCTTAGAAGTGAGCATTCCGGTTCGCATGGACAATGGGGAAGTGCAGATTTTCCAAGGCTATCGGGCGCAACACAATGATGCGAAGGGGCCGACAAAGGGAGGCATTCGCTTTCATCCAGATGTGACGCCAGAGGAAGTGAAAGCGCTCGCTGGTTGGATGAGCTTAAAATGTGGTGTCACAAATCTTCCTTATGGCGGGGCCAAAGGAGGTATTGTTTGTGACCCTCGAACAATGAGCTTAGGTGAATTAGAAAGATTGAGCAGGGGATATGTTCGAGCTGTCAGCCAATTAGTTGGACCGACAAAGGATATTCCTGCCCCAGATATGTATACAAATTCGCAGATTATGGCCTGGATGCTGGATGAATATGATCATATCCGTGAATTCGATTCCCCTGGTTTTATCACGGGTAAGCCCGTTGCATTAGGCGGTTCCAAGGGGAGAGAAACGGCAACCTCGAAAGGCGTTTTCTATACGCTGCAAATGGTATGTGATATGAAAAAGCTGTCCTTAAAGGACACGAAGGTAATTATCCAGGGGTTTGGAAATGTAGGGAGCTATTTGGCGCAGTATTTATATGAGCTTGGTGCAAAGATTGTAGGAATTGGTGATGCTTTAGGTGGTCTATACGACGAAAACGGATTGGATATTCCGTATTTGCTTGATAATAGAGACTCCTTTGGAATTGTATCGAATCATTTTTCAACCTCGATCACAAACCATGAGCTGTTAGAAAAACCTTGTGATGTATTAATCCCTGCCGCGATTTCAGGCGTGATAAATAAGCATAATGCAGATAAAATAAAGTGCCAGATTGTGATTGAAGCTGCTAACGGTCCGACGACAAAGGAGGCAATTCAAACTCTTGATGACCGTGGAATTCTGCTGGTTCCTGATATACTTGCAAACTCTGGGGGAGTTGTAGTGTCTTATTTCGAGTGGTGTCAAAATAACCAGGGATATTATTGGACAGAAGAAACCGTTGATGAACGCTTGCAGGAAAAAATGAAAGAAAGCTTTATAAATGTTGTCTCCACAGCTAAAAAGTATCATGTCAACTTTAAAATTGCCGCATATATAGAAGGAATCGAAAAGATTGCGGAAGCCTCAAGATTAAGAGGCTGGCTGAATTACTAATGATACATCTCTGCAAAAGGTAGGAAAGGATATTCTTTTCTACCTTTTAAATTTTTAAAATTCTAAATAAAGTGATAATATCTTCTTAAGAGATAAAGGGAGATGGAATCATGGTTTCTAACACGAACGAAAAAGTAAATCAGAACAACGTTATGAATACAGCTGAAGATGGTTTCTCTCAACTGTTAAATCAACCGAAGATAAATGAAATTCAATATATTAAGGAATTAAATACGGATTTAAATGCAATTCTCTCTAGTATTTATGATGAAATACTGGTTGTGAATGCAAAAGGAGAATTAATTCGCTACAGCGAAAAGGTAATAGAGAATTTTTGGCAGGTTGAATTAAAAGAGTTAATCGGAAAAAATATCATGGAGCTTGTCGATAAGGGGTATTTTACACCATCAGTATCAAGATTGGTTATGGAAAAGCAAAAGAAGGTTTCAGTTGTTCAGGAAACAAGTACGGGAAGAAAGATACTCGCTGTTGGAAATCCAATCTTTAATGACAACAATGAATTAGAGCGGATTGTCATTGCCTCAAGGGATATTACCGAAACATCCCGCTTAAAGAATGAGTTACAGGAAATTCGAGAAAAATCTGAACTCTATAAAAGGGAATTACTGCAGTTTAAAATGAAGGATCAATTGTCAAAAAAATTGATTTTTAGTAGTCCAAAAATGGAAAAGATTATTCATCAAGTAAAGAAAATCGCTGATTTCTCTTCAACCGTTCTTCTTAACGGAGAATCAGGTGTTGGGAAAGAGGTCATTGCAGAGGCTATTCACCAATTTGGTCGAAGAGCGGACAAACCCTTTCTTAAGCTTAATTGTGGAGCAATTCCGGAAAATTTATTGGAAAGTGAATTGTTTGGTTATGTAAAGGGATCCTTTACTGGCGCAGATAGGAATGGGAAAGAAGGCTACTTTAAACAAGCAAATGGTGGGATTTTGTTTCTTGATGAAATTGGTGAAATGCCAATGCATTTACAAGTGAAGCTTCTCAGAGTTCTTCAAGAGCAGGAGGTTATTCCAATCGGGAGTACAAAACCGATTAATATTGATGTCCAAATCATCGCAGCAACTAATAAGAAGCTTGAAAAGCTAGTGGAGGAAGGTCACTTTCGTGAGGATTTATTTTATCGCTTGAATGTCATTCCGATAAAAATTCCTCCATTACGGGAAAGAGTGGAGGACATATCACTGCTGGCCTTTCATTTCCTCCAGCAGCTGAATGAAAAATACGACCGTCAGTATCAGTTAACCCCTGATGCTGTAAATATGCTTGAATGCTATTCTTGGCCAGGAAATGTTAGGGAGCTGCAGAACATTATTGAGAGATTAGTTGTATCAGCTGAACAATCAGCGATTGATGCTGAATTTGTTAGCCAATTTCTATCATTAGGATATGAGCGAAAAAAAATGAAGCCTGTTGTAACAAGAGTCATGCCTTTACAGGATGCCATTGAGGCTGTGGAGGAGCAATTGATTGTCATGGCAATGAACCAATATAAAACAACCACAAAAGCAGCTAAAGCATTAGGAATAAGCCAGTCCTCTGTTAGCAGAAAGTATCAAAAAATTGTAAGTGGTAATTCGTATTTATAAAGCACTGTTTCAAGAGGTATGATCTGAAACATCTTTACTGTGATTCAAAGATAAATAGATATATGCATTGGTGAATAGAATTTATTAAAGAATAAAAGAAAAATTGGATTTACTATTGGCATGAAATTTGCAAAGAATATGATAAACGCAAATGAAAAGCGCTATGATTAGGTTTAACTTCATTCAGCAGAAGTCCTCCACTTCTACAAGTGGGGGATGAATGCAAATGGTTCTTCGATATAGTGGGGGTTCAAACTCCGGCTGAATGAAGTTAAGCCTCCGGCGGATGTCACGGATTTTTTAAAGGTAGTTTATCGAGCGAGCTCAGGTAATCCGGACGCAAATTCGACGGGCGAATTTGATAGGGGGCGAACGTAAACATGGAGAGTATCAAAAAATATGAGATTTACCCAATGTATATTGATGGACAATGGGTTGGTAATGAGTATGAGCTATTTACAGAAGTGGCAAATCCTGCAACAAGGGAAGTAATCGGTGCGGTGCCTACTGGCGGAGCACTAGAAGCAAAACAAGCGGTGGATGCCGCTTATGTGGCCTTTAAGAACTGGTCAAAAAAGACCGCTGAAGAACGCTATCGAATCCTGATGAAATGGTATCAATTAATAGAAGTAAACAAGAATGAAATAGCGAGAATTATGACAACAGAGCAGGGAAAACCATTACATGAAGCATTGGGAGAAGTACAATATGCAAACAGCTTTATTTCCTGGTATGCCGAAGAAGGAAAGCGTATTTACGGGGAAACGATTCCAGCTTCACATCCGAATAAAAGAATTATTGTGCGCAAAGAACCAGTTGGCGTTGTGGCAGCCATTACACCATGGAATTTTCCAGCAGCGATGATTACAAGAAAAGTGGCTCCAGCTCTCGCAGCAGGTTGTACATGTGTCGTCAAGCCTGCCAATCAAACACCATTAACCGCTCTAAAATTAGCAGAGCTTGCTCATGAAGCGGGAATTCCAAGAGGTGTAATCAACGTGATTACAGGTAAATCAGCAGAGATAGGTGATGTTTGGCTGAAGGATGCACGGGTGACAAAAATAACTTTCACTGGTTCAACAGAGGTTGGCAAAACATTGATGCGTGGTGCGGCCAATCATGTGAAAAAGGTCAGCTTGGAGCTAGGCGGAAATGCGCCATTTATTGTTATGGACGATGCGAATTTAGATAAAGCGGCTGAAGGCTTAATTCAGTCTAAGTTTCGTAATGCGGGCCAGACCTGTATTTGCACCAATCGCATTTATGTACAAGAAGCAGTTGCAGAGGAATTCATTCGGATTTTCCAGGAAAGATTAGAAAAACTAAAGGTTGGTAATGGGCTAGCAGAGGGGACTACTATTGGGCCATTAATTGATCGTGCAGCATTTGATAAAGTAACAGGTTTAGTAAATGACGTGGTTGATAAAGGTGGAAAGATTGCATACTCAGGGAAGAAGCCTATAGATGAAGAAGGTTTTTATCATGAACCAATGATATTAACCGGTATTAATGAGGATATGGAATGTATGCAGGATGAAATTTTTGGTCCGTTGGCTCCGATTGCAACGTTTAAAACAGAAGAGGAAGTAATAGAAAGGGCTAATAATTCCCGCTATGGATTAGCTGCCTATATTTTCACAGAAAACCTTAGCCGAGCTTTTCGCATGAGCGAAGAGATTGAGTATGGAATCGTTGGCTTGAATGATGGTCTCCCATCAACGGCTCAAGCACCGTTTGGAGGCTTTAAAGAAAGCGGTCTTGGCAGAGAGGGCGGACATTTCGGAATTGAAGAGTTTTTAGAAATAAAATATATTTCAATTGCTTTAAGTGAAGGGTAAGAAGAGAAGAGGCATGTTTGTTGATAGACTATCACAGACATGCTTTTTTTATTGACATCTATTCTGAAAATTGAAATAATTGGAAGCGCTAGTACTTATTCGAAACTGAATAGCTTATGCATTTTTGAAAAGTCGAAAAACGGTCCTTTTATCAAAATGATAGAGAAATAATATTATGAAGGTAATAATGGCATGAAACTTGCTAGTTAAATTAGTGTAATCAAATATAAGCCATTAAGGCAAACCTATATTTTTATAGAGAATATTTTACTATTAAACTCAATAAGAGGGGGATTTTATACATGTATGATTTTGCGATTGTTGGTGGAGGTATAGTCGGTTTATCAACGGGAATGGCCATTTACGACCGATTTCCAAATGCAAATATAGTGGTGATTGAAAAGGAATCTAGAGTAGCAGAGCATCAAACAGGTCATAATAGCGGGGTAATCCACTCCGGCATCTACTATAAGCCTGGCAGCTTTAAGGCTAGATTTGCTCGTCAAGGTAGCCAATCGATGACAGAATTCTGTCAAGTACATGGCATTGATCATGATATATGTGGAAAAGTCATTGTTGCGACAAAGGCAGAGGAAATGCCGTTATTAGAGAATCTGTATACACGTGGACTGGAAAACGAGCTCGCGATTACGAAAATTGGCCAGGATGAATTAAAGGAAATTGAACCGCATGTTAAAGGGCTTGGAGCGATCCGAGTTCCTCAGGCAGGCATCGTAAATTATCGTCAAGTGAGTGAAAAGTTTGCTGAGATTATAAAAGAACATGGCGGAGAAATTAAATTAAATACGAAGGTTGAAAAAATATATGAAGACTCTGATAGTGTAACAATTGAAACGAATCGTGGAGCATTGAAAGCCAATATGGTCATTAATTGTGCCGGCTTGCATAGTGATCGTGTTGCGGCGGCGGCAGGATATAAAACAGATATGAAGATTTTACCCTTCCGCGGAGAATATTTTAAATTAAAGCCGGAAAAGCGCTACTTAGTCAAAAATCTAATCTACCCTGTGCCTAATCCAAAGTTTCCATTTTTGGGAGTCCATTTTACTCGGATGATTAGCGGAGAAGTGGATGCAGGTCCAAATGCCGTGCTTAGCTTTAAACGCGAAGGCTATAAGAAAACGGACTTTAATGCAAAGGATTTAGCTGAAGCCTTAAGCTATGGCGGTTTGTGGAAAATGGCTGGGAAATTTGCGAAAGAGGGACTTGATGAATATGTCCGTTCCTTTAGCAAAAAACAATTTACCAAAAGTCTGCAGCAGTTAATTCCAGAAATTCAAGAGGATGATTTAATCCCTGCGCCTGCTGGTGTCCGTGCCCAAGCATTAAAGGATGATGGTAATATGGTGGATGATTTCCATATCATTATGGGAAGACGCTCCATCCATGTGTGTAATGCGCCGTCACCCGCAGCGACTGCTTCTATTGAGATTGGAAAAGAAGTGGTAAGAAGAATTCCAGTTCAAACACATTTAAAGGAAGCTGTACTTAGTTAATAGATTCATAGGAGGATGGTCTGTATGTTCAATGGGAAAACAATTTTTATTGCTGGTCATGCCCGTCTACCGCAGGGAATGGCTGCAAAAAGTGTATTTGAAACGTTAACGATTACTGCCGAGGTAGATAAAAAATATGGTGTTGTACTGGAGGCCTCTTGTACACTTGCAACCGAGCATGGAAGAGAATTTATTGGCCAGCTGTTAAAAGGCACAAGCTTGAAGGATGGAGTAGAAGACGTGATTGAAGCGATTCAAACCTATTACCGTGGAAAGGCAACGAATGCACTAGTTGCTGCTCTAAAGGATTTGGATCAGCATTTTCAGCAATTAAACTCTCTCGGTGCAGCTAAATAATTTTTTCTAAATATTAAAAATATATTGACAGTTATTATGTTTTATCATAATATATGAATATCCTAATGTTACAGCATGCTTACCTTTTGAATAATACCCTTTCAAAATCGTAAACAGCAGAACATGGAAAACGGGAAACGTAAATAACTAAAACGAACTGTATGTTCACTGTGACTCTATTGCCATAGAGCGGTGAAGTGAATATAAGCCAGTTGTTCAAGTAGACTCCTATCTTATGATAGGAAGCTTGTTCGACTGGCTTTTACTATTTCCTGTTGATTAATTCACCTATATCACAATTATCAGGAGGAACGAAAAATGACGATGACAAAAGAAGCTGCAAAGGGAAAATTTGAAGTAAAAACAGAATACTATGAGGTGAAAATTCACCCGCAAACAAACCGTCTGTACGATATTACGATTTCAAAAGAAGCTATTAATGCATTCCTTGAAAAAGCAAGAAATGAAAACTTTACAGTCCAGCATTTAGAGTATACTCCATATGCAAGACATCTTGTTGCAGCATTTTTACAAGAGGAATTAGGAGAAGAGTTTGGTAATCTGCTTCGTGAGATTATTCATGACCGTGAGTCAGGCGGCTTTACCCTTGGATTAGAGGGAGTAACTGAAGATACTGATGAATATGTCATTTTTGCCACTGCTATTTCACATCTAGTCGGAATTCCAAACTTTGATGCAATGACTGGAAAGTATTACGCAAGATTTTCTGTTAAGGATACAGATAACAGTGATTCTTACCTTCGTCAAGCCTACCGATTATTTACGCTTCATACGGATGGGACATTTGTTGATGAACCGACCGATTGGCTGCTCATGATGAAAATGGTCGAGCAAAATGCACGTGGCGGGGAATCTCGTTTACTGCATTTAGATGACTGGAAGGAACTTGATAAGTTTATGAAACATCCGCTAGGAAATCATCGTTTTACGTATAAAGCACCTAGCAGTAAAAATGTTGATCAAGAAATCGAACGTTTAACGTTCTTTGACTATAATAATAAACCGGGTATGTGCTTTATTGATCAGTTCGTATATCCTGAATCAATCGAGCAAGCGAAATACTTGCGTGACCTTTCAAGCTCGATGGAGAATGATGAAAGTGTTGTAGAGTTAAAGCTTCCTGTTGGAAACTTAGTGGTTCTAAATAACATCTTCTGGCTTCATGGTCGTGCAGCATTTGAGAAGGATCCAAACTTATATCGTGAATTAATGCGTCAACGTGGCAGATTCAACAAGAATGCCATCTAATACTACTAGCTTTTAAATGATATCCAACCCCACCCCAATTTGGATACGTTTTTATAGAGGGAGAACCATTTACTGACTTTCAGTAAGTGGTTCTCTTTATTTTTGTATTTAATTGTATTAATAGTTGGCATGAAGTTTGCTTATAGAATAACTGAGAACATAAATTAATTTTCACTGAAAAATATGCAAAATACTTTTACAGAAATAAATTTATGTTGGCATAAGAATTGCTTAATAAAAAAGTAAGAATATACCTTAAAGAAGGAAAGGATGATAAGAATGAGCTTTGCAGAAATCAAAACAAATATCCCAGGAGAAAAATCTAAATCACTAGTCGAGAGACGACAAAATATAGTACCTAAAGGAGTAAGTAATGGTGTGCCTGCTTTTGCACAATCAGCTGAAGGAGCGTTAGTTACAGATGTAGACGGTAACACTTTTATTGACTTTGTTGGTGCAATTGGAGTCCAAAATGTTGGTCACAACCATCCGAAAGTGAAGCAAGCTCTACATGAGCAGGTTGACCAATTTATTCATACGGGCTTTAATGTGATGATGTATGAATCCTATATTGAATTGGCAGAAAAATTGGCTGAGATGGCACCTGGTAGCCATGAAAAAATGGTTCTCCTACAAAATACTGGAGCTGAAGCCGTTGAAAATGCAGTGAAAATTGCCCGTAAATATACGAAGCGGCAAGGCATTGTATCTTTTTCTAGAGGATTCCATGGCCGTACACTAATGACAATGAGCATGACTAGTAAAGTAAAGCCTTATAAATATGAATTTGGTCCGTTTGCACCTGAAGTATACCGTGCACCATACCCATACAATTATAGAAGACCAGCAGGTATGACAGTTGAACAGTATGAAGAAATGGTTCTGGCAGATTTTAAAAACTTCTTTATCTCAGATGTTGCACCAGAAAGCATTGCTGCGGTTGTTATGGAGCCGATCCAAGGTGAAGGTGGCTTTATAGTTCCAGGAAAACGTTTTGTCCAAGGTGTTGCTGAATTCTGTAAAGAGCATGGCATTCTCTTCGTTGCAGATGAAATACAAACAGGTTTTGCCAGAACAGGAAAGAATTTTGCCATCGAGCATTTCGATGTTGTTCCTGATTTACTAACTGTATCGAAAGCGATGGGTGCAGGAGTACCAATCAGCGGAGTAATCGGGCGCAAAGAAATCATGAATCAATCTGAGCCAGGCGAATTGGGTGGAACGTACAGTGGAAGTCCGCTAGGCTGTAAAGCTGCTTTAGCTGTGTTAGATATTATTGAAGAAGAAAAATTAAACGAGCGTGCTCAAGCAATTGGTGAAAAAGTACAGAGCCATTTCAAAAAGCTTGCTGGTAAATATGAATGTGTTGGCGATTATCGCGGACTAGGTGCGATGAATGCAATTGAAATCGTTAAGGATAAGGAATCCAAGGAACCTGCCAAAGATTTAACAAATAGCATCATCAAGGAAGCGAATAATAGAGGGCTGCTATTATTTAGTGCAGGGGTATACGGAAATGTTCTTCGTCTATTAATGCCGCTAGTGATTACGGATGAGCAATTAGAAGAGGGCTTATCTATATTAGAGCAGGCAGTTGAAGCAGGGGTTGCGACAAACAGTGTAACAGTAGGTTAACCGAATAACTGAATATATAACAAAACAATAATAAAACAGCGCATCTATATTTGTAGGTGCGCTGTTTTATTTCATTTCATTAATTCAATATTAAATCAATAAGGGTGGAGTGATTTAATATTGACTCACTATTTACATAAAATGATTTATTAATGAATTATATTCGCTATATTTACCATAAATACCATTATATTCCATTGGCATCATTTTTGCTTGTTTTAAGGTAAATGAATAAGTTTCCTTGAGGGAGGTGTTTAATAGGTAAAGGGGCTTATACAAAAATAATTCTGAATTTTAAAATAATAATAATTAGGAGTGAAAATGGATGAGTTCAACGCGATTAGCAATAGATGTAGGCGGTACATTTACGGATGTCTTTGTTTTTGATGAAAATTCTGGAACAATTTCGGTGACGAAAACCTCTTCGACACCTTCGAATCCAGAGAAAGGGATTTTAGATGGAATTGAAAAGGCTAAGATTAACGGGGAAGATATCAAGGTTTTTTCCCACGGAACTACGGTTGGAACAAATGCCTTAATTGAAAGAAAGCTTCCAAAGACCGCGTTAATCACAACAAAGGGATTTAGAGATGTTCCTGAGATTCGTAGAGGAACAAAAGAGGATATTTGGGATATGTACAAGGATACATCAAAACCGTATATCCAAAGAAGAGACCGCTTTGAAGTGCAAGAAAGAACAGACTTTGAAGGAAATATTCTGACCTCCATCAATGAGGACGAAGTACGACTTTTAGCAAGAAAACTTAAAAAGCGTGGAACGGAATCCATTGCCGTATGCTTCATCAATGCCTACGTCAACGGTGAAAATGAAAGCAAAGTAAAGGCAATATTAGCTGAAGAGCTTCCGGAAGTCTATGTTTGTATCTCTAGTGAGGTATTACCTGAAATCTTTGAGCATGAGCGGATGAGTACCACGATTATTAACGCTGTTCTTGGCCCGATTGTCAGTAAATATATTCAAACATTAGAATCTGAAATGGCACAAAAGGGCTATGAGGATGAAATTCTTGTGCTCCATTCCGGCGGAGGTGTGATGACGTCAACAACGGTTCCACGCTATGCTGCCCGACTAGCAAGCTCTGGAATTGCGGCAGGGGCAATTGCAAGTAAACATATTGCCAAGCTTTGCGGTTATGAAAACGCTATTGGACTAGACATGGGCGGGACAAGTACAGATATTTCTCTCATGTATGAGGGTGATATTCGGATTACAAAGGACTGGTCAATCGAATATGGCTATCCAATTGGTTTTCCTAGCATAGAAATCCTAACCATTGGTGCAGGTGGAGGAAGCTTGGCATGGGTGGATGACGGAGGTTCACTTCGAAACGGTCCGCAAAGTGCCGGCGCAGTTCCTGGACCTGCATGCTATGGAAGGGGTGGAACGGAACCGACTAATTCAGACGCAAACCTTGTGCTCGGCCGTCTCGGAATCGAATTATTGGATGGTTCCATGAAATTAGATAAAGAGAAAGCTGTACAGGCAGTTAAAAAGGTGGCTGACCAGTTTGATTATACAATCGAAGAAGCTGCACAGGCAATCATTCAAGTGGCTAATGCCAATATGTGTGATGCATTAAGATTAATCTCTGTGAGACGTGGCTATGATCCCCGTGATTTCGCACTGGTCGCCTTCGGTGGTGCAGGTCCTTTACACGGTGCACAATTAGCGAAGGAAATGGAAATTCCAACAATCATTGTTCCGCCACACCCAGGGGTTGCTGCTGCAATGGGTTGCTTATTAGTGGATGTTCGTCATGATATCTCTAAGACTTTTGTAAGAAATATCAATGATGTTTCATTAGATGAGTTGGAAGCTGAATATGTCACGATGGAAAAAGAAGCAGAGGATTTATTAGCTGAAGAAGGAGTTGATAATGATCACTCCACTCTTATGCGTTATATCGATATGAGATATAAAGGGCAGTGGCGTTCATTAGCCGTACCAGTCAGCAGTAATCTGCAGTCATTAGATGCTGTGCTGGAGACCTTCCATGAAGAGCATAAACGTGAGTTTGCTTTTTCCAACACGGAACAGCTTGTGGAAATTTATGGTCTACGGGTAACAGCAATTGGAACCGTTCCAAAACCTGAATTTCCTAAATATGGACCGTCAGGATTACTTGAGGATGCTCTGAAGGGTGTCAGAAATGTATATTTTGACGGTGAAATGTATGCAACAAATGTCTATAACCGTGAACAAATTCCTGTACTTGCGGAAATTCAAGGTCCAGCAATTGTTGATCAGCTTGATACGACTACGGTCATTCCGCCTAATTTCTCGGCTAGAGTAGATGAATATAGAAACTTAATTATTACAGTAAATGAATAAGAAAAAGGAGAGGTGAGCGGATTGAATAAAGCGCAAATTATTACAGGTGCAACGAAAAGTAAGCTGGATCCAGTAACATTTGAAGTGTTAAAGAATGGTTTTGTTAATCTTGTTGATCAGATGGCAGAGCAGATGCTTAGAACCTGCTATTCCTTTGTTATCTATAATCGTGATTTCAGCTGCGCATTATGTGATGCCGAGGGAAATACAGTGATGCAAGGAACGCAGGATATTTCAGTTCATGTCGGAACCTTGCACCTAACTGCTAAAGCGGTTATCGAGGATTTCAAGGACGATATCCATCCAGGGGATGTGTTCCTAGTAAATGACCCTTATCGCGGCGGGACTCATTTTAACGATACACGTGTTGTGATGCCTGTTTTCTATAATGATCAACTCATTGCCTTTATGCAGACCAATGGTCATTGGGCAGATATGGGTGGTTCGACACCGGGGTCCTTTGATATTAAGGCTAAGGATCATTATGGTGAGGGCGTACGAATCCCTCCTGTTCGTATTTATCATCAAGGTAATTACTTAAAGGATGTCGTGAACCTATTGGTTATGAATATGAGGGTTCCAGAAGAGAGATTGGGAGACTTGCAGGCACAGGTTGAAGCAGCGAAAGTAGGACAAACACAGCTGATGGGTATGATTAATAAATATGGTCTTGAAACAACGCTCACAGCCTTTGAAGAGGTTCAGGATTATGTAGAGCGCTTGACGAAGGCAAAAATTCAATCGTTACCAAAAGGAACCTGGGATACCGTTGATTATATTGATATGGACCCAGATATCGGAGACGGTCTAATCCCAATCCGGGTGCAGATGACGATATCAGATGAAGAAATCACCTATGATTTGAATGGGTCTCATCCATATATCGGATGCTTTTTAAATGCAGGCTTTGGTGCATCTTTATCAGCGGCCTATGCGGGTACCAAAACATTCTTTCCAGAAATCCCTTTAAACTCAGGGTTTTACCGAGCAGTGAAGGTAATCCTACCGGAAAATTCTGTGGTTAATGCACCAAGTCCAATTGCTGTCACAGGGTATTGCTCCGGTGCGTTCGAGAAAATCTTGAATGCCTGCTTTGAGCTATGGTCTAACATTATGCCTGAAAGAGCCTTAGCTTGTACATTCAACCTTGAATATTTGTTAATTGGTGGGAATGATAAACGGGATGAAGAGAGCAATTTCTTTATGTGGTATGACTGGATGGCTGGCGGGCATGGAGGTCGTATTGATCGAGATGGTGTGAATGCTACCTCTCCAGCATTCGGTGTTGGTTTAAGTGTACAGCCATGTGAAGGTCAGGAACGATTATCCCCGGTTGTTACAACAAAGCATGAAATTATTACAGATTCAGCCGGTCCTGGAAAATATCGTGGCGGCTGCGGAGTTGAAAAGGGCGGAATATTAACAGAAGTAGAAAATACAGTGATGTCTTATTGCTGTGACCGCTCTCGCTCGATTACATGGGGAATTTTTGGTGGTCTCCCTTCCACACCTCATGGCGCATGGTTAAATCCAGGTAAAGAGGAAGAACAGTTTTTAGGGACGATTTTCTCGAATGTTAAGGTTGAGAAAGGTGATTCATTTACACGACCATCTGCCGGCGGAGGCGGTTTAGGTGATCCGCTTGAAAGGGATATCCAGGCTGTACTAGAGGATGTTATTGATGAATACGTTTCCGTTGAAAGAGCGAAGAAAGATTACGGAGTCGTCATTATTGAAGTGGATAAGGATTTGGATCTTTTCGAGATAGACTATGAAGCTACGGAAAGGGAAAGGGCATATATTAAAGCCAATCGTAAGAAATGGCTTGAAACGGATCCTAAAGAAGTGGAGCATATGTTTAAAAATGATACTATTGATAAACTAGATGTGATACGACGATATGCTGTGATAATGGATTATGCCACAAATAAAGTGCTGAAAACATCAACAGAGCAATTTAGAGAATCAGTCAATAAGCGTTCAGTCACCTATTGGTAATAACTGTCTTGAACACATGGCAAGGTGATTGATAAGAAAAGGCGGTATATTCTCACTATAAAAAACTTTATGCAGGTCGGATGATACTCCGCCTGTATAAAGTTTTTTATTTAACTATTTTTCTGTTTGGTATTTTTTTAGCTTGCGTACCACCGAAGGCTGACTGATTCCTAAGTGTTTCGCTATTTCATAGGTTGATTTACAATGCTGAGAAGCTTTTAATAGTAGTCTTTTCTCCAGTTCTTCCAATGCAGCCTTTAAATCCAGGCCATCAAATATAGTAAAGTCCTTCTCATTTTCAGCTTGGATACTGACAAAGGATGGAACTGTACTTTCGATAGTCTCACCTTGGAAGAAAGCAGGAAGGTCTGTTGGTAAAATGGTAGCAGCCTCTGTTGTCAAAATAAGCCTTTCAATCAAGTTTTCTAACTCACGAACATTGCCGGGCCACCTGTAGGCAATTAAGAAGTCATAGGTCGTGGCATGAAGCTTTTTTGACGTTTTATATTTTTCGTTCATTGCATCAACATAATGATTGATTAATATAGGGATTTCCTCTTTACGTTCCCGTAATGGCGGAATGTGGAGCGGGATAACATTTAATCTGTAATATAAGTCCAGGCGAAATTTACCTTTTTCAACCATTTCTTCTAAATTTTGATTTGTTGCCGTGACAAGCCGAAAGTCGACATGCTGCTCTTTTTTGCCTCCGATTCTCATAAACTTCTTTTCCTGCAAAACTTTCAATAACTTAACCTGCATCGAGAGTGGTAGCTCGCCGATTTCATCTAAAAATAATGTTCCGTTATGTGCTTGTTCAATTAAACCCTGTTTCCCTTTTTTTGTTGCGCCAGTAAAAGAACCTGCTTCATAACCAAACATTTCTGACTCGAAAAGACTTTCAGGAATGGTACTACAGTTTACTTCAATAAAGGGTTCCTTACTACGCTGGCTTTGGTTATGTAGTTCGTGAGCAAACATACTCTTTCCAACTCCTGATTCACCTAATAGTAACACGGTTGCATCTGAGTCCGCGACACGATGAATCGTATTGCCGATTTGCTGCATTTCTTTGCTGCGATAATAAATGCCTTCTTTTCTTCGTAGTTCCTCAACTTCTGTTTGGTAGCCCTGTAGTTTACGCTCTAATTTTTCGTATTGCTCCTGAAGATTTCTAATTTCTGTTTGGTCTTGAGCATAGCTAATTACTCGGATAATGGAACCGTCATCAGCAAAAATAGGATACCCTTGTGTCATAATTATTTTTCCCGTTTGTGTATGCTGCATAATTTGTACAGTTTTTTTTTCTCTCAATACCAATGCCGTAATGGATGGAGTAAGAACAGCTTCTTTTTCGAGCTGATACACAGATTTCCCTTTATATTCATCTGTCTCGATTCCATAAACAGACCAATGTTCAGCATTTGTTTCTAGGATCATTCCGTTTGCATCTGCAATCGTTATATTATTATTGGACGTTTCAATAATCGAATTTAATATTTTATTTGCTAAAGAATCCTCCATTTACATCCTCCTTTATTTCAGCTTCGAGGTTTAATAGCTTACTATAATGCCTCTATTTGATTCAAATATAAATCAAAATAAACTAATAATCAAGAATTGAATTAAAATTCTAAAAATTTAATCCAGTTTTGAATCAACCTCCATAAAAAGTCAATTTTTGCCTTAATTAATCAAAAAATAGGTTGGCATGGTTATTGCTTATTCATTTTATATAAAAATTTTTTATCGGTTGAAGCATCAACCTGTAAGATAAGGAGGAAAATTGTGACTAAATATTTAAATTTCATCGGAGGCGAATGGAAAGATTCTAAGAATGGGGCAGTGAAAGAACACTATAATCCTGCCAACCCATCGCAACTTATTGGATATACCGTACCTGCAACTGCAGACGAAGTAAATGAAGCTGTTGGACAGGCAAAATTGTCCTTCTTGACATGGAAGCAGCGTTCTCCTGTAGAAAGAGGGGAAATACTAAGAAAAGCTGCCGATCTATTGGAAGCGCAAGCACAGGGTATTGCTGAAACTGCCACAAAGGAAATGGGAAAAAGATTGATAGAAATGAAGGGTGAAGTCCTCCGTGGAGCAGCTATATTGCGCTACTATGCACAAGAAGGTATGAGAAAGCAGGGTGAAGTCTTACCATCAGCTAATAGTCAAAATACACTTTATTCAATGAGAGTTCCTCTTGGTGTTGTTTCTGTTATTACACCTTGGAATTTTCCAGTAGCGATACCAATATGGAAAATTGCACCAGCATTAGTGTATGGGAACACAGTCGTTTGGAAGCCATCACAGGAGACCGGTATAACTGCTGTAAAAATTGCAGAGGTATTTGAACAAGCTGGTTTGCCGGCTGGCGTATTAAATCTAGTCAATGGAAGCGGAGAAATCGTTGGAAATACACTCGTTGAGCATCCCGAGATTGCAGCCATTACTTTTACGGGCTCTAACCGAGTGGGAAGACAGCTGGCTTCCAAAGCGGTCGCACAAAATAAAAAGTACCAGCTTGAGCTCGGTGGGAAAAATCCTGTTATTGTTCTTGAGGATGCCGATTTAGATTTGGCTGCAAAATTAACAATCGATGGTGCCATGAAGCAAACAGGGCAGCGCTGTACAGCTACAAGCCGGGTTTATGTTGAACAATCAATATATGAGACTTTTATTGAAAAGCTATTAGAACAAGTGAGTCAAATTAAAGTTGGAGATGGTCTGGAAGAGACTGTTACGATGGGGCCTGTTGCTTCCAAAAAACAATTTGAAACCGTTACCTCTTATATTAACAAAGGAATTGAAGAAGGGGCAGAAATTCTTTATGGTGGACAAGCACTAGATGCTGCAGTCTATAACAGTGGTTATTTTATTGAACCGACAATATTTGGAAAAGTAACAAATGAAATGACCATTGCCAGAGAAGAAATATTTGGTCCGGTATTAGCGGTAGTTAAAGTGGAAAATTATACAGATGCACTTACACAAGCCAATGATACAATCTATGGATTAAGTGCTTCATTATTCACAAATAATCTAGATAAAGCCTTTGATTTTATTAAAAATAGTGAAGTTGGAATGGTGCAGATTAACGGTGAAACAGGCGGAGCAGAACCGCAAGCGCCGTTTGGTGGTATGAAGGAATCTAGCTCTGGAACTCGGGAACAAGGTCAGGCAGCAATGGAATTTTTTACAGCTTATAAAACAGTAGCAATCACTACAAATCTGTAGAATAACAAACAATAAAATGATTTATCTCAAAACATTAAAAAAGAAGGTGTCATAAATAATATCGAAGAGGTGAGTGTAATTGGATAAGCGTAACTCTAGTAAAGTGTTGTCGAGGATGGATGTGATATTCCTTGCTTTTGGCGCAATGATTGGCTGGGGCTGGGTCGTATTATCTGGAAATTGGATTAACTCTGCCGGAATGGTTGGAGCCATGATTGCTTTTCTTGGTGGGGGAGTTCTTGTTATCTTTGTCGGCTTAGTATATGCAGAACTTACAGCAGCCATGCCGGATGTTGGCGGAGAATTGTACTATACCTTAAGGGGAATAGGTCCGAAGACAGCCTTCGTCTCTGCCTGGGCGCTAGCATTAGGGTATTTATCTGTTGTTGCCTTTGAAGCAGTTGCACTGCCTACGGTAATTGAATACATTTTTCCAAATTATAAAATGGGTTATCTGTATACTGTAGCAGAGTATGATGTCTATTTTACTTGGGTATTAGTCGGATCTATTGTATCGATCATTGTGACAGCGATCAATTACTTTGGAATGAAATCAGCGGCTGTTTTCCAAATGGTCTTAACGGTCATTATAGCGTTGATTGGTATCATGCTTATGGTCGGTGCAGGAGTTAATGGGAATTTTGCCAACGCGGACCCATTGTTCTCAGGCGGAAGCGCTGGTATTATTACGGTTCTTGTCATGACTCCATTCTTATTCGTTGGCTTTGATGTAATCCCTCAGGCTTCCAGTGAGATGAATGTATCACCGAAAGCAATTGGGAAGCTGCTTATTTTCTCTGTAGTGGTAGCGGTTATCTTCTATGTGGGTATTATTTTTGCAGTTGGTGTTGCATTGGATCAAAATACGTTAGCTGCTTCAGTTCTACCAACAGCAGATGCCATGGCAGCGGTGTTTGGTTCAGATTTATTTTCAACAATATTAATCCTTGGAGGCGTAGCTGGAATTTTAACGAGCTGGAATGCTTTCATTGTAGGAGGAAGCCGCGTACTTCTGTCTATGGCTGAGAAGAAAATGATCCCAGCGTGGTTTGGAAAAATACACCCTAAATATGGTACACCTGTAAATGCAGTTATGTTTATTGGCGGATTAGCTACCTTCGCTCCGTTATTAGGTCGTCCGATGTTAGTTTGGTTGGTTGATGCAGGTGGTTTAGCCATTGTAATTGGTTATTTATTAGTATCGATTGCTTTCGTCCAGCTGCGTAAAAAAGAACCCAATATGGAGCGTCCTTTCCGGGCTGGGAAATCCAGTGCTGTTGGCTGGATAGCAACTATATTAGGCATTGGTTTTATCGCTATGTACATGCCGGGTATGCCGGCTGCACTAATCTGGCCATATGAGTGGATTATTTTTGCTGGTTGGTGGGGGATAGGCTTTGTACTTATGTATAGAATGAGAGAAAACTTTGTGCCAGGAAAAATCACCTATCGTGCGGAAGTTACACAATCCATAGAAGAAATACGAAATAGTTAACGTTATAAAAACTGACTATTTAAAAAATAATGATTTGAAGTAGTTATTAAGTTGGTATATTAGTAGAAAATCCAACATATAAACCTGCTAATTATAGCAGGTTTATATGTTTTTTATTGAATATATTCAAACTTCGACGATTTTCAAGTAAGAAAATATTACATAATACTATTCATATGATGGAAAATGAGTTATTATATAAGAGTATTAAGATAATTCTAAAATTTTTGAATAATAGGTGAGAAATATGCAATTAGGAATGGAATTAAACCAATATCAAACCCTAAAGCTCACGTTGACACCTGAACTGCGACAGTCTATTAATATACTACAATATTCTTCACATGAATTAATAGATTTTATTAAACAGCAGGCGGTTGAGAATCCTCTTTTGGAAGTAAAGGATAATCACCAGTTGGATTTTGTAACTCGAAACGATTATAAAACAAATACTTATCATACTTGTTTCAACACAGAAAAGGATTACGACCCTATTATTCAGTACTCTGATACTTATATTACCCTTGAAAAGCATCTGCTTGAGCAAATCATGACACATGCTGCCATAACGCAGGGTCAAAAAAGTATTTTAAAATTTTTAATTGGACACTTAAATCAGCATGGATATCTAGAAATTGAGCCTTCTATCGCAGCCCACAATTTGTCTGTATCATTGGCTGAAATGGAGGAAGCAGTTTCACTGCTACAATCACTTGATCCAGTCGGTGTAGGAGCTAGAAACCTGAGAGAATGTTTATTAATTCAAACTGCTGCACAACCCAATTGTCACCCTTTAGCCTCTCAAATGATTGAGCATCATATGGAGGACATAGCTGCAAAGCGATTTCATAAATTGGCCAAATTATTTCAAGTAACCGTTCAGGATATTCAGGAAGCAGCCGATTTTATTAAATCATTAAACCCTCGCCCCTGCAGTGAATATTACCATGAAATGACACAATATATTATTCCGGATGTAATGGTTGAGAAAGTAAATGAGGAATACTTAATCATCGTGAATGATAGCTTGATACCTCAGGTCAGAATAAATCCCTTATATCAAAGTAGTAATTTGAAAGCTGCAGAGGATTATGTCAAAAAGAAGCAGCATGAAGTTACCATGCTAATGAATGGCATTTCCCAAAGAAAATATACTCTCTATAAAGTAACCGAGGTTATTTTAGAGATGCAAAATGATTTCTTTCAATTTGGAATGAGTAAATTAAAACCGATGACATTAAAGGATGTATCAGAGCAGCTTGGCTTTCATGAATCCACAATCAGCAGAGCAACCAGTAATAAGTATATCCAAACACAACATGGTCTTTTTAAATTGAAGGATTTATTTTCAACTGGTCTCTCCAAACGGAATAGCATAGAAAATGAATCGTCTGTTGTCATCAAGGAAAAAATAAAAGAGTTGATTGAGACGGAAAATAAAGCAAAACCGGTTTCAGATCAAATGATTGTCCAATCGCTCATGCAAAATGGTGTTCAAATTTCCCGCCGAACTGTTGCAAAATACCGAGAAGAAATGGGGATTCCTGGTTCTTCTAAAAGAAAGCGATATTAATAGAATAGAAATAAAAAGATGAAAGGAAAGCACCTTTCATCTTTTTATTGCATAAGTCTTTTCTTTCTTTTGTAGGTTAGGAAAAGCGATTCCAAGTAAAATGATGCTCACACCCATCCATTGTAAAAAGGTAACGTGTTCCTTTAGAATCAGTGTGGACATAATAACGGCAGTCGGTAATTCTGAAGCACTTAAAATGTTTCCAAGTCCACTGCCTACTTTAGGCATTCCAATATTAAATAAGAGTGGAGGAAGAAATGATCCGAAAAAGGCAAAAAACAAGGCGTACGGAAGCAATCCATCATACAATGATCCATTCAAGAGAAAATCAGGTGGTAATACAAAAAACACCAGGATCGTAGCTCCAGTGGACATTAAAGCGCTTTTTCGAATGGGGTGTACAGGAATGGTAGAGCGCCCACTAATGTAAATAAAAGAAGCAAACGAAAGGGCGGCTAGTAATCCCCAACCATATCCTACAAGCGAGAAAGTGATGCTGCTATACAATATACCTGAGGCGAATATGGATCCGGCAAGAATTAAGATGGTTGCCATTAAGTTTTTTCGTGTGGGCACGTTTTTATCTAAGAAGTATTGTATTACAATTCCAATCCACGTAAATTGAAGTAAAAGAATAATAGCTATTGAAGCATCAACATATTTGAGGGATTGGTTATAAAAAATACCGGTTAACCCCATTGGAACTCCGCTAATTAACAAAATCAGTAATGATTTGAAGCTTAATGGACTCTTCGGCATAAAATAAGAAAGAATCCATAACAGGATGGCACCAAAAAAATACTGTGTACCTGTTACATCACTAACATTAAATCCTTGAGAGTAAGCAAGTTTTACAAATGTTGAAACAACACCATACGAGCAACCTCCAAGAAAAACAAGTAAAGCAAATTTCCAAGTACTCATAATATCCTCCTTGCTCCCAACACACACAATAAAACCACCCACCTTCATAAAAGGTGAGTGGAATCAATATTCAGGCATGACATATGCTAGAAAAAAATTAATCCTTAATACATTATATCGAAATAAATGAAGAACTGTAAAATGTGAATACTCGCCCTGTCTTCATTATGTCTGAAGTATTACTTACCATGCTTTCCATAATGGATGATTGAGTCTTTTGATAATAATGTCTTTGTAGGTGGCTCTTTTTCGGGGTAGCCTAAACCTAGAATAGCTACAATTCGTCTGTCATTTGGAATGTGGAGATGTTCGCGTACATAGCTTTCCCTTCGTTCGGATTCTTCCTGATCCTCAGAATGGTATATAGCACCAAATGCTGACCCAATTCCTAATTCAACAGCTGATAACCAAATAAAACCACTGGCAATCGAGGCATCCTGCAGCCAATATTTACTGATATCGGGACGTCCTGTAATGATAATAGCTGCTCCAGCTCCAGATAGCCAGGGAACAAAAGGTGTAGCCTGGGCTAGATGCTGTAATGAATCCTTCTCAGTTACTAAAATAAACTCTCTTGATGGAAGATTATTCCCTGAAGGCGCTAAATAAGCGGCATGTAAGATTTGATCCAGTTCCTTTGTTGGTATCAACTTTGGTAAGTAATGACTGATTTCTCGCCTTTTTTGGATTGCTTCAAATACATTCACACGATATTCCTCCTTTATATTTAAAATACTATTAATCTTATTGGAATACAAATAAATTAATTTCTTTTATTGTCTTTCTTTGTAATATTTTTCAGTGTTTTGAGGTTTTCTTACACAAAAGCCTATTATTCTTGTTAACTAAGAAGGAAATCGAACTAATGAAGTAGAATTATTGATAATTGAATATAGATTATTCAGAAAAATCAAAAAGAGAAGAGGGTTTACATGAAGTTCATTAATTTTAAAGCTAATAATCAAATTCGCTTAGGTATTGTGACAGAAAAAGGAATTATCGATGTAGAAGAGTCTGCTAGAATCTTTTCGCTGGAAATCCCTACTAAAATGGAAGATGTAATCGCTGGTGGAGATAAGGCAATACAGCAGTTATACAGCTTAATGAAAGAGGAAGTAGCTTATCTTTCAGAGGAAGAAATTGTCTATGCACCATGTGTGACAAATCCAGAAAAAATTCTTTGTGTAGGCTTAAATTATGTCGACCATGTAAATGAATCAAGCCAGAATATTCCTACCTCACCAGTTATATTTAGCAAATTTAATAACACCTTAGCTGGGCATAATCAAAAGATTAAGCTTCCAAAGTGTGCTGAGAAATATGATTATGAAGTGGAGCTGGTCATTGTCATTGGTAAAGAAGTCTCAAATGTTTCAAAGGATGAGGCACTTTCTTGTGTATTTGGTTATACAGTAGGTAATGATCTTTCTGCACGAGATCTCCAGTTCCGAAGTGGAAGACAATGGTTGCTAGGGAAAACGCTTGAAAACTTCGGCCCGATTGGGCCATATTTACTAACAGCTGATGAAATAGATCCGACTAACCTGGATATTGAATGTAGGGTAAATGGTGTAGTTAAGCAATCGGCTAATACTCGTGATATGATTTTTGATTGTGCAACACTTATCAGTTATATTTCTGAATATATGACACTAAAGCCTGGCGACATCATCTTTTCCGGCACACCTGAAGGGGTTGTGTTAGGCTATCCAGAAGACCAGCAGGAATGGCTGAAGGCAGGGGATGAAGTTCAGGTTTCGGTTGGAGGGATTGGAACTTTAATTAATGTACTTGAATAAATGTCAAAAAAAGCGGACAGAAAACTGTTCGCTTTTTTGACTTAAATGCCTATGCATATAAGAGGGTTTTTTGTGCATCCATCACAAGCTGTGTATACAGGACTTCAAAATCGTTTGCTGGAATGGGCCTACTGAAATAATAGCCTTGTATATTGTCACATAAATATCGCTTTAAATATTTTACCTGTTCCTCCGTTTCAGCTCCTTCTGCCGTGACACTTAAATTTAGATTATGTGCCATATTAATAATGGTAGCGACGATAGCTTCATTATTCTTATCTATTGTCATATCCCTAATAAAGGACTTATCAATTTTAACTGTATCAATAGGTAATTGGCGTAAATAATTAAGTGAACTATAGCCTGTTCCAAAATCATCGACAACAATACGTACACCCAAAGCTTTAAGCTCTTGTAATATGATAATAGAACGGGTTATATCCATTGACATGCTTTCCGTAATTTCAAGCTCTAATAGCTCAGGATTAATACCAGTATCTCTTATTATTTTTTCAATATTACTCACAAGAGTAGATTGTAGGAATTGATGTGGAGATAAATTGACAGAAACGGGAATAGGAGGTAGCCCCTGCTTTTGCCATGTAACACATTGCTGGCAGGCTTGTTTCATCACAACCTCGCCAATTTGTACGATTAATCCTGTTTCTTCAGCTTGTGGAATAAAGTGTTCTGGAGAAATCAGCCCTTGTTCTGGATGCATCCACCTGACTAAAGCTTCAACACCAGACACTGTTCCATCTTGAATATTAATCTTCGGTTGATAATATACGGTTAATTCCTTTTTATTAATGGCTTTTCGAATATTATTTTCTAATACAATTTGATTAACGGTATATTTATCCTCCCGGAGAGTATAGATAGCGTAATTATTTTTACCCTGCTGTTTCACTTTATACATTGCACGATCTGCTAGCTTTATTAGAGTATCAGGGTCATGACCATCCTTAGGGAAAAAGGAAATACCTATGCTGGTTGAAATTGGGATTTTATAGCCTTTTATAATAACCGGATTTTCTAATGCTTTCATAATTTTTTTAGAAATCGCCACGGCTTCCGTACTATCCGTTAAAAAGGGCAGCAGAACGGTAAATTCATCTCCGCCAATTCGGGAAACTGTATCACCTTCAGCTAAACAGGATACAATTTGTTTGGAAATATATTTTAATAACAGGTCTCCAGTGGCATGTCCAAATGTATCATTAACGGCCTTAAAGCGGTCTAAATCCATAAACAATATAGCGACAAGTGTGTTATTTTGTTTTGCCTTTTCCAATGCATCCTGAACACAAATTTTAAATAAACGGAAATTTGGTAAACCAGTCAAGAAATCATGGTAGGCGGACTTATGTAACGATTCATATGCAGCAACTCGGTCAAAGGCAAGGGCAATGTGATTCGTAAAGGATGTCAGCTGTTCAATAATATCTTCGGAAAAATAGTCTTTTTTAGAACTTGCTATATTTAATGTGCCAATAGCCTTGTTTTTTGCGATAATTGGCAATATTAATAAGGATTTCATTCCTTCCTTCATAAGCTTTTGTTCAAAAATAGAAGCATTATTGAAAAACAAATCGTTACGGACTATGATTTGTTTTTGATTAATAGCATAACTGAAGGAGGTATCTTCCATTTGAAGCTCATATGAAGAGGTATTGTTTTCCTGTTCGAGCCGGAATACTTCCAGTCTTTTTTGCTGGTTAATAAAGGTTAATGTAACCTGGCAAGCACCCATGTAACTTTGGATATTTAGCAATGTTGATTTTATTATCTCTGGGCTTTGAACATCGTCCTCTAATACTGAATTTGAGATACTTCCAAATACCTCAAGCATGTCTATTTTTTTAGATAAATCTTTCGTTGCTTTATTAATTTCGTTGACTAAAATTTCCTCGTGATTATAAATGGTTTTAGCCATTTTATTAAATTCTATTGCTAATTGCTTAATCTCAATGACGCTTATTTCTTCTAACACATCCACATTACGATGTCCTTTTGATAGTTGCTTTGTGGCCAAAATCAATTTTTTTATAGGTGCTGTCATTTTTCTACTGATGATATATGAAAAAATTAGAGAAAGAAGTGAGTAACTAATAACGGTAATCACCGTATCAATTAGGACCATTTGTTTTTGTTTTTTCAAAGTGGTTGTTTTGAGTCCCATTTCCACTTCCCCGACGTTTACTTTAAAGTATTCGAGCGGTATCTTTTCGATAATAAGATCTGTAAGATTTGTTTCACCCTTTTGATTTACGGTAGTGCCTTCCTTATCTCTGATAATGACATAAGCTATATTTGGTTCGGATTGTAAGGAGTATGTAAGTGGACTTAAGTTAGAATAATCCTCTTCAAGCATATATAATCCAATCGCTGAGTTTAGTGTTTTGGCAGCTGTTATTCCTTCATTTTTTAAGCTGTCTTCCAAATGTGCAGTTTCTCTCCAAGCATAAAGGCCGCTAATCGTAAGAACACTGATTAAAACAAGAATGTTCATTGCCAGCCAAAACTGGAAAACTAAACCCCTATTCCATTTCATTCTTACCTACCTCCTCGAGGAGGTTGAGCCATTGCTTGTAATGAACGGCTTGCAAATTGGCGTTGTACCGTGCTGTAATTTCATTCCATTCAACGGCAGTTTGCTGCAAAGCTTCCTCAGCAGTTAGATTATGGATTAATGCTTTATGGATGTTTTGATCGAGCGCTTGCATGTATTCCCAACCGCCTGGAATCATTAAATCAGCATTTGGATTATGTAAGCTGGATTTTACTGTGTTTAAAAAGTCCTCATTCATTTCTACTGTTGGAAATGCGCCTTTTTCAATTGCGGTAAAATGACTATATCGAAACGGATCATTAATGGTTTCTTTTGATATTAGGGCATTTTTGCTTATTTCTTTGGATGTGATATAAGAAATAATTTCCCAGGCTTTTTCAGGATGTGCAGATTGCTTTGAAATACCTAAAACACGGCCGATCCAGACTCCGCCTCGAGGATTTTCAGGATTATCAGCAGGTACAAGTGTCCAACCGACTTTATTTTCAATCTGCGAATCCCATGTTTGATGGTCGAAGGAGAATCGGGAAGTATCACTCCATTGAACGACCATAGCCAAGTCGCCATGAAGAAATGTGTTGTTTAAATCAATCCAATCGTACATGGAATTTGGGGGAGTTGCCCCGCTGTCATTCAAGTTAATCAAATCCTGTAAGGCTTTAATTCCTAATTCTTCCTGAATAAGAGGGTTCATTTCTTCATCAAAATACTTTCCTCCCATAGAAGCAAAGCGCTCAGCAAACCAAATATACCTTTTGGCATCTCCGCCAAAGATTGCGGTGCCATATAAATCAATTTCACCGTCATCATCCTGATCTCTTGTCAGGAATTGGGCAATCTGATCATATTCCTTCCATGTGGAAGGAGGCTCTAAATTCCTTCCATATAAAGCCTTATATTCTGAATTATACTTCTCGAACACATCTTTCCTATAGAATAAGAGATGTGTATCCCCATCATAAACCATTCCATAATCATGATTGTCAAATTTCATATATAGATTTCGATAAACGGGTAACACATCATCAATATCCTTAGTTTTTTCGATATATGAATCTAACGGCAGTAGCATGTCTCTCTCAACATACTCTGGTATTTTTGCAGGAAAAATCATATAAATGTCATAGGTTTGATTGCTGGCAAATAAAAAGTCCTCTAAATTATCATTTAGTCTATCAGGATAATGGTACTCTAAGCGGACACCAAATTTTTCTTTTATATTTTTTTCTTCCATTTGAAACAATGCTAGAGATTGCTCGGAATCAGCAATAATCGATAAAGCAGGTAAATCGCCAGTGGTTTCATTTTCTTGATCAGTGGGTTGAGATGAATTACAACCAGTTAATATGAGCATAAAAGCAAGACACAACCATTGCCGTGTTGATCTCATCTTCATAACCTCCATCCCGTTTGGGTATATTGTACCAATTCCTTCGTATTAAGTGATGGTATTAATAAGTAATTTCGGAAATATGACACAATTATTTGTAAGCCCTGCTCGATTATGAATACATTTGATTTATCACTGTCAAAAAAAGCCGAATCCTATAAGAAGGAGACGGCGTAATCATACTATATTATAGAATTACCTTGGCTATCATTTTTGTGGTCACAAAAACTCACTTATTTTAGCTTGTTTAATTCCAGCATTTTTCAAGGCTGAAGACAGGCTTTTTGCAAAGGTTATTGCGCTTTTTCCGTCACCATGGATACAAATGGTATCCGCTTGAATAGTAACTTCCACACCTTGAAGAGAGCGCACTTTTCCTTCCTTAACCATATTGATGACCTGGTTTACAGCGTCATAGGAATCTGTAATGAGAGCATTGGGTACGGTACGTGAAGTAAGGGTACCATCCTGCTGGTAAGTACGGTCGGAAAATACTTCGCTTGCTGTCCGAAGTCCAACTCGCTTCCCGGCATGAATTAGTTCACTCCCTGCTAAACCAAAAAGAATTAATTCTGGGTCAATTTTGTAAATAGCTTCTGCAATCGCTGTGGATAAACCAGTATCTCTGGCAGCGATATTATACAAAGCACCATGTGGCTTTACATGCTGTAGTTTTCCTCCTTCAGCCTTCACAAAGCCATATAGAGCACCAATTTGATAGACAATTAAATCATAGGCCTCCTGTGGCGTAATATTTATTTCTCTCCTGCCGAAGCCAATGAGGTCCTGAAAGCCGGGATGCACTCCGATTCCGACTCCCTTTTCAAGGGCAAGCTGGACTGTCTTTCTCATTGTTGCCGGGTCACCAGCATGAAAGCCGCAGGCAATATTGGCTGATGTAATATAATTAAGGATTTCTTCATCTAAGGCCATTTTATAGACTCCAAAGCTTTCTCCCATATCACAATTTATATCAACTACTTCCATGCTGTTATCCTCCTAATAATGAATGAACTCTATATTTTAATTGTTTGATTTTGCTTTCCTGTTCTAGTAATAGAAGCTGCGCTTCCTCCAGTGAAATATTTTTAAAATGAATTGTGTCAAGTGGTTTAGCCTGTGCTAGCAGCGATAAATCTACCGAAGCAATTTCACCTATTTTGGGGTAGCCGCCGGTTGTCTGCCTGTCAGCCATGAGAATAATCGGATTACCATCGGCAGGGACTTGAATCGTACCGAATGTTACAGCTTCTGATAGTATTTCTACTGATTTATCTAGCTCTAGTGGAGGTCCATTTAGCCGATACCCCATGCGGTCAGATTGAGGTGTGATTTGGAAGGAGCCTGTCGAAAGAATTTCTTGGCTTTCCTTTGTAAAAAGAACTGTTTGCCGCCCTGTTATGAAACGAATAACAGGAAAATGCTCTATTTTTGGGATAAGCTGTGAAGAAATCGACCATTTTGCCTCTATAAATGGAGCCTGGTTTTCCTTGTTATGCCATTTTGCTAGTAACTTATAGGTTGGGTCTGGCTTCTTTACAGTATGCAGCAGGTCTCCTTCTCTCAAAGGTCTTCCTTGAAAGCCGCCAAGGTTGGCTCGTAGATATGTCGAACTACTATCCATAATGGTTGGAATTGAGAAACCACCGGCAATAGCTAGGTAAGCACGACAGCCGGAATGTGGTTGTCCAAATTTTAGTACGGCCCCTTTTTTTACAAAAACAGGTCGCCACATTCGGACAGGCTGGTTAGAAATGGACGGAGAAAGGTTCCCTCCACAAATTGCAATCAATGTATCCTCCTTAAACTGTATAATGGGTCCTAGCAAGGTTATTTCGATAGTGGCTGTGCTTTCTTCATTTCCTACTAAAATATTAGCAAGTCGATGGGAAAGGGAATCCATTGCTCCGCTTGTAATGATGCCATATTTTTGATAACCAAACCTGCCTAGATCTTGAATGGTTGTAAGAAGTCCAGGTTTAATGATTTTCAGCATAGCGGTTCATCTCCTCACTTTCTATAAACTCTTCCAAGGAAATGGCCGTAAATTTTACTTTATCCCCTGCTTTTAGTAATGTAGGAGGATCTTCATGTGGGCGAAATAATGAATGCGGTGTACGCCCAATAATCTGCCAACCTCCAGGTGTCTCAAGTGGATAAACGCCAGTTTGTTTACCGGCAATTCCTACGGATTGCGCGGGGATTTTTAATCTGGGTGTTTTTTTTCTAGGTGCCGAAATCTTTTCTGACATTCCGCCTAAGTAGGGAAATCCTGGTGCAAAGCCAATCATGTACACTAAATAATCACCAGAAGTATGAATCTCGATGACTTCTTCTGGTGTTAAACTATTTAACTTTGCGATGAATTCGAGGTCGGGACCTAAATTCCCACCATAGCAGACGGGGATTTCTATTGTTCTTGGTTTATATTCATCAGTGCCAGTGAGATTGGATAATATCTTACTTATCTCTTCAGCAGCATATTGATAGGGAAGCATTCTTCCCTGTGTTACACGAGCTATTTTTATAGGATGATAAAAAATAGTAATGGTCGTAAAGGAAGGGATGTATTCAATTATCCATTCAGGCTGATATTTCTCAAGAAAAGCAGAAATTAACCGGATCTTCTGATGCGTAATGGTGGAGATGTCGCTACCAAGCTCAATGATTATTCCTTGATCCCCCTGTGGAAATAGTTTGTAATCCATAATACCTCCAGAAAAATGTAATATAGGAAAATATCATCATGAGGATTCATAAGAAAGCCTCTATGAAAGTATAGAATAGTCTTATTATAAAGAAAATTCAATTCGAATTAAAGTGAACTTAGGCGCTGAACTATTGAATAATATATATATATTATCAGTCAGGAAAATGTTAGAATTTTAAATACATTTAAAATTATTCTTCTTCTTTCTGACATCCTTTTGAAATCAAATGATTCACGGGTTAAAATAAGTATAAATACAGTGGGGAGATATAAATATGAAAAAAAGAGTTGTGATTACCGGTATTGGTGCTGTTACTCCGGTAGGAAATGATGCTGAAGCATCATGGGAAAGTGTTATAAAGGGTCAGTCAGGAATAGCTCCTGCTATCATGATTGATGTAGAAAAAGTAGATGTGAAACTGGCTGGAGAGGTTAAGGGATTTACTCCAGAGGATTTTATTGATCGAAAAGAAGCAAGAAGAATGGGGCGTTTTAGTCAATTTGCTGTTGCAGCCAGTAAAATGGCGGTAGATGATGCTGGTCTTCAAATTGGTGAAAATGTGGAGCCTGAACGTGTTGGTGTTTGGATTGGTTCAGGGATTGGCGGTTTAGGTGAGTTTGAAGAGCAATATCGAAAGTTTCTTGATAAGGGACAGAGAAGGGTAAATCCGTTTACCATTCCAATGTTTATTCCTGATATGGCTGCTGGAAGAGTATCCATTGAATTAGGTGCAAAAGGGATGAATAATTGCTCTGTAACAGCCTGTGCCTCTGGCTCGAATTCAATTGGCGATGCTTTTCGCGAAGTTCAGAATGGGAATGTAGAAGTGATGGTTGCGGGTGGAACAGAAGCCTCCATTACCGAAATGACCATTGCCGGCTTCTCTAATATGACCGCACTATCTACGAATCCTGATCCAGACACAGCGTGCCGCCCGTTCGATAAAAACCGTGATGGATTTGTCATTGCAGAAGGAGCAGGAATTATTATTTTAGAAGAATTAGAGCATGCGCTTGCGCGAGGGGCTAAAATTTATGGAGAGCTAATAGGGTATGGTGCTACAGGTGATGCTTATCACATTACGTCGCCTGCACCTGATGGCGAAGGGGCTGCCAGGGCAATATTGTTAGCATTAAAGGATGCTGCCATATTACCTGAACAGGTTGATTACATAAACGCACATGGAACCTCCACACCATTGAATGATCTATATGAGACAAAAGCAATTAAAAATGTTTTTAAGGAGTATGCATACGAGCTGTCAGTCAGCTCAACAAAATCTATGACAGGTCATATGCTTGGTGCAGCAGGCGCAGTTGAAGCAATCTTTTCGCTTTTAGCCATTAGAGACAGTATCATGCCTCCTACTATTCATTATGTAACAAAGGATGAAGACCTTGATTTAGATTATGTGCCAAATACGGCAAGGGAGAAGAATCTACAAATTGTATTATCCAACTCCTTTGGGTTCGGTGGACATAATGCCACGCTTGTGTTTAGAAAGTATTCAGAATAGATTGATGGAGTAGAGGCTGTGTACATCCGAAATTTTCCCATAAATATTGACACTTGAAAATGGATATGTTATTAAATTAATATCACAATTAGCACTCTGAATGGTAGAGTGCTAATTGATATGTTTAATAAATGGTTTAACTGCGTACACTTCACCTAGTTTTAAATATGAAAGGAGATGCTGACATGGAAAAGAAACAATTCCAAGCAGAATCAAAAAGGCTGCTAGATTTGATGATTAATTCTATTTATACTCATCGGGAGGTCTTTTTAAGAGAATTAATTTCGAATGCTAGTGATGCGATTGACAAGATTTATTATAAGGCATTAACAGATGACACTCTACGGTTTGATCAGGATAGCTACTACATAAAAGTAGAGGCTGATAAAGAAAATAAAACCCTGAAAATCATGGATACGGGTATTGGAATGACTAAAGAGGAGCTGGAAAACAATCTCGGAGTGATTGCCAAAAGCGGCTCGTTAGCCTTTAAAAGTGAAAATGAATTGAAGGACGGATATGATATTATCGGTCAATTTGGTGTAGGATTTTATGCAGCATTCATGGTTGCTGATGTTGTAACAGTTATTAGTAAGGCGTTAGGTAGTGATGAGGCATACAAATGGGAATCAGAGGGAGCAGATGGCTATACGATAGAACTGTGTCAAAAGGACTCAGTCGGAACAGAAGTCATTCTGAAAATTAAAGAAAATACTGAGGAAGACCGTTTCGATGAGTTCTTAGAGGAATATCGTTTAAAAGAAATCATCAAGAAGTATTCTGATTTCATTCGTTATCCAATAAAAATGGATGTAACCGTTAGTAAGCCAAAGGAAGATAATGATAACGAATATGTTGATTTTGTTGAAGAACAGATTATCAACAGTATGGTTCCTATTTGGAAAAAAAATAAAAGTGACTTGACAGATGAGGATTACGAGAAATTTTATCAAGAAAAGCGATATGGCTTTGACAAACCGTTAAAAACAATCCATACAAATGTTGATGGTGCGATCAGATACAATGCCATTTTGTTTATTCCTGAGAATATTCCTTTTGATTATTACTCAAAGGAATATGAAAAAGGCTTGGAACTTTATTCAAATGGTGTACTCATCATGAATAAATGTGCTGATTTGCTACCAGACTATTTCAGCTTCGTAAAGGGAATGGTAGATTCTGAAGATTTGTCACTAAATATATCAAGGGAAATGCTTCAGCACGACCGCCAATTAAAACGGATTGAGAAAAATATCAATAAAAAGATTAAGAGTGAGCTTTTGAGCTTGATGAAAAATGACCGCGAAAAATATGAGAAGTTTTTCAATTCTTTTGGCAGACAGCTTAAATATGGAGTTTACAGTGATTTTGGAACTCATAAAGAAGTTTTACAGGACCTACTCATGTTCTATTCTTCAAAAGAGAAGAAGCTCATTACGCTTGATGAGTATGTCTTAAGAATGCCAGAGGAGCAAAAATATATTTATTATGCTACCGGTGAATCAAATGAACGAATTGAAAAGCTTCCGCAGACAGAATTGGTTGCAGATAAAGGCTATGAAATTCTTTACTTTACAGATGAAATTGATGAGTTTGCAATTAGAATGCTGATGAATTATAAAGAAAAGGAATTCAGGTCAGTTTCAAGCGGCGATCTTGGTATTGAAGAGGATCAAACAGATTCAGCTGAGGAATCAAATGAAAATGAGGATCTGTTTGAAAAGATGCAAAATATTCTAGCGGGCAAGGTAAAGAATGTTCGTATTTCAAAACGATTAAAAACGCATCCGGTTTGCCTGTCCACTGACGGTGAAATTTCTATCGAAATGGAAAAGGTTCTAAATGCGATGCCTGACAATCAGGGTATTAAAGCAGATAAGGTATTAGAAATAAATCCTCATCACGAAGTCTTCGAAGCCTTAAAATCCGCTTTTGAAAAGGATCAAGAGAAGCTAGCATTATATACGAATCTCCTATATAATCAAGCCTTATTGATTGAAGGTTTGCCAATTCAGGATCCAGTTGAGTTTACTAACGATATCTGTAAAGTGATGGTATAATGGTAAAAAATGGTCCCGTACTTTAGAAGGTACGGGGCTTTTTATATTTCATAAAATTAATTTGATGGATTATTTTATGAAATATAAATAATATTTAGTCAATACATAGTACACTGATATTAGGATTTAGTATCAAGTAGGAATGCGAGGTATCGATATGGGAAAAATGACTGCGCCTGAACGTGGTTGGGCTTTTTATGATTGGGCAAACTCGGCATATACCTTGGTCGTCGTCACCGCTATCTTTCCACTCTATTTTAAAGCGTCTGCGACAGAAGCGGGAATAGCAGCATCAACGTCAACGGCTTATTGGGGGTACGCGAATTCGTTTGCAACCCTGTTAATTTCTGTTTTAGCGCCAATATTAGGCACCATTGCAGATTTCAAGGGCTATAAGAAACGGCTTTTTATAATCTTTTCATCATTAGGGGTTCTTTTTACGCTTTTATTAGCTGTCGTACCAAGTGATCAATGGCTTCTACTATTAGTGTGCTTTGTGGTTACATCAATGGGTTTCTCGGGAGCAAATGTTTTTTATGATGCCTTTCTTGTTGATGTCACAACCGAGGAAAGGATGGAGCGTATTTCGGCCAATGGATTTGCACTTGGGTATATTGGAAGCACTATTCCATTTATTGTATCCATCGGAATTATATTATTATCCCAACAAGGGGTTATTCCATTAGCAACAACTACTGCAAGTCAGGTTGCGATTGCCATTACTGCCCTGTGGTGGGGACTATTTACCATACCGATGCTTAGGAATGTGGAGCAGAAATACTATAAGGAACATGTTTCAAATCCAGTTTCTACAAGCTTTAAGCAGCTCTTTACAACATTGAAAAATATTAAATTATATCGTCCTTTATTCATCTTTTTACTTGCGTACTTCTTCTATATTGATGGAGTCCATACCGTTATTAATATGTCGACCGCCTTCGGTTCTGACCTAGGGATTACTTCTACTACTTTATTAATTGTTTTATTTGTTACGCAGGTTGTTGCGGCTCCTTTTACGGTCCTGTTTGGTAAAATGGGTGGAAGATATGGCGAAAAGACGATGATTATGATTGGAATTATGGTTTATATTTTTATTTGCTGCTATGCCTATTTTCTAGACACAGCATTGGATTTCTGGCTCCTAGCCATGCTTGTAGCAACCTCTCAGGGTGGAATACAAGCAATGAGTCGCTCCTACTTTGCGAAGCTTGTTCCAAAAGAGTCATCAAATGAATTTTTTGGGTTTTATAGTATTTTTGGGAAGTTTGCAGCAATCATAGGCCCGGTATTAGTTGGGGCAGCGGCACAAATAACCGGCAGTACAAACAGTGGAGTATTTAGTCTTGTGATCCTATTCATTATTGGGGGTATCTTATTATTACGTGTTCCAAGACAAGCTGTATCAGCATCAAATACCTAATAACCTATTCTAACCTGTGCGATTTTGTGTACAGGTTTCTTTTGTGAAAAAAAATTTTACGTATGAGATGCTTGACAAGGAAAGAACTTTTTTGTAATAATTATATTAGAAAAGTTTAAGAAAATACTTGAATATAATAATTTCATAGCTAATTCGCTTAATCTATTTTAGAGCGGGGGAACCAATCGTACATTACATGTACATGGGGTGAATCCTTTATAAGGTAGGGTACTCTCAAAACCCGAACCCGACAGCTAACCTCGTAGGCCATTTGAGGGGTCACTGGCATATTATTGCACAGGGTTATTTCCTCTGTGTATTTTTTATTCTCAAAATACAGTGATTGAATAGCAAATGAGATTCATTAGGATGAAAAATTCAACAAAATCATTTTAAGATAGTAATAGAAAAGGAGGAAACTATATTGAAACTATCAACAAAAATTATTCTTTCCCTTATTGCAGGAGCCGCTGTAGGTTTAATTATGAATTTATTCACCGGAGATTTTTTCCCTCAAATTGACCAATATGTATTTACTCCACTTGGTAAAATATTCCTTAATCTAATTAATATGCTGGTTGTACCTATTGTATTTGTTTCTATTACATTGGGAGCAGCAGGGTTGGGTGACCCCAAGAAATTGGGACGTATTGGTTTAAAAACGATAAGTTTCTTCCTAGTTACAACTGCAATAGCCATTTCCATTGCCATTGCTTTAGCCTATGTTTTCCAACCTGGTGCAGCAGGTGAGTTTGATTTATCAACAGCAGAATTCAATGCTGCCGAAGCACCACCAGTTTCGGAAACACTTTTAAATATTATCCCGACAAATCCAGTTCGTTCATTAGTAGAAGGTAATATGCTCCAGATTATTGTTTTTGCAGTTTTTATAGGATTAGGTATTTCTGTCCTTGGTAATAAAGTAAGGGGCATTATGAACCTCTTCGAGCAAGCGAATGATATTCTGATGTATTTGGTTAATACCGTTATGAAGTTTGCTCCTTTTGGCACATTTGGTTTAATTGCTTCAGCTGTTGGAAAGCAGGGCTTTGACGCTATGAAGGCGATGGGTCTTTATATGTTTGTTGTGTTATTGGCTCTCTTTGTTCATTTTATTATTACTTACGGCGGTTCTGTAGCCCTGCTTGGTAAACGTAATCCCATAAAATTTATCAAGGACTTTGCACCAGCCATGAGTGTAGCCTTTAGTACTTCAAGTAGCAGCGCGACGCTTCCTGTTTCAATGAACGTTGCACAGAAAAAGCTAAAGGTTCCTGAATCTATTAGTAGTTTTGTACAGCCGCTTGGCGCAACTATTAATATGGATGGAACGGCGATTATGCAGGGTGTTGCGACGATTTTTATTGCTCAGGTGGTTGGTTCTGAGCTAACTTTTGTTCAATTAATAACAGTTGTGTTAACAGCTGTACTAGCAAGTGTTGGTACTGCTGGTGTACCTGGTGTAGGTCTGGTTATGCTTGCTATGGTATTGCAAACAGTCAACCTGCCGGTAGAAGGAATTGCCTTAATTATCGGGATTGACCGTTTGCTTGATATGACAAGAACGGCTGTTAACACAGCAGGAGATGCTGCCTGTGCCGTCATTGTGGCAGAGACGGAGAAAAGAAGAGAAGAAAAACAAAGCAATATTAACGAAGAATTGCTTGAAGAAGCAGTTTAAGCTAAAAGCCTGAATCTGACCTTGAGAGGTCAGATTCAGGCTTTTTATATTTAGCGTGCCCAGCAAGCCGTTAATTGCTAATTGGTGAAAGTCCAATCTGAGTAAGTACCAAGACGCTCAGTAGCTGACAGGCAACTGGTGAAGAAATTCTAAGGTTGAAGCCCTGTGACAAAGTAACTCTCTAGCAGAGTGCGAGCAAACTAACAGGTTGTAACATAAAGTGAATCCTGCCGTCTCGTCAAAAGAACCCACCTACGGTGGCTAAAGAGAAGTCGAGCCTTGTGAATATGGGCGAAGACCATGGAAGGTGTGAAGAACTTGGAACAGCAGTACCGAAGAATCTCTCGGGGTAAGGGGAACGACATGTTAGGAAAGTAGTTAACGGAACTGGGGATACCCTCCTCATCACTTTCTCAAGAAAGTAAAGCAGAAACCTATAAGTGCAAACGAAATGGTAGATGGATGAGAGGGAGTCGGAGGGGGTCATAGTACCAATGATGACAATGACAACACAACATTGTCTAGGGAAGGACGGCGTTAGCCATTACCCTACTTCGTTCATATGTCAGAAGGAGGTAAGAGTCAGTGAATGTCAGGAAAATGACTAACTACACCAATAATGTAAAAGCTCAAGAACTCTGGAAGACGTTATATCTTTGTGCCAAGGAATGTCCAACTCGAAGATTTCACGCTTTATATGACAAAATCTATCGTCCTGATATTCTATGGGAAGCGTGGCAACGTGTGAAACGTAAGAAAGGAAGTGGAGGTGTCGATGGACAGACGATTGAACAAATCGTCTCGGAGTACGGTGAGAAGAAATTTATGAACGAACTCTATCTAGAATTAAAGGAGAAACGTTATCACCCTAGTCCAGTCCTAAGAACCTATATTCCAAAGGATGATGGTAAGAAACGTCCATTAGGAATTCCTACTATTAAAGACCGAGTCGCACAAATGGCAACGAAAATGGTTATTGAACCAATATTCGAAGCTGACTTTCATGACTGTTCGTTTGGTTTTCGTCCAAAACGAAATGCCCATCAAGCAATGGCAAAGATAAGAAAAGCCAGTAAGAAATGTTTTTGGGTAGTAGACGTCGATATCCAAGGATATTTCGATAATATCAATCAACATAAGTTGATGAAATTATTAGAACAAAGGATTAGTGACCGACGGGTTTTAAAACTTGTTCGAAAATGGTTAGAGTCAGGCATAATGGAGGAAGGCAAAATAAGAAATCCGATTACTGGTACACCTCAAGGTGGTGTAATTTCACCTCTTTTAGCGAATATCTATTTAAATACAATGGATATGCTTTGGGAGAAGAAGTTCAAAGACTTGGGTGAACTCATAAGGTATGCGGATGACTTCGTCATCATGTGCAAAACCAAATCACAAGCACTTGAAAGTATAAAGGTTATCCAATCAATAATGGGAAAACTCGACCTTACTATTAATAGAAACAAATCGAGACTAGTTAATCTGTGGAATGACATAGATGGTTTTGATTTTCTAGGTTTTCATAATCGGAAGTTTCCAATCAGACGAAAAGGAGGAAACACGTTATATGTCATGTCACATATACCGAAGAGGGACGCAATGAAGAAAATGCGCTCCAAGATTAAAGCCTACACAGAACCAAGGAATAAATTATTCTTGGACATCAAAGAGTTAGTGAAAGGACTAAATAGGAAACTGCAAGGTTTCAAGAACTATTACCTTATATCAACTCACGCAAAGAAATGGCTGAATCGTATTGACTGGTATGTGTTAGAACGCCTCGTCTTGTTTTATAACAAAAAGAGGAACAATCGAAAGAAGCACGGAAAACTAAAGGATGTTAGAGAAGAAGTTGATCATATTTTAGTGAAATTGGCTGGTTAGACACCGTAAAGCCAAAGAAAGAAGAACGTCGGAAAGCCGTATGAGGGAAAACCTCACGTACGGTTTGATGAGGAGGAACTGAAAGTAAAAGAGATAGCTCAAGCTATCCCTTTGAAATCAGTTTCTTACTCTACTTATCCAGGGAACAAATCAGAGGATAAATAGCGTTCACCTGTATCAGGAGCTAAGCTGAGTACTCTTGCTGAGGGTGGTAGTTGTTTTGCCACCTGAACAGCGAAGTGGGCTGAAGCTGCTCCGGAAGCTCCGACAAAGATTCCTTCTTCTGCTGCAAGACGGCGAGCCATCACCTGAGCATCCTCATCCTCAATGAGTAGTACTTCATCATAAATTTCTCGATTTAAGATTTGGGGAATAAACCCTGGACCTGTTCCGGGGATTTTATGAGGACCTGGTTTACCTCCAGAAAGAACTGGAGATCCAGAAGGCTCCACTACGAAAATTTTTAGTCCCGGAATCTGTTTCTTTAATTCTTCCCCTGTTCCTGTAACAGTGCCACCCGTTCCAGCTGTCAGTACTAGTGCATCTAGCTTCCCTTCAAAAGCCTCCATAATTTCAACTGCAGTTGTACTACGGTGGGCATCAGCATTGGCTTTATTTTCAAATTGCATAGGTATGAAGCTGTCAGAGATTTCAGCAGCTAAGCGATTGGCTTCATCAATAGCACCCTGCATCCGCAGATTAGCTGGTGTCAGAATCACCTCGGCACCATAGGCTTTCATGATTTTAACACGTTCAGGTGTTGCATTATCCGGCATCGTGATGATGCAACGATAGCCCTTTACCGCACTAACCATTGTAATTCCTATTCCCGTATTCCCAGAGGTTGGTTCAATTATCGTACTTTTACCTGGAATGAGTCTACCCTCGGCCTCCGCACGCTCAATCATATTAAGGGCTGCACGATCCTTCACGCTCCCACCAGGGTTAAATGATTCCAATTTCATATAAACATTCGCACCGTTGGAATCCGGTATTTTATTTAATTGCACAATAGGTGTATTTCCTATTAAATCAATGATGGATTTATAGATTTTCATTTTGGATCTTCCTTTCCTTGTCATAAATAGCAATAATTCATATTAGTCTAGTAAGTTTAAGGTCATTTTATAATACGCTTATCAAGAAAACAACCTTACATCTTTTTCTATGATGAAAAATAAAAATTTGGACTTTTATAAATATATAAAAGGAAAGGCGAAAAAACTGTTGACATTATCCTCTGCCATTATATAATAAATATAATTAATCCGATTAAACTAATGAGAATTATATTAAAAGTGTACAATAAGGTGGGTGAGAACATGTTTCTTCATATACACAACGTTCAAAAGAGTTTTACTAATCGTGGTAAGACAGAAAAGGTGTTAAAGGATATTGACCTTCATATTAAAGAAGGTGAGTTTGTTTCCCTTTTAGGTCCATCAGGCTGCGGGAAATCAACATTACTTTCCATTGTTGCCGGACTTACGAAACCTAGCAGCGGTAGTGTTCTGATTGATGATCAAAGAATAACAAAGCCTGGAAAGGATAGAGGGATGGTATTCCAGCAGGCCGCCTTGTTTCCTTGGTTATCAGTAGAGGAAAATGTCATGTTCCCGTTGAAAAAGGAAATGAAAAAGAAGGACGCTCGTGAGATTGCTCATAAATACTTAAAGCTTGTACAGTTAAGTCCGTATGCGAAACACAACCCGCATGAACTATCAGGCGGAATGCAGCAAAGGGTGGCAATCGCAAGAGCATTGGCCATGAATCCTAGGGTTCTGTTAATGGATGAACCGTTCGGTGCCCTTGACGAGCAAACCAGAATGAGACTTCATGATGAACTTGAAAGTATTTGGTTAGAAACAAAAAAGACGATTTTATTTGTTACTCACAGTATTCAAGAAGCGGTAAAACTCTCTGACCGGATCATTGTAATGGGAACCCATCCAGGCACGGTTCTAAAGGATTTACAGGTCAAAATAGAAAGGCCCCGTGAAAAGCATATCCAGGAAATGGCTCAGTATGAACAAATGATTCTGGAGCTGCTTAAAACTGAAATAGATAAAGTGGCAGAAGAGGAAATGAAATATGCGTCTAGCTATTAAACGAATTGTATTCTTTGCAGCTTTATTTGGAGTTTGGGAGCTGATTGTCAGAGTTTTTGATATTCCCAAAGTAATGATGCCATCTCCGACTGATGTAGTACTGAGCCTAAAGGAAAGTTTGGCAGACGGGTCATTATTTCAGGACTTAGGAGCAAGCTTTACGCGTTTATTAATTGGGTTAATGATTGCCCTTGTCATTGGAGTTTTGCTAGGAATTCTGCTTGCTAAGTCCAAAACGGCAGATGAAACACTTGGTGCCCTAATCTTGTCTCTGCAAAGTATTCCGAGTATTGTCTGGCTTCCTCTTGCTATTATGTGGTTTGGACTTAATGAGAAATCGGTCATTTTTATCGTTGTATTGGGTGCTGCTATCGTGATGACAATCAATATGAGAACCGGGATTAAGAATGTGGCCCCGCTCTATATTAAGGCAGCCCAAACAATGGGTTCGGGTGGGATTGACTTATTTGTCCGAGTTGTTTTTCCAGCATCGATTCCTTATGCAGTTACTGGACTTCGACTGGCCTGGGCATTTGCCTGGCGTGCACTTATGGCGGGAGAATTGTTAAGCACAGGTCCGGGTCTTGGTTACACATTAAAATACGCTTCGGATTTTGGACGAATGGATATGGTTATGGCGATTATGGTCGTAATTGGAATTATAGGTGTAACAGTAGATTTACTCATCTTTCAAAGGATTGAAAAGCGTGTCATGGCCAAATGGGGTCTTGAACAGGCAGCGTAAATAAGAAAAGAGAGGAACGAAAAATGATGAAAAAGTGGTTTTTATCTGTATTTATAATATTAGCTGTTGGATTACTTGCAGCTTGCGGCGGCTCTGATGAAAGTTCAAAAGGAGAGTCAGGAAAAGATAAGGTTGTTATCGGTTATTTTCCAAATATTGATCACGTACCTGCGATGGTTGCCCGTGAAAAGGGCTACTATGAAAAAGCATTAGGTGAGAATATTGAAATTGAATACAAAACCTTTCCTGATGGTGGTACGTTTATGACGGCTTTAAAATCTGGTGATATTGATGCTGGTTTAGTTGGACCTGCTCCTGTCATGAATAACTTTACGAATGGAGCAAATGTGAAGGTCCTTGCAGGTGCATCTTCAGGTGGTACGGTTGTGGTAGCAAGTGAGAAAAGTGGAATTAATAGTTTAGAAGATATTGAGGGTAAAACATTTATTACTCCTGGTATTGGTTGTACACATGATGTTCAATTTGAAACCTTTTTAATGGACTTAGGAATGGATAAGCTTGCTTCATCGCGTATCGGTGGGTCTTTAAAGCATGTCACTGGAAACCCTGCTCAGTATCAAGGAATGTTTGAATCTGGTCAGGTTGATTTAGCGGCTGTCCCAGAACCGTGGGCATCGACTTTAATCCTAGCCGGAGCAAAAGAAATCGTAAGCACAGATGACATTGCCTATGGCCATACACTACCAAACACCGTATTAGCGGCAAACGGAAAGCTTGTAAAAGAAAATAAAGAGATTGCTGAAGCACTAGTAAAGGCACAGCAGGAGGCAGTTGATTTTATCAATAATAATAAAGAAGAAGCACAAACGATTGCGATTCAAGCCATTAAAGATTTAACAAAGCAAGAGCTTGACAAAGACCTTGTTGCAAAGGCAATGGAACGTATTAATTACACGACTGAAATTAATGAAGAAGTTTTACAGCAATTTGCACACTCTTCTTTTGAATTAGAATTTCTTAAGGAATCACCTGAATTGGCGGGCTTAGTAGATACCTCATTTTTAAATTAATAATGGCTGACTGCCCTTTGAAAACGGTTATTGTGGAATTCGCAATAACCGTTTTTTTATCATCAGTAAAAGTTTTACAATATGATGAAGTGGTATTAAGAATATCACCGGTATTGATAAAGTTAATATCATGGGTAACCATTGAATACCATAAGTTAAATTATTATTCGATTTGAAATCTATATTTTCCAAGGATTTTCAATTCATTAATAAATAGATTTGTCCAAAAGGTGAATGTGTGTTGATGAACAATCTATGAATTCCCTTAAATGAAATTGTAAATTCTTTCCTCTGAGATTATTATAGTTTTGTAAAGTACTTTACAAAAATATTACATAATTCTAGTTTGGGGGATTAAGGATGTCAGCGAAGAGAAAACTCTCCATTATTACTGCATTAACACTAAGTGCTAGTCTTTTAGCCGCATGTGGAACAGAAGAGAGTAAGGCACCAGAGGAGAAACAAGCAACAGCAGCAGAAACCCAACAAGTTGCAGTAGCACCGACAGTTGTATATCAAGGTTTAGGTGTGGCAAAGAATTTTCGTGAGGGTCCTGGTAAGGATGCACAGGAAGTACCGGTATATAGCTTTAACTATATTACGGCGAATGCGCTGTTTGATGCAGAGGGAAAAATTATTAATCTATATGTAGATGCGCTAGAAGTAAGTACACCTAACTATGATGGGGAGTCAATGCCGCATTTCTCCGGCTGGCCAGCAAAGGAAGGATATAATATAACAGATCATGCTACGGGTGAAGTATCAGGAGTTTCTGAGAATACTGTGGACTCAGTGAAGGCAGAAATTGATGCATGGCAGACGAAGCGTGAACGTGGTGATCAATACGGCATGAATATGATGATGGATTGGCATAAGCAAATGGATTTTTACCAAGAATTCTTTAAAGGAAAAACGATTGCTGAAATTGAAGAATGGAATGCTAAATATACCTCAGATGTAAATGGAAGACCACTGACAGAAAAGTCCGATAAGCCTGAGGACATTGAAAAATACAGCAAGCTGACAGATGCGGAAAAAGCAGAGCTTGCAGATGTAACTACAGGTGCTACCTTCAGTCTTACAGATGCTCACGGCGATATTATTGCTGCGATTAAAAATGCATATGAGAATCGTGTAGAGGTTGACTTAACTGGTAAAAAAGAAGAAGCTACAACAGCTGATAAGGGGTCAAAAGAAGTGGTTGCCGGTGATTTAAAGGATGGCTCTTATACCGTAGAATATGAAACATTTGATTCTCACGGCTACAAACCAACAATGGAAGTAAAGGTAGAGGCTGGAAAAATTACTGTTGTTAAGTATGATGAAATAAAAGAAGATGGCTCAAAGAAATCTGAGGACAAAGAATATGGTTCACATATGGATATCGAGCCAGTTGATGCATATGCTCAATTAACTGAAAGTGCGATTGCCAAGCAGGGAACAGCGGATACAGTTTCTGGGGCGACAGCGTCAACAAATAGCTATAACGCATTATTAACTCACTTCTTACAAGAAATGGGTCCTAACGGAACTACTTCTGGGAAAATCAAATAATGACTGAATCTTAGGTAATCACTTGGTGGTTACCTAATTTTTTTGGGAGCATTCCAATAATGATAATTTTCTCTTATAGGATTATACTTAGATAGGAAAATGAAATGAATGGGGGATGTTGAATGAAAGAACAATACTATGACAAACTGCTTAATATACATACTTGTGAAGAGCAAAAGCGGTTTTATAAGTCTTTTCATTATCATCCATATGAACCGACACCGTATAGTGCTTTGGAAACCTTATTTAGTCAATATGAATTAAAGAGGGGCGACCAAATCGTTGATTTCGGCTGCGGCAAAGGAAGGTTAAATTTTTTTATTGAATATTTATACCATATAACCGTTACAGGGATAGAAATGAACTTAATTTTTTATCATGAGGCATTGGAGAATCGAGATAGTTATGTAAAAAAACGAAAAAATAGCAGGGAAAGGATACATTTTCATAATGGATTAGCTGAGGAATATAAGCTGGATCCTAGGGATAATCGATTTTATTTCTTTAATCCCTTTTCCATACAAATATTCAGAAGGGTAATCAATAACATATTGCTATCAGTGGAACATACTAAGCGTGAGATTGACTTGATTTTATACTATCCATCTGAGGATTATATTTATTTTTTAGAAAAGGATACTGCATTTGAGTTAAAGCAGGAAGTTATCCTAGCGAATCAATTCGAGCAGAACCCGTCAGAGCGATTTCTCATTTACAGTTTGTGTTAGGTAAATAAAAAAGGATGTCAGGTGACATCCTTTTTTATTTCAGCTGATAACCGCGATAATTCCTTCTTCATCATCCAAGACTAATTCAATTCCGGAATAAGGGTCCCGGTTTAAGAACTCCTCAAGCCATAATCTTAATGCTTCAATAATGTTAATGGTGACAAGTACTTGCTTTCGCCCGTTCGCGTAAGCCTCCGCGGAAAAACCGTAATCATCGTCATACATTAGTTCGATATCAACCTCTTCTGGCTTTATCTGCTTTTTGCGAGAAATATAGACACAGAGGGCATTCACTATATCCTGTTCAGAGATGATTAGCCTCTCCATGGGTTAGGATCCTCTTTTTTCTTGTTGTTTTTAAATACAGTGAAAATTTTACGAATTACCGCAATGATGACAACGATTGCCAATACATTAACAAGTAAGCCGAGGATTGAGCCAAGCATTCCCATATTAGCAAACAGTCCCCCAAATAAGAGGCCGGCAAGACCGCCTAGCATAAGACCTTTCATTAACCCACCGCTCTTTTTAGCAGGAGTGGCAGCAGACTTGTTGGTAGTATTTGTATCATTCTTTTTATTTTGGAAAAAAGAATTATTGTTATTTGTGCTATTATTGTTGCTGTTATAGCTTTTCTTTCCTGACTTGTACGATTTTGCCTCGACTGTTGTGATTTGATCCTGGAAAATAACGCTTCCAACTGGCGAAAATAGTAATACCGCCGTAAGTACTGCTGATAAAAGCTTCTTCATTAATTAAATTCCCTCCATTTGTTTTTATAAATGTATAAAAATGAAACTATCATTTTAGAATCACTTTTACCTCATCTTTATATTACATATTATTTACGTGTGAAGCGAAAAAAAGATTCGTTTAACTTCATTCAACAGAAGTTTTCCACTTCTACAAGTGGGGGATGAATGCAAATCGAACTTCGATTCAGTAGGGTTCAAACCCCGGTTGAATGAAGTTAAGCCTCCGGCGGATGTCACGGATTTTTTAAAGGTAGTTTACCCGAGGGAGCTCAGGTAATCCGGACCAAATTCGACGGGCGAATTTGATTTGAAAAATGAAAAATGAAAAATATTACCTAGAAAACAACGGAGAAGTTCAACTGAAATTTTACTATAATAAATTATATCTTTACATGCAAATTTTTTGCTTAAGAATCAGTGGTTTTGCAAGTGAAATGGAAAAATACAATATTAGTTAGTATTATAGAATATATGTATAATAATAGATATAAACTGAAAAACAGTGTAGGCTGATAGATAAAATCATTTATTTAACTTCATTCAGCAGAAGTCCTCCACTTCTACAAGTGGGGGATGAAGGAAAATGGTCCTTCGATTCAGTGGGGATTCAAACCCCTGCTGATTGAAGTTAAGCCTCCGGCGGATGTCCCGGATTTTTTAAAGGTAGTTTACCCGAGCGAGCTCAGGTAATCCGGACGCAAATTCGACGGGCGAATTTAATTTCTAATACAAAAAAGTGGTGATCATTCATGACAGCATATATCAATCAGGAGAATGGGGTTTTTCCTTCTGTATGTTCTCTAGATTGTCCAGACCAATGTGGCTTACTCGTCCATAAAAAGGATGGGAAAATCGTGAAGGTCGAGGGCGACCCTAATCATCCGGTAACGAAAGGAAATATTTGTAATAAAGTGCGTAATATGACAGCGCGGATTTATGATGAAAAGCGTCTGCAATATCCGATGAAACGGACTGGTGCTAAAGGAGAAGGTGTGTTTGAACGAATCAGCTGGGAGGAGGCCATTGAAGAGATAACCTTCCGTTGGAAAAAACTGATTGAAAATGATGGTCCTGAAAGTATTCTACCTTATAGCTTTTATGGGAATATGGGAAATTTGACTGCAGAAGGAATGGACCGCCGTTTCTTCAATCGCTTGGGTGCAACACGCCTTGATCGAACCATTTGTTCAACTGCAGGTGGTGTCGGCTACCAGTATACAATGGGCGGAAGCTATGGAATGGACCCCGAGGATACCGTTCATTCGAAATTAATTATCTTCTGGGGCGTCAATGCGGTCAGTACGAATATGCATCAAATTGCTCTCGCACAGCAGGCTCGAAAGAAAAATGGAGCAAAGATTGTTGTAATTGATGTTCATAAAAATCAAACGGCTAAGTTTGCTGACTGGTTCATTCCTATTTTACCTGGGACAGATAGTGCTCTTGCTTTAGGGATGATGCATATTTTATTTAAAGAAAATTTGGTTGATATTTCATTTCTGAACCAATATTCAGTCGGTCATGAAGAGCTGAGAGAGCATGTTATTCAATATGATCCTGAATCAGTCTCGGTAATAACAGGGGTACCTGTTGATGATATTTATAGATTAGCCCGTATGTACGGGGAAACGGCCCCTTCGTACATTCGAATTGGTAATGGCCCCCAGCACCATGATAATGGTGGAATGTTTGTACGTACGATTTCCTGTCTTCCCGCGCTTACTGGACAATGGCTGATAAAGGGTGGTGGAGCGATTAAAGGGAATTCAGGCTATTTAGAGCACAATGCTTATTATCTGCAGCGTCCCGATTTATTAAAGAATAAACAGACAAGACGAGTAAATATGAATCAAATTGGTGAAGCATTACTTTCTTTAGAACAGCCGATTAAATCACTTTTTATATACAGTAGTAACCCTGCTGTGGTAGCACCCGATGGGAACAAGGTCAGGAAAGGATTGCTGCGAGAGGATTTATTTGTCGTGGTCCACGATTTATTTTTTACGGAAACAGCCCAATATGCAGACCTTATTTTACCGGCGACTTCTTCCTATGAAAATACTGATTTCTATGCTTCTTATTGGCATCATTACATGCAAATTCAGCAGCCAGTAATCGAGCCATATGGGGAGTCCAAATCCAATGTAGAGGTCTTTAGGCTGCTTGCAAAATCCATGGGCTTTAACGAATCTGCCTTTGATGAGTCAGAAGCAGAAATGATTGCCGGCGCGCTAGATAATCCGAGAAATCCTTACTTAGAGGGAATGACCTATGATGCGTTATTGGAGAAGCAATATGTGAAGGCGAATATTGGGCAATTGCTTCCAGGCAGACTTAAAACGCCGAGCGGAAAAATAGAATTGTATTCGAAGAGAATGGAGAAGGACGGGTACCCGCCGCTTCCAACCTATATCCCGCTTAAAGAAGAGGGAAATTTACCATTCTCATTTATTCCAGCACCAAACCATAACTTCTTAAATTCTACTTTTTCTAATAATGATAAACATCGTAAGCTTGAAAAAGAGCCTGTGCTTCATATGAATGTGACAGATGCAAGGACCCGAGACATTCAAGATGGAGACATGGTAAGGATTTGGAATCATCGTGGTGAATGTGAGCTAAAGGTGACTGTTGGCGAAAATGTACTCCCTGGTGTAGTCGTAACTCAAGGACTATGGCAGCAACTAGAAGGGACAAAACAGTTGGTCAATACTCTAACCCCTGACCGAGTGTCAGATATGGGTGGAGGTGCTACATTCTTTTCAGGTCGTGTTAATGTAGGGAAAAAATAGTGTTAAGAACGGACAGTGCTTAGGAACTGTTCGTTTTTTTGCTATAATCGATTGAGACAACGATAGAATGACATAATGGATGGAGGATGTATGGATGATTAGATTTGGGATTATCGGAACAAATTGGATAACCGATTCATTTATTGAAGCAGCTATGGAGCTAGAGGATTTTTCCATATCTGCTATCTACTCCCGGACAGAGGAAAAGGCAGCGGAATTTGCGCAGAAATATGGAGTTGATCGTACTTTTACAGATCTTGAAGAAATGGCTAAGAGTAATGTGATTGACGCAGTGTACATTGCCAGTCCGAACTCCTTTCATGCCAAGCAGGCTATACAGTTCATGAAGCATAAAAAGCATGTCTTATGTGAAAAACCGCTAGCCTCGAACAGCGTAGAAGTAAAAGAGATGATTCAAATGGCAAAAGAAAATAATGTCCTTTTAATGGAGGCTTTAAAGACCACTTTAATGCCAAACTTTAAGGCGATTCAAGAAAATCTACATAAGGTTGGAGCTATTCGCCGTTTTGTAGCCAGCTACTGTCAATATAGCTCCCGTTATGATGCATATAAAGAGGGTACCATATTGAATGCTTTTAATCCGGCCTATTCGAATGGGTCCATCATGGATATTGGTATTTATTGTATTTATCCTTTAGTGGTACTGTTTGGAAAACCAACCAGCATAAAAGCAAGCGGCTATATTCTTGAGTCAGGTGTTGATGGTGAGGGAAGTTTGCTTCTATCATACCCTGAAATGGAAGCGGTGCTAATGTTCTCCAAAATAACGGATTCTGCATTACCATCAGAAATTCAAGGTGAGGATGGAAGTATCGTTATGAAAAAACTGAATCCAATCGAAAATGTGGAAATCCACTACCGAAATGGTGAGATTGAGAACGTATCAAAGCCTCAGAAAAAGCATCCGATGTTTTATGAAGCAGAAGAATTTATTAATCTGATTCAAGCAGGTGAATACGAATCAAAGGTTAATTCCTATGATCATTCATTCATTACAGCGGAAATCATCGAGGAAGCCAGAAAACAGATGGGGGTGAAATTCGGGTAGGATATTAGTGGCAGGTAACCCCCAAGAAGGGCACTAACAGACAAGTTAGTTCCCTTCTTGGGATTTAGGGTTTATCTCTCGTCCACCACTTCTTTAAGAATTTCATAGGAGCGTTTTTGTTTTTCCTCATCAAAGATATATGAAATGGCCATAAGTTCATCGACAGCATACAGTTCTTGAAAGTTCATTAATTGTTTTCGAATCGTATCTTTACTGCCCAATAAAATCGCACTTGTCATCGATTCTACCATTCCCTTTTCCATAGGAGTCCAATATTGATCCATATTTTCGACCGGAGGACTCAATGGCATCGATGAGCTTTTGACCACATTTAAGAAGAATTGGTCTAATGATGTGGCTAAATATTTTGCTTCTTCATTTGTATCTGCTGCAATGACATTTAAACACACCATCATATATGGTTTTTTGAGATATTCAGATGGCTGGAACTTTTCCCGATAAATGGAGATAGCTGCGGACATTTGCTGCGGTGCAAAATGGGAAGCAAACACATAAGGCAGTCCTAATTTAGCAGCTAAATAGGCTGAATCGGTTGAAGAACCCAAAATATAAATCGGAACCTGTGTCCCGACGCCAGGATGGGCTTTAACATAGCTCTGTTGCTCCTCAGGACCGAAATAGGTTAAAAGGGACTGAACGTCATCAGGAAATGTATAAACAGATTCGTGTCCGTTAGACCTTCTTAAAGCATTTGCTGTCATCATATCAGTACCAGGTGCACGACCAAGACCTAACTCTACCCGATTTGGATAGAGAGTCGCCATCGTGCCGAATTGTTCAGCAACAACTAGTGGAGCGTGATTTGGCAGCATGATTCCTCCAGACCCCACTGCAATATGGTCTGTATGCTCAAGAGTATGTTTTATTAAAAGGGCGGTTGCCGAGCTTACGAGAGTTGGTGCATTATGGTGTTCAGCAATCCAATATCTTGTATAGCCCATTTCCTCAACAGCACGGGCAAGATCAACCATGGAATCAATGGCTTGTTTAGCATTTTGTCCCTTTCGTATCGGAACAAGGTTTAACACCGAAACTGGAATATTTATATGGGTCATGGATAGACATCCTTTCTTAGTGTTTATTTTCTAATGTATATAGTAACAATAAGTAAAGTCCTAACAAACTTATATGCTTTATTATCTTTAGTTATATAATATATATTTCTCCTTTTAGAAGGAGTTATAGGGCATATTTACAGAATTTAATAATATTATCGAAGTAAAATAAATACAGTTGTCACAAGAAAAATATTATGCTACTATATGTGTAACCGGTTACATGAATGAGGTGAATCGATGGCTACAATACGAGATGTCGCAAAAAAAGCAGGTGTATCTGTGGCGACCGTTTCAAGAGTATTAAATAACAAAGGGTATACACATGAAGATACAAGAAAACTAGTTAATGAGGCGATTAAAGAATTAAATTATAAACCGAATGAAGTAGCTCGATCACTTTTCAAGAAAAAATCTAGGCTAATAGGCTTATTGCTTCCAGATATTCGAAATCCCTTCTTTCCTGAGCTAGCACGTGGAGTAGAGGATGAAATGCAAGAGCAAGGACTTCATTTAATTATTGGGAATGCCGATGAAAAAACGGAAAAAGAAATAGATTATCTTCAAACCTTTAAACAAAATAATGTGATAGGAATTATTACAGCAACAAATCAGGCTGAAACAAGCTATTATGATAACCTATCGATTCCTGTTGTTTTTCTTGATCGTACGACGATCAGTCATCCATCTGTGTATGCTGATGGATTGGAAGGTGGCAGAATTGCAGCACATGAAATCATCAGGAGAGGCAGTAAACGAATTGCTTTACTAAGGGGACCTGTTGAATTCCAAACGGCACAGGATCGATTTAAAGGGGCAGTCGATGAGCTGTGTAAGGCGAATGTTGATTTTCAAGTGATCACTTCATCGTTTAGTTTTCATGATGCTGAAGTTATGGCTAAAGCATTATTTGAGAAATATCCTGAAATAGATGGAGTCATTGCTAGTAACGACCTTAGTGCCGCAGCCATTCTGCATGAGGCACTTCGAATCGGAAGGTCTATTCCGGATGACTTACAAATTATTGGGTATGATGATATTCCGCTCAGTAAGCTGCTATATCCACCACTATCTACTATTAGACAGCCAGCCTATGATATGGGTAGAGAAGCAGCTAGGTTATTACTGAAACTAATGAATAAAAAACCGATAGTAGAAAATAATATTCAAATGCCGGTATCTTTTATCGAAAGGCAAACGACGAGAAAGGTTGATAAAAATGGTTAAAATAACAGTTATAGGAAGCTCTTCTATGGATTTAGTTGTTTCCGCTTCCAAACGACCAAATAAAGGCGAAACAATTCTTGGAGAAAGCTTTAAAACAGTCCCTGGTGGAAAAGGGGCTAACCAGGCTGTGGCAGCAGCCAGGCTAGGCGCTGAAGTCTATATGGTAGGTTGCGTAGGTGGAGATGGATTTGGGGAAGAAATAGTAAATAATTTCCAGAAAAATAGAGTAGTTACAACCTATGTGGAACCGGTTACACATTCAGAAACAGGTACGGCACATATTACACTTGCAGATGGGGATAACAGCATAATTGTGGTAAAGGGTGCTAATAACTTTGTAACACCAGATTTTGTTCAAAAAGCGCTAGATGTAATTGGAGAATCAGATATTGTATTGATTCAGCACGAAATACCAGAAGAAACGGTAGATTATGTTGCAGACATTTGCTTTCAAAAAGCAGTGCCGTTATTACTGAATCCAGCACCAGCTAGGCCGATCAGTCAAAAAGTCATTGAAAGAGCAGCGTATATCACCCCTAATGAACTGGAAGCTTCTGTTCTTTTTCAAAACAAAGACATACATGAAGCGTTGAAAGAGTATCCAAATAAACTATTGGTTACAGAGGGTAAAAACGGAGTCCGTTATCACAATGGTGAAAAAGAGGTGCTTGTCCCGGCATATCCGGTTGAAGCTGTTGATACAACAGGTGCAGGTGATACCTTTAATGCAGCCTTTGCCGTTGCTGTAGCTGAGGGGAAAAGCATTGAAGACAGTATTCGTTTTGCCAATCGAGCGGCATCTTTATCTGTAACTAAATTTGGTGCTCAGGGCGGAATGCCGACAAGAGCAGAAGTAGAGGGGAGTCTATAAATGAAACGCTGCGGGATGTTAAATAGTGAGATTTCAAAGGTTTTAGCTGATCTAGGTCATACAGACTTAATCGTGATTGCGGATGCCGGTCTGCCTGTTCCAGAGGGGGTCAAAAAAATTGATCTGGCCGTTATAAAAGGTATGCCCTCATTTATTGATGTAGTCAATGCGGTCGAAGAGGACATGGTCATAGAAAAAGTAGTCATTGCCTCTGAAATAAAAGAAGCAAATCCTGAGCATGCACACTATATTAATGAGAAATTTGTTGATAAAACAATAGAACATGTGACGCATGAGGAATTTAAGCGATTAACAAAAGACGCGAAGGCTGTGATTCGCACAGGTGAAATCACACCATATGCTAATTGTATCTTACAATCTGGAGTATTTTTCTAATAAACGAGGTGAGAAACATGCGAGTTACAATGGAAAACATCTATAAAGCATTTGGCAGTAATCAGGTGCTAACAGGTGTTGATTTTGAATTGCTAGATGGAGAAGTACATGCCCTTATGGGAGAAAACGGCGCCGGGAAATCTACGATGATGAATGTGCTTACTGGATTGCATGCCCGTGATAAAGGGAAGATCACCATTGATGGGATGGAAACGTATTTTAAAAACCCGAAAGAAGCAGAGCAAAGAGGAATTACCTTTATTCATCAGGAATTGAATATCTGGCCTGATATGACTGTTCTGGAAAATTTGTTCATTGGAAAAGAACTAAAGAATTCATTTGGAATTCTGAAAATAAATGAAATGAAAGCGTTGGCAAAAAAACAATTTGATAAATTAGCTGTATCGATCCCGTTGGATAAAGAGGCTGGAAGATGTTCTGTTGGAGAGCAACAAATGATTGAAATTGCGAAGGCGCTTATGACAGAAGCGAAGGTCATCATTATGGATGAACCAACGGCTGCCTTGACAGAAAGGGAGATTAGCAAGCTATTTGATGTGATTTCTTCACTGAAAAAAGAGGGCGTATCCATTGTTTATATTTCCCATCGGATGGAAGAGATTTTTGCTATTTGTGACCGAATTACCGTCATGCGAGATGGAAAAACGGTTGACACAAAGCCGATTCCAGAAACAAATTTTGATGAAGTGGTTAGGAAAATGGTCGGACGGGAATTAACGGACCGATTTCCGCAACGGGACCCTCATCCAGGTGAAACAGTTCTGGAGGTAAAGGGCTTAAATAAAAAAGGCCATTTTGAGAATGTGAATTTTTCTGTTCGTGAGGGTGAAATTGTTGGTGTTTCAGGTTTGATGGGTGCCGGAAGAACAGAAATTATGCGGGCAATCTTTGGACTTGATTCAATTGATGAGGGTGAAATCTGGTTAAAAGGTGAGAAGGTCAACATAAAATCACCAGAGCAAGCAGTTAAGCTTGGGATTGGATTCATAACGGAGGACCGTAAGGATGAAGGATTAATTCTAGATTTTTCTATTAGAGATAATGTTGTACTTCCGACGCTTTCCAGCTTTGCCCCTAGAGGAATTATTAACGATAAAAGTGAAACAGACTTTGTTAATTTGCTTATCAAACGTTTAACAGTCAAAACAGAATCATCTGAAATTTCTGTTGGGAAGCTATCAGGAGGAAATCAGCAAAAGGTAGTTATTGCCAAATGGGTTGGGATAGGTCCTAAATTATTGATCCTAGATGAACCAACACGAGGCGTGGACGTTGGAGCCAAGCGCGAAATCTATCAGCTCATGAATGAATTAACAGACCGAGGTGTAGCCATTGTTATGGTATCTTCCGAATTACCAGAAGTGCTAGGCATGAGTGATCGAATCCTCGTTGTGCATGAAGGTAAAATTACTGGAGAACTATTAAAAGCAGAAGCGACACAAGAAAAGATAATGACATTTGCAACAGGAGGTCAGTAAGATGAAAACCATCGATGCAGGTAAAAAGCCTAGAAAGACAACTATGATGAATTCTATCACGCAAAAATTAGGACCATTACTAGGATTAATTGTATTAGTAGTTATTGTATCCATATTAAATCCAAGCTTTCTTGAACCTTTAAATATATTAAACCTATTAAGACAGGTCGCGATAAATGCACTCATTGCCTTTGGTATGACGTTTGTTATTTTAACAGGGGGCATTGACTTATCGGTCGGGGCGATCCTTGCTTTATCCAGTGCCTTGACAGCAGGAATGATTGTATCTGGATTAGATCCAATGCTCGCTATCATTATTGGCTGTATTCTTGGTGGAGTAATGGGTATGGTGAACGGGTTATTTATTACAAAAGGAAAAATGGCACCATTTATTGCAACACTAGCAACCATGACAATCTTTAGAGGCCTTACTTTAGTCTATACTGGAGGAAACCCAATTACAGGTCTTGGTGATAATTATTTATTTCAGCTATTTGGCCGTGGATATTTCTTAGGAATACCTGTACCAGCTATTACCATGATTCTTACTTTTGTACTTTTATTCATTATTCTGCATAAAACACCTTTTGGAAGAAAAACATACGCAATTGGCGGAAATGAAAAAGCTGCTCTTATTTCAGGTATAAAAGTACCAAATGTAAAGATTATGATTTACAGTCTTTCCGGTATGCTTGCTGCTTTAGCAGGTGCGATTTTAACTTCTCGATTGAATTCTGCTCAGCCTACTGCAGGTACTTCGTATGAGCTGGACGCAATCGCAGCAGTTGTATTAGGTGGGACAAGCTTATCGGGTGGTAAAGGAAGGATCTTTGGAACCTTAATTGGTGCATTAATAATCGGAACCTTAAACAATGGCTTGAATCTACTTGGAGTATCTTCATTCTATCAAATGGTGGTTAAGGGTATCGTTATATTAATTGCGGTATTACTTGACCGTAAAAAGTAGTATAAGGAGAGATTATGATGAAAAAATTAATAGCTTTATGTCTAGCACTAACGCTTTTGTTCCTAAGTGCTTGTTCAATGGAACCTCCAGGGTGGGCAAAACCTGATAAAAAGGAAAAGATTGAAGATATTAAAATAGGTTTATCTGTTTCGACATTAAATAACCCATTCTTTGTTTCACTAAAGGATGGTGTAGTTAAAGAAGTGGAAGCATTAGGGATGGAAGTCATTATCGTAGATGCTCAAAATGATTCAGCAAAGCAAGTCAATGATGTAGAGGATTTAATCCAACAGGGTGTAGATGCTTTGCTTATTAATCCAACTGACTCTGCTGCTATTTCCACTGCAGTTCAATCTGCTAATACAATCGGTATACCGGTTGTTACGCTTGACCGATCAGCAGATAAAGGAAAGGTAGAAGCATTGGTCGCTTCAGATAATATTAAAGGTGGAGAAATGGCTGCCAATTATATTATTGAGCAGCTTGGGGAAAATGCGCTTGTTGCTGAATTAGAAGGAGTGCCGGGGGCATCAGCTACAAGAGAAAGAGGCCAAGGTTTCCATAATATAGCAGATCAAAAATTGAATGTAACAGCGAAGCAAGCGGCTGATTTTGATCGTACAAAGGGATTAACAGTCATGGAGAACCTTCTGCAGGCCAACCCTGATATAAAAGCTGTATTTGCTCATAATGATGAAATGGCATTGGGAGCGATTGAGGCAATTAACAGCTCAGGTAAAGATGTTATGGTCATTGGCTTTGATGGAAATGACGATGCTCTAAATGCAATTAATGCAGGAAATATGGAAGCGACAGTTGCTCAACAGCCGGAATTAATTGGTAAGCTAGCTGTTGATGCCGCTAGAGATGTCTTACAAGGGAAAAAAGTGGAAGAAATCATAGCAGCTCCACTAAAACTAGTAACGAAAGATAACAAATAAGAATAAACGAAAAGGTCTGTGCTCTGGTAGAATTATCATTGTCAGACCTTTTTGCTTTTTATGCAAAATGAATCTGAGTCTGTAGAAATAGATACTGATACTATTATATAGAAAGAAGGAATGATGGATGAAGAGCTTAGAGGAGAGCACAACTTTAGTAGAAAAACTTATTACATATCGAAGAGAATTGCATGAGCATCCTGAACTATCAATGAAGGAATATGAAACAACGAGACGAATCCGTAAATGGCTTGAGGAAGCAGGGATTACCATCTTGGATTACGGCTTAGAGGTTGGAGTCGTTGCCGAAATAACAGGGAGCGACACAGGTCCGACCATTGCTTTAAGAGCAGATATCGATGCTCTGCCGATTCAAGAGGAAACAGGCTTAGCATTTTCTTCAAAAAACGAAGGGATTATGCATGCCTGTGGTCATGATTTTCATACGGCAGCCATGATTGGGGCAGCCATTCTTCTTCAGGAACGGAGAGATGAGTTAAAAGGAAAGGTTCGAATCCTTTTTCAGCCGGCAGAGGAAATAGCACAAGGGGCTGTTTTAATGGAAAAAGCCGGTGCGTTGAACGAAGTGGCAGCTATTTTTGGGATGCATAACAAGCCGGATCTACCAGTTGGTACCATTGGTGTTCGGGAAGGGGCGCTGATGGCAAGTGTGGACCGGTTTGAAATTGAAATTACGGGCTTAGGTGGTCATGCGGGAATCCCAAACAATACCATTGATCCCATTGTAGTGGCTGGACAGCTGATTTCTGCACTGCAAACCATTGTCAGTCGTAATCTTAGCTCCTTTTATCATGCCGTAATCAGTATAACGCAAGTGCATGCTGGAAATACGTGGAATGTTATTCCTGAAAAGGCCTTTATGGAAGGGACTGTTCGCACCTTTCAAAATGAAGCACGCCAGTTGATACCAGATCTAATGAAGCGTACGGTAGAAGGGATTGCCAGTTCAAACGGGGCAAAGGCTGAATTACGTTGGCACTCTTATATGCCGGTTGTCCATAATGCGGGGCGTTTTAGTAAGGTGGCTGCGGGAACAGCACGTATCCTTGGATATGAAGCAGTGGAGGCTGAGCCAAGCCAGGCCGGAGAGGATTTTGCCTTTTACCAAACGAAGATCCCAGGCTTTTTTGTCTGGATGGGTGTTGATGGACCAAAGGAGTGGCATCATCCTGCATTTACCCTAAAGGACGAAGCAATTAAGGTGGCGACGGATTATTTTACCAATCTTGCGATAAATGTTTTAAATCAATGGGAATAACCTAATAAATAGCGAGCCATAATAGGTTCGCTATTTTTTACGCTACCTTCATTTACAATTGATCAAATAGATTCCCATTTTCCGGTTCTCGGTTAAAGGTAAGCACCTCTTCAACAGGCTGATAGGATTCACCATAAAAATGTTGATCCTTATAGGTATGAATCATATCATAGGTTTCTTTCATTGCTTCATAAATCATGTCCTCTGACTCCTTATTAGGAGCCCAATAAAGGATTTCCATTGTGTTCATTTCCTTTGTTGCCAGTGAGCGCCGTGTATATCCGATGGATTGAGCATGATGAAAGCCCTCTCTTTGGTAAAAACGGAGTCTCTTTTCCGAATCACTGTCTTCATAGTTGATAGGTTCTACTTCAAGAATAATGGGCTTCCCCTTTTGTTTCAATTTCTCTAAGAGCTTTTGACCAAGCCTTTGTCCACGAGCTTCTTTCGAAACTAACAAATAATCAATAAAGATGAAATTATCCAGTTCAGCATACATCAAAATATGGTTCGGACCTTCATCCTTATGATATATTTCTGAACGTTCCTTTAGTAGTGTTTCCATATGTTCTTTTGATTTCATTTCAACAACAGGAAAATATTGATTCAGCTTTTCATACCAATGCATCCAGCACAGCTCCTTAATCATTGAGATGTCGTAATGGTGGAAGTATTTGTTCTTTCGTTTGAATTTATGCAGCAGAATGGATTTAGTATGGGGGAGAAACTTTTTACAAATTTAACCAAAACTCACGGATATTTCTATCAAATTTCTTACTTTTCACACAATTGATTGCTACTATTGTGAATGTGAAAATAATTAGGGGGCGGGAGAATGAAGAAATTTACTTTAATACTGCTATCATTATTACTCATCTTTGTTTTTGCGGGCTGTAATGCTGAGGAACAGGAATCAAAAACGGAAGACAAGGGGAAAGAAAGCGCTACGACAGAAACGGCAACAACAGAGACAACAGGAACAAATGAAAACGAAGATCAAAAACATAATCATGATCATGAATATAATCCTGAAGAACCTACGGCAGAGGATGTCTGTCACTTCTGTAATATGAAAATTTATACTGAAGATGAAGAAATGGGTGTGTTTACGGCACAAGCGGTGAAAGAGGATGGTACGCATGTGTATTTTGACGACTCTGGTTGTTTATTAAACGCACAGAGAAAATTTAACGAAGAATATGTGAAAGAGTGGGTCCGTGATTTTAATACAAACGAGTGGATTGAAGCGGACAGTGCAGTAGTAGTAAAGGCTGATGTACAAACACCGATGAAATATGGATATGCTTTTTTCAAGGATGAGGAAGGGGCAAAGCCATATCTTGAGAATGCAGCATTAAATGCCGCTCTTGCAAATTGGGATGAAATCGACCAAGAAGCTGAAACACGTTATCAGAAGAAAATGCAAAAAGAAGCAGAAATGAAAAACGGTTCCATGGATAATCAGGAAAGTATGGATATGGAGATGTAATAAAGAGAAAGGCTGACTTTTACGTCAGCCTTTGTTTATTCATGTTCAATCTCATGGTTGGACCTTCTTCAGATAAACCGTGTAACTCTACAATTTGTGGATGGTCCAGCTCATCTAGAGGAAAAACAGTCGCAGTTTGATTCGAATGTATTTCTTTTAGATAAACCGGAATCCCTCTGAAGCTTACATTGACCATTTCAGTTGAATTAATAATTTCCATTGCTCGTTGAATATCCATTTAGAATTCTCCTTAAAAGTATTCAACGTATTTTTTGCATTGCCAATGACAAATATTCTTGTAACCTCATTAAATTGAACGTGATTCGAACAGGTCAGGCCATTTATCTTTTAAGGCTAAGATAAATGCTTTTACATTCGTTTTTTCTTCCATAATGGGGGAAGAAACATAGGATAGCCTTCTAGAAAGGGGATGATTCTGGAGTGGTATAATGGAAAGCTGTTTATGTAAGACATCTCTTTTTATGACACTATGTGATAAAAGGGAAAGCCCCATTCCATGAATAAGCATTTCTTTAATACCTTGATTACTACTAATCGACAGTAGTGATTTCACCTTTAATCCATTTGTACGAACAACATGGTTGAAAAATTCACGTGTCCCCGAACCGACCTCTCTAACCACCCATTCTCGATTTTGCAAATCTGTCATCGATACTTCCTGTTTATATGTGAGTTCATGATTATTAGAGGCAACAATAAATAGCTCATCCTGCATAAATGGGTGGACAGTAAGCTCCTTTTCATTGGTGTGACCTTCAATTAAACCAATATCCACTTGTAATAATCGGACGGATTGAACAATCTCCTCTGTATTTCCTATCGTAACCTGTAATTCAAGCTCAGGATATTTTTTTTGTAGTTCAAACAATAGGGAAGGCAGGATGTATTCTCCAATCGTAAAGCTGGCCCCTATCTTTAATTCCCCTTGTATCGAATTTTGATGTTCTAGAATATCTTGTTTTGTCTTTTCATAAATGGTAATCATTTGCTTGGCTCGATCATATAGCAGCTCCCCAGTAGGGGTAATTTGAATGATTTTAGGTGAGCGGAGAAATAATTTCGTTTGAAATTCTTTTTCTAAATTTTTTATATGTAAGCTGACACTCGGCTGTGACATTCTTAATATTTCAGCTGTTTTCGTAAAATTTTTCACTTCAACAAGAGTAACGAATGTTTTTAACTCATCATAGTACAAAAGGATTCCACCTTTTCATTATTAGAATTTTTAATAGATATGATAATTAATATTTATTTTACTAATTTTCAATCTTTTGGTAAAGTTCCTTATAGACAAATATATATAGCTTATAGCTAATTTAAAAATCATTTTTATTCATTAAAAACCTACTTGATTTATAGGAATAATGGATATAAGATGGTTATAAGTAATATGAATCGTATTTGAAAATAACCGTTAAGTACAACAAATGAAATAAATGGGAAATGTACGATTAATTAATTAGTGAGGTGGATTTCGTTGCAACTTCAGGTATTGAACAGTCCGTTTAATCAGGAGCAGGCAGAGCTCCTTAATCGTTTACTGCCAAGCTTGACAGAGTCACAAAAAGTTTGGTTGAGCGGTTTCCTAGCAGCTTCCCAGGCGCAAAACCATTCAGGTTCACAGGCTGCTGCTGCACTTGAAACATTAGAAGCACCAGTGTCTCAGTCTAATGCAGCAAATGTTGGGAAGACCATTACGAAAGAAGTAACTATCCTTTTCGGTTCCCAATCCGGAAATGCGAAGGGCTTAGCAGAAAAAGCGAAAAAAGCACTTGATGCGCAGGACTATAAAGTAACACTTTCTTCGATGAGTGATTTTAAACCGAATCAATTAAAAAAACTGGATAATCTACTGATTATTGTAAGTACACATGGTGAAGGGGAGCCGCCTGATAATGCAATATCCTTCCATGAATTTCTGCACGGAAAACGTGCTCCAAAGCTTGATGGACTCACATTTTCTGTATTGGCACTTGGAGACAGTTCGTATGAGTTCTTCTGTGAAACAGGTAAGCAATTTGATCAGCGTTTGGAAGAGCTTGGCGGGACCCGACTATATCCGCGCTTTGATTGTGATGTGGATTATGATGAGCCTGCAGCAGAGTGGCTCGAAGGGGTCCTTAACAGCTTAAATGACGCACAAGGCGGAAGTACAGCACCTGCTACATCAACGGGAGCCTCTCTAGCAATAGATTCAGAGTATACGAGAACAAATCCTTTCAAGGCAGAAATACTTGAAAATATTAATCTAAATGGACGAGGCTCTAATAAAGAGACACGTCATCTTGAGATATCCTTAGAAGGTTCTGGGCTCATATACGAACCAGGAGATACTTTAGGGATCTATCCTGAAAATGATCCAGAATTGGTTGACACACTGCTTCAGGAGCTTAAGTGGAATCCAGATGAAAAGGTAACGGTTAATAAGCAGGGAGAAGCTTGTACTTTAAAGGATGCCTTTATTTCGTATTTTGAACTGACTGTATTAACAAAGCCTCTGCTTGAAAAGGCTTTAGAGCTTACAAAAAATGAGCAGCTACGTGAATTGCTGGCAGCTGGAGATGTAAAAGAATACTTAAATGGGCGAGACCTGCTTGATTTAGTTCGCGATTTTGGTCCATGGAATGTATCTCCACAAGAGTTTGTTTCTCTTCTAAGAAAAATTCCTGCTCGTTTATATTCGATTGCGAGTAGCTATGATGCAAACCCGGAAGAGGTTCATTTAACAATCGGGGCTGTTCGTTATGAATCACATGGACGTGAACGTAAGGGTGTATGCTCGACATTGTGTGCCGAGCGCTTAGAACCAGGTGATACACTTCCAATTTATATTCAAAAGAATGATAATTTTAAGCTGCCGCAGGATCCTGAGACACCTATTATCATGGTCGGCCCGGGTACAGGTGTTGCGCCATTCCGTTCCTTTATGCAGGAGCGAGAAGAAATCGGTGCAGAAGGAAAGTCGTGGATGTTCTTCGGAGACCAGCATTTTGTGACAGACTTCCTTTATCAAACAGAATGGCAAAAGTGGCTTAAAGATGGCGTGTTAACCAAAATGGATGTTGCTTTTTCGCGTGACACAGCTGAAAAGGTATATGTCCAGCACCGTATGCTTGAGCACGGTAAAGAATTATTTGCATGGCTTGAGGAAGGGGCTTACTTCTATATTTGCGGTGATGAGAAAAACATGGCGAAAGACGTCCATCATACATTGATTGAGATTATTGAAAAAGAAGGCAATAAGAGCCGTGAAGAAGCAGAAGCTTATTTGGCTGATATGCAGCAGAAAAAACGCTACCAACGTGATGTATATTGATTTTGGAGTGAGAGGAGTTTTTCAACATGGTAAAAACCATTTTAACAGCACCGGAAGGACCACCTAGTGATGTTGAAGAGATAAAAATAAAAAGTGATTATTTGCGCGGTACACTGAAGGAAGTGATGCTCGACCGTCTAAGTGCCGGCATCCCTGACGACGACAATCGCTTGATGAAGCACCACGGCAGCTATTTGCAGGATGACCGTGATCTGCGAAATGAGCGTCAAAAACAAAAGCTAGAGCCTGCGTATCAATTCATGCTGCGTGTCCGCTTACCAGGAGGAGTCGCAACATCGGAGCAGTGGCTTATCATGGATGAGCTGGCCGATAAGTATGCAAACGGAACGTTAAAGCTGACAACGAGAATGACCTTCCAATTGCATGGGATATTAAAATGGAATATGAAGAGTACGATTCAGGGAATTAATGCTGCCCTTATGGATACGATTGCAGCATGCGGAGATGTAAACCGTAACGTGATGTGTGCAGCCAATCCATATCAATCTGAGCATCATAGAGAAGTGTATGAATGGTCAAAACAACTGAGCGATTATTTATTACCTCGTACTAGAGCTTACTATGAAGTATGGCTTGATGAAGAAAAAGTGGCTGGAACTCCTGATACAGAGGTTGAACCAATGTATGGCCCAACCTATCTGCCGCGTAAATTTAAAATTGGGATTGCGGTTCCACCAACAAATGATATAGATGTCTTTTCTCAGGATTTAGGTCTGATTGCTATTATTGAAGATAACAAGCTTGTTGGATTTAATGTAGCAATCGGTGGAGGTATGGGAATGACACATGGGGATAAAGCGACTTATCCTCAGCTTGCTAAGGTTATTGGTTTCGTTACACCGGATAAAATTCAAGATGTAGCGGAAAAAGTGATTACGATACAACGTGATTATGGTAATCGTTCCGTTCGAAAAAATGCCCGTTTTAAATATACGGTTGACCGTCTGGGACTAGAAAATGTGAAGGCTGAATTGGAAAGCCGACTTGGCTGGAGCTTAGAGGAAGCTAGACCATTCCAATTTGATCATAATGGCGATCGTTATGGATGGGTAAAGGGTGTTGGCGGTAAATGGAACCTAACATTATTTATCCAAGGTGGACGTGTGGCAGATTATGATGAATATCAATTAAAGACAGGCTTGCGGGAAATTGCAAAAATTCATACAGGTGATTTTCATTTAACCGGAAATCAAAATGTTATTATTGCGAATGTACCAAGCCAAAAGAAGAAAAAAATTAACGAGCTAGTTGAGAAATATGGTTTGACAGACGGCAAGCATTATTCAGCACTGCGCCGTAGCTCGATTGCCTGCGTAGCCCTACCAACCTGCGGTTTGGCGATGGCAGAGGCAGAGCGTTATTTACCAACGCTTCTTGATAAAATCGAAGAAATTATCGATGAGAGTGGACTGCAGGATAAAGAAATTAATATCCGTATGACAGGTTGTCCAAATGGATGTGCCCGTCCAGCTCTTGGTGAAATTGCCTTTATCGGAAAAGCGGTTGGAAAATATAATATGTATTTGGGTGCTGCACATGATGGCAGTCGTTTAAGTAAAATGTACCGTGAGAATATCGGTGAAGAAGAGATACTTAGCGAGCTTCGTCAACTGCTTCCTCGTTATGCGAAGGAACGGTTGGATGGCGAGCACTTCGGTGATTTTGTTATTCGTGCTGGAATCATTAACGCAACAACAGACGGAACTAATTTCCATGATTAATAGAAAAATCTTGCTGTGAGACGGGTATTTCCGTCTCTTTTTTTGTTTACCATTAATTAGAAAAAATTAACTTGGACAAGCTAAATAAATCACCATATACTTCGGAATCTCATAATTTGAAGGTAGAAGAATGAGGTACTACTATTCGTTCCGGCTTCAATCGGTGTATGATGGCTACTTAGAATAGTAAGGGTAGAAAAGAAGGTGGTGGGCTATTTTTTAGAAAATAAACTTACTAATCTTAGTTGACATGTCAGAATAATATAAATTAAAATATTAATATGAAAATATAAAATACCCGCACTTAAGCTGATCGGTCAACCGAAGGTCCTCTATTTATAAGGGTATGAAGGGAAAAATAGGAGGATTTGACAATGAAAAAGTTAATTGTGTTTGCCTTTATTGGCTTTTTAGCCCAGTTGATCGACGGTGCTTTAGGAATGGCATATGGCGTAACATCGTCATCTTTATTATTAGCCTTTAGTATTGCACCTGCTGTAGCATCAGCTTCAGTTCATTTATCAGAAGTAGTAACAACGGCTGCTTCAGGAGTGTCCCATATAAAGTTTGGAAATGTGGATAAAGCAATGGTCTTCAAACTTATTATTCCTGGATCAATCGGAGCCTTTTTAGGAGCAACGTTTTTAAGTAACATTCCTGGAGATATAGCGAAGCCTTATGTTTCTATTTTTCTCTTGTTACTGGGAATTTATGTTTTGTTTCGATTTCTTATCCAATACCGTCCACCAGCTGAGAATAGTTCATCATCACTAACAAGAAAGCAGGCCATTCCACTTGGTTTTATTGCCGGCTTCATGGACGCAACCGGAGGTGGAGGCTGGGGTCCGATTGCCACACCGGTCCTTTTAAGTAAAAATGGCATGAGTGCAAGAAAGGTCGTTGGTACAGTGGATACAAGTGAATTTGCGATTGCTGTATCTGCTTCCCTTGGCTTCTTTATTTCCTTAGGCTGGTCTCAGGTAAATTGGTTGTGGGTAACGGCGTTAATTATTGGAGGGGTCATTGCAGCTCCTATTGCAGCCTGGTTAGTTCAGAAGGTTCACCCACAATTAATGGGTGTGTTGGTTGGTGGGTTTATTATTTTTGTCAACTCTAGAACTCTGCTTACAACATGGGTTGAAAATGCATCCTTGTATCCTTATATCTATACCATCATTTTTGTAGGTTGGGTAGCTGCTATTCTGGCTACGATTACGAAGCTTTCAAAAAGAAAAGCTTCGATACTAGTCAATCAGAAAAGAACAGGTAATATTGCCGACTAAGCTAAGAAGCACGATTCTTTAGATAAAGAATCGTGCTTTACTTTTTATTTGCGAATGCCTGTTTCCTCGGCTAATTCTTTAAAAGTATCTGTTTCCTTCTGTACATCAGCGGTGAAGTCAGCAGAGTTTAAATAACCGGGTTCTAGCTTTACTTTTTCCAGCTGCTTTAAAAATTCCTCGTCATTTTCCATTTTCTCAATCGCCTCATCCCACTTTTTCACAATCTCAGTAGGTGTTCCAGGCGCAAAAGAAAGACCGGTCCACCATTTTACGGTTAATCCATCAAAGCCCTGCTCATCTGTTGTTAGAACATCTGGGTAGAGTGGGTTTCTTTCTGGTGATTGAATAGCAAGTATTTTGAGTTTTCCTGAGTCCACAAGTGGTGCAAACTCTCCAACTGTGTGTACACCTAATACGACATGACCGCCGGCAACCTTTGCAGCAGAGTCAGAGGCTCCTTCAGAGGATACCATTTTAGTAGTGTGATAATCGACACCGATAGAATCAAGCCACTGGGCAACAGCAAAGGCAGAAATACCAGCAGGACCAACACTTGCCCATGTTAGTTTTTCAGGATTTGTCTTTACCCACTCAGAAAACTCCTCAAAGTTATTCCACTCGGCATCTGCTTTTACTGCATAAGCCATGGAACCTGTAGCGATACGGGAAATGAACTGATTATCATCAATGGTTAAGGTAGGCTTTGCTGTCCCTGCTTCATGCAGGGTGGTAGAAGAATTGTTATTAACAAGCACGGTGTAGCCATCTGGCTTTGATTCCTTTAACGCATACTGCGCACCTATGATTCCACCGCCGCCGGTTTTATTTGTTACAACAATCGGCTGTCCCCACTCCTTACTTAAATAATCTGCTACCGTACGTGCTGCTAAATCAACACCTCCGCCAGCGGCAAATGGAACAACAAGTTCAATCTGCCTTGTTGGATAATTTAGCGCTTTGGTGTCTTGATCTTGATCGGATTGGGATGAACACCCGGCAATAATCAGACCTGCCATAAGTAAAAAAGTGAAAAATACAGATAACTTTTGCTTCATTATAGAACCCTCCAGTGATGTTAAGTTAATTAAAACTCCATCTGTTCGCCGGTCTCTTGAAGAATTCTTTTCTTGGTTCTCTTCATGAGAATGATTGAAATAATGAATGCAATAACAGCAAGCACTAAGATCGTTAGTGAGATGGGCCGTTGAACAAAAATGAATAAACTGCCTGAAGACATTTCTAACGATTGGATAAAATACCTTTCAATTTTTGGACCTAATACGAGGCAAAGAATAAAGGGAATAATCGGCCAGCGATATTTTTGAAAGATATAGCCAAGGATTCCGAACATTATAGCTACTAACACATCAAACATACTATTTCGTATCGAAAAAGACCCTAGGATACTGATTAAGAGAATAATAGGCGCTAAAATGCCAAAGGGCACCTCTGTGAGCTTTGCCCATAAGCCCACTAAGGGAAGATTGAGGAGCAGCAGGATGGCATTTCCAATAAACATACTGGCAATGATGGTCCAAACTATCTGATTGTTCTGTTCAAAGAGAACAGGTCCGGGAGATAAGCCATATATCATAAGTGCAGCTAATAAAACAGCGAGTGGGGGTGATGCAGGTATTCCCAATGCTAACAATGGAATAAATCCTCCGGAGCTTGTTGCATTGTTAGCTGACTCTGGTCCTGCAACTCCTTCGATTGCCCCGTTGCCAAATTTCTCAGGATGTTTGGATACTTTCTTTTCTAGATCATAAGAAAGGAAGGAAGTAATGGTTGCGGAGACACCGGGCAGAATCCCAAGGAAAAAGCCTAGTAGGCTTCCTCTGAAAATTGCGGGTAGGCTCTGCTTTAAGTCCTGTTTGCCCGGGTAGACACTCTTTATTTTGACATGTTTTTTGACTGCATGATTTTCCTCCAGCCCTCTTAGAACCTCTGCGATGGCAAACAGCCCGATAATGATGCTAATCATCTCAAAACCACCAATTAGTAACGTAGAGCCAAAGTCAAAGCGGGGCGACCCTGTAGTAATTCCTATTCCCACTAAAGATACTAAAAAGCCTAATAATCCCATAATAACCGATTTTCGAAAGGAAAAGCCTGTTAGATTAAATAGAATCAATAAGGCAATTAGCATAAGTGTGAAATATTCAGGCGGCCCAAATTTTAGGGCTTGATCAGCTAATATAGGAGCAAATAAGACGAGTCCAATTAATCCAATAATACCAGCTAGAAAAGAACCAATTGCTGCTATACCTAGAGCAGTCCCGGCTTTTCCTTTTTTGGCAAGCGGATAGCCATCTAATGTTGTAGGTACTGAGGATGATTCACCAGGTATATTCATCAGTATCGCAGTCGTAGACCCGCCATACATGGAACCATAATAAATTCCGGCCATCATCATTAACCCCTGCGTCGGGTTAAGAATGGTTGTAACAGGTAAAAGGATGGCGATAGCTGAAGTCGGTCCTAATCCAGGAAGTACACCGACTAGGGTTCCCAAGACTGATCCCGCGAGGACAATGAAAAGGTTAGAAGGAGTGATGACTTCACTAAATCCGTTGAGAAGGAACATGATTGAATCCATCGGAAATCCCTCCTTAGAATGAAAAATATCCTGTTGGGAATGGAATTTTTAGCAGGACAATAAATAGGTAATATAAAACAATCGTGGTGGCTGTTCCGAATAGAGCAGAGTATAGCCAGCGATAGTTTCCAATCATTTTAATTAAAGCGATGGAAACAACCCAAGTACTAACGACATATCCAACTAGGCTTATTAAAAAACAATAGATAAGCAGAATTGAAATGGTAAGTAATAAATGAAGACGCTCTTTACCGGTTGGAAGCCTAGTATTGGTTGATTCTATATTTCTGTCAACTGACACACCCAATCCAAATAGCATGAGAAGAATGCCAATTAAACCAGGGAAGGCATGGTCACCTGTTAATAGGTTTTTGCTTAGAGGATATAGCTTTATAGCTTCATAAAATGATACACCACCAACTAAAATGGCTGTTATTCCGCCAACTTTTTTCTCTGATAGCAGCTTGGATGTCATGGGTTGCCCCCTTTATACATTGTATTCATTCTTTCATTGGCTTTTTTGAAGAATGGCACTTTGGTGACCGCTACTTTGCCCACCCTGTAGACAAAAACAACCTTGTGCGCTTGATTATCAAACGTTACAAGGTCTAAAGCTACCAATCGTTTAAGTAATGGTGAAAGTATGGTCAACCATTAGAATAATTAACTATATGCACTGAATCATTAAATCATGATTCATTTACATTAAGTTCATAAAAGGGAAGGGTCTGCTACGCATGCAAAAGAAGAATTAAATACACCAACACCTCCAGCCATGTTTGACTAGAGGTGTTGGCGTGCCTATATTATAATGCCTCTTTAATAACCTTTTTGTAATAGATAACCGATAGAATTGCAAAGATAGAATACAAAGCAGTATAGAGAACCATCACAATAATCATCGGTGCCCAGACCTCTGTACCAAATAGAAACCAGCCAGACTGGACGGCAAAATATCCATGCAGGAGGCCAATTAGTAACGGAATACCGAAATTAAAAATTTGTTTCGCCTGGATTCCTATAACCAAATCTCCTTGAGTGAATCCAAGCTTTCTCAAAATGGTATAGTTTGGCTTTTCATCCTCACTCTCATCCATTTGTTTAAAATAGAGGATACAGCCTGACGTAATGAGAAACGTTAAACCTAAAAACCCGACGATGAACATAATGAGACCAAATAATTGTTTCTGGTTATCACTCATTTGAATTCGAGCTAAATTTTCCGTTTCTTCATTGAATAGGTTCGTAAATAGCTCCGTCGCTTCCTCTGTTTTATCTCCATTAGTGATATCAATACCGATGAAAAGGGAGAATTCCGACTGGAGGGCGGGGTCGATTTCGGATTTTAACGTCTGAAAAACAGAATCGTCCACAATGACAGTTGGAATACCGCCAGCTGTATAGTTATAGGATATAACATAATCTTTTCTTAATCCTTGGAAGTCAAGTGGAATCGTTTTCTGTTTGCCCACTAGTTCAAGCCTCCCGGAGTCTTTAAATGACATAAACCTCGCTAATGTATCGCTATAGCCAGTGAAAAGAACTTCCTCTTTTGCTAAATCGATATGTTGGACAGCTTTGTCACTAATTACTGGAACAGGCATTTTCTTCGGATTACTATTTAATGCTGATTCTTCCATATTAATTTCCAAAATTTCCTCTAAATTGGCATTTGCCTGGAGTACGTCAATTTTTCTTTCCTTGTAATCAATTTCATTCATACTTAATTCTGTCTTAAACTTGTCTGCATCCTCCACAGTAGTAAAAGCGAAATCCCCAGCTACGTTGTCTGCCGCTGATTCTTCAGCTGAATAATAGGATATATAGCTTAAAGAAAGTAAACCAACAGCCAATGCCGATACTGTCGTAATAATCGTTAATAATAAAGCATTCGACTTCATACGAAACATGATGGTGGAGAGGGAAAGTACCTCGTTAATGTTCAAGTAGCCACCTTTCTTTTTCCGGATCAGGTAAAAGAGAAACCGGACGGATCCTTTGTAAAACAGATAGGTTCCCATAATAACAGCTGCAAGGATAAATACCATGGCCATGAACAGTTCATTCATTGTCGTAAAGTGCCCACCAAATAATTTGGAGGAAACATAATAGCCTGATACAATCAGAAGGATCCCGGCCATTCCGTATAACATTTCGAAGAAGGAAACTTTCTTTACTTTCTCCTCTGTTGAGGATTTAACACGAAAAAGAGAAAGGATACTCTGTTTTTTTATAAAGAACCAATTCATTAGGATAATGAAAAGATAAATGATACAAAAGACTACAATAGTCTGAATGAAAGCCTCTGATGAGAAGTTTAATGTTGCAATAGCGTCTACCTTCGTTATTTTAAATAAAATCATCATGATTAGTTTCGAAACAGAGAACCCGATAAAGATTCCAATCAGTGTGGAGCTAAAATAGAGAATAAAGTTCTCCACCGTCAGGATTTGGAGAATCTTTCCCTTTGTCATTCCGACAAGCTGAAACAGTCCGATTTCCTTACTGCGCCGTTTAATGAAAATATGATTAGCATAGAGAAGAAAAACCGAAACAATAGTGACAAGCAGGATAGAAGCAGCTCGAATCGATGCGGCGCCTTTAATCGATCCCTTTGTTTCATCCATTGCCGGGTCATATTGCAGGGTGACAAAGGCAAAGTAAAGGGCAACTGTAAAGATAAGCGCAAACACATACAAATAGTAGCTTTTTAAATTTTTTTTCAGGCTGCTTAGTATGAGCTGGTTAATGTTCATTAGACACACCTCCTAATACAGCCTGTGTTTTCATAATATCCTGAAAGAAGATTTGCCTTGATTGCTCCCCTTTATTTAATTGTGTGTAGATTCTACCATCCTTTATAAAAATCACTCGACTGCAGTAGCTTGCTGCAACGGGGTCGTGGGTAACCATTAAAATCGTTGCACTTCTTTTTTGATTTAAATCACTTAGCTTATTCAATAAATCCGAAGCAGATTTCGAGTCAAGGGCGCCAGTCGGTTCGTCAGCAAATATGATGCTTGGTTCATGAATAAAGGCCCTAGCTGCAGAGGTTCGCTGCTTTTGACCACCGGATATTTCATTAGGATATTTGTCCCTTAATTCATAGATACCCAGATTTGTTGCCACTTCTTTGAATTTTTCTTCTGCTGCTCTTTTCGGAGTTTTTGTAATTGATAACGGCAGTAGAATATTTTCTTGAACTGTAAGAGTATCCAGCAGGTTATAGTCTTGAAAAATAAAACCTAGATAATGCTTACGAAACTCTGCTAGTTGTTTTTCTTTCATGGCGGTCATTTCTTTACCTTCTATAAAAATGGTCCCGTTGCTTACTTGATCAATGGAAGAAAGAACGTTCAAGAGAGTCGTTTTCCCTGACCCGGAGGCTCCCATAATACTGACAAATTCCCCTTTTTCAATGCTAAGGTCAATTCCCATTAAGACTTCCTGTTTATTAAACTTATTGCCATAGCTTTTATGAATTTTATTTGCTTCTAAAATGTTCATTTTCTTCCACACTCCTTTATTCGTTACTACTATTATAAAAAGTGCTGAGGCGGTTTTCCCTTCATTTACCGAACAAACAACAAAAGCATGTGACATTTTTGTCACATGCCTGTAATTTTAACGAACTCATTCCGGTTGGGGAACGTTAAAGTAAAGGAAGTACCTAAGCCTGGCTTCGATTCAACCGCCATATGAATGGATAAGGCTTCAGCTGCTTTTTTGGCTAAATATAGTCCCATACCGGTTGCAGCACTGTCTTGATGCTTAGTAGTGGACGTAAACCCCTTTTCAAAGATGCGCGAGAGGTCCTTTGCTTCAATTCCACGACCTGAATCCTGAACTTGAAGCTTCACATGTCCTTTCTCGACATCGCTTCTGATTACAATATCAGAAGAATCACTGTATTTTACAGCATTTGTTAGCAACTGTCGGATAATAAAGGAAAGCCATTTGGCGTCTGTTAGCACTTCAGATATTTCCAAATTAACCTCAAATCCAATTCCTTTTTGGATGCACCATGATTGTATGGTTTTGATTTCCTTGAAAATTAACCCTTGAAGATTTGTCGCTTCTATGTAAAGGTCGTTCTCCATGAAAGGAATCCGCTTTTGATGAAGCTGCTGGTCAAGAAGTAGGTGGATCCTTAGCCATTCATAGGTTAAGGGCGCTTTGATATTAGAATCAGCCATCCGGTCAATCATTAAACTCATGGCTGTCAACGGGGTTTTCACTTCATGAATCCATGCCAACAGATCATCTTTTTCCTGCTCCATTGTCAATCTGTTTTTAGCCATATCCCTTTTTAACACTTCGGTTTGTTCGTTCAATTTATCTTCAACAATGGTTTCAAAGGGAGAGTCTGCAGTTGCTAAAACACTAATATCTAAATCATTATCCCATTTCTCAAGGCAATGATAAAATTTGGTTTCCTTATGGTAGCGAATAATCAAGAAAAAGAAAAAGAGTATCAGCGATAAAAAGACAATATAGAGGATGGGCTTCATTGGAATGGCTGCATCAAGATAAGCCACGATAATTATTAATAGCTGGAGAAAAATAAAAAATAAAATCCAACTTAGCCTTTCCTTAACATATTTATGAATCATAGGAATCGGTCTCTTCCCTCGCCATGTATCCTTGTCCAACCTTTGTTTCAATATATTGTCCTAATTGAATGCTATCAAGCTTTTTCCGCAATCGATTTACATTCACCGTTAATGTATTATCGCTAACAAACCTTTCATCATCCCATAGTCGTTTCATTAAGTCTTCCCTGCTTACAATCCTGTTCTTCTGTTCAACAAGTAGTTTTAAAATAAACATTTCATTTTTGGTCAATTCAACAGTGTCAATCAGGTTGGTTACCGTGTTTTTTTCATAATCGATAGTTGCTTCACACCAGGTTTTAAGTACAGCCTTTTCGGTACTATAGTTATAGACACGACGCAGTATCGCTTGGATTTTGGCTATGAGTACATCAAAGTGAAAAGGTTTTTGAATAAAATCATCTGCACCTAATTGCATAGACATAACCATGTCTGTCGGATGATCTCGTGATGATAAAAATAGAATCGGGACATTAGAATGAGAACGAATCATACGACACCAATGAAATCCATCAAATTTAGGCAGTTGAATATCAATAATAACCAAATCAGGATTAATTATTGTGAATTCCTGCATCACTTGACTGAAATCTTTTATCCCGTATACATCATAAGACCAGCTCGTTAAGCGATCTTTGATTTCTTGAAACAGAGTTGTATCATCTTCGATTAAAAGTAATGTAAACATAATATTCACCACACAAAAAACATAATTGTCAGGCCATGTACCACTGATAACGAAAGCCTTGATTTACCATAATTGTAAAGCAAAAATCGGTTGTGCGCTATTACGAAGAGTTGGGATATATGATAAATGAAGAGTGAGGTGGGATACTATAGATATGGGATAGAAAGGAGAAAAAGATGGTACAAAAACAATTAGATCTAGAAATACAACCAATAGATGACACTAAACAGGAAAAGGACCTGTATGGCATTGATATAGAAATGAGTCTTCAATCTGTCAATTTTGCAACAACGGAAAATCCTTATTTTTATGAAAATTTTATTGATGAGGAAAACGAAAAGGAGTGAACATTGATTCACTCCTTTTCGTTTTAGCATCTTTATTGCTGAGCAAGATTTAGAGCGGTATTAGAGACAGATAAATCCTCCTGCAGCTGTTCACCCAAATCATGTGGATAATAATAGCCCTTTGCAATCATGTAGTTGGTTATTTTCTCATGAGTGTCGATAGCCATACGCAGCTGAGCTCGTAATGTCTCGCGTAGCTCCGGTGTAGCAGCCTCTGTAATGGCAACTGTATAATTCCTAACTCCAGCCTTTGCAGAAATCAAAAAGTCAGTTGCGATAACTTGGTCGGTCAATCCGCCCATTCCTATAATATTTTGTATAAGCTGGTTCATCATTGAGCCTCCCGGTTTGTTAGAAAATTCTTCAGCTGCTCGATATGAGCAGTCCCAGATTTTGCGTCATTCTCAAGAATTGATTTTAGTTCTTCATCTTGTGCTAGCTTGCTCATGGTTACTGATTTAGTTAAACAAAGGTTTTTAAAGGTTAACAATTCATGGACATCAATTGTCTCATGCAGGCCTAGATATTTTGTCATCTTCTCACTCCATTAAGATTATTGGCATTCTTATATTTTCAATGTCTTCATTTGATTATTCATTTGAATTATATTCATGAAATAGCTTTTTTTTATAATAGGATAAGGACAGCCTTCTAGGAGAAAATAAATATGACTATTACAAAACTGGAGGTGCTGTCATGGAAAAGGAAACACTTGCGCTGCATGAAACATTGGAGGCACATGAAATTTTAAATTTCAAAACAGTCTGCCTGCTTAAGTCGAAATTAATGCAGGGGATGTGCTTCGATAATGACCTGAAGGCGTTAATGGAGAAGGATGTTCAACAATCAAAAAAAGATATAAATGAATTGATTAGTTATTATAAACAAAATGAAATTTTACATTAACTTGGGGGTGAAGAGATGCAAGATTATTTAGATCCAAGAAATGCAGAAGGGATGCCGAACTTAGCTGATTCTGCTTTTGCTATGGATTTTCTTTTATCAGTAAAAAACGGCATTCGTAATTATGGATTTGCTTTGACTGAGACCGCAAGCCCGGAGCTAAGAAAAGTGCTTACCAAGCAGCTAGAGGCGGCGATTGATTTACACGGTGAAATTTCAGAACTAATGATTAAAAAAGGCTGGCTGAATCCTCATCACTTTGATGAACAATTTAAGGTGGATTTAAAGTCGGCTGAAACCGCAGTGCAAATTGCACAATTGAATTTATTTCCGCTGGATACCGATCGTCAGGGAATGTTCGCCACACCGAATAAATAAAGGAGCGACGATTTTATGAAAGCTGTTACATACCAAGGTATTAAAAATATTGAAGTAAAAGAGGTAAAGGATCCAGCAATTAAAAATCCCGACGATATTATCGTTAAAATAACGACTTCGGCTATTTGCGGATCCGATTTACATTTAATTCATGGGATGATACCAAACTTTCCAACCGATTATGTGATTGGTCACGAGCCGCTTGGCATTGTTGAGGAGGTGGGTCCTGAGGTGACCAAAGTAAAGAAGGGGGATCGAGTGATCATACCTTTCCAGGCAGCCTGTGGACACTGCTGGTATTGTAATCATGACCTGACGAGCCAATGCGACAATTCTAATCCACACGGAGAAATGGGAGGGTTTTTTGGCTACTCAGAGCTGACAGGGGGAATTGCCGGCGGGCAGGCAGAATACTTACATGTCCCTTATGGGAATTTTACACCATTTAAAATTCCAGAAGATTGTACGGTTGAAGATGAAAAGCTTGTGTTGATTGCGGATGCTGCGTCAACTGCTTACTGGAGTGTTGACCATGCAGGTGTAAAAGCGGGTGATACGGTGGTTATTCTTGGATGCGGGCCGATAGGGCTGTTAGCTCAAAAGTTTGCCTGGCTGAAGGGGGCAGAGAGAGTGATTGCCGTTGATTATATTGATTACCGCTTACAGCATGCAAAACGGACGAATAATGTTGAAACGATTAATTTCGAACAGCATGACAATACGGGGGAATATATAAAAGAATTGACGAAGGGTGGGGCAGACATTGTTATTGATGCTGTTGGAATGGATGGGAAGTTTACCCCGCTTGAATTTTTAGCAACAGGATTAAAGCTTCATGGAGGGGCAATGAGTGCTCTTGTGATGGCTACTCAGGCTGTACGAAAGGGTGGAACGATTCAAGTAACCGGAGCTTACGGCGGTCGCTATAATGCCTTCCCATTAGGGGATATTTTCCAACGCAATGTTATAGTAAAGACAGGACAAGCACCCGTCATTCCTTATATGCCATATCTATATCAATTGGCTAATGAAGGGAAAGTGGATATGGGGGACATCATTACCCATGTACTTCCATTAGAACAAGCAAAGCATGGCTATGAGGTGTTTGATACAAAAACTGATGATTGCATAAAAGTGGTGTTGAAGCCTTAATTTATTTTTTTATCCGAAAACTCTACATCTCTATCGGACAATTCCGGCTGCTTCGCGTTGGAACTTGGCCTTTAGAGTACTTCTATCGGACAATTCGAGCTTGTTATCCCAAGAACCTGGTCATTAGAGAGCTTCTATCGGACAATACGGGCTTGTTATCTCAGGAACTTGGTCTTTAGAGTACTTCTATCGGACAATACGGGCTTGTTATCTCAGGAACTTGGTCTTTAGAGTACTTCTATCGGACAATACGAGCTTGTTATCTCAGGAACTTGGCCTTTAGAGTACTTCTATCGGACAATACGAGCTTGTTATCCCAGGAACTTGGTCATTAGAGAGCTTCTATCGGACAATACGAGCTTGTTATCCCAGGAACTTGGTCATTAGAGTGCCTCTATCGGACAAGCTCGGCTTGTTAGCCTAAGAACTTGGTCTTTGTCCCAATTATGTTTTATTAAATCACTATATAGATTGACATTGATTACCCAATATTTTATAATCATTATTGAGAACAATCAGTAACAGTTCTTAATAAGTTTACATACTCTTGATTAAGCGGCTGAAGAGAAATAATTACAGTTAAGTTGAATAGAAATAAAATAAGTAAATTTTTTATACACCATTATTATCATTATTGATAATGATAATAATGGAATTAAAGGAGGAACGGATATGGTGAGCAATGCTACCATTACATCAATGATTGCTGTCATTATTTATACTTTTTTATTATTTGCTGGGTTTATATTCTATAACAAACGGAAAACAGGGATTGAGATTAAACCTTTAATTGTAGGTAGTATAGGTTTTATTGTATTTACGCAGGTATTAGAAAAATTATTACATGTTATCGTTATTACTCAATTTCCGAACTATGCAGATTATCCCGTATTATTTGGATTATATGGAGGTATGGCGGCAGGGCTATTTGAAGAGGTAGGCAGATACATTCTCTATGCTTGGTTACTGAACAAGTATTTAGATTATAAAGGCGGATTATCCTTTGGGATTGGCTGGGGAGGAATTGAAGCGGTTGTTTTGGCTCTCATAACCATATTACCTAATGTCATTTTTGCCTTTTTAATTAATGCCGGTACGTTTGAAGCAGCATTTGCTGGGCAGCTGCCAAGTGATCAAATCGCTCTCATAAAGGATTCATTAATCAATCAAGGAGCAGGCTTTTATTTATTTGGAATAGTCGAGAGGTTTTTTGCGCTATTCATGCAAATTGCTTTAAGCTTGTTTGTTCTGCTAGCAGTTGTAAAAAATAAAATTTCTTATTTAATTTATTCGATTCTCGTCCATGCGTTGATTGATTTTCCTCTTGCCTTTTTCCAAACAGGCGATCTTAATAACATATGGATCATTGAAATATATATTGCTGCTATTGGAATCTTATCTATGTTTTTTATCAAAAGAATCAAAAAAAGCCTGTCATGACGACAATGAGTCTATAAATGAATATTTTCCTAATTAATACGCAACATAATAGTTGTTGAGGAGGTGAATCATATGACAAATCAACCATCAAATAAAAGAGGCAGAATGAATAATAAGCAAGGTTCAGGCTCGCAATATCACAAGGAACACGCAGGGAATGTTCAAGGCTACGGATCAAATAATGTGGACGTAAATGAAAACGGTAGGAAATAACAATCATCAGTAAGTTGACTTTAGGCGCCCATTTGTGGCGTTTTTTCTTTTGTAAAGGAGACAATGAAGAATAATTTATCTTAATATCTATTTTTTATTTTTGGGTTATGGGTTAGACTAACAGAATGATGTTAAGGTATTTGAAAATGGGAGTTGATTCTATGAGCAGTGCAAAGGGAAAAGGTGGTACAGGTAGAGGAACGGGAAAGAAGGGCTGGACTCGTTGGCAGGCTGGGGCAAATAAGGCGAAGAGTGCCAAGCCATATAAAAGCAAAGGCACAAAAAATCGAGAGAAATAATCGCTGTCAGGGAGTGTTGAGAATTGGTTTAATGCACTTATTCTATTTATTCTTGCAGGACTTGCCGAAGTAGGCGGCGGTTATTTCATTTGGTTATGGTTAAGAGAGAGCAGACCCTTTTATTTCGGTATACTAGGTGGAATCACATTAGTTCTTAACAAAAAAGCTTGTAGTAACTTCTACAAGCTTTTTTGTTAATTGCTTTGGTTAGATTCTGCTAAAAATTCATCTATTGCCCGAGTCCAATTAATTCGTGCCATTTTAGAAGCGGTTTCTGGGTCTCTTCTTTCAAATGCTTGGATTATTGCCTCATGTTCATCTATTGATTGCGTTGTAAGAATGACTGATTGATGATGAAAAAGTCTCATGACATGTGCCTGTAGTATAGACACTGCATTTGAAATATAAGGATTTTGAGCCGTTTCAATAATCAAATTATGATAGTGATCATCATATTTTAGTGCAGAATAAAAATCATGACGATGAATAGCCTCTGCAAAGCTAGTATTGATTTCCCGTAGTGTACTAATGGTCTGTTTGTCAATAAGAGGAGTTGCTAACTCTGCTGCAAGGGCCTGTAGCGCACCTAATGGCGGCAGTATTTTAGTAATATCTTCTTTCTTAACAGAAGTAACTTGAGTACCAACTCCGGGAAACATTTCAACGAATCCTTGTACATTTAATAATTGAAGCGCTTCCCGAATTGGCGTTCTGCTCACCCCTAGAGCCTGTGCAAGGTCCGCATCATTTAATTTCTCCCGAGGTTTCAATGTACCCTCAATAATCCATTCCTGAATCTGAGAAAATGCCCGCTCTTTAGCAGAAATACGTGTAGGGGAAGAATAATTAGTTGGTATCGGCATTGTTAACCCACCCTTTGTTCATCTACTAACTTTTAGATTAGAATTACTTGCTTAGTAGTTTCTTTAGTTACTAATATTATATATCCTGAAATAGACAAATGCAATATATCGCATTTGTCGACATTATTTTAAAGTAATATATTGCATAAATATTTTGCATATGATAATGTAATTGTACTGATATATTACATATATCTAACCAAGATATAGCAGGAATTTGCTAGTTATATATTAAAGTATCAGAAAATTTAAATAAGAATATGTTTTTATATTAATATTATTGTTTCTATATTAGAAGATAAGTAGGAAAAATATAAAAATAACATCCTGCTTCTCATAGTTACATGAAAGTACAAAGCACCTAGGAGGGGAAAAAATGAAGCAAAAAATGTCATTTTCTTATTTATTAGCAGTTGGTTTTATGCTTTTCGCATTATTCTTTGGAGCAGGAAATTTAATCTTCCCGGCTATGTTGGGTCAGTCAGCCGGTTCGAATATTTGGTCAGCTAATCTAGGCTTCATTATTACGGGTGTTGGTTTACCATTATTAGGCGTAATTGCATTAGGATTTTCAGGAAAAAGTGATTTACAGTCATTAGCAAGTCGTGTCAGCCCATTTTTTGGAGTTGCGTTTACGGTAGCACTTTATTTATCAATTGGACCTTTATTTGCCATTCCAAGAACAGCAACCGTGTCATTCGAGATTGGAATTAAACCATTTATTGCCGAGCAAAGTCATACGCCCGCGTTACTAATCTTTACGATTATTTTCTTTGGAATTACAGCGTATTTTTCCTTAAAATCACAGAAAATTGTTGATATTGTAGGGAAGGTATTAACACCGTTATTATTACTATTTATTGCGATTCTTATTATTACCGCCTTTTTTAAACCAATGGGAGTCTTCCAGGCACCTACTGAAAATTATGTAAGTGATGCATTTTTTAAAGGCTTCCAGGAAGGGTATTTGACGATGGATGCACTTGCTGCCTTTGTTTTTGGTATTATTGTCATTAATGCTGTAAAGGAAAGAGGTGCTACATCTAGAAAAGAGATGATGAGTGCAGTTGCAAAAGCAGGTCTTATTGCAGCAGGGCTTTTAGCAGTCATCTACACTTCTTTAACTTTTATTGGTGCCTCAAGTGTTAAGGAGATTGGTTTATTAGATAACGGGGGGGCGGTTCTATCAGGAGCAGCTAACCATTATTTTGGTTCATATGGTGGAATTTTATTAAGTCTAATTGTAATTGGCGCATGTTTAACAACAAGCATTGGCTTAATCACATCCTGCTCGACTTATTTTAATAAACTATTACCAAGTATTTCTTACGCGAAATTTGTCATTATCTTATCCATTTTTAGTGCAGGAATCGCGAATTTTGGATTAAATCAATTAATTTCCATCTCAGTACCGGTTCTAGTTGCCATTTATCCATTGGCCGTTTGCTTAATGGCATTAACTTTCCTTCATTCTTTCTTCAAGGGAAGAAAGGAAGTCTATCAATGGAGCATGGGATTGACCTTTATCGTTGCTTTATTCGACGGATTAAATGCCGCTGGGATTAGCTTTGCTCCAATTAATGATTTATTTACTTCGATTTTACCTCTGTATAGTCAGGGACTTGGCTGGATTGTTCCGGCAATCATTGGTGCATTAATCGGATATGTAACTAGCTTAGTAGTAAAGGAAAATTTAGAATCTGCTGCGGCAGATATTAATAGATAGGAAGAATAGAAAAGGTCCACCAGATAATACTCTGATGGACCTTTTACTTTTTATGAAGAGGATTAGATTAAGCTTGCTTCTGTACCTTTAGACATAGATAAGAGCTGTTCCTTAATATCCTCGGCATTAATTTGTCTTTGGGCAACGCCTGTTTCCATTGCAGTCTTAGCGACAGCTTCGGCAACATACGCAGCTACTCTTGGATCAAATGGATCAGGAATGACATAATCTGCATGTAGTTCTTCGTCTGAAATTAATCCTGCAATGGCATTAACCGCAGCTACTTTCATTTCCTCATTAATTTCCTTTGCATGTACTTCTAAAGCACCGCGGAAAATTCCAGGAAAAGCAAGAACGTTATTCACTTGATTTGCGAAATCAGAACGGCCTGTCCCAACAACAAAGGCACCCGCTTCCTTTGCCACATCCGGCATAATTTCCGGAATTGGATTAGCCATGGCAAAAATGATTGATTTTGAATTCATCGTTTGTACCATTTCTTTTGTCACAACACCTGGAGCTGATACGCCAATAAATACATCTGCTCCGACAAGAGCATCCTCTAGTGAGCCTTGTTTTTGCTCTTTATTCGTGATAAGGGCTAATTCTTCTTTGAATGGATTCATCCCATTTGGACGTCCCTCATAGATGATGCCTTTCGTATCACATAGGATAACATCCTTTACACCCATGTTCAGTAATAGCTTAACAATTGCGACACCAGCGGATCCCGCACCGTTTGCTACAACACGAATGTCTTCTAGTTTTTTGTCAACAAGTTTTAAGGCGTTTAGTAATCCCGCAGCCGTTACAATGGCAGTACCATGCTGATCATCATGAAACACTGGAATATTGCAAGCTTCTTTCAGTCTTTCTTCAATTTCAAAGCATTGCGGAGCGGCAATATCTTCTAAGTTTACACCGCCAAAGGTTGGCTCCATTAATTTCACGGTTTCAACAATTTTGTCTGGGTCTGTAGTGTCTAAGCAAATGGGAAAGGCATCAACATCAGCAAAGGATTTAAATAATAATGCTTTTCCTTCCATGACAGGCATGGCTGCTTTTGGACCTATATTTCCAAGACCTAGTACCGCTGTTCCGTTAGTCACAACAGCAACTAGATTTCCTTTCATTGTGTAATCATATGCTTTGCTGTCATCTTCAAATATGTCCAAGCATGGTTCAGCTACACCCGGGGAATAAGCAAGGCTTAAATCCTGCGCATTTGCTACTGTAACCTTTGAGTGTACCCCTAGCTTTCCTCTATTTTCCTTGTGTAACTGTAATGCTTTTTCACGTAACGTTGACATTTGTGTTGTCTCTCCTTTGGGATAGTTTCATTGATTAATACTGATAGTAAAAAGATAGTATGAATGCTGTGACTCTTAGAATAGATCTTAAACTGCAACTAGTTTAACTGAGCGGTTGTAGAAGGAAATCACCTCGGTAAGGATTTTGTAGCCTTGAATACTCTTGTAAGCTTCTTTTGCTTCTTTCTCTGTTTTAAATTCATAAATCTTTGTTTCTTGATTTTGGTAGGCGGTGATTACCCACATCATTACTTCTTCCATTTTAAGATCAATTCTCCCTTTTACTTTTTATTTGCTTAATACCTGTTAACACTCGTAATTATAACAGCCTGAAATAAATTGAAAATACTTTCTACAAAAGAAGTCAAAAGATTACAAAAAAATTCTATATAAATAGCGGTTTTCTATAAAAAAAATCTTGTATTTTTGTATGTTTTTGAAAAAATCACTTTGAAAGACGTAAAGATACGATTTTATTTAGCTCAAAAAGCTTTTTATTGTCGAAAAAAAGGGTAATACTAAATAAGACATAATGAAAAGAAGATGATGTAAAATAGGTATACAGATATTAAAGTAAAAAAAGGAGCTTTCAAAATGGCAGATGAAAAAGAAGTAAAAAAAGATAATAAAGAAGAGGTTTCAGTCAATAAAGCAGCTGAAGGTGATTTGATAGAAATTAAGAAGGGTCCTCTGAAAGGGAAGAAAGGGAAGGTCATTGTATTAAGGGAAAACTCTGTTATTGTTGAAATAGGAACAAATTCAAAGACCGATGAACCAATCAAAACAGTCGTCAACCACAAAAATTATAAAAAGGCTAAATAAGGGTTATACATAGTAAAAAAACGTTTCTGCCATTGCGTCAGAAACGTTTTTTTATCTGTGAATTAATCACGAGTATTTTATATTACATATAAAAATACAGACAGGAAATGTGCACAGCTTCCTAATAGGATGAACATATGGAAGATTTCATGAAATCCTACATGTCTAAATTGCAGGAACTTTGGCTTAACTGCGTAAACGATTCCTCCAATAGTATAAAGGATACCGCCCAGCACTAAAAGATATAGGCCGGTCATATTAATGCTGTTAGATAATGGCGAGACTACAATGATGACCATCCAGCCCATGGCGATATAGAGTAGAGTTGATAACCATCTTGGGCATTGAAACCAAACCATTTTAAATATAACGCCGCAAACGGCAACTACGGAAATAATCGAAAATAGTACCCAACCAAGCATACCCTCTAAGCTGATTAAACAAAAGGGAGCATAGGTACCGGCAATCAGGATGAAAATCATGGAATGATCTAATTTTCTTAAAAAGGCAATGACCTTGTCTTTAGCGATTACCATATGGTAGGTTGCGGATGCTGTATATAAAAGAATCATACTGATTCCAAAAATCATGACGGCTGTAATGGCAATAGGTGATCCATCTGTAAGTGAGGCTTTGATCACCATTGCTAGTAAGGCGATAAAAGCAAGCAAAGCGCCGGCCAGATGTGTAAGACCATTTATCGGTTCACGAATATAATTTCCCATTTGAATCCTCCTATAATGTTATGTAGTTTTTATAACTACTTATAATAATATAGGTATAATCATATGTAGTCAATATTTACTTTTAGGAAAAATTACTGTAGTATGGAGTTAAATGCTATAGCACAGAAAAGGGAATTGAGTTATGGAGAATATGAATAAATGGATTGACAAGCTTGGTTTAGACAATAACATTACCTTAGAGGATATGCCAAATCTTGACCTGTACATGGACCAGGTTATTCAATTATTTGAAAGTAGGTTAAACAGTACAAAACGAGGTCCTGATGACAAGGTGTTAACTAAGACGATGATTAACAATTATGCAAAAGGAAAGCTGCTTATTCCGATTAAAAATAAGAAATATTCAAAGGAACATCTGATTTTAATCAGTCTTATTTATCAATTAAAGGGAGCGCTTTCCATCAATGATATAAAGTTGACCTTAGATGGTATAAATGAAAAAGCGGTTATAGGGGACATGGATTTAGAAGGCTTTTATAGAAGTTATTTGAAAATTTCTCAATCAAATGTTCAGCAGTTTATGACGGATATGGAACATCAGGTAGAAGAGACCGCAAAAGAAATAGACGGCTTAAAGGATAAGGATGCACAGTATTTGGAGAGAGTGTTATTAATCACTTCCTTGACCAATATTAGTAATTTATATCGAAGGGCTGCAGAAAGACTAGTGGACGAGATAACTCTTGAGAAAAAAGGAGAATAATCATATCAAAGGATATGGTTATTCTCCTTTTTCTATTTGTTTTTTCTCATTTCGCGTGCTGCTTTCTTTCTGGCTTTTTTACTTAAGCCAGCTTCTGCCCCAAATTCCGTATCACTGCTTCCAGTATGTGGCTGATTTCGATTGTTATTTTTGTTAGTCATATGCTCCTCCTCCGTTCTTCGTTGTAATGCTGCTTTCTGATTCTAATGTAGATAAAACCAGAATATGTTTAGCTACCTCAAACGTTTTATGGTGAAAGGCTATGTAGCAAACCAAAAAAGATATAAAACGTATAATCAAGTAGCTAAACTTAGTATGAGTTTATTTCTTCTATTTATTCTTAGTTTTGTTATCTTTTATTTTTCAAATATAGTGGTTTTGCGATTAGTTGTTTTTAGAAATGGTACAATTAACCTGCATAAAAAATCAACAATGTACCTAACAAAGCTTTAGATAAAAATAATGAGAGGCGTTTATGCCTCTCATTATGATTCAGTTTCTCTATTTGCATGTAATGGATATTTTTGTTCTTCCTCCAAAGAGGCGGATATTGCTGCTGTTAGGCTCTGTGCACTGTTTGAATCATGGCCTGCTTCCCAGAGCATCATTCCGCCGAAGCTATTATCCAGTGCAAGCTTTGTTTTTCTTCGAACTGTCTCCATGCCATTATAGTGATAAGTAGTTCCATTCATAACAACTGTATCCTGACTAGCATTGTCTGAACTTTGGTTGATGATTGCCGCATAGGAAATCTGTTTGCTGTTGGGGTCTTCCGGCTGTGCGTAGAAAGGTACACCCAAAATCAGTTTTTCTTTAGCAATCTGATGGCTGTCGAACAGATTAGACCAATAGTGTACGATATTTTCCACATGATGATAGGGAGCTAAATTGGCTGCATTGTAGCCGCCGTCCCATTGTCCATCGTAGGCCATAATATTGACGTAGTCTACATCTTGAAACATGGCTGGTTCATAAATAACATTATGAATTTCTGTCCCAGCTACACTATGCACCTTGGCATTGACAGCAATGGATAATTCCTTATCTTGACTATGAAGCTTTCCATATAAATCATGTATAAAAACAGCTAAATTTCTCGCATCTTCCGCAGTACGAGGATGTTCAAAATCAATATCAATTCCATCTAGCTGTTCTCGTGCAGCAATGCCTTCAAGCTCGGTAACGAGTCTAGCGCGGGCTGCTGGATTGGATATAGCTTCCTTAAAATAATCATAGGATTCTCCGCCTTGGATGTGATACCAGCCGCCAATAGCCAGCATTACTTTTGTATCCTGCTCATGTGCTTGTGCAACAATCGTCTGCAAATTACCTATAGCTGTATCGCCGTTGAATAATAGACTACCGTCCTTTGCAGGATGTGCAAAGGAAAAAATAATATGTGTTAAGTCTTCATAATTGACGATATTAGGGTCTCGAAAATCCTGAACATAACCCATCAACACTTTTGATTGCTCTGTTTCAGATTTTTGTTCCTGTTCTGGTATTGTCGATCGCTCCTGTTTTTCATTGTCCTTCTTAGGTGTTCGTTGTGCTTCCTTTATATCTTCTGCCTTTAATTGGCTGTTGTGATTAGAATATAAGACTCCTGAAAAAAATCCTCCGCAAAAAACGATCATGCTCATCACAGCTATTTGGAGTTTGCGTATCCTCATAGTTACAACCTCCCTCAATTGTTTCGTATCTATGATTATAGCAAAATAGTAAATGAAGGGAGGCTGGTAAAGAGAGGAAGTTTGTGGGTTCCACTTTGCGAGTAGAAGATTTCAATGGAATTACCGAAAACGGTAGCCTGCACCCTAAACCGTTTCGGGGTTTGATGCATCACGTTCAATTTTCTCTCTAATCTTACGAATATGAACGGTGACAGCAGAGATATCACCACTGCTATCTAAGCCCCAAATTCGTTGAAATAAATGATCCTTGCTAAAAACTTGATTTGGATTCATCGCTAAAAAGGGAAGTACATCAAATTCCTTAGACGTAAATACTGTAAGCGAGGTTTCTTTTCCTGTTAAATCAAGTTCAATGGGATGGTCACCGTCTTTTTGCTCCATTACTGTAATTTGCTGCTGTAGGTTTTTGGTCATCACATCAATCAGGTTTTCCACATCATCCTGAAGCTCAGCTGTGTTTTTAAGATGGGGATGATTTGAAAAATCCATTTTATAGATTGAATCTAAAGTCTAATCGACAGTTCTAAACGGAAGCTAAACTAATTATTAAATTTTTCTTAAATAGTAAGGTGGTTCTTTCTTTTATAATCAGCTATCATGAAAAAGGAAAAGCTAAGCAGTTGTATATAGATAATAAATGGAGGCTCTGTGATGAAATATAAAGTACTTTTTTTAGATATAGATGGAACGATATTAAAGCAGGATCATACCTATACGGAATCAACGAAGGATGCTATTTTTCAAGTGCTAGAGCAAGGGGTTGAGGTATTTATTGCGACAGGTCGTCCGCTTCATGAAGTAAAAGAACTTGCGAAGGAATTACATATCCAATCCTATATTGGACAAAATGGGGCGTTAGCTATTTATCAAGATAGAACGCTTGTAGAAGAACCGATGGAACGACATCTAGTAGAGAAGTTTCTAAAGATTGCTAAGGATAATAATCATGAATTGATCCTTTTTACCAATGAAAAAAATTATCTTACTTCACTGGACCATCCTAAGGTTCGGCAGTTTCTTCAATCATTTCAGATGAATCATAATAACTTATTTACTGAAGATGTAATTGAGCATATTTTAGGACTTACCGTGTTAAATGTATCTGATGCTTCACAAACGTCATTATATAATTTTGATGAGAACATCCGATTATCACAGGTAAATATTGAAGGCAATCAGCATGCCTTCGATGTTATCCGAACGAATGTAAATAAAGGAGAAGCGGTAAAAAAATTGCTTCAGCATTTACAAATACCAAAAGAGCAAGCCATTGCTTTTGGAGATGGAATGAATGATAAGGAAATGCTTCAGGCTGTGGGAGAAAGCTTTGCAATGGAAAACGCTACCCCTGCCTTGTTTCCATATGCAAAGAACAAAACTACGTCCGTAAACGATTCAGGAATCTATAATGGATTGAAGAAATTAGGTGTGATTAAATAGAGGTTGTATAGAGTTAGGCGAAAAAGCAGTCGGATGGGGGAGAGTGTAATATGCAGATAGAGAATATATTAGTTGTCAGCCCAATGTGGAAAGAGATTCAGAGTTTAATTTCAGAGAATAAGTTACAAAAGAATTTTCGTTACGTATCTGAGACTCAAGTAGTACAGGATGATTTAGAATGGGCAGATGCCTTTGTTGCTTTTAATATTGAAAAGGAGTTTGATTATCGGCAGGTTAAATGGGTACATTCCCTTGGTGCTGGTGTAGACAGCTTTGTATATAAAAAAGAATGGCCTGAACAAGTCCTATTAACAAGAACGATTTGCTCCTTTGGACAAAGAATAGCTGAATATTGTTTGAGCTACATATTAAGGGACATTCAGTTTCATGAACAATTCCAACGCAATAAGCTTGAAAAAAGGTGGCAGCCTATAACCCCAGGTTTATTAAGCGAGCAAAAGGTAATGATTTTCGGGACTGGCGAGATTGGTCAAACGATGGCGAAGACCTTTTCTTTTTTAGGGGTTGATGTTTATGGCGTGTCATTAAGCGGAAAGACAAAAGAATACTTTTCAGAGGTTAATGCTATTGACAGCTTTGAAGATCGACTAAAAGAAATGAATTACATTATTAATACGCTGCCGCTAACAGAAAATACAACCGGTCTTTTTGATCATGAATTTTTTCAAGCTGTACACGATGTGGGTTTTATTAATGTTGGGCGAGGTGCTTCCTTGGATGAAGCCGCACTGCTGCTCGCTTTAGAGAAACAGCAAGTACGTTTTGCTGTTCTCGATGTATTTTCCAATGAGCCGCTATCAAGTGAAAATAAGCTATGGGAGCATCCACATGTGTGGATTACCCCGCATATTTCTGCTGTCACGACTCCTAGTGAAGGGGTTGACTGCTTTATCGACACGTTAAAGAATATTGAAGCAAATAAACCTCTCTTGAATAAAGTGGATATTCAAAAAGGTTACTAGATAATGGAAAAAAAGAGCTGTCCCAAAAGATGCTGAAATCTTTAGGACAGCTCATCCATTACTTTATTGCCGAAAGAGTGATAGAGTATAGTATAGATTTCATGAATGATAAATTTTGTTTCGGCAATTAATCTTCCATTGTAGATAAATCACCTGTTGGTAGACCAAGCTCCCACGCTTTTAGGACGCGGCGCATGATTTTTCCGGAACGGGTTTTTGGCATTGTATCACGAACCTCGAATAAACGAGGCGCTGCATGAGCGGCAAGCTTTGTTTTGACAAAGTTACGGATTTCAAGCAGTAATTCTTCACTTTCTGTATAGCCGGAACGCAATGTGATGAAGGCTTTAATGACTTCACCTCGAACGGGATCCGGTACACCGATAACACCAGCCTCTGCGACTGCAGGGTGTTCAACAAGCTTACTCTCAACCTCGAAAGGTCCTACGCGCTCACCAGAAGTGTTGATAACATCATCTACACGTCCTTCGAACCAGAAATAACCGTCTGGATCTTTATACGCGGAGTCGCCTGTTACAAACCAGCCATTTAGGAAATATTGCTCGTAACGCTCTGGGTTATTCCAAATCGTACGAACCATTGCCGGCCATTTTGGTTTAATAGCTAAATTCCCCATGTGATTAGCAGGCAGCTCATGTCCGTTATCATCAATGATGCTGACTTCAATACCTGGTAATGGTTTACCCATTGAACCTGGACGGATTGGGTTACTGCGGAAATTCGCACAGATAGCTGAGCCTGTTTCCGTCATCCACCAGTTATCATGAATACGTAAGTTAAGTGTTTCCAATCCCCAACGAATAACCTCAGGGTTTAATGGTTCACCTGCTGATAACATATGACGAAGGCTAGAAAGATCAAATTTCTTTGGCAGCTCATCAGTGTTACCCATAAGCAAGCGTAAAGCAGTTGGAGCACTGAACCACACCGTTACTTTATATTTTTCTAATGTTTCAAACCATTCATTAGCGTCAAAGCGGCCACCGCGAAGTACATTGGTTACTCCGTTTAACCATGGCGACCACATGCCTGCAGATGTTCCTGTAACCCATCCAGGGTCAGCCGTACACCAATAGATGTCATCCTCTTTTAAATCATATACCCATTTTCCTGCTAGGTATTGATGAATCATGGCATCATGAACTTGAAGTACACCCTTTGGCTTTCCTGTTGAGCCAGAAGTATAAATTAATAGCATTCCATCCTCACGGTCTACCCATTCAATTGTATAGTCATTAGAGCTTTGCATAAGGTCTGTAAATAATAGCTGGTGTTCCTCTTTCGCTTCGTCAGCGCCAACTAAAATAACATATTGTAAATCTGGTAATTCACTTACAGGAATGCGATTTAGAAGCTCAGGCGTTGTGACAACCGCTTTAGCGCCGCTGTCTAATAATCGATCCTTAACGGCCTCTTCCATAAATGCCTCGAACATTGGTCCCGCAATGGCTCCAATTCGGATGATTCCAAGCATAGAAATATAAAGCTCAGGACTACGTGGCATGAAAATAAAGACTCTGTCACCTTTTTCAATACCCTTTGCACGTAAACCATTCGCAAATTGGCAAGATAGCGCTTTCAAGTCAGAAAAGGTATATTCTTCCTCGCGGTTTGTATCACAATAGATAAAAGCCTTTTTATCTCCTCTGCCTTCATCGACATGACGATCGATTGCCTCATATACCATATTGACTTTCCCGGTTTTTGACCACGTAAAATTTTGTTCAATTTTTTTCCAATCCATTTCCTGTACTGCCTTCTCATAGTTTTGGAGATTTGCAGTAGTATCAATCATTTCAATCTGTTCTTTTAATGTGTTTGCCATCAAAAACCCTCCTTGTTATCTTGCAATAATGTTATGTAACAGTAAATTTAATATAGTTTGTATTATAACACAGAGCACCAAAATTTGACAATATATTTTGAAAATTTACAATTGCTTAAAATATATAAATTATTTCTTGGAGACTAACCTAGAAAATTATCAGACCGAGACAGAATATTTTTCCAATGTCTTTTTTCTTTGTTACAATTAAAAGATTAGGTTTTATGCTTTTATGAAAGAATATAGAAAGGGTGAATGAATATGAAATATAATTTTGATGAAATAGTTAATCGAAGGAATACGTATTCAGTTAAGTGGGATGGTGGAGAATTATTAACTGCAATGGGTTTGACGGATCGATTTGATGAAGAGACTCTGCCCTTATTTACAGCTGATATGGATTTACCTGTTCCTGAACCATTGGTAGAAGCCCTACATAAAACAGTCGATCATCGTATCTTTGGTTATTCCATTTTTCCAAGTGAATACTATGAAGCCATTCAGCATTGGTTTAAAAAGAGACATGACTGGGAGATACAGAAGGAAGAAATTGTATATTGCCCTGGTACCGTCTATGCGACAAATATTGCTGTAAAAGCCTTAACAGAGCCGGGTGATGGGGTTATTATTCAAAGACCTGTATATCCCCCTTTTACTAGAGCCATTGTTGAGAATGACCGTACCCTTTTAAATAATCGTTTAATATGTGATAAGGATGGTTATTACACGATTGATTTTGAGGATTTTGAAGCAAAGGCAAGGGATGAAAAAACAAAGCTGTTTATTTTATGTAATCCGCATAACCCGACAGGAAGAATCTTCAGTCATGATGATTTGAAAAAATTATCTGATATTTGCGCAAAGCATGATGTTATTCTAGTAGCCGATGAGATTCATGGTGACATTATTAGAAGTAATCAAACCTTTACACCCATTGCAATGGTTGCAGATAAGACTGATCATATCATTACCTTTACTGCCATTAACAAAACCTTTAACCTAGCGGGATTACATTGTACAAATGTCATCATTTCTAATCCTGAGCTCAGAAAAAAGTTCAGTGAGGCGATTGGAATGAAATCTGCTTCACCGTTTACGGTTGCAGCACTCATTTCTGTCTATAGGGATGGTGAAGAATGGTTAGAGCAATTGAAGGAATATCTTGACGGAACGATGGCTTGGGTTGTTCAGTTTGTTAAGGAAAGACTGCCTAAGGTAAAAGTAAGTATTCCTGAAGGAACCTATGTCATGTGGATGGATTTTAGCGGATACGGTATATCCCCAAAAGAGGTGCATGAACGTATATATAATAGAGCGAACGTGCTCCTTCAGGATGGTGTCATGTTTGGACAGGAAGGATTGGAACATCAAAGAATATGTATCCCTTCTCCAAGACCTATGATCAAAGAGGCGATGGAAAGAATCGCAAGAGAGTTCGAAGATTTACATTAGGATAGTATAACTATTACTAAGCAGGTTCCGTTTGGGACCTGTTTTTACAGCACTAGATTTCGAAGCATATTCATTTACAAGCTCGTGTCAAGACAGGTACTATATGTGTGAATAAGCTAAGAAAGTTTCTTGTTTTAAATTTTTTGAATATAATATCTTTTCAAAAGAGTCATTTTGTTGTATATTACTTTATAAGAATAATATTTCTTATGTAGATAATCTATTGGTTTAGTAGGAAGTAATCTAAGTGTTGAGCCTACCATAATGAATTTGTACTATTAATTTTCTTAAAATTAAATAATATCAAAATATTATAATTATAAAGGAGTGTACGTCCATGCATGATTTCCATACGCATTTTATTCCAGCAGAAGTACTTAATTGGATTAAGGATAATAAAAAAAGTGTTAATGCTCAATGGGTAAAGAAGGAAGAGAATAAAGAGGATTTCCTTACGATTAATCAAAAGTGGGGATTTGAATTAAAGAAGTCTTTTATTGATTTTGACGTCTATATGGCAGAGCAAGAAAAAGCGGGGGTTACTCACTCTTTGGTTTCTCCAATTCCTCAGCTGTTTTTATATGATTTTCCTTTAGAAATCAGCACAGAGATGTCGAAGGTCTACAATCAATCACTTGCAAACCTAGTAAAAGAATCCAATGGCAAACTATCTGCGCTCGGAACGATTCCATTAACAAGTCCATTAAAGGCTGCTGAAATATTAAGAGAAGCCATGAGCCTTGGGCTTAAGGGTGCCATTATTGGACCAGGACTTGGTCAGCAGCTCTTGTCAGATGCCTTTTTCCAGCCGTTTTTCGAAGAAGCAGACAAGCTGAATGCGATTCTTTTCATTCATCCGTTATTAAGTGAAGATCCTCGCTTAAAGAGAAGAATGATGCCAAATCTAATCGGTGTTCCATGGGAGACTACTGTTTGTGCGACTGACCTGCTGTTAAGTGGAATTGTCGACAAATATCCGAATGTGAAAATTTTATTTGCTCACGGAGGAGGATTTCTACCATATCAAATCGGACGCTTAGATAAAGGCTATGAAAAATGGAATCTGGTTTCTTCTAATTTGCAGGCACCGCCTTCAGAATATTTGAAACGCTTTTGGTATGATACAGTCTTATGGAATCCAGATAGCCTAGATTTTCTAGTCAGGATGGTAGGAGAAGACCGAGTTGTGGCAGGCTCAGACTATCCATTTGATTTATCTGTCTGGCCGCCGCAGGAGATTAGTGATAAAGGAGCACAATCTTTGCTTTCGTTAGCAGTCAAATAATGTGAATTCTAACCCCTAAAGAAAGGACAACAGTTTATTTCTTTAGGGGCTTTTGTCTTGTTGACTAAAGTACATTTGTGGATTTGTTCCATAGAATAGGATGTCTGCCTTGCATACAGGAAGAGAAAACGCTAATATATAATTATAGATTTAATATTTAGAATTTATAGAAAATTATAGAAGCGAGGAGAAATAGATATGACAATCGAATTAAGTATTATTTCACCACATGTTCCAAGTATTTGTCATGAAGACAACGCACCTGACTTTCAGCAAGGGCTTGTTGAAGGATTAAAGGAAGTAGCAAAGGAAATAGCAGGAATTGGACCTGATGCTATTGTGTTAGTATCTTGCCACTGGCCGTCAACCTTTTCACACTATGTAGACTGTTATCCTGTACATAAAGGACTACTGACAGCACAAGAGGCACCGGATTTGATTAAAGATGTTCCCTATTATTATCCTGGTGAGGAAGAATTGGCCAACCAATTAGTACAAGCAGGAAAAGAAGCTGGTCTTTCCGTAGAAGGTGTTTATGATGAACATTTTGTTTGGGATTATGGCACAGTTGTTCCACTACGTTATCTTGTACCAAATGAAGACATTCCGGTTATTAATCTATCCGTAACACTGGCGGCAAATCTTGATGAAACCTATAGATGGGGTCAAGTGATTGCGAAGGTATTGCAGCAATCAGATAAAAAGCTTGTGTTTGTTGCTAGTGGTGCGCTGGCCCATAACTTAGTCCGTGGAAGACATCATATGCCAACTTTAGCGGAGCATGCGATGGATAAACAATTTGTAGAATTCGTGATGAATAAAGAGTATCGTGCTGCATTTGATATGCTGCCGCAATTTTCAAGCATGGCCAAGGTTGAATCAGGCGGCCGCCATTTAGCGATGTTGTTTGGTCTTCTTGATGAGGATTGGAATCCAATCTATCATGCAGCGGCTCAATCATCCGGAAGCTGGAATCCACTTATTACGTTTTCGAAAACAAAGGTTCACGGTGGCAGCACACATTCGGAAGAAGAATATGTAAAGTAAATAAGAACAGCTGTTTGAAAGGTTGACATTTTTCAAATAGCTGTTTCTGTTTTTAATTTTAATTTTATCTCTTAATTGAAAGAATGTTTTATTTTGTTCTACACAAATGAAGAATGATAGAATAGAATTAGCAAGGAGTGATTATAGAAGTTAGGAAGAGTGTGCGATGAAGAAAACTATTTATGATGTTATTTTAATATTATTTGGTTCCTTTATTTTTTCAATTGGAATCAATTATTTTACGATCCCTAATATGCTATCAGAAGGGGGCGTTATAGGTTTAACCCTTATTGGACATTATGTGTTTGGCTGGTCAACTGGGTTGCTGAATTTTCTCTTGAATACAATTCTTTTTTTACTTGGTTATAAATTCTTTGATAAAAGAACCATTTATTATACATTATTCTCCATTGTCGCTTCATCGTATTTCTTGCATGTAACGAAGGACGCAGGACATGTATTGACGATGGATACGCTATTGGCCTCTATTTTCGCTGGATTATTAGTTGGTATGGGAATCGGGGTCATTTTTCGTGCCGGAGGAACCTCGGGTGGTACAACAGTATTAGCGAGAATTGCTCATCAAGTGTTAGGCTGGAGTATTGGAAAAGGGATATTAGTGATGGATGTAGTCGTTGTTGCGGCTTCCATTTTTATCATTGGCATAGAGAAAGCTATGTATACGCTAGTCGTTGTTTGGGTTGGTGCAAAAGCGATTGATTTCATTGTGGATGGTTTGGATGAACGAATTGCCGTAATTATAATTTCCAATCAACCACAGAAGATTCTTCATAGTATTACGAGCAGTATGTCCAGAGGTCTTACCGTACTCGATGGTAAGGGCGGTTATACAGGAGCAGATAAGGAAGTTCTCTATATCGTAATTAATAAGCAGGAGCTTGTGCAGCTGCAAAAAACGATTAAAGGAATAGATGAGAATGCTTATGTTACCGTTCATCATGTTCATGAGGTCATGGGAAGAGGCTATAAGGCAGGAAAGTCCAAGCTGTTAAAAAACAGATAAAGTAGGACTTTTTAACTATTTCCTCATAGGATAATAATACCATTGAATTCAGTTAGCAGATGAATTACTATAAGAACACAAGCTGCATTGCTCGTAGCCATAATAAAGTTTTAACCTTTAAGCTGTAATAGGGAGTTTAAATCGAAACGGGAATGCCAGGCCTCTGTCTATACGACAAGGAGGACATGCAGGAATGTTTCTGCAAACACCCACTTTGAGGAGTGGTGGTTTAAAACTTTCTTATACTTGTTTACGGCAAAGGCGGCTAACCATGTAATTTCGCAAACCAGTTTCCAATCGGGGACTGGTTTTTTATTATGCTCTAATAGGCAAATCAGCCAACAGTATTGATCGACAAAAGTGTCATTCAATACTGTTGGCTGATTTGGTTTTGAAAAACGTGATAGTACTGTTTAAAGAATGTAATAGCTGATTGGGCATTTGAAATATTGTACTTTCTGCATAAATCAGCAAGGGCCATTAATTTCGCTGTTGCCAGTGATTGTTTATTGGTAGCCAAAACAAAGTAAATGAGGGTGTTAATCACAGGCTGTGGTAGCTTCATTTCCTTTAATTTTTGAATTACCTTTGATTGAGGGGTAAGGGAAGGAACGTATTCCTGAACTTCCATTAATACTTCTTCCGTTGTATTAGCTTCTAAAAACTCTGCTAATTTACGTTCTTTTTCTTCTAGGATGATGGTTTCATCAAACATTTACTTTCTCCTTTCTATAGATTTAAAAATTGATCAAAGACTATGTTGATTAACCATAGTGAACTAAGAGCAACCGTAATATATAAACTCACATAGAATAAAGTTTCCATAGTAGATCCTCTTTCTCTTTTAATGTGAAATACAATTATTAGGTAGGGCTTAAACTTATCTCATGTAACTTCATTCAGCAAATGTTTTTTGTACCGAAAGCTTGCGATAGGTACAGAAGTCCTCCACTTCTACAAGTGGGGGATGAATGCAAATGGTCCTTCGATTCAGTGGGGTTCAAACCCCGGCTGAATAAAGTTAAGCCTCCGGCGGATGTCACGGATTTTTTAGGGGTAATTTATCGAGCAAACTCGATAAAAATCCGGACCCAAATTCGGCGGGGCGAATTTGATTTATGTATATGGGATTATCTCATTCTTCTATCAACACTCACTTATTATAAAGGACATTTTCTTCATTTTTTGTCGAACGATTGGAACAAATCAATTTTTTAATGAAATTGTAAAATTATTAAACAATTGAAACGGAATCCTACCTGGTTATCCCAAAACATTGACATGCTTTCGGCAAAAAAACTTTTCTAAAAATAACGGGAGTATTCGGAAGGATTATTACAGGATTCCAAACAACACGACAGGATTATTTGTCAAAAAAGATATAATGAAAGTTTTGTTTCATTAATCGTTATAGAATAGGACTTTTGGCTTGCAGGGATAAAAATATCAGCTCTCGAATCTATTAATACTGAATTTAGGCAGGGTTTCGTATAATGGGTTATGAGGCTTTATTTGCTTTATGAATCCAGTATATAATCATACCTTCGAACAATAAGAATTAGTCCTATGAAAAGACTTGTGATAGGTAATAGCGAATGGACATAACTTAGGAGGGATGTTAATGTTGTTGGAATTTGATGCGAATCTGGATCAAAATGCAAGGATTAAAGTAATTGGCGTTGGCGGTGGTGGCGGCAATGCCGTGAATCGAATGATAGAGGAAGGTATCGAGGGCGTAGAATTTATTGCCGTGAATACGGATGCACAGGCGCTGAAACAATCTCTCGCTGGAATTACTATGCAAATTGGAACGGAATTGACAAGAGGTCTTGGAGCAGGTGCCAATCCAGAGGTAGGGAAGCAGGCAGTGGAAGAAAGCAGAATCCATATTGAAGAGGTTTTAGAAGGAGCGGATATGGTCTTTGTTACAGCTGGGATGGGTGGCGGTACTGGAACTGGTGCAGCACCCGCCATTGCAGCGATTGCTCGAGAACAGGGAGCACTAACGATAGGGATTATTACAAGGCCTTTTACTTTTGAGGGTAAGAGGCGTGCTACAAATGCTGCAAAGGGTATTGAAGCGATGAGACAGGCCGTTGACACGTTAATTATCATTCCAAATGATCGTCTATTAGGAGTTGTCGATAAAAAAACCCCGATGCTTGAGGCGTTTCGTGAAGCAGACAATGTCTTACGTCAAGGTGTGCAGGGAATCTCAGATTTAATTGCGGTTCCAGGTTTGATTAATCTTGATTTTGCTGATGTTAAAACCATTATGTCAAATAAAGGAACGGCACTAATGGGTATTGGTATTGCTGAGGGTGAAGGACGAGCTGTGGAAGCAGTTAAGCAGGCGATATCAAGTCCGTTACTTGAACAGTCTATAGAAGGGGCACAAGGAGTGCTATTAAATATTACGGGGGGTAAAGATTTAAGTCTGTATGAAGTACAAGAGGCAGCTGATATTGTAGCATCTTCCTCAGATGAAGAGCTAAATATGATTTTTGGATCAATTATTAATGAGAACTTAAAAAATAGAATTATTGTAACCGTCGTTGCGACAGGTTTTGAGGATCATGGTGTGCCGGCTGTAAAGAAGCCATCTCGTCCATCTACTATTATTAGAAGACAAAACCCGCGGAAGGAAGAACAAAGATATTCTGTAAGTGAACCTCCAAGACAGGAAGAGGTTCTGCAGCCGTTTGGAGGGTATTCACAATTTAAAGAGGACTCTTTGGATACTCCGACTTTTTTGAGAAATCGAAATCGACGCTATTAATATAACTTAATAAGGTATACTTTATGCGTGTCAGGTACCACACTATATCTTATCCGATATCAATATTTTCTTGCTATTGGATGAAATATTTGAGGTGCCTGACATTTTTATTGGTCTAAATTTGAAGGACCGAATTGGCTAAATAATAATAATGAAAGAATTTTATAAATAAAGGCTATGGAAATTCCTTTAAAAAATGCTGGAGCTGGATTATTATAATTAATAATACGTACAAAAAAGGGGATTTATATGGAATCAGTCATTCAAGAACAAATTCAGGCATTTAGAGAAAGCCGTAAAAATAGAGGAAGACTATTGATTAATTGTCCTGATAAGTCAGGAATCGTTGCAACTGTATCCAAGTTTTTATTTCAGCATGGTGCCAATATTATTGAATCAAGTCAATACACAACCAATCCTGAAGGTGGAAACTTCTTCATGCGTATTGAATTTGAATGTCCTGATATCTTATCAAAAAAAGAGGTATTGAAGAACGAATTTAATGATATCGCGGAATCTTTTTCGATGGAGTGGAAGCTGACCTTTGTTTATGATTTAAAGAAAACGGCTATTTTTGTATCAAAGGAGCTTCATTGTTTGCGGGAGCTACTGTGGGAGTGGCAAAATGGCGATTTATTAACAGATATTGCATTAGTGGTCAGCAATCATGAGGATTCCAGAGGAATCGTAGAAGCATTGGACATTCCTTTCTGCTATATACCAGCTAGCAAGGAAAATCGTGCTCAAGTTGAAGAAAAACAGCTGCAGCTGTTAGAAGAATATGATATTGATTTGATAATCCTGGCAAGATATATGCAAATTCTGACGCCTTCTTTTGTAGAGGCACATCCATTCAAAATTATTAATATTCATCACTCATTCCTTCCTGCTTTTATTGGAGCAAGGCCATATGACCGTGCCTATCAGCGTGGAGTAAAATTAATCGGAGCAACCTCACACTATGTGACAAATGACCTTGATGAAGGACCGATTATTGAACAGGATGTCTTACGGGTCGATCATCGTCATCAAATAGAGGATTTGAAGAAGAGTGGTCGCTCTATAGAAAGAAGTGTTCTCGCTAGAGCAGTCAAATGGCATCTTGAGGACCGAGTCATTGTTCATGGAAATAAAACGATTGTATTTTAACTTCATTCAGAGGAAAATTTGTTTACTTAAGGGTGTTCTTTAGGAGCACCCTAGAGGCTAGCATAGTGGTTGATTGCGGGAGGAAAGTATTATGGCTGAAGTAAAATTAGTGAAAATTGATGGTGAGACGATCCATGTATTTAATAGTGCCATATATATTTTTGAGTCAATGACAGGGTTTACATTAGAGCTGGATATGATTGTCAGTGAAGTTGTTGTAAAGAGGTTCAAGCATGAGAAGACCTTAATCGTAGAAATAGAATTAGAGGATGGGAGAATCATATCCTCTATTATGCACGTCAAAGCACTTACTGGTAGATTACCACAGCTGAGCTTATATGTAGAAATGATTGATCCTGAAGACTATCCTGATATTCATAGAATCCATGAAAATGACTCTGAGTTTCCGAAAATAGATGAGGGCATTACAATAGAAGAAATCCGGAAAGTAGAAATGCCAATTGATAAATTCAACCTCAAATTGAAATTGCCGATTGATCAAGTGGAGTGGCTACAGAAACAAAAGCAGGAGGATCTCCATAAATTTTTTAGAGAAATCATATATGATTATTGGAATAAACAGACTTCAAAATAGTATTTGGGGTCTGTATTTTTATGTTGTCCAATAAATGAAAGGAGCCTGGGAAATATCCCAAGCTCTTGTAATTGACTATTCATTAGTCTATTTGGAGTGCTTTACTCAATATCAAATTTTCTTCAAATGCCAGCTTTTATTTGCTTTAGGTTTTTAGTAAGGAGTGAATCAAATTTTCCTATTTTATCCAGGGAGATTAATTCTTTCATATGGACATGTCTTAATAAAGTAGGATAAAGGCTTCTCTGCCTGCATTTTATCTAGTTCACAGAATAGTTTTTTGTATTCGGAAATAGAGAGTTTTTCTTCGATATAGCATTTTTGAATATAATCTAATAGGTCATTGGCATGTGAGGGGTTGAAGTTTTTTTCTTCTTTAAATTGATATATTAAGTTTTCTATTGTCATAGTCTTCACTCCTTATAGAATATTATTAATTGAATGCGTTCTCAAAAACTAGTATAGCATGTGTTAAATGCAGTTTAAATTTTTATAAAATTCAAACTACCGACAGTTTTTTACAATATCAAAAGATTTAAATACATTGTTAAGATATTATCATACATTTAAACTGTTGATATTATTGGCTTTTTCGAAAATAAGGAAAAAATAAATGAGGTTATATAGAAAAATAATCGTCAAAAACAGGGACGATTATTGTCGAATTTGTCGAGAAGTTTTTGAATATTTTGTGTAAAAATTGGATTTAAAAAGAGAATTTTAATACTGAAACAGTAAAAATTGCCATTTAGTGTTTTGAAGGAAATAAAAAATTCTTGCCTGGTGAAATAAACTGAACGATATTTTGGAAGGCTAATCATGTAATTTAAGTTCATTCAGCAAATTCGATTCAGTGGGGGTTCAAACCCCGGCTGAATGAAGTTAAGCCTCCGGCGGATGTCACGGATTTTTTAAAGATAGTTTACCCGAGCAAGCTAAGGTAATCCGGACGCAAATTCGACGGGCGAATTTGATTATCATTAGCCAACTGGAGTGATTGAAATGGATAATGCAGAAAATCTCAAACAGCTTCTACGTCAATATGGATATCCCGAGGAGGCGGTAAACCGTTTTATAAAGGAAGCACAGGGTCTTGAACTGGAAGAGATTAGAAAGACGATTATGCCGTATCAAGATATTACTGCCCATAAATAAAATGCCACTTGTGAGAAACCTATTCGATGCTGTTCATCGATTAGGTTTTATTACTGTTATTGTGTGGCCCGTGGGGCACTATCAAATTGAAATTGCTTATGTGTACCATCACAAAATGGTTTCTTTTGAGATTGTCCACAGCGACAAAGGGAAAAGGTATGGCCTACCTTAAACGGATTTCCTGCACCATCAAGGAGTTCAACCTCTCCTGTTACTCTGATAGAGCCGTTATCATTAATTTTTATCATAACTTTTTCATTGTTACTCATTTGCTTTTCACCTCTTTCGAAATAGACTCTTTTCTTATGAAGAGTTTTGCCATTTCTAAACTATATCAAGTATGATCATAAAATATTCATGTTATAAGCACAGAATCATTTAGTCATACCATTCAATCGTATGGGGAGATGGTTTTGTAGCTTGTATAATCTATACTAAAAGTTTAATACTATTTGTATATTATCTTTTTTCAGCAGAATATGTTAAAATGAATTCTTCATGAATAAAAGAGGACGTGAAAATTGTGATTAAAATTGAGATTCCACAGCCTGATATTACAATTACAGAACGAAAACAGGAACTGAAAGAAAATGAGCCTGTCATTAAACCTATTTACGGTTTTATTGACTTCCATCTCATTCCACGCGATAAAGGGGGCATTTTCTTATTTTATAATATAAATGATGAACTGCTCTTCGTCGGAAAGGCTAGAAAATTACGACAGAGGATTAAAAAGCACTTTGAAGACAATGTCTCTCCAATTAAAACGCATAGGGACGAGGTATATCGAATTGATATTTGTCTTGTAGATGATCCAATGGAAAGAGAAATTTACGAAACCTACATTATTAATAAAGAGCGTGCTAAATATAATATCGATAAGGTTTTTTATCAATAATCCATAATTTCCATAAAGTCATTTGCTTTCCGGTAAATGAACTGCTATGATGGGATAGATTTATTTTTGTTCATTGAAATGGATTGGATAAGTGTTATGTCACACTTTGTCTAACTTTTTGAGCAAGGATGGTCATATATTATGTGTTTGAAACGCACTAGGAGGCAACAAAAATGGAACACGGTAAAGTAAAATGGTTCAATGCAGAAAAAGGATTTGGATTTATCGAGCGAGAAGGAGCAGAGGATGTATTCGTACACTTCTCAGCGATTCAAGGCGACGGATTTAAATCATTAGATGAAGGCCAAAGCGTTACATTTGATGTGGAACAAGGTCAGCGTGGACCACAAGCTGCTAACGTACAAAAAGCATAACAGTATAGATAACAGACTCTTTCGAGGGTCTGTTTTTTTATATGCAATTTTAAAAAAAGAAAAATTTTCTCAGGATAATACCTTCATTCTTGTCGAAAGGCCTCGTTCTATTGTTTAATAAATAGTGAGAATAGTGTAATGATTTAGAGTTACCTGTAAAATAAATATGACCAAGGCTCGCTTACAGAGGTATTTAACTTCATTCAGCAAATGCTTTTTGTACCGAAAGCTTGCGACAGGTACAGAAGTCCTCCACTTCTATAAGTGGGGGATGAATGCAAATGGTCCTTCGATTCAGTGGGGGTACAAACCCCGGCTGAATGAAGTTAAGCCTCCGGCGGATGTCTCGGATTTTTTAAAGGTAGTTTATCGAGCGAGCTCGATAAAAATCCGGACGCAAATTCGACGGGCGAATTTGATTGCTTCGATTTTCTTTGGGGCAACTGACAAACAAGAGTATAGTAGATTAGGATAGAGGAGCTGGACGAGGGATGATTTCTAATTATCATGAGAGTAAAGAAATGCTTACAGTAGAAAAGCTTATTCCTTATGACAATAAGTTAGCCCCATTCTTCATTCGGGATCGTTTGTACAAGTTGATACCGGAAGGGACTGAACATATTTATATTGTAGGAATTGGCTCAAATAAAATTAATGGTGATAGTCTTGGACCATTTGTTGGAACGTTATTAGAGGGATTATATGCAAATCATGTGACGGTTTCAGGGACATTGAGATATCCTTTAGATGCTGAAACACTCGAGTCAGAGCTTAAGCAGATTTCTTTTCCTGATAATAGCTTTGTAATTGCAATTGATAGTGTATTAGGTACTGAACGATTCGTTAATTCAATTATGATTCGTAATGGAGCTATGCAACCTGGGGAGGGTGTAGGGAACTGTTTGCTGCCCAAGGTTGGAGACTGTTGTGTGATGGGGGTCGTTCTTCATAATGTCCCGGAAGAAACCTGTTCTCTTTTTCTAACGGACCTTCATCTTATATACTCTATGGCCATGACAATTGCAAAGGGCATTTCGTTAACGGTTCGTCAGTACTTTCAATATCCATCCCATCAGCCTTTATTGGGATTGGGTTGACAGTGAAGAGCGTAAATAAATATGTATTAACTTACTTTACTAGCAAAAAGGACTATCTCGATGAAGAAGAATAGTCCTTTTAGTATTTGAAGTGGGAGAAGTCATTATGTAAGTGCATGTTGCTTCAATGAAACCTCGTCATCGACTGTAATTTTATGGTAACCAAGTGAAATCCAGCCTTGTTTTTCGAATTGCTTAAGTATCTTAGTGGTTGTGACTCTTGAAATCCCGATTAATTCTGAAATTTCTTGATGTGTATAGTCGATAGAATAAGAAGGAGCTGTATCCTTTTCTTTAAAATAAGTTCCTAACTGGACTAATATGTGCGCGACTTTTTTATCTGATGATAAAAAGGCCATGCTGTATACCTGAATGGAGAGAAGGCGGATGGTTTGAGCCATTAAGGAATAGAGCTCAATCATTAAGCTAGGATTTAAGGTCATATAGGTCAGCATCCGGTCAATATTTACGGTCAGTAATTCGACATCTGTTACAGTACTGGCTGAGGTTAGACGGGGAGTATGGCTGAGATGGGAGGCATCTCCAAAGATCATATGAGGTCCTAATAATTTCAAAGTAATCTCATTACCTTCCTTAGAAGTAAGGAATAGCTTTACCCGGCCTGATTTTATTAAATAAAATTCCCTTGCTGGATCATCCTGTAAATAAATAATATCCCCTTTTCGATACTTCTGTATGGTTCCAACCTGTTCAATGGCATTGAACAGATTGGAGCCTTTAGCTACTGTCATCGATGGATGAATTTTTGTGCTGTCCAAATGCAGTCGCTCCTTTCTAGCTATATGTAACGTAGATAACAGGGTGAATGGAAGTCTACGTTATGGATGATTAAAGTTCGAGTTGTTCACATGAACATCATGCCGATATTCTTTTACATTAATACGATGGTGTTCATCGACCATAATCCCTTCTTTATTGAGCAATGTAATCTGTAATGAGTGCGTTTCTTCATCTTTAATGGCAATTTCCCCTTTTTTATTCACGACTCTGTGCCAAGGGAGCTGGTGACTGTCGCTCATGGAATGGAGAATTCGAACAACTTGTCTAGCTCCTCTTGGGCTTCCGGCCTCAGCGGCTATTTGTCCATATGTCATCACTTTTCCAAACGGAATAGATTTAACGACTGCAATGACTTTGCGAGTAAATGGATTCATGGTCAGCCTCTTTCTAGCAAAAAAGCTTTTGTCTTTTTATTTCGTTATCTTTGTAACTTAACTATACGAGAATCCGTTCATGTAGACAAGGCTGATAATGGTGGAGGTCATGAATAAGCTATTTAAGAAAAAAACAAACAGTAGAAGAATATATTGTCATTGAAAATGATGAGGAGTTCTATCATGAGAAGAAGACGGAAAATTAACATTCCGTGCTATGAAGGGTGTTCTTGATTTTTTTACAAAGCACAAATAGAAGAAACGGTCGTATCGCTTGAGAGATACGGCTGTTTTTTTTGGTAGAAACAGGAAAAATTTGTTTAGCTATTAAAAATTAATAAAATATTCACATACTCTTAAAAGATTGTGACTTTTATCATAAATTGAATTAATCAATTCATTTAAAATGGGATACATAACAAATGACATTATTCAAATAGATTCATCAGTTGGTTACGAACTATATGTAAAACTGATGAGCGATAAATGAATGATAGGTCAATTAGGGGGAACTGTTATATGAATCTATTAACTAAAACGAGAAAAATTAATGCATTATTACAATCAACGGTTGGGAAGACAGTTAATTTTAATGAGATGTCGCATACATTATCAAGGGTAATGAATGCAAATATATATATATTAGGCCTTCAAGGGGGACTTCTAGGAATATCTGTTCACCATGAAATTGAAAATGAGCGAATAAAGTCTATGCTTGAGTCGAGACAATTTCCAGAAAGCTATACAAATCGTATTTTGGAAATTAATGAGACCTCATCTAATCTTGATGTTCATAGTGAATACTCTGTTTTTCCAGAGGAGAATAAAACGTTTTTTAATCATGGATTCACTACAATTGTTCCAATTATTGGCGGTGGAGAACGTTTAGGGTCTTTAATCCTAGCTAGAATGGAGGACCCATTCCAAAATGATGATTTAATGCTTGCAGAATATGGTTCAACGGTGGTTGGAATGGAAATTCTTCGTGAAAAAACGGAAGCGATTGCTGCTGAAGCACGCAATAAGGCGATAGTTCAGATGGCAATCAACTCATTATCCTATAGTGAGCAGGAGGCTATTGAACATATCGTTAATGAACTAAACGGAAAAGAAGGCTTATTAGTGGCTTCAAGAATAGCTGACCGTGTGAAAATAACTCGTTCTGTTATTGTCAATGCATTACGTAAATTAGAGAGTGCGGGGGTTATTGAATCACGTTCATTAGGAATGAAGGGGACGCATATTCGAGTATTGAACGATCGATTTCTACGTACAATTGAAAAAATGAAAGAGAAAAATAGTCAATTAGCTTAGAAAGCCAGCTGTAATAGATTTTTGTCTAGTCTGAATAACCATGGTGATACTTCTCAAGAATACTAGCCGTTAATCCCCGATGCCTTCATTACAAATGAGAATTGGGGATTTTTCTTGAAGGAAGGGAGAAAAATGAAATCTTTAATTGTTTTTTACTCACATACAGGAAATAATGCAAAGCTAGCATACGAGTTAAGCAAAAGAATGAAATGTGATATTCACAAAATAATGGTCGAGAAAAAGCGAACAACCTTTTCGATATTATTGGATCGTTATTTGAAGCGTAAATCAAAACTGTCCATCTATAATCTAAATCTAAGTGAATATAAAAATGTTATTTTTATAGCACCTATATGGGGAGGTCAACTCGCTGGTCCTATAAGGGAATTTATCGAGGCCGAGAAAAATAATCTCAACAGATATTTTTTCATTTCAATTTGCAACGGAGTAAAAAGTCAAAAGGAAAAACTCATCAGTGAATTGTCTTCGATTGTCCATAAAGAGCCTGTTGAAGTGACGGAGCTATGGATTAATGCTTTTTTACCAGATAACCGTAAAAATAAGATAAGGTATACCTTTAATTTCAGAGTAAGTATGCAGGAATTACAACAATGTAAGCATGAGATTGATTCCTTTATTAGTAGAGTAACGATGGATAGCCCTGTTACTTAGCGTGTCTGTTTTTGTGAAAAAAATTAAGGATTTAAAAAAATATTCACATTTACACTAAAAACTGTGACTTTTATCATTAATTTAATATATTAAATCAATTATTATTGATATAGATTTCTATATAGATCTAATAGAAGGGAAGAATTAACTTATATATTGTCGAGGAGACTCGGCGGTCGCATGTGGAAAGCGAAGTGCCTTGAACGAATATCAACATCCAAGTTTAACTTCATTCAGCAGAAGTCCTCCACTTCTAATAAGTGGGGGATGAATGCAAATGGTTCTTCGATTCAGTGGAGGTACAAACCCCGGCTGAATGAAGTTAAGCCTCCGGCGGATGTCACGGATTTTTTTTCGAGCGAGCTCGATAAAAAATCCGGACGCAAATTCGACGGGCGAATTTGATCAGACTTAAAAATGAAGATTTATATATAAATGTCTCAGTGTCGCTTTTGGAAAAGAATAGAATCAATAATTGGGGGAAAATAACATGAATTTATTATCTAAAACAAGACAAATCAATTCACTATTACAAACAACAGCAGGTAAATCTGTTAATTTTAAAGAAATGACGGACACACTAAGCGAAATCATTCAAGCTAACACTTTTATCATTAGTTTAAAAGGGAAACTTCTTGGTTTTTCTATTAATCAGGAAATTGAAAATGAGCGAATTAAACAGATGCTGGAGGATCGTCGCTTCCCTGTGGAATATACAAGAAATTTATTAAATATCAAGGAAACTTCTTCAAACCTTAATGTGGATAACGAACATTCAGTATTCCCTGTTGAAAATAAAGATTTATTTAAAAATGGTGTTACAACCATTGTTCCGATTATTGGCGGTGGGGAAAGGATTGGAACACTCATTATCGGCAGAATTGAAACACCATTTGAGGATGATGATCTGATTCTTGCTGAATATGGTGCAACTGTAGTTGGAATGGAAATTCTTCGTGAACAGGCTGAAGAGCTTGCCGTTGAAGCCCGTAGAAAGGCGATTGTCCAAATGGCCATTAATTCATTATCTTACAGTGAGCAGGAAGCGGTAGAACATATATTTGAAGAACTACAGGGTAAAGAAGGCTTATTAGTTGCTTCAAGAGTGGCAGACCGTGTGAAGATTACTCGTTCAGTTATTGTTAACGCTCTACGCAAGCTCGAGAGCGCAGGTGTTATCGAATCTCGTTCACTAGGAATGAAAGGAACTCATATCAAAGTATTGAACGAAGAGTTTTTAGTTGCCCTAGAAAAGCTAAAGTCAAATAAATTCCGTTTAGCATAAGATAGGAGAAAGGATTTCCCAGACTTAGGGAAGTCCTTTTTTATTTTTAAGAGAGCTGTATGTAATTGAGTCAAAATAAGGTATTAAGTGAAAAATGAAGAAATCCAAAGAAAATTAGAAATTCATGTAAAAAACTAATTAGAAATGGTGATTTATGGATAATAATTAAGAATTTAGCTGTTTGGGTGCCCTTTTCCATTATTGTATAATAATAGTGTAAGGAAATAGTAAACACAGAGGAGGAATGAATGATGTTTGATTTAATACCGTTTCGTAAACGAAATGAGGAGCTTTTCGGACATATGTTAAAATCCTTCAACGAAGTGTTTGAGCAGAATGGACTTTTCACATTAGGTGAGGGATTTAACTCTTTTCGCACCGATATTATGGAAAAAGAGAATGCTTATTACGTAGAGGCTGAACTGCCAGGCTTTGCTAAAGAAGATATTTCGATAGAATATGAAAACAATCAATTAACCATTAAAGCTAAACGGGAGCTTTTGACTGAGGAAAAAGACAAGAATGAAAAGGTAATCCGTCAGGAGAGACATTTTGGAGAATTTCTGCGAAGATTCTATGTAGAGGATATTAAAGATGATGAAATAATGGCCAAGCTTGAGGATGGAATTTTAAAAATTGAAATACCAAAACGGTCACCAGGAAAGCCTGGCCGTAATAAGATAGAAATTCATTAATGTATTCATGGTGTTAGTAATTGTTAAAAAGTGAGCAAAATAGCTTGGATTTTTTGGTTTAGTGATTAAGGTGCAGGGCACCATTCATGATAAGTGGTGTCCTGCACTGTTATAGTTGCTAGTCATACACGGGTTCATAAGGCTGAAGATGCTCTTTCGAAAAACTCCCAAATCATAGATGAGGCATCAGGACCATCAGGATCAGTAAATTTACCTGTTTTATTGCCGCCAGACCAAACATGCTCCATATCATGAATCATATATAGTTCAATATATGGCAAGAGATTAGAGCTTTTATAACTATGCTGGGAATATTTTCTACCATTATCTAACTTATTAATTTTGACCGATGAGGGCTTGGCGATTACATGGCCTTTGCCGCCTTCGATGAGGTAATAGGCCTGGTTCCATTGAATAATTAATTGGTTTGCGTTTTTAGGATGAACAGTCAGATCATTTGTCCCATGAAAAATGACTAGTGGAATTTTTCTTTTTATACCCGATTCGCGAAACGCCTTTTGCATTTCATAACAGGCATTCACCCCACACTTATACGGGTCTCGTACTCCGTTTTTCATCGCTAAATCAGCGGCAAGATTCCAGGGATCCTTCCATAGATTTGTATTGGCAGCATCATACGGCAATCCGGAGCAAACGGCAATGCCGCTAAATAGGTCGGGATAGGTAACCCCCATGATGCTTGCCATCGCTCCTCCTGAAGAAAAACCGGCTGCATATACCTTTTTCCAATCAATGGATAGGTTTTCTTTAATTAGCTGCTTCTCAGCATCTCGCATGATGCTTACAATGATTTTCGGAAGTCCTTCTCCACGATGTTGGTTTTCATCTAAGAACCAATTCCAGCACCCGGCGGGATTTGATTTATGAGGGTCTATGAATAGAGGATTATAGATTCGTTTCATCGTAGGGTAAAGGACGATGAACCTTTCATTTTCAGCTAGCTGATTCATTTTCGTTTCTTCAGCAAATTGATCAGGGTCCTGTTCGCATCCATGTAGCATAACGACCATTGGCAGACGGTCTTTTATGGGAGTACTTGGGATATAAAGCTTATAAAGAAATCCTTCATGCAAATAGTCTTTAAAGTTACCCATACTTTGCTCTCCTTAATAATCTAACTATTCTCCAAAAGCTTTGCATCAAGGGAGTAGCCCGATTAAGTGAAAATGAAACATATAGGTGTCCTTATAATCTATGTAGCAAGGCCCATCCTTGCCACATTTTTTTGAATGCGATTACATATATTTAAAGTGATTGTTATGGAGAAAAAAGAAAAAGTCTTATATGGAGTAGCTGCACGTAAGTTAAATTGGCAGCTATCTCATATAAGACATTTTGGATGATGCTTTTGATTGATGAGTGAATATAGAGCGACCTTTTCCATGCGGAATACACATCGGTGTACCAAAAAGTGGATCACAGGAAATATTACATTTCATTTGAAAAACATCATGAACTAATTGACTCGTAATAATTTCTTCAGGCTTGCCTTCCGCATATACTTTTTTATCCTTGATGGCCACTATATGGTGGGCATAACGGCTTGCTAGGTTCAAGTCATGTAATACCATGACAATGGTATGCTTGTTTTTCTCGTTTAAATCAAAAAGTAAATCTAAGATTTCAATTTGATGTGTCATATCTAAATAAGTAGTGGGTTCATCCAATAGAATAATATCTGTTTTTTGTGCTAGTGTTAAGGCAATCCAGGCTCGCTGCCGCTGTCCTCCAGATAATGAATCCACTGAACGATCCTTTAAGTTATAAATGTTGGTGGATTTCAATGCTTGGATAACCGCCTCTTCATCGGCCTTCGACCATGGCTTGATTAATCCCCGGTAAGGGTGTCTGCCTTGTTTGACAAGTTCATAAACAGTCAATCCTTCAGGTGTAGTAGGACTTTGTGGAAGTATCGCCAGCTTTTGGGCTACTTCCTTTGTTTTCATTTTCGCTATATCTTGTCCATTTAGAATGACATCACCGCTCTGCGGCTTTAAGAGACGCGCTAATGAACGAAGTAAGGTAGACTTACCACAGCCATTTCCGCCTATGAAAACAGTGATTTCACCCTTCGGGATATGAATATCCAGGTGATCAATAATAATGGTTTCCCCATAACCAAGTGTTAGGTCCTTTGCTGACAATGATTGCATTGGAATCTCTCCTCTACGACGTGCCTTAAAACAATCTATATATATTTACTATACCCAACGGTGTTATCATTATTGTATTTTCTTTTATTCTAATAGTCAATGATAATCATTTTCATTAGAAAATTAACATTTTTACGCATTAAAGCGATGGGGGACTGTCCCCCATCGCTTTAATGCGTTACATTGTTATTTTACTAAGGTTTTTACGAGGTCGTCGATGGTATTTTCGGAGGCCTTTAGGCCTTTGTTTGTCCAGTTGCTTGCGTCGTTTAATAGGTATACTTGACCGTTTTGGGCTGCAGGAGTACTCTGCCAAACAGCACTGTCTTCGAGGGTTTTAATGCCCTGCTCTCCTTCTAGTGCTAATAGGAAGACATGGTCTGCATCAAGCTCTGATAGCTTTTCGACAGACAGTGGATTCCATTGAGCGCTTTCTGCGTCTCCAAGTTCTTTCACAAGTGCTGGCTGATTTAAACCAAGCTCATTGTATGCGACGTCTGCGCTGTGTCGGTTGTGCTCAAATAAGAAGAACTGGTTGCCAACTACCCAAATAGCAGCGACTGTTTCATCGCCAATGCTCTCATGTAATTGCTGCTTTGCCTCAGATACCTTTGCTTCATAATCTTTTAGTGCTTTTTCAGCTGAAGATTCTTTACCGAGTATTTTACCAAAGACTTCAATTTGTTTTCGCCAATCTACTGTTGTTTCTTCGTTCATAACATAGGTTGGCGCAATTTTATTATAATCCTCATATGTTCCTTCGTAGCCATCCATATTATTTTCTAATATTAGGATCTCCGGCTCATGGCTGAGTACTTGCTCAAGGGGAAGGTTCCATTCAATACTTGGAATCTCCTTCAAGTCAGCTTCTAAATAATCCTGAACCGTTTCACCAATTGCCCATTTAGCAACAGGAGTAACACCTAAAGCAAGTAGTGCGTCCTCATGAAATGGAGCCATAACTTTTTTTGCCCCTGCGGGAAGAGTGACTTCACCCATTGCAGAATCAAGTGTTATTTCAGCATGATCCTCTTTCTGCTCGTGATCAGATTCCGGTGTAGCATCGTCCGTTTCATTTTGATTTCCACAGGCAGAGAGAATCATTATGACTCCGAATATGATACTGAAAAAAAGTAGACGATAATATTTAATAGTGTTCATATGTATTTCTCCTTTATGTTATAATTCCAATATTAATGATAATCATTTTCATTTATCAAGTCAATTTTATTCAGCTTTACATTTTAATGAAGCGGAAATAGGAGAGAAACATGCTATCATATATTAATCATTCAAGTCCGATAAAAGTTCTGCTAAATCTTACTGCCATCATATTATTAATTCTTTCTGTTGGTCTGTCTATTTCATATGGTACGACAAATATTGAGCTTTCTGTCGTGTGGCAGGCTATTTTTGATTTTAATCCTGACCTCACCTCTCATCAGGTGATTCAAGAGCTTCGTTTACCGCGTGCGTTTGCAGCAGCGTTAGTAGGAGCTTTTCTGGCTGTATCAGGTGCCATTATGCAGGGAATGACCAGAAATCCGCTTGCTTCTCCCTCGATAATGGGGGTCACAGATGGAGCGGCGTTTGCACTTGTACTAGGATTAGCATTCTTACCTGGACTGCCTGGGACAGGTCTGTCATTTGCTTCGTTTATTGGTGCCGGAATGGCAGTCGCCCTTATCTTTATGATTGGTTCACTTTCAAGCGGAGGATTAACTCCGGTGAAACTTGCCCTGGCAGGGGTTGCAATTGGAACTATGCTTCGAGGCATTACGTCCGTTATAGCCTTACATTTTAACTTAGAAAAGGAATTAGGCTTTTGGATTGCCGGTGGACTGCATGGCGCCAATTGGACATCTGTCAAGATTCTCATCCTTTCAGGAATGGTTGGTCTCATCGTAGCTATCCTCATTTCAAAATCAATAACGGTTCTTAGCTTAGGTGAGGACATGGCCATTGGCTTAGGTCAAAATAATCTCGTGATTAAGCTATTAGGGATCGTTTCGATATTAATTCTGACAGGAGCAGCTGTTTCAGTTGCAGGTGCTGTTGGTTTTGTCGGACTTATTGTTCCACATATTACCCGATTTATTATGGGAACAGATTACCGTTGGATTATCCCATCATCAGCTATATTTGGCGCCCTATTACTGGTTTTATCCGATATTATTTCCAGGCTTGTCAATGCGCCCTTTGAAACACCAGTCGGTGCGATTACCTCTCTAATTGGAGTTCCTTTCTTCTTGTACCTAGCGCGAAGTGGGGGTGGAAAATAATGCATACAGCAGGAGTAAAGAAAAAGAAAAGATTTGTAGCCATTCTCGCTCTCCTTATTGTATTCATCATTATGATGTTTTTTATGAGCTTGAGCACCGGGGTTATCCATATTGCACCTGGAGAGGTCATCAAGACCCTGTTTAATAATGGGACTGCTAGACAGGAATTAATCTTATTTGAATTTCGTTTACCAGGAATCATTTTGGCGCTCCTTATTGGAGCCGGATTGGCTGTTTCAGGGGTGATACTGCAGGCTATTACGCAAAATGAACTAGCTGACCCGGGAATACTGGGAATTAACACAGGTGCCGGACTGGCTGTTGTCTTATTTATTTACTTCTTTCAAGGGAATTTTACAGCAGCTAGTAAACTGTCTATTTTTATGATGCCCTTTGCTGCTTTAATTGGTGCCATTGGTGCTGCGGTTCTTATTTATGCTTTGGCATGGAAGAATGGCGTGAATCCAATCAGACTAGTGCTAGTCGGGATTGGCGTGAATGCAGGCTTTGGAGCCTTTTTAACTATTTTTCAGTTAAAAATGGATCCGCAGGATTTCAGGCAGGCTGCTGTCTGGCTGACAGGTGATATATGGAATGCAAACTGGACCTTTGTTGGTGCGTTATTGCCGTGGATCATCATTCTCATCCCCATTGCCTTATCGAAAGCACATGGTTTAAATGTCCTGCATTTAGGTGATGATTTGGCCAGCGGGCTTGGAACAAGTGTGGAAAGAGAAAGACAGGTACTCCTGTTAATTGCCGTCGCGTTAGCAGGGGCCTCTGTTGCAGCTGGTGGAGGGATTGCTTTTTTAGGATTGGTTGTACCTCATATTGCAAGAAAATTAATGGGACCTCTGCATCAATACATTATTCCAGTATCGACCTTGGTAGGAGCGTTGTTGCTGATGGTGTCAGATACGATTGGCAAGAATGTCCTGTCACCTACTGAGATACCTGTTGGAATTGTCGTGTCGATTCTAAGTGCACCTTATTTTATCTATCTATTAATTAAAGCCAAGTAATCATTATGATGCTGAAAGGATTTTTTCATGAATATACAAGCAGTTGTAAACAATGTGCCAGATTATCAGGTGTTTTTGACGGTTGATGAAATGGATCATAGTACAAGAGAGCTCGCCAAGGAGTTTCCTGATGCTGTAACGATTTTTGAAGCAGGCATCTCCAGAAACGGGCACTCCATTCTAGGAATGAAAATTGGGGACGGAGCTAAGAATGCCTTGTGCTTTGCCTGTCCGCACCCAAACGAGCCGATTGGGGCAATGACCATGGAATATTTTTCACGGGCACTAGCAGAGAATCAACAGCTTCGTGAAGAGTTAGGCTTCACCTGGTACATAATAAAATGCATTGACCCTGATGGTGTTCGACTGAATGAAGGCTGGTTCAAGGGCCCGTTTAATTTATATAGCTATATGAAGAATTACTTTCGTCCAATTGGTTATGAACAGGTAGAATGGACTTTTCCTATTGATTATAAGGACCTGCATTTTCATAAACCTCTTCCCGAGACACAGGCCCTAATGAAAATCATTGATGAGACAAAGCCTTCATTTATGTTTTCCCTACATAATGCTGGCTTTGGTGGAGCTTATTGGTATTTATCACATGATCTTCCAGAGCTATATGATGATTTGCGAGATTCAGCTATGAAACAGGGGATTCCATTAAGCTTAGGTGAACCAGAGGAGCCTTTTATTACGAAGCTGTCTCCGGCTATTTTTCAAAGCATGAGCATTAAGGATGCCTATGACTTTACGGAAAAAATTACCGGTGCAGCGCCGCATATCGAAAATGGGACATCCAGCTCAGATTATGCACTGTCAAAGGCAGATTGTGTGACCCTGCTTGCCGAGCTGCCCTACTTCTATGATCCGAGAATACAAGATATGAAGGAAGGAAATTTAACAAGAAGAGAAGCGATTCTCCGAAATATTGAAATAAGTAAAAAACACTTCTATTCCTTGGATAGGATGCTGGATGAAATTCGTCTATATATATCGAAAGATAATCCATTTATAAAGCTAGTCGATGAAGTCATCAAGTTTGTTAAAGAAGGAAGCGAGGCGAAGGTCAAATGGGCTGAAAGTGAGCCCGAATTTGAAAGAATCGCCAAAGTATCCGAAATATTTGATAACCTGCAAACAGCTAAATTTTATCATGGGTTGTACCTTGGTTTAGCTGTGCGAAGCATTGAATACGAAATGGAACGGCTGCAACAGGATCAAATGATTGGCACGGAGATTTTTGCCGAGCTCAGACGGGTACATGATAAAGGAACAGAAAAGCTGAAAGATTATTGTGACCAGCTGGAAACCGAACTAGACTACTCTGTCATACCAATTCAAAAGCTCGTTCGAATCCAACTAGAAAGCGGCTTAATTGTTGCCAGTCACATCAGTCAAAACTAAGGGAGTGATGATATGCTGGAACCGACAGTTACCTATCAGGATAAAATTGAATCTGAGGAGGAACTACGAGCTATTATTGGCTATCCAAGTGAGCTCGTAAAACGAAAGGTTATTACTTATGTAGATAATCATTGTAAGGAATTTATCTCTCGTTCACCCTTTGTCGTCGTTTCTACGTCTGATGAAAGGGGATTATGTGATGTTTCTCCCCGAGGTGATATGCCAGGGTTTGTTTTAGTGCTTGATGAAAAACATATTGTCATTCCGGAACGACCGGGTAATAAGAGGAGCGATACATTGCGTAATATTCTGGCAAATCCCTATGCTGGTCTGTTATTTCTCATCCCTGGATTAGGAGAGACGTTGAGAGTAAATGGAAAAGCATCTTTAGTAAAGGATGACCAGTTGCTTGAAAGGATGGCCGTCAAGGGCAAGAAACCGCTGCTTGGCATTTGTGTGGAGGTGGAGGAATGCTTTATTCATTGTGCCAAATCCATCATTCGATCGGGCTTATGGAAGCCGGAAGCTTGGATAGATAAGACATCATTGCCGAATGCCTCTAAAATACTAGCCGAGCATGTGAAGCTTCCCGGGATGAATGAAGAACAAATTAAAAATAGTCTTGACGATGATTACAAAACAGAGCTGTATTAATGGATCCTTCAAAAATACGAATTTATTAACTTCATTCAGCAGAAGTCCTCCACTTCTACAAGTGAGGGATGAATGCAAATGGTCCTTCGATTCAGTGGGGGTACAAACCCCGGCTGAATGAAGTTAAGCCTCCGGGGGATGTCACGGATTTTTTAAAGGTAGTTTACCCGAGCGAGCTCAGGTAATCCGGACGCAAATTCGACGGGCGAATTTGATTATACGAGAACACCTTGGACGAACTAAGGTGTTCTTTTTGTACGCATAAGAAAAAGGAAGATACGAAATACTATCTCTGTTATTAACTTGGTAAAGGAGAACAGACGTTGAAAAAGTGGTTTTACTCAATCCTATTTATTACCCTAGTTACTTTTTTGAACCCCAGTGCTGCTGTACAGGCAGAGGAAAGAGACCATCCGGAGGAAGCCTGTGTAAATGAATCTGCCTTGAAACTGAAATATGATTTGCAAAAGCTATCGATTGAACATGCATGGTGGACACGGAGCTATATCATTAGTAATCTTGCTGGGCTGGAAGATAAACAGGATGTCCTAGAAAGACTGCTGCAAAACCAAACAGACTTTGGAATTGTAATCAAACCATATTATGGTCAAGAGGCGGCAGATAAGCTGATTGCCTTATTAAAGGAGCATATAGTAATAGCTGGGAAAATAATCGATTCCGCTAAGATAAAGGATCAAAATAATGTGGAAAAATACAACAAAGAATGGTTTAGGAACGCGGATGCTATTATTCAATTTTTAACGGATGCCAATCCAAATTGGTCAAAGGAAGAATGGACAGATATGTTATACACCCATTTAAGGTTTACGACAGATGAGGTTAGTGCAAGATTAAATAAGGATTGGAGGGGGGATATTCGTTTAGCGGGTTTAAATGAAGCGCATTTAATCCATATGGTTGAAGTAATAGCGGATGGAATCATGAAGCAATTCCCGGAACAATTTGAATGAGTTGACCCAGGCGATATCTATAGAGGATATCGCTTTTTTCTTTTTTTACCGTTAATCAAATAGCTTGCTTACCTAAAAAAACCATTATATTCTGTTTAGTACAGACTAATTTTGAGAATGGGGATTATATAATGAATGATAGTCAAGGTGTTACGATAAAAAATAATCGTTTAAAGCGATTTCAGATGGCCCTTGTGCTCGGGTCCTTTGCTGCAATTGGACCGTTATCGCTGGATATGTATCTTCCTTCACTACCAGCGCTGAGTGAAGATTTGCAAAGCAGTACTTCAGTCGCTCAGCTTAGTATTACAGCTTGTTTACTCGGAATGGCACTAGGGCAGCTGTTGCTGGGTCCGCTCAGCGATCAAAAGGGAAGACGTCTTCCGTTGATCATTAGCTTAGTGATCTACAGTCTTTCATCTATTCTATGTGCATTTGCACCCACTGTTGAGGTCTTGGTAATTCTAAGGCTAGTCCAAGGCTTGTCAGGTGCTGGAGGTATGGTCATTTCACGTGCGATAGTCCGTGATTTATATTCCGGAGTTGAACTGACAAGGTTTTTTTCACTGCTCATGCTGATTAATGGGGCGGCGCCCATTTTAGCACCCGTGGCTGGAGGACAGCTGCTACAGTTTACATCCTGGCGGGGGATTTTTATTGTATTAGGGGTTCTAAGTATCCTGATGATTACGATGGCGATTTTTGCTGTAAGAGAAACGTTACCTCGTGATAACCGCAGTACAGGTGGAGTAAAGGCAACATTTGTAACCTTTAACGGGCTGCTTCATGACAGAGTATTCATGGGGTATGTGTTAACTCAGGGCTTTGTTAATGCCTCAATGTTTGCTTATATCTCTGGGTCACCCTTTGTAATACAAAATATTTTTGGCGCATCAGCACAGGCGTTCAGCTTTATATTTGCCATTAATGGAATCGGAATTATTATCGCAAGCCAGATAACAGGAAGACTGGCTGGAAGAATACAGGAAAGCAAGCTGCTACAAATAGGCCTGGGAATGGCACTTACCGGCGGAATTCTCCTTAACTTAATGCTTGCTTTAGATGCGGGTTTACTGGGTGTTTTACCAGCTTTATTTTTAGTTGTTTCAAGTGTTGGGGTTGTCTCTACAACCTGCTTTGCTCTCGCTATGCAGAGTCAAGGGAAAACAGCTGGAAGTGCTTCAGCACTGTTAGGTTTAATGCCGTTTATTTTAGGCTCTATCATGGCTCCTCTCGTTGGAATTGGGGATGGTCAGTCTGCATGGCCAATGGCAATTATTATTATTATTTGTGAAATCATTGCGGTTATGTCATACCTATTCCTCGCTAGAAAAGATCGTCAATTAGTTAATTCTGTAGCGAAATCATTGTAATTCAAATAGACAAAGGAGTATGTAACGAAGACGGAATACATACTCCTTTTTTGTGTAATATTTTGGCAAAAACAAAGGATAATAATGAAAATAAGGAAGGTACCGATTTTTCACGATAAACAAGATGAGTGATATAAAAGGATGATTAGTGAATGCAGATAAACAAAATCATAAAAAGATTATTGGCAAAGGATTCGAGTCAGCTTATTCGCTTAGTGTCAGATGCCTTTAACGCATTAGAGGATTTTGTCTATTTAGTTGGCGTCGACCAGGACATATTGACGTATTTATATGCCAATCAGGCCGGATTATCCGTACTAAATAAAGATATTGACGTTATCGGCAAGACATTTGAAGAAGTATTGCAAGAAGACAAGGCAAACTTCCTAAAGCGATATTATCTAAGGGCGGCCAAGTATAAAAAGATTGTAACATTTGAAGATGAGATGCAACTGAAGAATGGAAAGATTATTCACCGTGAAACAGTGCTCACCCCCATTATTGATCAGGAGGAGATTTATATTATTGCTGTTGTAAGAGATATTACCGAAAAAAATATCAAATTACAGGAGCTCCAGCGCTCAAAACTGTTACTTGAAAAAAACGAACAACGATTATCCTCCCTATTAGAGCATAACGAGGATGCTGTTTTCATGGTAGACCTGAAAGGTGTTTTTTTAGAGGTGAACCCGGCTACGGAAAAGATCACAGGCTATAAAAATAATGAATTAATTGGAATGAATTTTTCAAAAATCCTGCCTAGTAAAGAGTGCGAACAGGCTTGGGGGTACTTACGACAGGCCATTAAGGGAGAGACCATTCGATACGAAATCTTTATTTATCATAAGGATGGCAGTGAAGTTCATTTGAATGTCAAAAACATTCCGATTACGGTAGAGGGGGAAATAGTTGGGGTATATGGAATTGCGCGCGACATTACGAAAGAGAAAACAGCTTTAGATGAGCTTTATAGAGTCAAAAAACAGTTAGAGTCGTTTTTACAGGATAGTGCGGATTCTATTTCCATTACAACACTGGATGGAGAAGTCGAATTTATCAATAATGCCTATACCAAAATCTATGGTTATACAGAGGAAGATGTATTGGGGAAAGAGAATCCGATTATTCCTGATTGGCTAATGGACGAAAAGAATCAAATGTATAAACAGGTTGCTCGAGGGAAGAAGCTTCATGGCGTACATGTTAAACGACAGAAGAAGTCTGGAGAATTATTAGATATTTCTATGACCTTATTTCCGCTTTATGATGAATGTGGGAATGTGTTTGCTGTATCTAGCATTGGTCGTGACATTACAGAGGATAAAAAGCTGGAGCTGGAAATGGTAAAAATGAAAGAAGAGCTTGAGCTTGTATGGAATTATACAACAGACGGAATTTGTATGATAGGGTTTGAGGGCAGTATTTTACAGGCGAATCCTGCTTTTGAAGAGATGTTTGGCTGGAATCAGATGGACAAGAGTGAAATAGCCTTATCCAGTACATATCCTAAACATCAGCAGCATCATATAGAAGAATTATTAATAGGATTACGAGAAAAAGACGAGCTATTACAATTCGAGACAAAACGGAAAAGAAAAGATGGAACATTGATTGATGTACAAGCGACGTACCGACCGATTAAAAAAGGGAAAATATTGGCGATTGTTACCTATAAAAATGTAACAGAGGAAAAAAGAATGCTGTTGAATCTGAAAGAAAGTGAAGAAAGATACCGAAAAGTTCTAGAATCCTCCCCGGAAGGGTTGATGATTTATACCGATGGTTTGATTACTTATATCAATCAAGCGGGACTGGAATTTTTGAAAGCTAGGAACAGCAGTCAGGTGATAGGGAAAAGATTCATCGATTTTGTTCAGCGCTGTAATCGGAAACAGATAGAGGAAGAAATGGTAAATTCTGAATATCAAGGGATAAAAAGTGAACTAGTAGAAGAAAAGTTTATCACCCTTGAGGGTGATGAGGTTTTTGCGGAAACAGCATCAGCATTCATTACAGAGGAGGGGAAAACCTCTGTTATCGTCATGTTACGAGATGTAACGATAAAAAGACGGGCGGAGAAAGCGTTGAGGGAAACGGAGGAACGTTTTCGCATTATCGCCGAACACTCTAAGGATATCATTAAGATTGTGAATCCGACCGGGAATATTACGTATGGGTCGCCTTCATTAGAGGCTGTATTAGGTTTTCCAATTCGTTCCGTGATAGGTAAAACCTTTTTAAGTTTTATACACCACGATGATATGGAGGAGGCACAAGCTATTTTGGGAAAAGTAAAGGAAACAAAACAGGTTTATGATATTGAAATCCGTCATGTTCATCAGGATGGACACTCCATTTGGCTTCATTCTCATTTTTCTCCTGTTTTCACATCAAACGGAGAGCTTGAGAAGATTATCGTGATATCTAGTGATATTACTGAGGCTAAACGGAAAGAAGAAAAGCTGGCAGAAATGGCCTATTATGATTATTTAACAGGACTGCCAAATCGTAGACTGTTCACAGCTCGTTTAAATCAAGCCATGCTTACATCGGATAGAACAGGGAATATTACGGCGTTACTGATAATCGATTGTGATAAATTCAAAAAAATTAATGATACACTTGGACATGATATTGGGGACGCGGTGATAAAAGAATTCGCCCGTCGTATTCGATCCTCCTTGCGTAAAAAAGATACAGTATCAAGGATTGGCGGAGATGAATTTGCGATTGTGCTACCAGAAATCACTCATGAAAACGAAATTATCGATGTAGCCAAAAGAATTTTAGCCGTGATAAGAGAAGATATGTTTTTGCAGGGTCATCAGATAAAGGCTACGGCAAGTATCGGGATTGCCTTATATCCAACTAATTCCAGCTTTGAGGATCAGCTATACAAACAGGCAGATATTAATTTGTATAAAGTGAAGGAACGCGGAGGAAACTCCTTTTCGATGTTGCTTTCAGAATAATTACCGGCTTTCTACAACTTAGGTCTGATAGATAAATCAATCTGCGGTTGATTGTTGATTTCTTTTCTTTTCGCTAAAATTTACCTGAAGATAAACTCTATTAGAAAGTAGGTAATGAACTTGAGGAAATTGCTGGTTCTGGTTGTGATATTGTTGGCGGCTTTTGTACTTTATTTTTCAATCCCCTCCTCTTGGTTTGGATTAGGTAAACAAAGTGCTGCTGTGACTGATGAAATTGAAAGGATTGAACTGGATGTTTCGGGGATTAACACGAGGATTATTACGGAGGATCGCGATGATGTAGAAGCAAACTTAGAAGGTAAAGGGAAGCTTCGGGTAAGTGAAAGAGGTAACTCCATTGAAATTGAATATAAGCGCAGATGGTTTGAGTCCTTTTCCTTCTTTTCAGGTCCAAAACTGACCTTGTATATTCCTGAGGATTACCAAAAAGATTTGGAGATTGAGATAGGCTCCGGTAACCTGAATTATGCAGGAGAATCGAAAGGACAGCCCGTTGTATTGAATAAGCTTTCAGTCGAAGTGAATTCTGGCAATGCGAAGCTATCACATATTCAAACTAACAAGGGAGTGTTTGATGTTAATTCAGGAAATGTCAGTGTAGAGCATTATGCAGGTCAATTAACGGCCGATATCTCATCCGGGAATATCAATATACAAATGGATCAATTAACAGATTCAATCGAAGTGGATGTAAGCTCCGGTCGTGCTTCCATTGATTTACCTGATAAAGCTGATTTTACATTGGATGGAAAGGTAAGCAGCGGAAATATATCCAATACCTTCATTTTAAAAGATAAACAGGAAACCGAGAGAGAGCTAAGCGGTATACATGGGTCCGGTAAGCATGCCGTCGATATAAATATATCCAGTGGTAAAATCGAATTGAAATAAGCTCTATAGAAGCAGAGGGAGGTTCTTCGGCTGCCAATTTTGGAGGCTGGTGAACGTCCCTCTGCTAGTCGTGCTTTCATTTCATGTCGTAGGGCAAGGATATTATTTTGGTCTCCTTTTACCTCCAGAAGGGATTATAAGGATGCTGACTGAGTAAATCTTATTCCATTAATCTTCTAGTTGTTATGGTAAAATAATATTGAGAATTGGTTGAAATATATGACTTTCTCTTATTTCTTTCATCAGCAGGGAAACCTGTTAGTGTGCTTGGAGGATAGGAAGATGATAGTAGAAACCAATATTTTAGATCAGTCAATGATAAAAGAATTATGGAATAGCTTTATGATATCAGGGAAAATAGAGTGCGCTGACATTCGACAGGAAATTATTGATTCCTGGACACGCTGTCGTAAAGCAGGCGTGGATTATTTGGACGGCACCTGTCAAAGTATGATATCAAAAGCTGATTGGCAGCAATTAAAAGAAGAGAATCAATTACTTATTGACATCTCGATACCAATTATGAAGACCTTATATAAAAGTTTTCAGGACAGCCCTTTTTGTGTTGTTATTACAAATGAAGCAGGTATCATACTAAGCACAGTCGGCGATAGAGATGTGTTATCGAAATCGACAGACCTTCATTTTTCAGCAGGTGCAGATTGGTCGGAATACTCGGTTGGCACGAATGCAATCGGGACAGCGTTGTATCTGAATGAACCAATTCGTGTATCAGGGGCAGAGCATTATTGCAGAAAGCATCATGAATGGACCTGCTTAGCTGCCCCCATCCATCATTCACAAGGAAGGATGATTGGCTGTCTAAACATTTCGGGGTTTGTTCAATTTGAAGAAGCTCATTTCAGGGGGATGGTATTAGCAGCCGTACGAGCCATTGAAAATCAACTTCAAAAGGATGAAACAAAAGAGGAATTAATTACGGCACATAAACAGCTAACAACCGTCATCAGTACCATTTCAGAGGGAATCCTATCAATTGATCATGATTATGTCATCACACATGCGAACGCCTCACTTGCCAACATTCTCGGGATGCTTCCAAGTGAAATGATTGGTAGAAAGGTAACGGAGATATTTGGAGAGGATAATCCAATTAATCAAATATTAGAATGGGATAGCGCTTCTTTAGAAGAAGAAATTATCCTCGAACCATCTAATAAAGAAATCCGCTGTACAATTAAGGCTATTCCGATAAAAAATGAATGCTTACAAATTGTCGGTATGGTGATCACCGTTCGTGAAATCAAGCAGGTTCATCAAATCGTCAATAAAATGGTTGGAGCACAGGCAAGATTTCAATTTAGTGATATTTTGGGGAGCAGCAATCAGATTAAACAAATAATCAAGAAGGCCAAAATTGCTGGAAAAAGCATCTCAACCGTTCTATTACTAGGAGAAAGTGGTACTGGTAAAGAAGTGTTTGCACAGGCCATTCATAATGCAAGTAATCGGAGGAATGGCCCTTTTATTGCCGTTAATTGCGCTGCTATCCCAAGAGATTTAATCCAAAGTGAGCTTTTTGGTTATTGTGATGGTGCCTTTACAGGAGCAAAACGAGGCGGTAGACCGGGGAAATTTGAATTAGCGGATGGCGGTACACTATTTCTTGATGAAATAGGAGATATGTCAATCGATTTACAGGTTAATCTTTTACGGGTTCTGCAAGAGAAAAATGTCGTTAGAGTCGGAGGCGATAAGCCCACATCTATTAATGTCCGTGTCATTGCAGCAACCAATAAGAGTTTAAAAGCCTTAGTTGAAAATGGTCGTTTTCGTGAAGATTTATATTATCGCTTAAATGTAATCACACTTATTATTCCTCCTTTGAGGGAACGGCTCGGTGATATTGATATATTTTTGGATTATTTTTTACGGAAAATGTCGATTTCATTAGGAAAGGAAATGGTGACGGTAGAACCTATAGTAAAGGAAATCTTTAACCAGTATTCTTGGCCAGGAAATATAAGGGAGTTAGAGAATGTTTTGGAATATGGAATTAATATGGGGGAAGGCGAGATTCTTTTACGGGAATACTTGCCATCCTATTTATTAAATCAGCTGAATCCTACAAATGGCAAGGATATTGAACCTGTTAGGAGCTTGGCTACCGTGGAAAGGGAGGCCATTGAAAGGGCGGTCAAGAAATTTGCGGGTAATATTTCAAAGGCAGCAAAGGCACTAGGGATTGGCCGTAATACTCTTTATGAAAAAATGAAAAAATATCATATTAAACATTAGGCAGCTACTTAACAGTGAGCTGCTTTTTTCTATGTCTATTTGTCCTAAAATGGAACACTGTTCAAAAATCGAACAAAGGACTGAGAAAGATGGAGCATTCACAAGGAAAGTAAAACAGTGACAAATTACTGTTAGAAAAACGAACAGTTAAGCGATATTACCCATGGATATGTGAAGTCTAAGAATGCCAACAGAATCGTTCTCTAAAAGGTTTTAAAAAATTGGCACGATAATTGCATAATCTTCCATTGAGGACCTATGAAGGGTAGGTGACAATATGTGGAAGCGATATATTATTGAGCTAGGCTGGGGAGCGGACCTCCATGGTCAGAATGTTACAAAAGCAGCAAGGAAGGCCGTAAAGGATGCAATCTCGAGAAGCTGTCTTTGCGGCATGGATGAAATTTTGAGCATGCAGGATTTCGATGAGATGCAGGTTCATGTTGGGATTGCCACTCCTTATCCAAATCTAGTTGACAAAGAGAAAGTTTTAGAGGTCCTGCCATTTGGAAAGAAAACATTGAAGGTTATGGAAGGAGGTTTGGAAACACCCGGGATGTATGTGAAAGCACTTGGGGACAGCAAGGATTCCATTGTAGTTGCTAATGCGGTTGTTGAGGTCTATGTGATGCTGGAGGACTGATGTGCAATATTTTTTCCAAAGATGAAGGAGGGAATCATGTGAGTTTATCTAGAGAACAATTCATAGAAATGTATCAAACCATGCTCAAAATTAGAAAGTTTGAAGAAAAGGCAATGGAATTGTTTGCCGAAGGGAAAATTCCTGGGTTTGTTCACTTATACATGGGTGAAGAGGCTGTTGCGACAGGTGTCTGTGAAAACCTTCACGAAGACGATTATATTACAAGTACTCACAGGGGCCATGGTCATATCATTGCCAAGGGCGGAGAATTAAATGAAATGATGGCTGAGTTATTTGGTAAAGCAAGCGGTTATTGTAAAGGAAAGGGCGGGTCCATGCATATTGCCGATGCATCGAGAGGAATTCTTGGTGCGAATGGTATTGTAGGCGCCGGACATAATCTTGCAGTGGGGGCAGGTATCAGCGCTCAATATAAAGGGAATGAACAGGTTTGCATTTGCTTCTTCGGAGACGGTTCTACCAACCAAAGTACCTTCCATGAAGCGTTAAACCTGGCAAGTATTTGGAAGCTGCCGGTTGTTTTTGTATGTGAAAACAATTTATACGGAATATCTATGAGCCAAGGTAGACATCAATCGATTGAAGATGTTTCCGATCGGGCTGTTGCCTACAATATTCCTGGTGTTACCGTTGACGGCAATGATGTATTTGCTGTGTATGAAGCCTCCAATGAAGCGATTAAGAGAGCTAGAAATGGACAAGGACCCACTCTAATAGAATGCAAGACCTATAGACATCGAGGGCATTTCGAGGGAGACCCTACAAGCTATCGTCCTGAAGGCGAGCTGGAGGATTGGCTGAAAAAGGATCCGGTAAAACGACATGAACAGTTTATGCTTGAAAATCAAATCGTCACACCTGAGGAACTAGCAGCCCTCCAACGAGATGTTGATCAACAAATCATGGACGCTGTGGCCTTTGCAGAGAGAAGTCCTTATCCTGCAGTAGAATCCGCCGTTTTTGACGTGTATACCGATATTGTTGAGGAGGTTAGAGTTCGATGAGAACAATGACATACGGTGAAGCCATTAGAGAAGCTATGAGAATAAAAATGAAGGAAGATCCAAATGTTTTTATTATGGGTGAAGATGTAGGTGCCTTTGGTGGATGCTTTGGTGTTACGGCCGGCCTTTTCGAAGAATTTGGTGAAAAGCGTGTTCGGGATACACCAATTTCGGAAGGGGTCATTATTGGAGGGGCTGTAGGTGCTGCAGCAACAGGTCTTAGACCGATTGCTGAATTAATGTTCATGGACTTTGTGACAGTTGGAGCTGACCAATTAATTAACCAAGCCGCTAAAATGAGGTATATGTTCGGCGGTAAAATTACACTGCCGATGGTTGTCCGACTTCCTGCAGGCGGCGGTGTATCTGCCGCAGCACAGCACTCACAGTCACTTGAAGCATGGTTAACACATATGCCAGGACTTAAGGTTGTCTATCCATCCACACCGCAGGATGCTCTGGGACTCCTGTTGACCTCTATCAATGATAATAACCCGGTTATTTTCATTGAACATAAGGCGATGTATGCCATGAAAGGAAATGTGGAGGATACTGTAGCTCCAATTCCATTAGGCTTAGCAGACTTTAAACGGACCGGCTCCGATGTAACCGTGATTACGTATGGAAAAATGGTTCATGAAGCATTGGCTGCTGCAGAGGCTCTTGAAAAGGATGGAGTTGATGTAGAAGTCCTGGATATTCGTTCCTTATATCCATTGGATGAGGCAGCTATTTTTAGGTCAATTGAAAAAACTAATAAAGTGGTGATAGTAACAGAGGAAACTAAACGCGGTGGTTATGGCGGAGAAATTGCAGCTATGATTGCAGAAAAAGCCTTTGATTACCTTGATGCACCGATTGTTAGGATAGGGGCATTAAATAGCCCAATTCCATTTACGCCAGTATTGGAAAACTATGTGCTTCCAAATTCTACTGATATTGTTAATGGTATTAAGAGTATTACGGGCCGTTTAACCATGGCGTAAGAATATTCCAAGCTGACTCAAAAGTATGTTGATTCCTTGTAAGAGTGAATCCGAATGATTGAGTATCAGAGACTGAGATGACGATTGCTTTTGAGTCAACTTTTCAAAAGGATGATGAAGTATGACAAGTATCGGAATCATCGCAAATCCTGCTTCAGGTAAAGATATTAGAAGACTTGTATCCCATGCAACGATTATTGATAACCATGAAAAAATTAATATGGTAAAGCGCATTATATTAGGTGCACAAGCCTTTGGGGTTGACCAGATTTATATTATGCCCGATACCTATAATACAGGCTATAAGGCTCTCGAACAATTAGGTTATTCGGAGGAGTTAACCTGTAGGGTTGATGTGCTGACCATGAAGCTGCAGGCAAGCTTACATGATACGATGGGTGCAGCGCAGATGATGGAGGAATTGGGAGTTGGCTGTATTCTTGTGATGGGTGGAGATGGTACAAGCAGGGCAGTAGCAAAAACGATTAGCGAAACGCCCATTATCAGTATCTCGACTGGAACCAATAATGTGTACCCACAAATGGTGGAGGGAACCGTTGCAGGCATGGCTGCCGCTGTCATGGCTTCTGGTCATTATTCAAAGAATATTATTTGTACCAAGGATAAAAGAATTGAAATCTATAAGAATGATATGCTGGTGGACATTGCCCTCATTGATGCTGTCATTTCCAAAAATGTGGTGGTAGGCTCTAAGGCGATTTGGAATTTAGAGGATATGCTGCAAATCGTTGTGTCAAGAGCACACCCTGCATCAATCGGCTTTTCAGCGATTGTGGGCTGTAAGGAAATGATACGAGAAGAAGATGATTACGGAGCTTCTATTTCTTTGACAGAAAAAGAATATACGGTTGTGGCGCCGCTTGCTGCTGGTGTCATACAGAAAATAAAAATCGGTGAACCAAAGCTTTTACAGCTTCATGAATCATACCTGTATGCAGCCGAGCATAATGGAATGATTGCTGTTGATGGGGAAAGAGAAGTTCCATTCTATAAAGGTGAAGAGCTGACTTTTAAAATAACCCGTGAAGGCCCTTATCGTGTCAACATCCGAAAGGCAATTGAGGCTGCGCAAAAGGAGGGATTTTTCACCATATCCAACTCTGAAAGAAATCAAAGAGTAAGTCAAATCTAATAGAGGGGGGACATTGGATGGCCAAAGTAGTAGTTATGCCGAAGCTTGGATTAACGATGACAGAGGGTGAAGTAGTTAAGTGGCATAAGGCTGAGGGCGAGCAAGTAAATGTGGGTGATGCATTATTTGATGTGGCAACAGATAAGTTAACGAATGAGGTAGAAGCAAGTGAAAGCGGCATCCTGAGGAAAATTTTGATTAATGAGCATCAGAGTATTGCTTGTCTAGAGCCTGTAGCCATCATTGCCGCTGGTGACGAGAATATCGATTCATTTTTACCACGGTCAAAGGATGAAAAGACAGAGGGTTCCAAACCGGAAAGTGTCGTTGAAAAGAAAAAGCTTGATAGTCCCAAAATGAGCAGTAGACTCAATGCATCGCCGATCGCGAAAAGGTTAGCAACTCAGCATCACATTAATCTCTCACAGGTTATCGGAACGGGACCAAATGGTAGAATCATACGGGAGGATGTAGAGGCTTATATTGAACAGAATCGTTCAAAGGTGAAAGCTTCTCCAATGGCTGAAAAAATGGCAAACCAACATCAAGTCGATTTAACTGAAATAAGCAAGGATACAAGAATCATGAAGCAAGATGTACTTGACCATCTAAAGGAAAAGAATAGGATGGAGGATAGTCCACAGGAAACTAGAATACCATTGACGCAAATGAGAAAGGTAATATCTAGCAGAATGTCGGAAAGCTGGAGGATTTCACCAGCCGTTACCTTTGATGTGAGGGTGGATGTAACAAAGCTTCAGGAGATTAGAAAACAGCTTCGCGAAATACAAAGAATCTCGTTTACAGGACTATTAGTAAAATTGGTGTCTGCTGTGTTACTTGAATTTCCTTATGTAAATAGTAGCTTAGTAGATAATGAAATTGTGACTCGAAATTATACCAATATCGGCGTTGCCGTTGCATTAGAGGGTGGGCTGGTTGTTCCAGTTATAAAGCAGGCGAATACAAAGGGCTTGGCAGAGATTTCAAATGAAATGAAGGAGCTGGCGGAAAAGGCGAGAAATAATGAATTAACCACCGAGCATCTAACAGGCGGTACGTTTACGATCACGAATCTTGGTATGTATGGAATTGAATCCTTTTCTCCTATTATTAACCAACCGGAAGTGGCAATATTGGGTGTTAATACGACCATAGATACTCCAATCGTCGTAAATGGAGAAATTGTGATAAAGCCGTTAATGAATCTAAGCTTAACAGCCGATCATAGAGTGATAGACGGAGCGGTCGCCGCCCAATTCATGGCAAGGTTGAAACAATACATTGAGCAGCCAGAGATCCTCTTATTATGAGAATATTGAGGTGGATATGATGAAGGTTGTCATTATCGGCGGGGGTCCCGGTGGATATGTAGCGGCAATTAGGGCAGCCCAGAAGGGGGCAGATGTTACCCTGATTGAAAAGAAGCATATTGGTGGTACCTGTCTAAATGTCGGCTGTATTCCAACTAAAGTATTGTTACATACGGCCGAGCTATATCATACTCTGAAAGGTGATGCCGAACAGCTCGGTATTTTAGTTGGGACTCTAGGATTTGATTGGAGCAAAATTCAAGCAAGAAAAAAAGCTATCGTGCAGCAGTTGAGTGGCGGGGTAAAGAGCTTATTAGCGGCAAATGGTGTCAATGTCATCATGGGGGAAGCAGCCTTTTTAAGTGTAAATCAACTAGCCGTTCATTATCCTAGCGGGCAAAATGAAACCATTGATTTTGATCAGGCCATTATTGCGACAGGCTCAAAACCGTTTATGGCTCCAATAAAAGGGAATGAATTAGAAGGAGTTATGACAAGTGACGCCGCACTTTCCTTAGAAAGAATCCCCAAAACATTGTTGATTATCGGTGGTGGTGTGATCGGAAGTGAATTTGCTAGTATCTATAGCAGTCTGGGAACAAAAGTGACAATCGTAGAGGCCCTGCCTAATATAGTAGCCAATATGGATCAAGAGCTGACAGATTATCTTAAATATGAATTAGAGAAAGCGGCTGTTTCTATCTATACGAATACAAAAGTAGAGCACATCGAAAGGACTCTATCGGGGTTAAAGGTTCAGGTGTTCACAGAATCGGGACTGTCTTCCTTCGAAGTAGAAAAAGTCCTGTTAGCCGTTGGCAGAAAGCCGGCAACAAAGGCGCTTAATCTTGAAAAAGCTGGAATCAGGGTAAACGGTGATAAAATTGTAACCAATAACCATTTTCAAACGAATATCCCGAATATTTATGCGATTGGGGATTGCAGGGGCGAGGTACAGCTAGCACATGTTGCTTCAGCAGAAGGAATGGCTGCTGTTGAATTTATCATGGGTTCCCGTTCAAATATTGATTTTAATACAATACCGTATTGCGTATATACGAAGCCTGAGCTTGCTGCTGTCGGTCTGACAGAGGAAAAAGCAAAGGAACAGGGCTATAAGGTGAGAATTGGAAGGTTTCCATTACATGCAAATGGAAAATCGCTTATTATGGGTGAAACAAATGGGGTTGTGAAGTTTGTGGTTGATGCGAAGACAGATGAAATTCTTGGACTTCATCTAGCTGGACCGCGGGCAACAGAGCTTATCGTCGAGGGAGCACTCGCCTTAAGACTCGAAGCGACTGTTGCTGAAATTGTTACGACGATTCATGCACACCCAACTGTAGGTGAATCGCTTTATGAAGCAGCCCATGCAGTCCATAAACAAGCCATTCATCTACCTAATTAAATAGCAGGAAGAACTTTATCTCTGTAGGAAAGTGGGTCGGGATGAAGTTCTTTTTATTTTGGGAAAAGGATGAATCGTACAGAGGGTTTTTTATCTATTATATTGCGAATATTGAGATATTACTCACATCCATAATATGTAATTTATAGTAAAATAATAAATTAGGAAGGTTAATAGATGGAGGGGATATTTCAGTATGGAATATACATTGAATGACCTTGTTGAGACGAATAGAATTAAGGAATTAATCAATCTTTTTTACGAAGCAACAGGAATGGGGATAACTATTCTTGACCTTGAGGGAAATACTATAGTAGCTTCTGAATGGAAACCTTACTTTACGCGATTTCATCACCTTGATGTTAATTCTAAGAAGGTTTGTTTTGAGAAAAATACACTTGATATTAGCAACGTGTTAGTTGATGGTAAAAAAATAACTATTTATCAGCACTTGGATGGGTTAATTGATGCAACCACTCCGATTACCGTTCACGGGAAACCAATAGCTGTACTACTGATGAGTCAGCTGTATTTGGAAGAGCCCTTAGGAGAAAATCAAAAATTAACCTATATGTTAGCTTTCTTAAACGGCTTTACATCTTTGTTAGCTGAGATAGGACTGAAGGCATATAGACAAAAGAGAGCACAACAGGAATTACAATCAACAAAGGAAGAGCTTGGTATCTCGCAAAAAATACTAATGGCTGCCTTTGAAGAATTAAGGGAACAGTATGCTAGAGTGTAGAAATAGGGTATTTGCATTATTAACCTAATTATAGGCTGCGTAATGGTGAATAGTTAGGGGCGCGACAAACTATTGCACTAGTTGAGATTTTTCCGAAGTGCAAAAAGACAGTCACGATTTATTAATCATTCGTGGCTGTCTTTTTGTGTCTTCTGCGATAAGAGACTGATGGAAAATGATTGCTTTGATTATTAGAGGAAATTAAGGAAAAGCTAAGGAAAAGTTCGAAAGGAGTATGAAGATGATTGAGCTATCTTCTAGGTTAGAAGGTAAGGTGTTTGATATGTATGAGCTGGAGCTTGCATTAAAGCCTTATGGTTTTTCGGTTGGGGGCAATTGGGAGTATGATCATGGATATTTTGACTGTAAGATTGGTGAAAAGGCTGGCTATCAGTTTATAAGAGTACCCTTTAAGGCTATTGATGGACAATTAGATGCAAGGGGCTGCAGGGTTAAGATCGGCAGACCGTTTTTATTGTCGCATAAATATCAAATCGGAATGGATGATCACGCACATAATGGAAATGCATCGGCTGCCTTCAATCAATTCAGTGAGCCTGCTGATAAGGATGCTGAGCTTTCTGATCCTCCAATCGATTTAGGGATGACAATGATTCAAAAAATAGAATCAGTCTTGTTTAAGGATTAATAACTACAATTAGTGTTTACCTAAAAAGGAGTGACAATATTGAGCCAGGAAGAATTAAAAAGGCAGGCTATGGAGATTATATCCAGCCACCGAACAGGTATATTAGCGAATGTTGAGAATAATAGACCGCATGCAAGATATATGACTTTTTACAATAAAGATTTAAATCTGTATACTCCTACAAAATTAGATACTGAAAAAACAGATGAGATAGAAAAAAATCCCGCTGCTTCCGTTTTGTTAGGCTATGAGGATAAGGGGTTAAGCGATCGTTATATAGAAGTTTCGGGTACAAGTCGAATAAATCAATCACAGACGTTAAAGGAGGAGTTCTGGGATGATTCCTTTACTAAGTGGTTTACTGGACCGGATGATCCGAATTATGTGTTTCTAGAAATAGAGCCGGCGATTATTCGTATTTTAAATAATGAAGGCGGACCGCCACAGGAGTTTCAAGTATTCTAACTATTAGCTTCGGTATAGAAAAATAGAAAATGCTTGGTTAGAGAAGGGAAGCAGGCAACACTAATATATATGCTCACGAGAAAAAACAGACTAAAAATACACTAAAAGGGACGGTTGTGATGCTTTCAAATGGAGGAAGCATCACAACCGTCCCTCTGTTTTATTAGATGGGTAGATATAAAGTAAAGGCTTATATATTCTTTGAGCATAATAAACTCCTCTGCTACAATAGAATAATTAATAATATTTGGAGGTTATTTATAGTGAAAAAGATATCGATTTTGACATTCGTATTTTTTCTGTTATTTATTGAAAATGCTTTAGCACATACGGGGTTAGGCAGTTCCTTTCCTGAAGATGGTGCTGTAATAAAGGAGGAGCTGCAAACCATTACACTGACTTTTGAAACAAAAATTGAGCAAGGTAGTTTATTTAAGCTGGAAAACTCCGTAGGGGAGTCTTTGCCTGTTGAAAATATTACTTTATCAGAAAATCAACTTACTGGTAATCTATTGGATTCATTGGAAAATGGGGAATATCGAATAATCTGGAATATTATTGGTGCTGACGGTCACCCCGTTGATGGTGCCCTATCATTTTCAGTAGATAAAGTAGCGGAAGAGCCATCTGTGGACGATGATCCTGCAATCAGTGAGCAGACAGAAACAAAAACAGAGAAAGCTGAGTCTCAGGAGAAGGCTGAAGAGAGTAATGAAACTGAACAAAACGACGGTTCTTCCTATACGGTCCCTATCTTGGTTGGCGTACTAGCTGTGATTATTGCAGCATGTATTTTCTGGGTTGTGAAAAGGAAAAAATAAAAATGATTCTATTCGGTACTTTCACTCAAGCTCTTTTGTATTTATGTTTAGCCATTATGGTCGGTACATTTATCCTTTCATTAGTATCAAGTAGAAATAAACCAGCTCTTCATGTACCAAAATGGCTGTTGCTGTCGGCAATAGGTGGAGTCGGAATATTATCCTTTTACCCAGTATGGGAATTAATCTTATATTTAAAACAAAATATCGGTTTATCCATAACCCTTCTTCAGTCTGTATTATTCACATTTGAAGTGGGGAAGGCATGGGTAGTGACCTATCTGCTGTCAACTCTGTTATTTTTATGGGTGATATGGGTTGACTATCGAAGAAAAGCTGTCTATGCATCTTTTGGATTGGTTTTAGCTTTGTTTATTATTCTTGCCCTTGGCTGGACTAGCCATGCAAGTAGCTACGACAGGGTTATCGGTTTTATTAGTCATTCTTTACACCTAACGATGGTCAGTGTATGGGTGGGAATTCTGTTTATTGTTAGCTGGTGTTCAACCAACCATGAAAATTGGTCTCGTTTTCTGAAGTGGTTTACACCAGTAGCCATCCTTTGCTTTGCTAGCACCATCCTAAGTGGTCTGATTCTTATGACGTTTGCGATTGACCCTAATCAATATCTAAATTCCTGGATGCTTCCATATGGTCAGACATTATTGATTAAACATTTATTGATCATTCCTTTGTTTGGATATGCCATTATTAATAGTATCTTTGTAAAAAAGAGACTGCGAAGCGATGATCAATATAATCCAAAACCATGGACAAAATTAGAAAGTGTTATTATTTTACTTATTTTTTCGGCAACCGCTGCTATGGGCCAGCAGGCTCCGCCTCATGAAACGATTGTTACGGCTGAAGGTGCATCAACACTTTTTACGTTATTTTATCAAGACTTTCAACCAAGCATGACTGTACAGCTTGGTATGAATCCGATCAGTCTTTTGTTCCTTGGCTTTGCCCTCCTATTTTTAGTTCTGTTTATCCTGGCTTATTGGAAAAAGGCATCTAGTATTGTTTCATTTCTAATGAGTGGTTTATTGTTTGTTTGTGTTTATTTAACTGTCATTTTTAGTGTGCAATAAGAGATATTTCTATAATCAAATTCGCCCTTTCGGTACAAAAAGCATTTGCTGAATGAAGTTAAATTTAAGTACTTTCTTTGTAGTGAAACCATAGGATAACATGACAATTGATGAGGGGATTGATGAAAACATGTACTATGGTCCTTATATATATCCGTATCAATATCCATATGATGCGAATGCTTTTATGTATTACTACGGAAGACAGCTTCCTTATTGGCCTTATCCAAACGAGATAGAGGCTGGAAACCGATTTGATTCCTTTCGTTCCTACAATGGGAATGATAGAAATTCTCGGGAAGACTACGGCCCAAAGCCATTTACAATCAATATTAATCAAGCAACGAAGCAAAACAATACGTTCCGTACCGCATTATGGACTGGAACACAACTTCAAATTACTTTAATGAGTCTTAAGAGAGGTGAAGATATCGGTTTAGAGATGCATCCTGATGTTGATCAATTCCTACGGGTTGAGCAAGGTCAGGGGTTGGTTCAAATGGGGAAGAGCAGGGATCAGTTAACCTTTAGAAGGAGAGTCTATGATGATTCGGCTATTGTGATACCTGCTGGTACATGGCATAATTTAATAAATACAGGAAATGGACCGCTTAAGCTTTACTCGATATATGCACCGCCAAATCATCCATTTGGCACGGTTCATGAAACGAAGTCAGAAGCAGAGGCGGCAGAAGAAGGTCATCATTCTAGCTAAAGAAATAAAGCTATAATGATGGATTTTGATGAAAAAGCTTGAAAAGGGATTGTCTTAATGGGCAATCTCTCTTTTTCATAATAACTCAATGGTTTTTTCCTATGACCTGCTCGCGAATGTTTTCCAGTTCTTCTAGCGACAAATCACCAAGTGATTTCTTGATCTCATCCTCAAGCTGCTTTCTGTTTCTTTCTCGATATTGATTCCACCATTCTCGAAGACCCTCAGTATTTTCTAAAAGATATTCAATATCAATTTCTTCGACTTCATCATCGGAAAGATATTGCAGCACTGCACCTAGCATACGATTTAGACCTTCGATTTCATCTTCATTCTTTTTATTATTTTTCACCTCTTCATGCTCTTCCTGCACAGCTTTATCGTCAATGTTCTCTAAGCTATTAGTATTGGGCTTACGTGGCATTATGAAACACCCTCCATTCCAAGTCTTTCATTATGAATGATAGTATTCCCATTAAAAAGCTACTGAATAACATTTACTCAGCAGAATAAAAATGTCTATTTAGCAAATACTTTGGTTATGACCCTCAGGGTTTGATCTTAAAAAAGGTGATGAACATGAAAAAAAAGGACCAATACGAATTTGCTAACCTGTCTAATAAAGAGCTAAAACAAGTCAATTCCCTTCAAAAAGAACTCAGCAAGGAATCGGGGGAAGAGGTTGTCTTAATTGCCTATGAGGAACAGAATAAAGAATAGGTTTTGTAGGGATTCATCCCTAAAAGCACACATAGCGCTGCCATGTGTGCTTTTGGAGATTAGTTATGATTATAGCCAGTTGTCATCAATGGAATGAACCTCTGCAATGGAGTAGGCTGCATTGGTAATGGCCTGCGGCAGTGATTCACCAGATGAACAAATGTCATTAAAACAAATCTGATTAGTACTAGAGTCTTTCACTTGATAGGTAAATCCAAGTTGCTTTAGTCGTTCTACAATCATCATTGCGTGTTCTAAATTTTGCTCTGGTATAAATTCGTGATTATGAATGAAGACGCCCCTTTCAAAATCATACCAGCGGTCCCACCGATTCAATTTCCATCCCATAATTCTCCGCGCGATAATATCAATTTTATTCATTACCTGTTGCTCTCCTATATCTTAATTTTTATTATTTTACCATTTTAAAGAATGTCAGCCTATTAATTTGATTAGGATTTGCGATAGGTATAAATATAAGGTAATAGTAGTCAGCATCATTAGTATATAACAAGCCTATTTGCTTCGAGATACTTCATAAAATGGGTGTACGGTGAATCCACTTCTACAAAATAATGCTAAAAGAACTATCCAAACATGATACCTCTTTTAGCATTTGTGGCTTCTTCAACCTATTTATGTTTGTTAATATCGAAGTGTTGCCTTCAATCGATTAGGGTATAGAAATAATTCAAGTGCATGTTGAATATGATGGACAGCAACGTCAGCGCTTTGCAGGGCCTTTAATGAGCACCCCTCCTGACCAATAATCCCTATTCCAATTCTCGATTCCTTCAGCATCCATTCATCATTACTGCCATTTCCAATGGAAGCTGTTTCATAGGAGCCTAATTCTTTGATTAGCGTTAGCTTGCTGTATCTCTCATCCTCTCGGTCAATTGTAGTTATTTTTACAGGGAGATCTTTCATTTCAACAGCGACGCTGCCAAAGGTATCGGCCGTTATCACGTAAATCTCGACTACTTCAGCCAGTTTGACAAGTAAATCAGAGACGCCTGTAAGCAGTGTGCCATCCTTTGCCAACGTCCCATTATAATCCAAAACGAGATATTTAATATTCAAATCTCCAAATCCGGGAATCGCAACCTCTATCATATATACCTCCGTCAAGTAAACTCTTTCACATATATTATAGCAGAGGGCCGTTCCTCATGCTCTCGAATGGAATGAATCCTTCTGTAAAATATTTTTTCAAAAAAGTAAACTAGTATATTATATACATCTATATGTAAATCACTAGTTATGGTCTTATCGAGGAATGCTAAATCCTTGTATGGACATAATAATCATTACAATTTGGCTGTTACGGGACAGGAGGCGATTGCTATAAGTCGGGTAAGGTCGTGGGCTCCTTTTTTTATTTTGGGGTATCTTATCTTACATTATCTCTGGATTTATTTTTGGAGAAATCAAGGTGAAAGAGATTTGCTTGTTTGGGGAAGCAATCTTTTTCAGTTGCTTGCTCCACTCATTGCTTTTATCATTTTACTTAACCGTACTTCTCAGAAAGTAAAAACGGCTCAATACTTCTGGTTATTATTATCAATCGGTTGTCTATGTTTCACTATTGGACAATGCATTTGGAATTATTATGAGTTAATCCTAAAAATGGATCATCCTGTTCCGGGCTACGCTGACCTTTTTTGGCTGTTAAAGGATGTGACTTTTTTCTTCGCTTTTTTGTTGGGGTTATATTCCATAAGACATGCGTTTTCAAAAGTGCAGTTTTTTCTCGACATTCTGGTCATTATGGTGGTGGCAATTTCATTTAGCGCAGAATTCATCATTGAACCCATATTGCGCACAGAAAAAACAGAGTCGTTGCTGCTCACTCTTGCCTATATTGCTAATCCATTGGCTGATTATGGAATCTTGTTTGCAGCTTTAAGTATTTTTATGATACGTGACAGCAGAGTATCAAGAAAAGCGTTTTATCCGATCATTTTAGGATTTAGTATCAATTTAATTGCAAATACAGCCTATAGCTATCTTGTGATTCATAAAAGCTATGAAACAGGAAGCTTTCTGGATCCACTATGGCCATTTTCATTTCTGCTGATTGGGTTAGCCGGGTTGTATGCTAGTGAAGTTATAAATGATGAAACAAAACCGATTATACCTGTTAATCTATTCAAGTATCGCTACTTATTTCCTTATTTTGCTTTTATCGTTTTATTGGCTGTAGCTTTTTATAGAATGATGCCATTTTTGAATATTCTGACATGTGGAGTAAGTATTGCGATGGTTTTAGTTATCACAAGACTTTATATGACATTAATCATGAACGAGAACCTTTTACTTAATAGTAAAAGGTTGACGGCAGATTTAGCGAAGAAAAATCTCGAACTAAAGACAACGAATCAAACCTTATTTGAAAAAGAGCAGCATCTACAGGATATCTTCAATAATTTGAATGCCGTCATTTGGTCGGTTGATTATCAGACAAATAAGATTATGATTTCCTCGGGTGTAGAAGAAATCTTTGGGTATCAACGGAAAGATATATTAGAAAATCCCTCGTTATGGAAAACGGCTGTTCACCCGGAGGATCAAGAAATCATTGCAGAATTTGACCCGAAGGCAACAAATATCAATCCTTTAGTGGAGTTTCGTATCCTTCAGCCTAATGGGGAACAAAGATGGATTCAAGTGGTGAGAACGAGAATCTATAATGAGCGAAAGCAATTATTGAAAACACATTCGGTGATTACGGATATTACGGAGCATAAGGAAGCAGAGGAAAAAATAGAATACATGGCCTTCCATGACGAACTTACCGGGTTAGCGAACCGGAGTTTATTTTATAGAAGCTTGAAGCTGGAAATGGAAAAGGCTGTTACAGGTCACAAGCAAGTAGCTGTAATGTTCATTGACCTAGACCGGTTCAAATCCATTAATGATACATTAGGACATTATATTGGGGACCAGCTGATTAAGCATGTAGCAATACGCTTGAGAGATTGTGTAATGGAAATGGGAACAGTCTGCAGGCTTGGCGGTGACGAATTCACTATCATTCTTCCTTCGGAGTCAAAGGAGGATAGCGAAATACTTGCTAAAAGAATTATGATGCTTCTTGGTGAAGCCTATTCCATACAAGGAAACGAGCTTTTTATCACGCCTACTATTGGCATCAGTCTATATCCAGATCACGGAGAAACAGAGGAAGAGCTGATTAAAAAAGCCGATATGGCCATGTACCATGCAAAAGAGCGCGGTAAGAATAATTATTATGTCTATACCTCTGATTTAGAAAAGAAGAATGCAAGAAAAATGAAGCTGGAAAATGCGTTAAGAAAAGCCATTGATCATAACGAGCTAGCTCTTCATTACCAGCCAAAGGTAGAGCTAGCTACGGAACTAATTGTTGGAGCAGAGGCACTGTTGCGATGGAAAAACCCGGAGCTTGGGAATATTTCACCGGTGGAGTTTATTCCGGTAGCGGAGGAAACCGGTCTCATTCACAGAATTGGTGAATGGGTATTACAAACTGCCTGTAGACAGCATCTACAATGGCAGGAAAGGGGAGTGCCACCGCTAACGATATCGATCAATGTTTCGGCAGAGCAACTCCGCAAGGATTTCATCCAAAGGGTGTCTGAAATTATAGAAACAACGAAGGTAGACCCTAGTAAAATCGAACTAGAAATTACGGAAAGTGTGATGCAAAATATGGAAGAGACATCGATTATTTTGCATGAGCTAAAGAAATTGGGCGTTCATCTTGCAATCGATGATTTTGGTAAAGGCTACTCCTCCTTAAGCTACTTGAAAAATCTTCCGGTTGATTGTGTGAAAATTGATAAATCGTTCATTGATGATATAGGCGAAACCTCGAATGGCGGTGAAATGGTAAAGACCATCATCGATATGGGTAGAAATCTTAATTTCAATGTTGTAGCAGAAGGTATTGAAACAGAGCACCAAAAGGATTTCCTCCGACAGCATCACTGTGCATTAGGGCAAGGATATTTATTCTGTCCTCCTTTGCCGCCAGACCAGATGATTCCGTTATTGAAGAAAAAGAAATAGCAATCTAGAACATTCGGCTGTTACACTTGAATGGTGTGGAAATTACAGGCAGGGGGCTGAATAATGAAAGCAAGGATATACATAACGAGAAAACTTCCGGATGAAGTGGTTCGAGGCTTGCAGGAGCAATTCCATGTTACCATGTGGGAAAAAGTGGATATACCCGTCCCATATGAGATATTGGAAAAAGAAATACAACATGTCGATGGTTTATTTTCCATGTTAACCGAAACCATTGATGAAAAGCTCCTACAAAAGGCGAAAAAACTGAAAGTTATCAGTACGATGGCGGTAGGCTATAACAATATTGATATAGCAGCTGCATCAAAGCAAAGGATCATGGTTACGCATACACCGGGCGTATTAACAGAAACAACGGCGGATTTAACATTTGCTTTGCTAATGGCAGCTGCAAGACGGGTAATCGAGGCTTCAGACTATGTACGTAAGGGCTCTTGGAAGACGTGGTCACCGATGCTGTTGACTGGGCAGGATATATATGGCTCGACCTTAGGGATTATTGGCTTTGGCCAAATTGGTCAGGCATTGGCAAGAAGAGCAGCGGGCTTTAATATGAAGGTGCTGTATTATAGCCGGAGTCGCAAGGAACATGCTGAAAAGGAGACAGGTGCGATTTACACAGATTTGGAATCCTTATTAAAGGAGTCCGATTTTGTAAGTGTTTTAACGCCATTAACCGCTGAAACAAAACATATCATTGATGAGAAGGAATTAGCTCTCATGAAGAAAACGGCCATCCTTATTAACACGGCTCGGGGTGAAGTAGTGAATGAGACGGCACTCTATCAGGCCTTGCAAAATGGAGAGATTTTGGCAGCGGGTTTAGATGTTTTTCAGGAAGAGCCGATTTCAATGGATCATCCTTTACTGACACTTCCAAACGTTGTGGCCTTACCGCATATTGGAAGCGCCAGTGTAAAGACAAGATTAGCAATGGCCCACCTCGCTGCACAGCAGCTCATCGATGGGCTACATGGGAAAAGACCAGAAAATACGGTTAATCCCATCGTATTTGAATAATGAATCTATTAAAACGCATTTCTTCACAAGAATTGCGTTTTTTTGTAAGTCTCTTTAAAACTCGATTATTGAGGTATAAAATGGAAGTAGATATTATGTTGCTTTTAACTTCATTCAGCAGAAGTCCTCCACTTCTATAAGTGGGGGATGAATGCAAGTGGTCCTTCGATTCAGCGTGGGTACAAACCCAAGCTGAATGAAGTTAAGCCTCCGGCGAGTCTTGCGATTTTTTAAAGGTAGTTTACCCGAGCGAGCTCAGGTAATCCGGACGCAAATTCGACGGGCGAATTTGATAAGGGGTGAGAGTTTATGAGATTTGTATTTTTTCTTGTCCTTATTGTTCATGGATTTATCCATTCGATTGGGTTTATAAAGGCATTTCAGCTTGCGGAAATGAATGTGCTGAAAACACCGATTTCGAAGTCTGTTGGGCTGCTTTGGTTTGTAACGGCCTGTTTGTTTATTATCGGTGCGTTGCTTTTCATCTTCAATCAAATGTGGTGGTGGATGCCGTCGTTGATAGCTGTTCTGCTTTCTCAAACGGTCATTATCCTCTCCTGGCAGGACGCTAAATTTGGCACGATCCTTAACATCCTTATTCTAATCTTCTCCATTGTTGGAGCGGGAATGTGGCAATTTAGTATGCAGGCCAATAAAGATATTCAGCAGTTTTTGTCAGAGGTTCATACAAAAGAAACGAGGAGAATTTCTGAGGCTAGTCTGGACACGCTGCCTATTGTCGTTCAAAAATGGCTAAAACAGACGGGTGTAGTAGGACAAGAAGAGATCAAAACCGTTTTTTTTAAGCAAAAGGGTAGGATGAAATTAAAGCCAGACCAGAAGGATTGGTACCATGCCGACGCAGAACAGTTTGTCAGAATAGCAGAACCGGGCTTTATTTGGAAAGTTGATATGAAGATGATGCCTTTTGTTCATGTTGCAGGAAGGGACTCCTTTCAGGATGGAAGGGCAAAAATGATGATGAAAATTAGCTCTATCATTCCGGTTGTTGATGAAGCTGGTAATAGGAAAGTGGATGAATCCTCCTTACAGCGTTATTTGCTTGAATTGCCTTTATATCCATCTGCAGCCCTCCAACCCTATATCGTCTGGGAGGAGATCGATGAAACGACAGCTAAAGCGACGATGTCATATAAAGGAACCTCCGGCTCAGTTTTATTTTATTTTAATGAAAAAGCTGAATTATCCAAAGTAAGTGCAATGCGATACAAGGACTCTGACGAAAAGGCTGAACGGATTGAATGCATTGGTGAAATAAAAAACTCTAAGATAATGGAAGGTGTCAAGATTCCAGAAAGAATTGATATTTCTTGGATGCTGAAGGAAGGGAAGTTTACTTGGTATACGCTGGAGATATATGATTATCAATCAAATGATTTAACTATTTGATACCGAATAACATACCGGATTCTCTCGAGAAACTTATAGATACATCTATGCAGCGTTTCTATTATGAGGAAGGAAAGATACCTTTTAAGGGTATCTTTTTTTTGTTTGGTACGAATGTAAAAAATGGTATTTGAGATACTAACATTATTGTACGCTTTCCGTGAACTTGAAAGGAGGAGGATGAGATGTCGTTTTGGAAAAAAGGAAAGAAATATGTTCAAAAAGAAGGTCCAATGAGTGAAGCGAAGCAGAGAATAAAAGCAAGTCTTGAGGAAAATATCCATTACGCGAAAAAGGTGTTTAAAAGCGACTTTGATTTTTCCATAAGAAGTTTTCATGTTGGGAGAGTTAGAACAGCAGCGGCCATTTATATCAACAGTTTGATTGATCAAGAGATGATTAATCAGGATATCATCCGCCCCTTGCAGGAGCTAGACAAAATAAATGACAGCAGGTTGGAACAGAAAAAACTGCAATGGTTGCTTCAAGATGTTTTATACCATTGCAGCGGAGAAATCGTGGATGATTGGAATAAACTCCTTGAAGGGCTTCTACATGGAAAAACAGTCATTATGTTAGAAGGCGGAATGGAGGCTCTGCTTCTTGATACCTATAAGCCTGAAAAGCGAGGGATTCAGCAGCCAGAGACTGAAAGGGTAATTCGTGGACCGAGAGATGGGTTCATTGAACAGCTGTCAGTTAATATATCACTTTTACGTTACCGCCTCCCAGTCCCCGAATTCCGAATAGAACCAATGGAAGTGGGAGAACGAACGAAAACGAAAATTGCCCTCTGTTATTTAGAAAATATAGCCAATGAACAGCTTATAGGGGAGGTAAAAAGAAGAATTAAAAACATCAAGATTGATCGAATATTAGATGCCGGTTATATTGAACAGTTTATCGAGGATAATCCCCGTTCTCCTTTTCCACAGGTGCAAAATACAGAACGACCTGATAAAGCAGCAGGGAATATTTTAGAGGGAAGGATTACTATTTTAGTAGATGGCTCACCATCTAGTTTAATTGTACCATCGATTTTTAATCAATTTTATCATACGAGTGAAGATTATAATGAACGCTGGCTGATTACTTCCATTACACGTGTCATTCGTTTTATGGCCCTTGTTTTTTCATTAACATTTTCGTCTTTTTATATAACGGTTCTTTCGTATCATCCGGAAATGATACCAGCAAAGTTTGTGGTAGCAGCCTCAAGTGGCAGGGCAGGAGTTCCTTTTCCTGTTGTGATAGAGGTATTCATAATGGAAGTGGCGATGGAGATATTACGTGAAGCTACGGTTCGAATGCCGCAACAGGTTGGCGGGGCTTTGTCCATTGTTGGAGTATTAGTCATCGGGCAGGCTGCAGTTATGGCTGGTTTTGTCAGTCCAATCACAGTTGTTATTATCGCTTTATCCACGATTGGATCCTTTGTTACCCCTTCCTATAATGCTGCCACTTCATTTCGTATGCTGCGATTTCCATTGATTATCCTATCAGGGGCTTTCGGATTACTAGGTCTTGCCACAGGACTGATGTTGATCATTAACCATATGCTGTCACTACGCTCCTTTGGTGTACCCTATTTAGCACCTGTAACGCCTTGGAATTATCAAGGGTTTAAAGATTCCCTCATCAGGGCACCGCTGCGCTGGTTAATGCATCGCCCCGCTCAACTGCATACTCAAAATGCTGTGAGGGCTAAAACTAGCATGAAGATGGAGAAGACAAACGCTTTACAAGGCGATAAAGGAGAAAATCCAAATGAACAAACATAGGGAATTTAGCATAACTCCTGTTCAATTAGCAACGATTGTGATTAGCTCCACTTTGGGGGTGGAAATCCTAGCACTTCCCCGTTTTGTTGTAAAAGGGGCGGGGCTAGGCGCTCCTATTGCAAGTATAGTCGGAGTAACGATTGCCTTTTTCGGTTTGCTTGCAGTTGTTCTGTTGGGTAGAAAATTCCCAAGGCAAACATTTATTGGGTACAGTGAAGATATTATAGGTAAGCCATTAGGAAGTTTTGTCAGTGCCTTGATGATTATTTTTTTTGTCATCATGACTGGATTGGAAACGAGACAATATGCCGAAATCGTGGCAGGTTCCTTATTACCTAATACACCGGTTCATATCGCGATCTTTTTAATGCTTTTATTATGTGCAACAATAGGATTTCAACATGTGGCAACGTTTGCCTATATTCATTTTTTCTATATGCCACTCATTCTGTTTCCTATCATTATGGTATTAATCCCAGGCTTTCAAGATATTGAAATTTATCATCTTACACCTATATTGGGAAACGATCCTACCTTCAAGGGGTTTTTGAGCGGAGGGATAGTTGTGACACAATCAGTGCTTAATTTTTTTGTTATTGCCATGGTCATTCCATTTATGAAGGAGCCGAATAAATGTGTTAAAAGCGGAATATGGGGATTTTGGATTGCATGTTTTTTCGTGGTATTTATTATTTCAATGTCGTTAGCTGTTTTTGGAGAAGAGGAAATACAGCAATCATTTTGGCCCGTCTTGGTGCTTGGAAGAATGATTCATATTCCTTCACAAATATTATCACGTATTGATGCAGTCTTGCTTATATCATGGATATATGGAACTTTCACAACATTGTTGTCCTTTTACTTTGTCGTGGTCCGAGGGATGAGCGAATTAATTCACTCTGAGCGGTATCGCCTCATTTCATTCATCGGCTTCCCGATCATGTTCTTTATTGCTTTGCTACCACAGAATATTTATCAAATGTACAACTATATTCTACATGTGACTCGGTACGGCATCGTCATAACCATCATGTATCCTATTCTCCTATTATTTATTGCCTTTCTGCGAAAAAAAGGCGGTGAATCGGTATGAGGAGAGTATTATCAATCATGGGGGCAATTGGATTTACGATTCTTTTAACAGGCTGCTGGGACCGCTATGAACTTGAGGACAGGGCAAATATATTAGGGATTGCAGTAGACCTGGCAGAAGAAAAGGATTTAAGTAATGAACCTGAGGTCACCCATCGTATAGGTCATTTTCCAATTAAAAAAAGAGAGACCTTATATAAAGTCACAGCCCAAATTGCTGTTCCGGGAAAAATTAAGCTTGGTCCTGAAGGTGGTGGAGGACAGGGTTCTGAAAAAACAGCTTGGATCCTTGAAACATCTGGACATACGATGAAGGATGCCATGGCCAATTTACAGCAGCAATTAGCGGAAAAACTCTATTTAGGTCATTTACAGATTGTCGTCGTTTCAGATGAAATTGCTAAAAGAGGCTTGTCAGAAATAAATGATTTTTTAAGGCGTGATTATGAGGTGAGAAGGACCGCCTGGATGATTGTAAATGAAAAAGACGCATCGAAGGTGATTAAAACAGCTCCGCCGCTTGAAACCGTTCCATCGCTTTATCTATCAGATACATTAAATCATGCTGTACAATTTGGAAAATTACCAAGAGAATATCTAGGGAAATTCTGGGTGGATATATCGGATGATGGTGTGAACGCGATTCTCCCAGCAGTAAAGGTTATTGAAAAGGATCGTATACTTGTAGACGGCTTGGCATTTTTTCAAAATGCTAAAATGGTTGGACGTACGACATCGGTTGAAATTGGTGCCTTTATGGGTATGAAAGAAAAAAGTAATGGAGGGTATTCAATTGCTGTTTCTATGAAGGATGATAACGGAGTGTATTTTATTCGATCCTTAAAACGGAAGCCGAAATTGGATGTGAGTGTGAAAAATGGAAAACCAAGTGCGAAGATCCATATACAGGTGGATGCGGTGATAGATGAAGAAGTAAATGTCAATCAATTAAATGGAAGAAGTTTAAAACAGCTCGAAAAGGCAGCAAATAAAAAGCGTGAAGAAATATGTTATGAACTACTAAAGAAGATTCAGAAAGAGGGTTCTGATATCTTAGGGCTTGGAGCAAGAATCAGAGCGAAGCATAGAGAGTATTGGAATCGTGAAATAAAAACTGAAGAAAAATGGTGTGAGGTCTATAAGGAAATGGATATCAAGGTAACCGTTGATTATCGTATTCTTAGGGCGGGAATGGAGTGGAATTAGTTAAGCTATCAATAACCAAATATTCAAGTGTAATAGGACAGGGTGAGAGCCTGTTCCTTTTTGATTCGCGGGTAATTTTTCATATGAATTACCTGCTTAGTCGTATGTGTCTGATTCTTTATGCCTATAATGGATGGTGCAGATGCTGAACTTTTAGGAGGGATCCTATGCATAAAAAGGATATGGTTGTGGAATTAAGACAATATGCAGCGAATAAGCGAATTAAAAATCTGCTACAGAAAATTAACCCTATGTTGACTAAGAAGGACGAAAATATTCGTATCCATTTAGAAGCACTTGCTAACGATGTGATTACGAAAAAAGAGTATCAGGTTATTCGAACAAAGATGGAATTAGGAAAGTTTTGTCTAGATTTAGAGCATGCTATTCCAGATAGCCATGTGACGATGTTGTTTTACTGTAAGAATCAAAACAAAATCTATCATGGTGCAGCTCCCAATTTTCCAGTTGAGTTTTTTGATTTTTTTTATGAAATCAACGATACGGGGGCATTTGGAGAAAACTGTGGATCATGCGGAGCAGCCGTACATAATCGAAAGGTTGTCGTGACGGATATTCAAACTAGTCCTCTATGGGAGCCATTTCGTGAGCATTTTACGCAGTACGGTCTTTATACTGGATGGTCAATTCCATTTTTTAAGGAAAATGATGTAATGGGAACCTTTGCGATTTATCATTCCTATCCAAAGGAGGTCACAAAGGAAGAAATACTGCTTGGTCAACAAAAAGTTAAAGAGTATCAAAATTCTATCAATCAGATGGTTAACCGACTAATAGCCAATTAAGCAATCAATCAGAAAGGAAAACAGTATAAAACATGTTTCATAATCGATTAAGGCAATTAAGGTTGGAAAGAGGCTATACAATGGAGGAAGTGGGAAGGAAAATCGGAATCAAAAAATCCAGCTATGCTTCCTATGAATCACACTACCGTCAGCCACCGCTAGAGAAGTTAAAAAGCCTTTCAAAATTATACGGTGTGTCGGTCGATTACATCCTCGGATTATCAGATGAACGCAACACCGAAGAATCCATCCAAATCCGGTTAAGAGAATATTGCGGCAAAAGAGGGCTTCATTGGGATGGAATGGAAATCCCTGATGAGGTATTATCCTTGCTTGAGAAGGTATTGGAGGAGGCGGTTAAAAAGGTGTCAGAGCATCCATATCGAAAAGAAAGTTAAAAGATACTTAAATAGGGTATCTTTTTTTGTTTTTACTATAAAGAAATTAGTAATAGGAATAACCTCCTATCTAGAATAAGAATACAAGGTGATATACTTTCTATTCTATTTGAAAGAAAATAAAGACAAGCCTTACAATTGGGGAGTTTATTATTAAAAGAGAAAATTGTTAACGAGAAAGGAATGATGATGATGCCCAAAACAGTATTAATAGCAGATGATTCTGCATTTATGAGAAGGTGGCTGAAGGATATGCTCCAGGAAAGCAGATATAACGTGATTAGTGAAGCAAAGGACGGCTATGAAGCTGTACAAAAATATAAACAGCATCTTCCAGATATTGTTATCATGGATCTTGTCATGCCAAAGCTAGACGGAATTGGAGCATTGAAGGAAATCAAAGCGTTTCATCCATCAGCGGTTGTTATTATGTGCACAGCTACGGGTCAGAAAGCAACGATTGTGGAAGCGATACAAAACGGTGCAAGTGAATTTATCATCAAACCTAATTTTCAACACTTAATACCTATTCTGCAAAAGGTAGGTTAAATGCGATTGTTTTATAGAAATAATTTATAAATAATGCGTTTAACTATTGCAAACCCCATAAATTAACTCTGACCAATGGACTATAATATGCTATCCTAATATATAGTTATGACTATATACGTAGTAGGGAATGGGGTAATTATGTAATGAAAATAGATGAACCTATTAATATACTCCTAGTAGATGATCGTCCTGAAAACTTATTGGCCTTGGAAGCTATTATCGAAAAAGAGGAATATAACTTAATCAAGGCTTATTCCGGAGAGGAAGCCTTAAAATATTTATTAAAATATGATTTTGCGGCCATTCTATTAGACGTGCAAATGCCGGGAATGGATGGCTTTGGAACGGCTAAAATTATCAAGACAAGGGAAAAAACCAAAAATATTCCAATACTCTTTATAACGGCTAATCATATGGATTCCGAGCATATTTTTATGGGCTACTCAGTAGGAGCGATTGACTATCTTCTAAAACCATTTGATCCATTTATATTAAAATCTAAGGTTGAAGGCTTTGTTGAACTCTACAAAATGAAGCGGAAATTAATCCAGCAGGCCCAGGCACTCGAAGAAAAGAATATCATGATTGAGCATATGGCCTATCATGATGTGCTGACAGACCTTCCTAATAGACGAAAGTTCAATGAGCAATTAATTCACCATATTACAGACGCTCGAAGAAAGAATCAGTCCTTAGGAATTTTATACCTCGATATGGACCGATTCAAGTTTGTAAACGATTCCCTTGGTCATATCATTGGGGATAGACTGCTACAGGAAATTGCGAAACGGTTAACAGAGTTGCTAAGACCTGGTGATGTTTTGGCACGTGTCGATGGGGATGAATTTAACATGATCCTGCCGGACATAGACCGAGAGAATTCACTAGTGGTGGCGGAATCGGTTATTGAAGCATTTAAAGAGCCCTTTTATATCGATCAATACGAGCTATTTATCACCACATCCATTGGATTATGTGTTTTTCCTTATGATGGAGAGGATTCGCTTTCGTTAATAAAAAATGCAGATGCAGCCTTACGGCGTGCAAAGGAGCAAGGCAAGAATAAATATAAGGTCTTTCATTCGGGGTTAAACTTTAATTCTTATCGAAGCTTTCAAATGCGAAATGATTTACGAAAAGCCATTGATAGAAAAGAACTTGAATTAGTTTATCAGCCTAGAAAAGCGATTGATTCAGGAATCATACAGGGTGCAGAGGCTATAATGCGCTGGAATCATCCAAGCTGGGGAACGATTAATGCCGAGGAGATCATCCCTATTGCAGAAGAGAATGGACAAATTTTTGAAATTAGTGATTGGGTACTGAAGGAGGTTTGCAATCAGTTTGCCATCTGGGAACAAAAGGGTATAATTCCAATACGAATTGCGTTCAAGGTGACTCCCCATGCATTTCTACAAAACCATTTAACGGAGCATATCCAGAGTGTTTTATATGAAAAAAATGTAAATCCCAAGCTAATAGAAGTGGAAATTACAGAAGCGGTTATTTTGAAAAATGAAAATGCAATCATAAAAAAGCTTCAGCAGCTCCGAAAAATGGGAGTGCGCATTATCCTTGATGACTTTGGGACCGGTTATTCTTCATTAAATTATGTAAGGCGTTTTCCTGTCGATATGGTTAAGGTTGACAAATCCTTTATTGCAGACCTTTCCACTAATCAACATCATAGTAAGGTTATTATGGAATCCATTTCTTCCTTGGCAAAAAACTTTCAATTGGCTGTGATGGCAGAAGGAGTAGATACTCTTGAACAATTGAATTTACTGCGGAATTATCATTGCCAGCAGTATCAAGGTAATTTATGCAGTCCTCCTCTATTATCAACGGACCTTGAGGAATTTTTGGTTGCTGATCATCAATATATGAAACAAGAACTAGAAACTCAGCATGAAGCAACAAGGCAAGAGACAAGTTCAAATCCCCTCTACTCTAACCAGGATAAAGATTTTAAACAAGAAATCATTGAGGCTGCTGTTCTGCAAATGAAGGATCGCTATCAAATTTCCTTACGGGAAATGGATGTCTTTAAATGTATCATCAGTGGTCAAAGCAATAAGGAAATTTCCGAGCAGTTGTATATCAGTGAACATACAGTTAAAAATCATATTACAAAAATCCTCCAAAAGCTTCATGTAGCGGATCGAGTGCAGGCTATCTCAATGGTTTATGAAACCTGCATCAAAGAAGGAGAGAGTCTCTATTCTAGAATGAATCAAGCAAATGGAACTTCAGAAAGGGCATAGGGATGAAAATCAAAACAAAGCTATTACTAGTATTATGTACTTTACCAGCTCTCCTTTTTATTCTGATCGGTATAGGTTGGGTTCAACAGGCAGATCTGAATTCTACGAGTCGTGCATTACAAACAAACTACCAGTTATCTTCAGTGGCCGGGCAAATTCATACAGACGTGAAGGACGTGGGTATTCGTCTCAGGAACCTGGTGATCTTTACGGATGAAACTGCGTTGCAAAAGGAATTACTGACGATAGAATCGATTCGGGATAATATAAAGCAAAATATCAGCTTTCTAGAGTCGAATACGATGACGGAAGAACAAAGGGAGCTAATTGTTAGCTTAAAACAGACTAACCAGGAATTTAATCTATATCAGGATGAGGTGCTTGCAGCTATTTCTCAGGGTAAGAAAGAGGATGCACTCGTCTTAATAGATGAAAGCTCTGTTTCAATCCATGAGGATTTTTTTACGGTCATATCAACGATCACCTCAACCCTTCATACGAATGTTGAAGCTTCCATGTCAACGATGTTAAAGGATTTTCAACACGAAATACTAATCGGCGGAGTGGTCTTAGCGATTGGCATTCTTTTGATTATCGTTCTGCTTTACAGAAACATCCAATCGATTACGGTCCGCATGAATTCGATGTCGGAAATTATGAGCGATGTAGCAAACGGAAAGGCAGAGCTAAGTACAAAGGTTGAGATCCGCTCGAATGATGAAATGGATGAAATGGCAATTTCTTTTAATCAAATGACGGAATCACTAGAAATACAAAAGACAAAAGAACAAGAATTAACCTGGATTAAATCAAATATGGCAGATATTACAACCAGCTTGAATGGATCACAGGATGTGAAAGACTTGGGAAATATATTGCTGTCAAAGGTGGTACCATTGCTGGAATCCTGTCATGCAGTCTTATATGTAAAGGAGGCTGAGGAGGAAGCAAAGCAAGAGCCGGTCTACCGGCTTGTTTCTTCCTATGCTTTCAAGGAAAGGAAGCAGGTTTCGAACACGATACGATTAGGTGAAGGTCTGGCTGGTCAAGTGGTTTTGGAAAAAACTCCGATTATTTTGACGGATGTGCCAGCAGATTATGTGCGGATTTCGTCAGGACTGGGACATGCGACTCCCCTCCAATTATATGTACTGCCAATCTTATTTGAGGGAGACGTGAAAGCAGTTCTGGAAATGGCTTCCTTTAAGTCCTATAGCGAAACACAGCAAAGCTTTCTGGAGGAGCTAATAAACGGAGTTGGAATTATTCTAGATAGTGTGATGGGGAGAATTCAATTAGCTCAATCACTCGAAAAGTCGCAGCAGCTAATGGAAGAGATTCAGGCACAGTCTGAGGAACTGCAAAGCCAGCAAGAGGAATTAAGAGCAACAAATGAAGAGCTCGAGGAACAAACGCAGGCATTGCGTCAGTCAGAGGAAAAGCTTCAGCTGCAGCAGGAGGAGCTTGAACAAACGAATACTGATTTAGAAGAAAAGGCGAAAAGCCTGGAAGAACAGAACACAAGGTTTGAACGAACGAATCGGGAAGTCGAAAAGGCAAGGGCAGAGCTGGAAATGAAAGCCCAGGAACTGGCCTTGAGCTCGAAATATAAAACAGAGTTTCTAGCAAATATGTCACATGAGCTTCGTACACCATTAAATAGTTTATTAATTCTATCAAAGCTACTAGCGGACAACTCTGAAGGAAATCTTACAGCGAAACAGGTCGAATTTTCTAAAACAATCTATTCCTCTGGTAATGATTTATTAATCCTGATTAATGATATTTTGGACTTGGCTAAAATTGAATCAGGAAAAACCCAGCTTCAATTGAGTGATGTAAAGCTGACAGATATTGTGAGTTTTGTAGAATCTAGTTTTAGACCGATTGCTAATGATAAGAATTTAAATTTTTCTATTTTCATTCAGGAAGGACTGCCGGACTCCATCTATAGCGACGGAGTCCGAATTCAACAGGTTCTTAAAAACCTGCTGTCAAATGCTTTTAAGTTTACTATGGAAGGCGAAATAAAGCTCGACATTATGGCAGATAGAAGCACGGGTAAACAAAATAAGCTGATTTTCTCTGTTAGTGATACAGGAATTGGGATTTCAAAGGATAAGCAGGACTTAATATTTGAAGCCTTTCAGCAGGCGGATGGTACAACGAGCCGTAAATATGGCGGAACAGGCTTAGGTTTGTCGATTAGCAGAGAGCTCGCAGCACTCTTAGGCGGGAAGATTGCAGTAGAAAGTGAAGAGGGGAAAGGCAGTAGCTTTATGCTCTATATGGGTGACTACGATGGGAATGAAGCTGAGGCTCAAGCACAAATAGTTAGGCAGGAAGTGGCGGCAGCTGTAATCGAAGAGAATGATTCCGTGGATACGGGAGTAGGTAGTGGAACGGTAGATACAGTGGTCGATCTGATAGAAAGAGAAGATAACCAAATAAAAAGACTTTTGATTGTTGATGATGATATGAATCAACGCAGCAGCTTAATGGAGCTGATTGGAGAAATGAATTTTATCATCAAGGCTGTTTCTTCAGGCAGTGAGGCAATGGAAGAACTAAAGGTGAATGGCTTTGATTGTGTGATTCTTGATTTAGGGTTAGGTGATACAAGCGGGTTTGAGTTATTGGAAAAAATAAAGGAGAATGACCAATCGAATAAAGTAAAAGTCATCATTTATACTGGACGTGATGTCACCTCAAAGGAAGAAATACAATTAAGTAAATACGCCTACAGTATTATTATTAAAAACGAGCTATCACCACAGCGCTTAAAGGAAGAGCTGGCATTGTTTCTACAGGAAAGCGACCAACATAATATCAGTCAGGAAGTAGCTGTAAGTAAAGCTATTAGTATTCCTTCCGGTCTACAAGGGAAAAAAATTCTCCTTGTCGATGATGATGTTCGAAATGTATTTGCACTCTCTAGTATTCTTGAATTGAACGGGATGCATGTCAGCTTTGCTGAAAATGGTATCGAGGGTCTAGAAATGATAGAGAGAATCCCGGAAATTGATTTAGTATTAATGGATATTATGATGCCTGAGATGGATGGTTATGAGGCGATTGGTAGAATCCGACAGATACAGCGATTTCAGGAGCTGCCGATTATTGCGCTGACAGCGAAGGCAATGAAAAATGACCGGGAGAAGTGCTTGGAAGCCGGGGCCTCGGATTATATTGTAAAGCCAATTGACCCTGAGAAGCTTATTTCCTTGATAAAGGTCTGGCTATATTAAAGAAGAAGGGATACTGTATGTGAATGATCAATTCAATGGATACTAGTATATTATCAATTGATGAGGGTTCCGAAGGTGAATTAGAAAAAATCGAAATTGAATTGTTATTAAAGGGTGTCTATGATTGGTGCGGATATGATTTCCGTGATTATGCCTATCCTTCGATTCGAAGGAGAGTCTGGCATCGGGTTCATGCTGAAAAATTGACCAGTATCACAGGGCTGCTTGAAAAGATCCTTCATGATGCTGCCTGTTTACAACGATTTATTGCTGATTTTTCCATCAATGTCACAGAGATGTTTCGAGACCCTCTCTTTTTTAGAGCATTTAGAGAAAAGGTTGTACCATTATTACGCACGTATCCATCGATTAGAATTTGGCATGCAGGCTGTTCGACAGGGGAAGAAGTGTATTCAATGGCCATGTTGCTGCATGAGGAAGGTCTCTATGAAAATGCCAAGCTTTATGCAACTGATATCAATCCGAACGTACTGAAAACTGCTAAGAGTGGATTATTTCCAATCGAAAATATGAAGAAATATACGAATAATTATATCCAGGCTGGAGGCAAGCAAGCCTTCTCAGATTATTACTGTGTAACAACGAATGGGGTAAAATTTGATCCGTTTTTAACCAAAAATGTCGTATTCGCTCAGCATAATCTTGTCTCAGACCGGTCCTTTAATACCTTTCATGTGATTCTGTGCAGGAATGTCCTAATTTATTTTAATAAAGGCTTGCAAAAAAAAGTGCATAAGCTTTTTTACGAAAGCCTAGGCATGTTTGGTATTCTTGGTCTTGGTGATAAGGAATCACTCTACTATTTGGAAATAAGTGATTCATATGAAGAGCTAAGTGTAAGTCAGAAGCTGTATAAAAAAATTAAATAGACCAGTTCATCTGCATCTTGACGATAGCAGAAATCCTTGTTATGTTATTGGATGAAAAAGTGCATAAAAGCATTGGGTGCCCTTTTAGGGAGAATAGGGAATGGAGTGAGAGTCTCCAGCGGTCCCGCCACTGTAATGGGGAGTTTCATTGGAAATGCCACTGGAGTATACCTCTGGGAAGGGCTGATGAAGTGATGATCCTAAGCCAGGAGACCTGCCTGTTTGCTTTGATGGATATAGATGATGGAAAAGTCTGTAGTTTATTTGGTATTCAAATAAGCTGCAGGCTTTTTTATTTAAGGAGGATGAAGAGAATGTCATTATTACAGAAAACACTTGAGAAGATTGAGTGCTTGGACCATGGAATCACAACCTTAGCGAGGGAAAGAGTAGATAATCTGATTAAGCCGGCGAAGAGCTTAGGGAAGCTGGAGGATTTGGCCGTGCAGCTAGCGGGTATTACAAAAAATTTGGAACCCTCATTTGACGAGAAGGCAATTATTGTTATGGCGGGTGACCATGGGGTTTATGAGGAAGGCGTAACGAATAATCCGCAGGAGGTTACCGTTGCACAGACTCTAAATTTTGCCAAGGGACTTACAGGTGTTTGTGTCATTGGACAGGTATCAGGTGCGCGCATTGTCCCGGTTGATATAGGTATAAAAAGTGAGCTGCCGCCTGATGTGGGGATTATTCTGAGAAAGGTAAAAAACGGGACAGAGAATATGGCAAAAGGCCCTGCCATGACAAGGGAAGAGGCAGTAAAAGCGATTGAAGTAGGCATTGAAATCGCCAATGACGAAATGGCTAAAGGTGCTCAAATCCTTGGAACAGGTGAAATGGGGATTGCTAACACGACACCAAGTACGGCGATATTGTCTGTATTACTAAATTGTGATCCAATAGGGATCACTGGGAGAGGGGCAGGATTAGGCAAGGGGGGGATTGAGCACAAAGCGGAGGTAATTAGGAGAGCTATACTTATTAACGAGCCAAACCCCCATGATGCTATTGATGTATTAGCAAAGGTGGGTGGTTTGGAAATTGGCGGTATGGCAGGTGTGATGCTAGGAGCGGCCGCTAACCGTGTTCCTGTTGTAGTCGATGGCTATATTTCCACAATCGCAGCTATCATTGCTACAGGGATTGAACCACGGGTAAAGGACTATTTAATTGCTTCACATGCTTCACAGGAGCCAGGAGCTAAAAGGGCCAGTGAACTATTAGGAGTGAAACCAATGCTAGCAATGGATATGTGCTTAGGTGAAGGGTCCGGAGCTGCATTAGCCTTTCCGATTATAGAAGCTGCCTGTCAGATGCTGAAAAGGATGCCGACCTTTGCAGAAATTGGTATGGATATCTGATGGGTACGTTTAGAATTCTCCATAAATTTGGAGAATTCTAGTGCTTTCGCCCTTGTGAAAACGTTAACATTTTGTGTGATTGAACAAAAAACTCTATCTATCTTTTCTTTTTAAAACAATGAAAAAAACTATCAATTAGATTATGATTACCTTGTAAGCAAAATAACAATACATCAACGACTCAAGGAGGCATTACAATGATTATTGGAGTACCTAAGGAAATTAAGAATAACGAAAACCGTGTAGCATTAACACCTGCTGGGGTTGTATCTTATATAAATGCCGGACATAAGGTTATAATCGAAACTAACGCTGGAATTGGAAGCCTTTTCACCGATGAAGATTACAAAAATGCAGGGGCAGAAATCATTGATAATGCTGCAGACGTTTGGGCACAATCAGAAATGATTATGAAAGTTAAGGAGCCTCTTGAAAGCGAATACAAATACTTCCGTCAAGGCTTAATCCTATTCACATATTTACATCTTGCAGCAGAGGCTCCATTAGCAAAAGCGCTTAAGGAGTCTGGCGTAACAGCTATTGCATATGAATCAGTAGAATTAAATCGTACTCTTCCACTATTAGCACCAATGAGTGAAGTAGCAGGAAGAATGGCAACACAAATCGGTGCACAGTTCCTACAAAAAACAAACGGCGGTATGGGCATCCTATTAGCTGGTGTACCAGGAGTAGCTCGTGGAAAGGTGACAATCATCGGCGGTGGTGTTGTTGGAACAAACGCTGCGAAAATGGCCATTGGACTTGGTGCAGATGTAACAATTCTTGATATGAGCGCAGAACGTCTTCGTCAATTAGATGATATTTTCGGAAATTCTATTAAAACATTAATGTCAAATCCATTTAATATTGCTGAAGCAGTTCGTGAAGCAGATTTATTAATCGGTGCGGTATTAATTCCAGGTGCAAAAGCTCCTAAACTAGTAACAGAAGAAATGGTTCAATCAATGAAGCCTGGTTCTGTTATCGTTGACGTTGCGATTGACCAAGGCGGTATCGTAGCAACAAATGATCGCGTAACAACTCATGATAATCCTACATTTGTTAAGCACGGTGTTGTACATTATGCAGTTGCTAACATGCCGGGAGCCGTTCCAAGAACTTCAACAATCGCTCTTACAAACGTAACCGTTCCTTACGGATTACAAATTGCTAATAAAGGTGTTCGTCGTGCAATCGAGGAAAATCCTAGCTTAAAACTTGGTGTAAACGTTGTGAATGGTGAGATTACTTCCTTACCAGTAGCAAAAGATCTTGGCTATGAGTATGTACCAGTTGATAAAGCGGTTGAAAAGGCATTAGTTTAATCCTTTGATCATAGGATATTGATAAGAATAAAGATGCACCCTTTCAATTATGGAAGGGTGCATTTTTGTGTACCTTAAATATTTAATCTTCAACCTCAACAATAATTTCAAGCTCAACGGCGGCGCTTTTAGGAAGCTGTGCAAACCCAACTGCTGAGCGGGCGTGTATTCCCTTTTCACCGAATACTTCTACAAATAGGTCAGAGGCACCGTTGATCACCTTTGGATGATCAGTAAAATCTAGGGCAGAATGGACCATTCCAAATACTTTTACAACTCGTTTTACCCGCGATAATTCACCTAGTTCACTTTTCAATATGCGTAAAACGTTAAGACCCGCTTGACGAGCAGCTTGGTAGCCATCTTCTATCGTTAAGTCCTGTCCTAATGTTCCGATGTGTTGGTCTGAGATCTGTCCGGAAGTAAAAATGAGATTACCAGTACGAACACAGCCGATATAATTGCCTAACGGTTGTCGTGCTGGCTCTAGAGTAATCCCTAATTCTGATAAAGCTTCTTCTGGAGTCTTAATTTGATTTGTCATGTCGCAATCCCTCTTTTTTAATAATTTTACTACAATGAAAATAGAGTTTTCGATTCCTTTAGATAAACAATTCGACATAAAACTCGAATTTCCTTTTTTGGTACACCAAATATTATATTTTTTCAGACAATTTTTTATTAGTGGCAGATTACATAAGAAAAAAAGTCGGGTATCTGCTTAATAGTAGATACCCAACTTTTCTAGTTCTCTTCAATCTCTTTTCGATTTTTCTTGAATAGCTTTGAAAGGACTTCATATACGATTGGTACGATGATTAAGGTTAACAAGGTTGAGCTTGTTAACCCACCGATGACGGTGATGCCCAGTCCTTTGGAAATAAGACCGCCGCCACCTGTACCAATCGCTAATGGGATTAAGGCACCGATTGTTGCAATGGCTGTCATCAGGATAGGGCGAAGTCGTGTTGATCCAGCTTCGAGAATCGCTTCACGCATACCCATTCCATCACGCTCCATATGAATGATTCGGTCTACCAGTACGATAGCGTTTGTTACAACGATACCGATTAACATCAAGAGACCCATCATAACAGATACAGAGATAGTTTCGCCTGCAATCAATAAGCCGACAAATGAACCGATAACAGCAAAAGGCAGGGAGAACAGGATAGCAAATGGCGCAAGTCCTTCTCCGAATGTTACCACTAGGATAAAGTAAACAATCGCAATCGCTGCTAGCATGGCCACACCAAGCTGCGTGAAGGTTTCGTTCATATCGGCCTGCACTCCTGCAACGCCCATTGTAACACCCTTTGGCAGGTCTAATTCATCAATCTCTTTATCTACAGCAGATGTTGCTTTGGACAAATCTTTACCAATGACGGTTCCGGATATGGATGCGTAATACTCACCTTGGCTACGCGCTAATGTATTAAGTGTTGTACCCTCTTTGACGGTTACAAGCTCTGAAAGAGGCATGGTCGTACCAAGTGCTGTCGGTACTTGTTTAGCTAATAGCTCATCGATTGTTTTAGGGTCTTTCGTTTGTTCTTGTTGAACAATCACTTCAAGGTTATTGCCGTCTTTTTCAATCGTTGTTAGAACATCCTTCGTTTCCATAGGGTTTAACATCATGATAATTTGACCAGCAGTTAACCCGTATTGCAGTAATTCATCCTGCTCCACATGGAAGGTATATTCAACGTATGGATTTTCTGCACTTGACGTAACATCTTCTAAGCGGTCACTTTTCTTCATAACACCTTCAACCATCTCAACTGCTTTGTATAATTTATCTAAATCCTCACTATAGAAGGTGTAGCTGACTTCATTTGTAGCCATGGATGACATAGAAGAGAAGTTTTGGCTCTTCCATTCACCGGATTGACTGATATTAAAGATATATTCTTCGATTTCTTCACGAGCTTCAGGGAAGTTTTCCATTTCTGGGTCGAAGATAAGGTACATAAGGGCACCATCACTTCCGCCTCCCATCATAGCCGCCATTGGATCGCCGCTTTCCGTTACCGAGACTTGAACAATATCAATATCACTGCGTTTTAACAGCTTTTCTTCTACTACATGGACATTTTTTAATGTATCCTCTTTTAATTCACCTGTCCCAGGGGTGTACGTTAAGTACATGACTTTTTCTTCCTCACTACCCATGAAGCTGAAGCCGATTAATGGCGTCAACGCTAAGCTTCCAGCTAATAAAGCTACGGCAAGCAAAGAGGTAATAATTTTGTGGTTCAATGCTTTATTAAGAACACCCTTGTACCAATTAGCTAATTTACCTGCCTCTTTATGAATGCTTTCTGTTTTTATGTCATATAGCTTCTTTTTAAATAAGAAGTGTGAAAGGGCAGGGACTATCGTAATGGCGACTAGTAACGAGGCACCAAGCGCAAATGTCATCGTTAAAGCAAACGGAGTGAATAGCTCTCCTACCATACCACCGACGAAGATAAGTGGTGCAAATACTGCGACAGTAACTAATGTCGAGGATAAAATGGGTTTGAACATTTCAATTGTCGCTTCACGAATAAGGGCTCGACCGGTTAATTTTTCTTCTCTTAGATGAAGACGACGATAAATATTTTCTACCACAACAATGGAGTCATCGATCACTCGACCGATGGCAACTGTAATGGCTCCTAATGTCATGATATTCAATGTAATATCGAGCCAGTGTAGGAGCAGAAGTGCCATAAAAATCGACACTGGAATCGAAACGATTGAAATAATCGTTGATTTCACATCACGAAGGAACAGCAGGATTATTAAAACAGCAATTAATCCACCAAATACCGCCTTCTCAACCATTGTGGTGACAGATTCTTCAATAGGGGCACCTTGGTCAAGAGATACGTCAATGACAAGACCTTCGATTTTTTCTTCCTGTTCTTTAATTAAATCCTTCACCCCGTTTACAACGTGAACGGTGTTAGCTGTTTGTTCCTTGACGATTTGAATGGTAATGGAATTCTTACCATTTGTCCGTGACACGGATTGTTCTTTCCCAATCAGTTCTACCTTTGCAATATTACTAAGCTTTACAAATGGAGAAGGCTGAGCAGCAGATGGGGTAACAGGAATCAGCATTTCCTTTAAGTCATCAACCGTCATGAATTTGCCGTCCACTGAAATGGCTTGTTCGCCTTCTTCAAATTCAAATAGTCCTAATGAAACAGCCAAGTCGCTGGCTTGTATCATTTCCTTTACCTTTTCTTCTGTTAAGCCAAGTTCAGCCATGTTTGCTTGATCGTATGTAAGCTGTACTTCTTCGATGTGTTGACCGGCAATTGATACAGACGCTACACCCTCGACTTTTTCAATCTTTGGAACCAGGATTTCTTCAACAGTTGTCGTTAATTCAACAATATCCTCTGATTTACTGCTGACACTTAAGGCCACAACGGGCATCATGTTCATGCTGATCGCAGTGACCGTCGGATCTTGTGCCCCTTCCGGCAGGTTAACATTATCTAACGCAGCCTCTAATGCCCGTTTGGCCTCATCCATATCGACTCCATATTCATATTCCACCTGAAGATTGGCCATATTGGAATAGGAATTAGAAAAGACATTTTTCACATCCTCGAGTCCTTCAACGGCCTGCTCAAGGGGAATGGAAACATCCTTCATCACTTGTTCGGGCGTGGCTCCCGGATATACATCCATAACCATTAGGTATGGTATGGAGATATCAGGTATTGTTTCCATTTTCATTCTGGCTGCTGAATAAATACCGGAAACGGTAATAATAATCGTTAGAAGCCATACTGCCAATTTATTTCTAATCACAAAATTTACTAAGCCCTTCACTTTTTCACCTACCCTAAATTGACTTGCTAAGCTCAAGTATTTATACTAATGACTAGTCGGTCATTTGTCAATGATTAGGGGAGTTGAAATCAATATGGTAAAGAAGCAATTAATAATGGAAAAGGCCCTAGAACTTTTTGCTAAACAGGGCTTTGAGGCTACTTCAATTAAGCAAATTACGGATTATTGTGGGATTTCGAAAGGGGCTTTTTACTTATCATTCAAATCAAAGGATGAGTTAATACTAACATTGATTGACTATTTTATGATCCAAATTATTTCAGATATTGACTACATAGTCAAAAATACAAACACAAATGATAACTTACTATATGGATTCTATTACACGATATTTCATACGTTTCAGAAGCATTCTGATTTTGCCAAAATCCTGATAAAGGAGCAATCACACACGTTAAACGAGGAATTAATTGGTAAAATGCATTCCTATGATCAATTAATAGAATCATTAATTCTTTCCATGATTGAACGACTGTATGGGGATGTAGTTCGGGAAATAAAATATGATTTGATGTATTGTGTTAAAAGCTTTATGAGTATTTACTCAAAATTGCTATTGTTTCAGGATACTCCACTTGATTTAAAGCAGTTGTCGATGTCGCTTGTGGAAAAAACTATGATTCTTGCGAAGCATACTACCATTTCGTTTCTATCTGGAGAGCTGATTCAAATAATGAAGCAGCCGTCACATGACCGCTTCACAAAGGAACAAATTATTGAATTAATGGAGCAAAAAATAACTGAAATGGAGGATTCAATCGAGAAAGAATCATTGATCCTGCTAAAACAGCATGTCCTTGAATCGAATCTCAATCCTGCGATTGTCAAAGGTCTGCTTGAAAATATACGTCATCATCCACATTGTAAATGGATTGCTTATTTACTGCGTAATCATTGAACGGCATGGCTTGAACTTCATTCAGTAGATGTCCTCCACTTCTACAAGAGGGGGATGAATGCTAATGGTTCTTCGATTCAAGAAATGCTAGTGGTAAATGATTAGGAGACCCATTTTTTAAATGAGTGAGCGAGAAAAACAATTCGAATCTAAATTCGATGGATGACATTGCTAACCTAGCTGAAGGAATGATGAAATCTCAGTAGTTTACGTTATATATTGAACATATTTGTATGATAATATATTAATGATAGAAAAAATATATAACTTTGGAAAGAAGGTGAACATATCATTGGATGCATATGTTTGGAATACGGATGCGATTATTCTGCTTATCTCCGTTTTACTTCTAGCGGGTGTTATCACGACCAAATTATCGGCACGTCTTGGCGTACCGTCCCTCGTTCTATTTATTCTTGTTGGGATGCTGCTGGGGAATTTTGTTTATTTTGATAGTGCCCATGTTGCCCAAATGATTGGTGTACTAGCTCTTATAATTATTCTTTTTGAGGGCGGCCTCCAGACGAATATGAATACCATTCGTTCCGTCATCACCCCCTCCATCTCTCTCGCTACTATCGGTGTTTTCATCACCACAGCACTCGTTGCCATTCCAGTCAAGTTTATCATGGGCGTAGATTGGCTGACCGCCTTTTTATTAGGCTCTATTATTGGATCAACCGATGCAGCTGCCGTTTTTGCTGTCTTAAAGGGACAGAATATTAAACCGAAAATCGGCGCTACCTTGGAAGCAGAATCAGGGTCTAATGATCCGATGGCTGTTTTTTTAACATTGGCCATTATTCAACTGATAACGGTTCCTGACTCTAATTTCTTCACGTTGATGGGATCGTTCCTTTTACAAATGGGCTTAGGTGCATTGCTAGGGGTATTATTTGGAAAGCTGGCGATTTGGGGTCTTAACCGAATACGTTTAGATTCCAGTGGACTTTATCCTGTCTTTGCTTCAGCGTTCGTCATTCTAACCTATGGAATTACGGCATCCTTAAAAGGCAGCGGCTTGCTTGCCGTCTATATTGCGGGGATATTAATTGGAAATGCTGATATTACCTATAAACATTCTATTGTAAGGTTTTCCGAAGGTTTTGCCTGGATGATGCAAATTTCTATGTTTGTAATTTTGGGACTTTTGGTCTTTCCGGCAGAGGTATTTACAGGAGAAATTATGTTGAAAGGGGTTATTATTTCCGCAATTCTCATGCTGGTGGCAAGACCTGTAGCTGTTTACCTTTCAACGCTAAAGATGGGATTCACTCATAATGAGAAGCTCTTTTTATCATGGGCTGGGTTAAAGGGAGCTGTACCAATTGTACTGGCGACCTATCCTCTTTTAGCAAATGTTGACGGGGGTCAGGAAATATTTAATATTGTATTTTTTGTTGTCCTGATTAGCTGTCTTGTCCAGGGTTCAACCATTACTCCGTTAGCACATAGATTAAAGCTTATCGGACCTCAAAAAGCAACACCTATCTATTCTATCGAGTTGCTTTCATTAGGAAAAGCAGATGCAGAGATGCTTGCTTATGAAATGGAGGGGAATGCTGAGATTCTTGGCCAAAATTTAAATCAGATTCCATTCCCTAAGGGTGCACTGGTTAATGCGGTGATTCGTGACGACAAACTAATAACACCAAGTGGAAATACAGTTTTAAAAGAAGGTGACTTTCTCTATATCTTAACAAAAAGAAAAGACCTTCAAAAGGTAAAGCAATTGTTGAAAAAGGAAAAGCAGCCCACTGAAGAAAAGATTCCAGCGAGCGAAGAAGATATTCTAAAAAAGGCGATTGAGTAGAAATATGAAGGATGCATGGGTACGGTTCTCCTGCTTTCGAATTCGGAAGCGAGAGAACCGTACCCATGCTTGTTTGTGTTATCATTTATTAAGTATTTATAAATTTATAAGAATCAGAAATGTTAGTGTTTATAATAGATCTTGTGAAAGGGTTCTGGTGATGGTTGTGAATGAACGTATTTTGCTTGTAGAGGATGATCGTGAGATTGCGAGAATTGTATGTGACTTCCTGCGGAAGGCAGGGTATTTTGTGACTTGGGCCTCGACCGGGAAGGAGGGCTGGGAGGATTTCAGGCAGGAGGAGTACGATTTGGTGCTGGTGGATTTAATGTTGCCGGAGATGGATGGATTCACACTTTGCAAAAGGATTCGTCTCGAAAGTGAGATACCTGTTCTGATTATTAGTGCGAGAAATGAACAGGAGAGTCTTGTTCACGGCTTAGATATTGGGGCTGATGATTATGTAACAAAGCCGTTTCGTCTTGAGGAGCTTCAGGCCAGGATCAGTTCACATTTGCGTAGATACCGCCGCTATTTAAAGAAAGACCAAGAGGAGAATCAAACCAGCTATCTTGATGGTTTAAAAATTGATTTTGTAAAAGAAGCGGTTTACCACTACGATGAGCCGTTGTTATTAACAGCGAAGGAAAAGGATTTGCTTTTTCTTTTAGCTAAAAATCCCTTTCAAACGTTCTCTAAAGCCGAGCTTTTTCAGCATCTTTGGCAGCAGGATGACCAGAACGGGAATCATACGGTAACCGTTCATATCAAAAGCCTTCGAACAAAGCTGAAGGATGAAATGAAGTCAGCTAAATATATCCAAACCGTATGGGGTGTCGGCTATCGTTTTATAGGTGAACCCAATCCATGAAAATCAAATATTGGTTAATGCTGAGTTATTTTATCGTTATGCTTCTTCCGGTAGCGGCCCTCTTTACGTTATACTTCATGATTAGCGAATATGATAAAAAGCAGGATTTAATTGAGTTCATGGAGGTTAGAAATACACTGACAGGCCTAGAACCAATATTAGAGGATATTCAGCTCTATGAAATTCAAAATGAGGAGTCCTACGAGCATATAGAGAAACAGGTAAATGAGTCCATAAAAATTTCCTTGTACCGCCAAGATGGTGTGACGTTATATTCATCCATTCAAGAGCCATTTTCAGATTTATTTTACCAAACGAACCTCGAGAAGCTCTATGAAAATTTAAATGAAGTGCAAAAGAATTTACGCACCTATTCATATAAAAAGCCCGTTTTTGATAAAGGCGTGCTCGTTGGTATTTATGAAGTGACGATTGGCCGAGAGAAATGGATTGAAATGGTGCAGAAGCGCTCCCTAGTTCTTGGGATCCTTTTTCTGATCTTTTTCACGATAACCTACACTGTAGTTGTTATTCTCCTGAATCGTAAGCTGAATCGACCGCTGCAGCAGCTACGCACACAAATGACAGCCTTCGCAAATGGACAAACAATACAGGAGCCCGTCCGTCATAGCAAGGATGAAATTGGAGAGGTCTTGCAGCATTTTTATCAAATGAAGGATCAAATTGAACAAGCACGTAAAGAACTAGCTAATCAGCAGAAGGAAAAGGAATTTATTGTCGCTTCCTTAACGCATGATTTGAAAACTCCGCTAACGGTCATTCAAGCCTATGCTGAGGCATTAGAAAATCAAGAACAACTGTCAGCACAGGAGAGACAGGAGTATCAAACGATCCTTTTTGAAAAGCTATCTTATATGAAGCAAATGCTCGATGACTTAGGCGTCTATACGGCGCTTCAATCTTCAAGAGAAGAGGTGGAGCTGGTTATAGTAGACGGGGATGAGTTTTTTGATATGCTATTGGCTGGCTATGAGGAGCCCTGTCGTAGAAAAGGTATTGTTTTACAGGTTGAACAGGCTGTAGAGTCTTATTATGAAGTGAGTGTCAAACACATGGTACGAATTGTGGATAATTTGATGACAAATGGAATCCGTCATACAAAGGAAGGCAGGCATATTTGGCTTGGAGCTATTTCAAGTTCAGAGACTTTGCCTAATTGGATATTTCCTCCCTTTTATCAGGAAGTGGAAGGATGGCGACAGGATGGGACACTTATCATCATTCAAAATGAAGGAATCGGAATCCCTAAAGACCTGCAGGATAGAATGTTTCAGCCTTTTGTTCAAGGAGAGGATGCCAGGGGACAAGGCGGTAGCTCTGGTCTCGGTCTAAGTGTGGCGAAAATTCTGATTGAAAAACATAGCGGGAAAATAAAACTATGGTCAGCAGAGGGATATGGAACATTGGTTGCCTGCTGGCTGCAAGAAAGAGAGTCGTTGATGAATGAAAATTAAAAAACTAATATATGGAGTACTTGTCAGTATGACCTTATTAGCGGGGTGTTCAGGGGAAATGGCAGCTTCTTCTGAGGATATTATTGCAAATGTGTTGGATAGCGAGAATAAATTTGAAGCTTATTATGGGAAGGCCGTCATGAAGCATTATGAGGGTAAGGAATTAATGGGTGAAATGGAATTGGAGGAGTTTGCCGGAAAGGATGGAAAACGAAAGATTATTACAACTGACAAGCTAAAGGGTGATGCGACTGCCTATTCGGTCAATGATGGAAAGGAAATCCTGTCATACGAGGAAGGCAGTGATGTTGCACATAGATTGGATTTAGTTATGGATGAAAATACAGCAACGATGACACAAAAGGAACAATTAACGATGTTGTTTGATGGAATCAAGGAAACTCATACCATTGAAATAGCGGAAGAGAAAAAAATTCTGGATTTTGATACGTATCATTTAAAGGCAACAGCAAAATCAAAGGATGCTATTTTAGGAGATATGGAGTTTTGGGTCGACCAAAAAACTTGGTTTGTCCTGAAGTCGATCACGATTGCAGGGGATATCCGTTCGGAAATAGAATATACCGAAATACAATTTTCGCCTAATTTTACAGAAGAAACCTTTACTTTGGACCTTCCTGAAAACGTTGAAGTAAAAGATTTGGAGTCCGAATTCCAATCGCAGACTGGGTCTGTGGAGGAGGCAGCAAAGGCACTGGGTGAACCCTTTCTCCTTTTTCATGACAGTGCTGCTGAGCTTGAGAGTGTAGAATGGTATGAACTAAAGGGAGAAATCAATCGAACCGAAGTAAATATTCTATATAAAAAGGAAAATATCCCGTCCTTTATGTTAACGGTGTTCCCAACTCCAGAAGAACCTGGTATGGAAATTCAAGAGGGTGACTATAAAGTTCGCGGACAAAATGCAGAATATATGAAGGAAATCAAATCAATCAGTTGGGATGAAAACGGCTTACGGTACTCCATTATGATTCAGCATCCTGACCTGACAATAGAAGAGGTTGTTCAATTAGCAGAAAACATGGAATTAAGTAAGTAATAGTAGATGAAAAGAAAGTGGCCCTTGGGCTTACTTTCTTTTCATTGTTTGATTATTGATCGTGCCACATGTATTTGTCACCAGTAGCCTTCTGGGCTATTTGAATACCGACTGCTGCGCCTTGACCGGCTGCAACCATGACTTGACTAGGAATTCCGGCTAGTAACCCGGCAATGTAAAGATTCGGAATATGGGTGGTGCCGTCTTGAGTCACTCCGACAATTTTTTTAATTTTTCCGCTCTTAATGTTTTCATTTACACCGATGTCAAAGTTGAGGGCTTCCAATAGACTTGTATCTAGGTTTGTTGCCACCACAACATAGTCACAGTCATAGGCTTCTCCGTCAGCTATTAAAGAAAATCCAGACTCATCTTGCTTCAATGTTTCTACGGCAATGTGCTTGATTTCGGCAAAATCGATTAACTGACTTTGATAGATCGACAATAAATCATCCCCTGATAGCCCCGGTGCTCCAAGGTTATTTCTGATGGAGGATACCTTTTTAATCTGGGATTGGCCGCTATCAAACACTACCGTTCTTAAACCAGCATGTCCTGTAAAAAGAGCGGCAGCAAGCCCGCTAATCCCGCCACCGATAACCGCAACATCATACTTCACTACAACCACTCCTATTCTACTAAAATAATCTCCAGTTTCAGTATATACCACCAATTCTAAGTAAACCGACCAAATATTTACAACCTTGTGAATTGTTAGGTGGAAGAAAGAGGTGCTTCAAGTGTTGATCTATTAATCTAGTTATTCACCTCTTATAGTGGTTAGAAGGATTGCGAATAAAAATATAAAAATTGATCTTAATCAATTAATAATGAGAATCATTATCATATAATGACATTAGAAGAACAGTAAGCTACATGTTTTAAAACATACATGACAGATTGTAACAGTGCTTTTAAAAATACAAATCATTAACAATGGAAGAGGGATAAAGATGACACAGTTAACTTTATATGTACAAGGAATCAGTTATGTTGATCATTTACATGCGATTGAACAGTGCATCCAAAATTTGCGCGGAATCGAGTCAGTAAAGGGGACGCTGCCAAAAGGAAAGATTACGGTGAAATTCAAGCAAAGCTTTGTTAGCACAAGGGATATCGTAGGCAGAATTGAAGCGCATGGCTTTGAAGTTGTAAAAAAAATACAAAGGGAACATCGTTTTAGTGCTTTTAATTAAGGCTCTGTTAAACGTGACATGATGAGTGTTGATTTTCGTTCCGTCCACTTCGCGCACCTTAAGGCGTCTTAATAAAAATACATCTTTTTTTGGTTGATTTTAATTTTCTAAGGAATTCATCCACATCCTTTGGAGTAATCTGCATATGCTGTATTATAACAGTTTGAACTGATGTGTTCTGTGTATAACAAAAAAGGGGGGACAGTTAGATGTTACAAAATCCGATTGAATTTTTTAGAGAATTACCGAATAAAACTTGTGCCGAGTGTGGACAGCCGATTGAGGAACAGGCAGAATCCTATTTGATGGAATGTGACCGCTGCTTGTCAAAGAGGATGGAATAATCATAACAAATCGATACTGATATGATCGTTTTAACCTCCTTGTAATTGGAGGTTTTTTGCGTTGAAGCCGCTTGCTTGAAAATGTAACATGGAGGAGTGAAGAACGCGTCTATTCTCTCTAGTTTAGGGCGATGTATGGAAATAAACTAGCTATATTTTCCTTATCGTTCACCATTCAGTTTGGTTCTTACATATGGTTATGAATTGATGGTAGTTTTTTGGAGAAAAATAAACAGGAAGAAGCAATCGAAATATCTCGACGCTTCTAGTTGAAAGGAGTTATTCTGATGGCGTTTTACAAGAGCTTGGCACCATTTTATGATGAGATTTTCCCTGTAAATGAGACCGCTTGTTCCTTTTTATTGTCCTATTTTGAACAGGCTGATGCCGTATTAGATGTTGGGGCTGGTACGGGAAATATGGCAGTGGCGCTCACTGAAAGGGGGCTACAGGTTATTGCGGCAGAGCCTGATGAAACAATGGCAGATTATATTGGTCAAAAGGCGGCTAAAAATAATGTATCCGTCCCTGTTCATATCAAATCTATGCTGGAAATCAATCAAATACAAGATAAGGTGGAAGGAATCTATTGTATTGGCAATACTGTTCCACATCTACAGAATCAAGAGGAACTGAAGCTATTTATACAGAAATGCTACGATAGCCTGAAGAGCGATGAGAGATTTATTCTTCAGCTTGTTAATTATGAAAAAGTATTGGCTTCCGTTGAAGAATTTTCATTTCCGGTTATTCAAAAGGATTCCTTAATCTTCAAGAGGGTTTATGAAAAAGTGGACGATAAAATCATGTTTACGACTCATTTAACCGTAAATGATGATACGTTCTCTAACTCAATTCCATTGATTCCTGTTACGGCACAGCTGTTATTACCCGTTCTTGAAGAGATTGGTTTTACAGTGGAACAGGTATACGGAAATTTTGCTCGACAGGAATATTCAAAGCATTCGCCTGCTCTTGTTGTAGTAGCGAGAAAATAGAATATACAGAAAACGATTAATGATTCCTATTTAGCTGCTAGATACTCATATTGCTAGCAAACCAATTCCATTCATTTTTCATAAAAAACCTATTATTTTGTAACCTTTCCTCGGATAGCTAGTCTAATATAGTAAAGAGGAAAGAGTGGTGAGTATGGTGAAAAAAATGGTACTGGGATTCATATTCATATTCATGATTGTGGCAGCAGGCTGTTCTAGTAAGAATCAGGTAGTGTTTAGCAAGGATGATTATAAAAAAATAGCACCTGCTAATAATCAATTAGGTTTTACACTGCTGTCCGAGATTGAAAAAGATGAAGCAGGCAATACCTTTATATCACCAACTAGTTTATTTATGGCTTTGTCAATGATTTATAACGGTACAAATGGGGAAACAAGGGAGGAGTTGGCGAAGCTCTTACAGGCAGAAGGAATCAGTGATGATGAGCTGAATCAAGCCAATGCATCTTTGATGTCAATTCTTCAAAAGGATTCAAAGAGTATGGAAGTGAATATAGCCAATTCTATCTGGTTAAATGAGAGATTTCACTTTCAAGAAGATTTTTCTAATGCTACGTTTGATTATTATCATGCTGCGACAGAAGCAATGGATCTAACGGATAGCCGTTCAGCAGACAAAATTAATAAATGGGTGAAGGAAAAGACGAAAGGTACGATTGAAAAAATGGTACAAAAGCCTTTGAAGTCTGATTTAGTAGCGATTCTTATTAACGCTATTTACTTTAAGGGAAATTGGAAAAATGAATTTGATCCAAAGCTAACAGAGGAACGACCTTTTTATCTGGAGGATGGAACAGTAAAGGATTGGCCACTTATGACAATCAGTGAAAATATGGCATATACAGAAAATGATTCTTTTCAGGCAGTTTCCCTTCCTTACGGGGAGGGTGAAATGAGTATGAAGATATTTCTGCCAAAGGCAGGCTCTAGTTTAGCCGAATTTGAGTCAATGCTTTCGAGTGCTAATTGGGGTAAGTGGAATCAGGAATTTCATCATCAGGAGGGAACCATCTGGCTGCCGAAGTTTCAGCTAGAATACGAGGTATCGTTAAATGAGTCCTTAAAGACGCTTGGTATGACTACTGCCTTTGATAAAGGGGCAAATTTCACAAAAATGATTCAGGAGGATAATCCTGTTTGGATAAGTCAGGTGAAACAAAAAACCTTTATTGATGTCAATGAGGAAGGGACTGAAGCATCTGCTGCAACCTCTGTTGAAATGAAAACAACCTCTGCACCTGCAGACGGTCCATTCTATATGGAAATAAACCGGCCGTTTTTCTTTGTCATTACGGATGATTCAAACACCATTCTATTTATGGGAGCTATGAAGAATCCACAAATGGAAAGTAAATGAGACCATGATTATGAAAAAAGAGTATGAAATAGTCTAGTTGATAGACTCTCATACTCTTTTTGTGTTGTATAGCCTTTTTCACGACAGTTTAAGATTATATTAATATACTTAAAAAGGTGATTGACAGATATGTATATACAAGTTACAATGAAAACGTTCACAAGAAACTTGTATATACATGTTAGATGAGGATGAAGGCGGATTCATAATCCATTGTTGTTCATGAAACACTATTATAGAATTCTTCGATTGAAGAGGAGGAAATAGGATGAGTAACTTTACTCAAACAGCAAAAGAACTGCTAGAGTATGTTGGAGGCAGTGATAATATTTCAGTTGTCACACACTGTGCAACAAGAATGCGGTTTGTGTTAAATGATCCGAAAAAGGCGGATGTTGAAAAAATAGAGGCTCTTAAGCTTGTAAAAGGTACATTTACCCAAGCGGGGCAATTCCAGGTCATTATTGGAAACGAAGTGGCTTCTTTCTATAATGAATTTATCAAGATTGCTGGTGTAGGTGATACCTCAAAGGATGAGGTGAAGCAGGCAGCCAAGCAGAATATGAATGTTTTACAACGAATGATTGCCCATCTTGCGGACATCTTTACACCATTAATTCCAGCGATTGTTGTTGGGGGTCTTATCCTCGGTTTCCGTAATATTATTGGAGACATTAAAATGTTTGAGGATGGAACAAAAACATTAGTAGAGATATCACAGTTCTGGGCCGGAACGCATGCGTTTCTTTGGCTGATAGGGGAAGCGATATTCCACTTCTTACCTGTTGGAATCACATGGGCAGTAGCAAGGAAAATGGGAGCTACTCCGATTTTAGGAATTGTTCTTGGGATTACACTTGTATCGCCACAGCTCCTTAATGCGTATGGAGTTGCCGGTGCAACAGACATTCCATTCTGGGATTTTGGTTTTGCGAAGATTGAAATGATTGGTTATCAGGCACAGGTGATTCCGGCTATTCTTGCAGGTCTCTTACTATCTTGGCTTGAACTGAGATTACGGAAGATTGTCCCAAATGCGATTTCGATGATTGTGGTTCCATTCTTTGCATTAGTTCCGACCGTTTTAATTGCGCATACTGTTTTAGGACCACTAGGTTGGCAAATCGGTTCATTTATCTCTGATGTTGTTTACTCTGGATTAACATCTGCGTTCGGCTGGTTATTTGCAGCAATCTTTGGTTTCGCTTATGCACCACTAGTAATTACTGGTTTACATCATATGACAAATGCCATCGACTTACAGCTGATGAGTGAGCTAGGTGGAACAAACCTATGGCCAATGATTGCTCTTTCAAATATTGCTCAAGGATCCGCTGTTTTAGCGATGATTTATATTAACAGAAAGAACGAAGAAGAAAAGCAGGTTTCGATTCCAGCAGCTATCTCTTGTTACCTTGGTGTAACGGAGCCGGCGATGTTCGGTATTAACTTAAAATATGGCTTCCCGTTCTTAGCAGCGATGATTGGCTCACTAGTTGCAGCGGTTATTTCAGTTGGTAGTAATGTAATGGCAAACTCGATTGGTGTCGGCGGTCTGCCAGGAATCCTATCGATTCAGCCACAGCATATGCTGACTTTTGCACTAGCAATGACTGTTGCAGTAGTAATTCCGTTCATTCTTACGGTTATTTTCGCTAAGACTGGCATGGCAAAGGTTAATTTTAAAAGAAAATAAAATACAAATACGAGGGGAACATTAAGTTGTTCCTCTTTTTCCTACTATTCTGTTTAGTAATAGGGAAAATCAGCAAGCTAAAAATAATGAAAATAATATATAAAAGGATTGGTGTTAGAATATGAGTCAGCCTTGGTGGAGAAAAGCGGTCGTCTATCAAATTTACCCGAAAAGCTTCAATGATACGACAGGAAATGGTCTAGGTGATATAAGGGGCATCATTGATAAGCTCGATTATTTGGCAAAGCTTGGAGTGGATGTGTTGTGGTTAACACCGGTTTACCAGTCACCACAGCGTGATAATGGTTATGACATTAGTGATTACTTTCGTATCTATGAACCATACGGAACGATGGAGGATTTTGAGCTTCTTTTATCGGAGGCGCATAAGCGCCATATTAAAATTATTATGGATATTGTCGTGAATCATACCTCAACTGAGCATCAATGGTTTATTGAATCAAAATCCTCTAAGAATAGCCCATACCGGGATTATTATATTTGGAAGGATGGAAAAAACGGCGAGCCGCCGACCAATTGGGAATCTAAATTTGGTGGCAATGCCTGGCAATATGATGAAGCAACAGGCCAGTATTTTCTACATCTGTTTGATGTAACACAGGCGGATTTAAATTGGGAAAATGAACAGGTTCGTACAGAGGTCTATGAGATGATGAAGTTTTGGCTTGATAAGGGGGTTGACGGCTTTCGCCTTGATGTTATAAACCTGATTTCGAAGGATCAGCGTTTTCTAGATGATGACGGTTCAACGCCACCAGGAGATGGACGTAAGTATTACACAGATGGTCCTAAAATCCATGACTATCTCCATGAAATGAATCAAGCGGTGTTTTCTAAGTATGACATGATGACGGTCGGTGAAATGTCCTCAACTTCGATTGATAATTGTATCAAGTATACAAATCCCAATCGTCAGGAGCTCGATATGACCTTCAGCTTCCATCATTTAAAAGTAGATTATCCAAATGGGGAGAAATGGACAAAGGCCGATTTTGACTTTCTACAGTTAAAGCAAATTCTATCTCAATGGCAGGTGGAGATGAACAGGGGCGGTGGCTGGAATGCCTTGTTTTGGTGTAATCACGATCAGCCCCGTGTGGTGTCACGGTTCGGAAATGATGGGAAATATCATCGTGAGTCGGCGAAAATGCTGGGCACTGCGATTCATATGATGCAGGGGACGCCTTATATTTATCAGGGTGAGGAGTTTGGCATGACAAACCCTAACTTCAACAGTATTGATGATTATCGTGATGTAGAATCGTTAAATATGTATAAAATTCTGCTGGAAAAAGGAATATCAGAGAAAGAAGTGCTCGATATCTTAAAGCAAAAGTCCCGTGATAATTCACGAACACCCGTTCAGTGGAATGACAGTGAGAATGCCGGCTTTACCACTGGAAATCCTTGGATACAGCCCGCAGCAAATTACAAGGAGATTAATGCAGAAACAGCACTGGCTGACCAGAACTCTATTTTTTACCATTATCAAAAGCTCATACAGTTGCGGAAAGATTACGATATTGTTACAGAAGGAAATTATCAGTTGCTATTAGAGGACCATGATGCTATTTTTGCTTATGTGAGAACAAATAGTGATGAGAAGCTCTTGGTTGTGAATAATTTTTATGAAAATGAAGTAGAATTCCAGCTGCCGGATCATATTGATATTACGGGCTTCAACAGCAGGGTTCTCCTATCTAACTATGATGATGCCTCCAAAAGTCTGCAACAATTCATTTTAAGACCATATGAGTCTGTTGTTTTTTATCTAAAAAAGTAAACCGAGGTTTTGACTATGACAAATAAGTATTTAATGATCCATAATGAAATCGCTAGACAAATTGATAAAGGAGATTTTCCGACTCATTCCCTTTTACCATCTGAGCATGAGCTATGTGATCGTTACAATACGTCTCGGGAAACCATTCGTAAGGCCTTAAATTTACTGTCACAGAACGGTTATATTCAAAAGGTCCGTGGGAAGGGCTCGATTGTCATAAAAAGCACGAAAATCGATTTTCCGGTTTCCGGCTTGACAAGCTTTAAGGAGCTCGCCGATAAAATGGGGGAGAAGCCCCGTACATTTGTTGAGGAGCTGTCACTTGTGAAGCCTGAAACCTATATTCAAAAGCAGCTAAACCTGTCGAGCAAGGATCAGGTTTGGCGGGTTTTCCGTGTGAGAGAATTGGGCGGGGAAAAGGTTATTCTTGATAAGGATTATTTGAATAAGAAATATGTTCCAGAGCTTACGAAGGAGGTTTGTGAAACCTCAATCTACGAATATCTGGAAAAAGAGCTAGGGTTATCCATAAGCTTTGCGAAAAAAGAAATCATTGTCGAAGACCCGTCCGAAGAAGACAAGCGATTACTCGATTTTGATGGTTTTCACTCGATTGTTATTATAAAAAATTATGTCTATCTGGACGATGCCAGTCTCTTTCAATATACCGAATCAAGACATAGACCCGATAAATTCCGCTTTGTTGACTTTGCAAGAAGAGCACATTAGAAGCAGGTGGTAAGTTATTTGTTTCATGAAAATGGGCATCTTTGTGAAGGTTGTATGAAGGTTTTTGTTTTTTGATAACAAATGATATATAAAGTTTTATAATAGTAATATAATATCTAATTACAGATAAAGGAGGACTTCTAGATGCTTAATAATATTGGTATTCCAGGATTAATATTAATTATTGTCTTGGCGCTTATCATTTTCGGACCAAAGAAGCTTCCTGAATTAGGCCGAGCTGTCGGTCAAACTCTAGGCGAATTTAAAAAGTCAGCTCGTGCATTATCGAGTGAAGTAGTAGATGAACTAGATGAGGACAAGAAAGAAGATAAAAAAGAAGACAAAAAAGAGGTGTGAGATAATTCTCGCATCTCTTTTTTGTTCTAAATGGATAAAGGACGGGTTTGGCTGCTCCAAGTGTTTGCGGAGAACCAAGCAATCCAATGAATGATCAGAGCTTGATTAATTGTTTGACTGCGTAAGCAAATCCGTTTTCATTGTTTGTTTTGGTAATGATGTCTGCTTCCTGCTGGACAGCAGCAGGGGCATTCCCCATGGCAATGGAGGTTGTTGCGACCTTGAATTGGGAAACATCATTGCCGCCATCTCCAAATGCATATATTTCACTAAAGGACTGCTTCGTTAATTGCTGGTAGCGAAGGAGTGCACTTCCTTTATTGGCTTCCACAGAGGTAAACTCTACGTTATTTGGAAAGGAGGACGCGTAGGAAATCTCTAAATTTCCTTCAATTGCTTTTTTAGCCTGATCGATTTTTTCAAGCTCTTCAGGTCGCGTTACAGCCATCACCTTATAGATTTTTAGACCTTGTTTTTCTAAAATTTTCTCATAATCATAATCCTGGAAAATCGGTGCAATTTCTTCTGGTCGTTTATCCTGAATATCCGGATTTCGGCATGGAAAGCCTCCCTGATTGGTATAGACCATAATCCATAGTCCTAAATTTTGTAAAATAGGAAACAATTCCTTATAGGTTGCGGTGGGCAAGGCTGCTTCAAATAGGGTTTCCCTTTTTTCAGTGTAGATGATGTTGCCATTAATACTGATAATGGGCGTCTCAAGTCCTTGGATGGCATCTATTTTTAAGACATCCTCAACGGCCCGACCCGTATTAATAATCACATGGTGACCCTGCTTTTTTAGGTCTTGCAGCACCTGATAATTTTCATCTGATAACATATGCTTTGAATCTAATAATGTACCGTCTAAATCAATCGAGAAACATTTCATCTTGTTGCTTCCTTTCTAATTGTGTCACCTTACTATAGCAAATATTGAGGGAAGAAAAAACCATGTAGAACCTTGATTGGTATTTGTGAATAAGTTTTCTTCTGACGTAAATTCTAAAACGGTAAGACATTTTACGAATGGAAGAGGGGTTATGATGGTTAATTACAACTTTGAGAAGTTTAGGAAGATACAGAGTCAGCACAAAAGTGAGTATGGTGGAGCAAGAAGTCGAGCTGGCAATAAGAATGCTTATAACACACAGGAAAACACGGACAAATCACCAGGGGCAACTGGTAGGGATTTTTAGAAAATAAAAAACAGATTATCTGCGTTAACGCGATGCATGTTCTCGATTCATTGCATCGCGTTTTTTATTGAAGACAAACAGATGTTGAAAACTGCTTTTCTTTTGTAGAAAGACCAATAAGAATAAGTGAAAATTTCTTGCGCTTTTTTCATACAAATGTACATAGTACAAGGATAAATACATATACTGTATCATAACAAGGGTTAAATTAAATAATTTGTAGTAATACAAAATGGAGGCGAGCTAAGATGTTACAAAATCCAGTTGAATTTTTTAAACAATTACCGCAAAAGGAATGTGCGGAGTGCGGGCAGGTTATTGAAGAGCAGGCTGAGTCCTATTTAATGGAATGTGATCATTGTTTAGCCAAGCGTGACGAATAGAAATCATGAATAACGAACTCTTTGTAGGATTTAACTTCATTCAGCAAATGCTTTTTGTACCGAAAGCTTGCGACAGGTACAGAAGTCCTCCACTACTATAAGTGGGGATGAATGTAAATGGTTCTTCGATTCAGTGGGGGTACAAACCCCGGCTGAATGAAGTTAAGCCTCCGGCGGATGTCACGGATTTTTTAAAGGTAGTTTATCAAGCGAGCTCGATAAAAATCCGGACGCAAATTCGACGGGCGAATTTGATTCTTATGAAGGTTTTTTTTTTTGTCCGTCAAACCTTATTTTAATTCGTAGATTTCACCAATCTTTTTGGACTTAAATCATTTCCTTGCTGCCAATAATTAACTACTCGATAAAGAGAAAGGAATCCTCCTCAAGGGTCATACTAAGCTTGTATTGGTAATGAAAGGGGAGACGGGTATGAATTTGGAATGGTTTGACCGAGTGTGCGGAGAGTTGCAGGATAGTCTTGATTCCATCTGCAGCAAATATGATGAAAATGGCGGAATGTCTATAGAGCGTGGAGCAAAGCATCCGAGAATTGATTTTTTCATCGAAAACGGAGAGATGGATAGAGATTATTTTTGTACCATTTATTTTGACGCGAGGAATGAGGAATTCTATCTCGAATCCTTTGATCCTGAGCTTGGCTATGAAAGTAAAGTGGTCCTAGCGGACATTGAGGATATAGTGGATGCTGTACATGAGAGCTTTCATCTATATATGGATGAAGACGTTGATGTGGAAGAGGATATATTTCATGAGGATATCGAATATGGCGAAAATGACCATGTAATAGAATTTGCGGAAGAAGCGGTTGATTCAGATATGATCTTAGAAGAAGTGGATGTAGAATGGGAGACACCAGAAGTAACTGCTTATTATTTGGAAAATGAAGTGGAGGTTAGCTACCAGTTTGGGATTGTTCAGGAGACGGGAGATGGTGTGTTACGCCGGGTTAACCGTATATGGACAGAGGACAACGATTTGCTAAAGGACGAAACCAACTTCATTTTTAGCAAAGAAGAAGCTAGTACGATTATTGCGATGATTGCCAGTCATATGGATTCATTGAGTCCGATGGATTCCTATTAACGGAAATGTATGTTCAACCTATCGTAATGGGGGGTTCCTTGTTAGGTAACAAGAAACGCCCCTTATCTTATGATATTGAGTAGGTTTGGTTTTGGATCACTCGAACGGCGAGTCTGATGGCCATAAGAGTTTCGGTTTCAGTGAAAAGGTCTTCTGTGCTGAAAATGGTTGATTGGCGATTGAGTCCTTTGTCAGTCGGGACATTGGTTTCGGTAATCGAACTTTGAATGATTTCGCAGCTTGGCTGTTCATTAGAATAGAGAGTGGAATATTGCTGGATATGGGTAGGATGATGAGACTGCCATTCTTCTGTGTTAATACTACTATTCGGCAATGGCTGTGAAGTAAATTCATCACTAATGTGAAGGATGTTTTTTTTCGGTTGGACAGGCTCTGTTAAATAGCTGGTCAGCTGTAAGAACCTTTCGAATGGAACGTGCTCAATAAGTGAGTACATATTCAAGCCATCATGGTAAGAAATATGTCGTCGAATGTAGCCATTGAATAATAATTGGTCAGTCGGCAGCAGGAGACGGCACTTAGTGATGACGACCTGATTCTTCACCTCGGCAATTTCCAGGACAGGGTTTGGGAAAACAGACCGAAATGATAAATCCACATCTAAGGGAACGAGAGCAAGCACCATCGCTGCGGTTGTTTCAGTGCTTCTACTAGGTTTTTTGTGTTCTTGAACTGGCTCCTTTTCTTCGCAGAAAAAATCAAATTCCTCATTATCCTCATTATTTAGGTAATCTCTGGACATTTTATACCTCCTATTGGGGCAAATAATAGGTATTTTATGCGGTACAAAAGACTATGTATAGGAGAATGCCTAAAAGACAGACCTCCTCAATGTTTAACTATCCAAAAAAATAACGAGCTTTAATATCGGGGCTCTGCTCCTGATAGAATCATGCCGAAACAATGGTTTGTGAGGGAGATGGTAGGTTGACCATCCCTCACATGTAAAATGCAATGTATCGGTATGGGAGTTAAGAGTTGATGTAAGTGTGTAGAACTACTTTATACATAATGAGGAATATCTGGTTCTGACAATACTATGATTTTGTAAGCCTATTTTTCATCAATATTCACAATCATATTCATCGTCATTGGTTGTTGAAGATACATACATCTGTTGATTTTGGAGGATTTTAATGGTGAAATCAATGACCAGTTTATCCTCGGTTTCTTTAAAGGTTCCTTCATTAAAAAATTCAGCTGCATCTAGAGGACATCTGTCCACTGCTTCTACCCATTCAATGATTTTGCTAGAAACCAATTCACAATAGGGCAGTTCATTATAATATTCTGAACTAGCTTGATGGAATTGAGAAAGGTCGCTTGATAGCATCTCATCTTTTTCTGGATAACCAGAAGGTAATGGACTTGAGACGAGAAAATCAAATTCATGACGGTCGTTTCTTTTTGGCATGATGGGCTTAGTGATGAAATCATTAATCTCAGTAATAAGATCGAAAGGAATATGCTCGGTATGTGAATGTAAATCACTTGAAACGGTTGTTACACCTGGATTTAGCTCTGTCAATGCGGCATACTGGATGTTTTTTCGCACATAGCCTTTAATAAATAATTTATTTGTGGGTAGTAATAGTCTGCATTGGGTAAGAATCAGTGTTTTTTTCACATCTTTAATTTCAAGTACATCCTCTGGAAAACATGTTTTATGAATAGTGTGAACCTGTAAGCTAGGCTCTGCTAACACAACCGGTACCTTTGTGAGTACCTTCCCAAGTGTTATTTGTGGACGATAATGCTTTTGTCCATAATCATCATGCTTCTGTTTTTTATTATCTGACATGTTAATCCTCCTACTGGGAACAGAATAATGTATTCTATGCTGGGCATTTAACCATGTATAGGTAAACGCCCAGGGACAAGAAAGAAACGAAAGAAAATTTTGAGTCAGAAGGCTAGTAACTTTTTAATAAAAAATAATCATCATTTTACGGGAGTTACATATACTGTACTATAACAAACGAAGAACGTTTGAATCTGTATTATAAAAAAGGAGAGGTTATCATGATGCGTAGTACAGTTGATCAGGTAAAACAATTGCCGAAAAAGGTATGTGCGGAATGTGGTCAAATCATTGATGAGCAGGTTGAATCCTTCCTAATGGAATGTGACTACTGCTTATCAAAGAAAGAAGAATAATAGAAAAATAACCTTAAGGTGCCAGGCACCACAAAAAGACAAAGTACTCGATATTGTCTATTTGTGGTGGCTGGCACCGTATCTTTTGTTTTGTTTTTGTAGAAAAATGTCGGTAGTTTGAATTTTATAAAAATAAGTGTAATTTAAATCACATGTTATAATAAATTTGTCGATAATCGTAAGTAAAAAAATGTAAATGAAAGAGTGGGATTACTATGTTACTAGAAGGATTAATTAACCGCTTTAAATTAGAAAGAGAACGTAACCCATCACATGTAAATGAACTACTTGATTATGTCCAAAAAAATTATCTTTATGGCGAATTATCCATAAAGGAATACAAAAACCTATATTTTGAATTAGACAAACAAAACGCAGTAAAACCAAGTTTCTAATAAAAATGATCAGAGGATGATTCTGTTCCTTCCAACGGGAGTGATAGAATCATCCTCTTGTATCTATTCGGATAATAGTTGAAAGACATCTGCATATGCGCTTCAAAAAAATAACCGCATGTAAAATGCGGTCCAAATGCTGGTTTATTATTGACTAATACCCAATATAGAGTATGCAAAGATAGTCAAATGTGAATATAAAATGAAATAATTTTTTATCAGCTTTTTAAACGGAATGATAGCGAAGGACAAGTATCATAAAGCGCTTACCTTTCTCCAATTACAGATTGTAAATATTGTAAAGCAGACTCTTTGCTTCCTGTATATTTTTCTTGTCGTGATTGGTCTTTTTTTATTTTGTCAATCGCTGCTTGAAGGATTTCCGTTTCTTTTCTGGCGGGTACAACAATCACTCCATCTGCATCTCCAACAATCATGTCACCAGGGTTAACGCTGACCCCACCGCAGGATATGGGAACCTGCAATTCACCTGGTGCTGCTTTTGCACTCGCTGAAATAGTGGAAGCACGGCAGAAGACAGGAAAATCGAGGTCTTTAATGCCCTGAATATCACGAATCGCTCCATCTATAATGATTCCCTGCAGTCCCATCACCTGGGCTAAGCTAATGACAAAATCACCGGCAACTGCTCGCTCCGTATAGCCTTTACCATCCACTACCAGCACATCGCCTGGCTTGGCATCCCGTATGCCGCGTAAAATACCCGTATTATCTCCGGCAGGAATATTAACTGTAAAGGCTCTTCCGGCAACTTTGTAGGCTTCCTTTAACGGTTTTATCGCTGTGTTCATATGGTTAAATCCTTTTAGTGCATCAGAAATAGCGGTAGTAGGTAAACCAAGAAAACGTTCTTCCAGTGACGTCATGAGACTTCCTCCTTTTTAGTCGTTGATTTTATTATGTATAAGCTAGGCTAGTTGAAGTTATGACAGCACAAGGATGGATGAGTATGGTTCAGTTACTCTATGAATCTAAGTTTAGTACAGGAGTTGAAGGATACGCCAGATTGAATAGGAGTATATTTGAGAATTCAGGTTTCAGTCGAATGACCTATAAGCGGTGGTGATGATCGAAGCAGTTATCAACTCCACCGCCTTTAGCAGTCCTTTTTTATAATGAGACAGAATACCTTTTCTTTTCTTTAAAATAACACCAATCCTGAAAGCCGATTTCTTTAAGCTTTTGTCTAACTAACTCAAAATCATCACCAACTCTTTCAGGATCATGTGCATCGGACCCGAAGGTAACCTTTACCCCAAAATAAAGCGCTCTCTCTAGTATCTCATAGGAAGGGTACCAGCCTCCAACGTCCTTTGTTTTTCCTGAGGTATTCACCTCGATGGCAACATCCTGCTCTGCGATAATCTGCAGGGTTTTATCGACTGCGTTGGTTTGGATGGTGGAAAAAGCAGGATAAAAGCCTTTCATGGCATCAATATGGCCAAGAATTTCATACATTCCGCTCCTGGCTGATTTTTCAATCAAATCGTAATAGGCATTTTTTGTTTTTACTTTCTGCTCAGCTGAAAGACCCTCCCAACGGGTTTTATGAAAGATACTTTCACCATCCACATGATGAACCGAGCCGATAATGTAATCAAACGGATAGGGCTGAAAGCAACGGCGATAGATGTCAACACTTTCCGGGAAAAAGTCTGCTTCAATGCCAAGCAATACGTCAATTTTTCCTTCATACTCCTTTTTTAGCTGCTGTACTTCTTTTATGTAATGAGGGAATTCACTTTTTGCCATCGTGATATGTGGATAGGGCTGGTCTTCCTCCATTCCAAAATAAGGAGAATGGTCTGCAATACCAATCATCGAAAGCCCGCAATCAAGTGCTGCTTCAATATAATCACGAATACTTCCCCTGGCATGACCACACCGGTCATGATGGGTGTGAAAATCAAATTTCAAATCTGAATCCAACATATACCTCATCCTTTACATGCGATTTCATTATATTTTGCCTTTACATGAAGTAAATGAACCGTCGATTTGCTACTTTGTTCCCCTCATTTTAACCTCTAATCATAGTTTATGAAAATGTTCATACAATTTACTGAGGTGGTGGAAAGTGGACTTCGACAGAGAAAAGGCAAAACTGTTGGCCGTGAATATAGAGGGTTTTTCTCTTTTCGTTCGGAAAAGCTATCAAAATAATAACAGCTATCTTTCCAATCCAGAAAAGTTATATAGACTAAAATCATTAGTGGATGAATTTCAATTTCAAATCATCGCCGATGAATTATCACGCATAAATCGGTTTATTTATGATGAAAAATACACAAGGTTATTGGTTAATCGCTTTAGAAAAGCACTCCATATAATCGGAGACTATATCGATCAAAATTCCCAGGATTTGTTTATTTTCACTGCCAGGCTTTATACCTTACGCTCCATCTGCCGTTCGTTTACCAATATTTAATGCATGAGGTGCTACAGCCTCATGCTTATTTCTATTCATTTATTCTTTAATAAGGCTGGATGCTTGGCACCTTTCGTTTTCACCGGTTTTTCCCAGTGTGTTAGTTAATCGGTTATTGTAAAATAGATATATATATAAATAGCAAAAATGTCGTTTTTTATCGAAGTATGTTATATTAATTGTGATAATTTAGTAGAAAAGGAAGGATCGAATGCTTCAAATTGTAGACAAAACCTCGATTGTTCGTGCCTCTAAACAGTTATGTAAGCAGTCTGGTCTTGATCCGACAGTGATTCCGAAATCCAAATGTATACCTGATTATGTGCTTGAAGAAAAACTGAAAAGCTATGAGGAAATATTATCTGTTGCCCGCTTTTTCATGGACCAGTTCTTAGATTCCATTAAAGGGAAGGGCATCCCGTTATTAATTTCTGTCAGCAATGATGAAGGTGTGATTCTACAGATAGACGGGGATCAATCAATCAGAGAAATCATGAATAATTCCGGCTTTAGAGTTGGAGTACAGTTTATTGAAGAAATGTCCGGAACCAATGTTGTCAATCTGGCCTTAAAATATCGAAGGCCCATTGAAATTATTGGAGATGAGCATTATCATCATTATTTTTATCAAGCTGCTTGCTATTCTGTTCCATTTACCTATCAGGAACAGGGCACTTTGCTCGGTACGATTTCTATTATGACCTCGATCGAATATAATCATCCGTTTTTCTTAGCGATGCTTCAAACCATGGTGGATTCGATTGAGCGTGAATTACAGCTGCGGAAGCAGAATGGCCGATTAGAGGTGTTGAATCATATTCTCATTGATACAACACGCAATGGAGTTGTGGCAACAGATACAAATGGCATCGTTCTTGAATATAATCTTATCGCTGAAAAAATAATAAAGAGTCGTAAAAAGGATGTTATCGGGAAGTCAATAAGCCTCCTTACAAATATAAACAGCTATATCGATCAAGTGTTAAAAGAGGAAAAGAAATTTGAAGACATTCAATTAAGCTTCATTGATATGGAAACCAATAAAAATATTGTCTGTCTGTTTGATGCTTTGCCGATTTATGATCAAAAGGAGAACCTGATAGGTGCCCTAGGACAGTTTCGTGATATAACGGAAAGATTTGAAACGGAACAAAAAATTCAATATATGGCACATCATGATGAATTAACCGGTTTGGCAAATCGTCGTTTGTTTAAGCATCAATATCTGAAAGAAATCAAGCTTGCCCATGATTCGGGTGAAAAGCTAGCAATCGTTTTCATCGATCTTGACCGGTTCAAATATGTGAACGACACCTTCGGCCATAGTGAAGGGGACATTCTATTGCAGCAGGTATCCCACCGACTGAAAGAATGCTTAGTAACGGAGCGGGATTTAGTGGCCCGCATGGGTGGAGATGAGTTTATTTTTATTTTGCCGGAAAAGGAGAATTCTGAGTCGATCCAGTCACATGCAGAGAGGATCCTATCCTGTTTCGATCAACCATTCATGGTCAGTGGGTTTGATATACACATTTCTGCCAGTCTGGGAATTGCTATTTTCCCAGATAACGGTAAAGAGTTTGATAGCTTGATGATTTGTGCAGATAGTGCTATGTACCAGGCGAAGGCAAAGGGCGGAAATAATTTTCAAATTTTTGAACATAAAATGTATACCAATTCCCATAAACGATTATTCATGGAAAATGCATTGCGAAAGGCGATTGAGAAGAATGAGTTATATTTGGAATACCAGCCACAGATGGATGCTAAGAACGGTCGTCTCCTAGGTGTGGAGGCATTGGTAAGATGGAACCATCCTCAGCTGGGGTTCGTGTCGCCAACTGAATTTATCCCATTAAGCGAGGAAACGGGCATTATTATCCCATTAGGGGAATGGGTATTAAGAGAGGCTTGTAAGCAGAATAAACGTTGGCAGACGACAGGATATCCGCCAATTATAGTCTCTGTCAACCTATCTGGCAAGCAGTTTTCACAACATGGCTTGGTCAATGACATCAGTCAAATTTTGAATGAGACGGGACTGGAGCCAGAATATCTTGATATTGAAATAACTGAAAGCATGATGATGGATGTGAACCACTCGATTCATATCCTAGAAGAATTGTGCAGGTTAGGAGTACAAATTTCAATTGATGACTTTGGTACAGGATATAGCTCATTAAATTACTTAACACGTTTTTCTCTTGACCGTTTAAAAATTGACCGGTCATTTGTTCAGAACATCACGAATAGTGTTAGCGATGCCAGCATTGTAGAAACGATTATTGTGATGGCACATAATTTAGGGCTGAGGGTCATCGCTGAAGGGGTGGAATCTGTAAAACAGCTAGAGTTTTTAACAGAAAAGAATTGCGATGAATTCCAGGGTTATTTCTTTAGTAAACCTCTTTCAGCTGAGAAATTAGAACAGGAATTTTTACAAGGTAATTAATGGATGGCTAATCATGAAAATAAGGTGGTTTGAAGGATGGTTATTGCAGCTAAGATGAGGGATCAAATGGAGGGAGTGCTACTAAAGGATAAAACAAAGCCTGTGACAGTTGCCTCTGCGCTTTCTTCACACTTGAAAGAATTAGGTGCTACCCATATATTTGGCGTCCCGGGAAAGGCTGTAACTCCTTTAATTGCTGAAATGGACCGCCAAGGACTTTTGTTTGTGTTAAGTAAATTTGAAGGCGGGGCCGGATATGAAGCGGCCGGATTTGCTCTTGCTTCTCATACGATAGGTGTAGCGCTCGGTACGTCAGGACCAGGTGGGACTAATATGATTACATCTGCTGCCCAGGCGAAGGCATCGAATGCACCGGTATTATTTATCACCGGTCATGCTTCTTGTCTAGCAACAGGAAGAGCTCTTGGACAGGATGCATCAAGCTTTGGAACGGATATTGTTCGTTTATTCGAGTCGGTGACGAAATTTAGCCGCTCGGTGGATCGAGGTGATTTGTTTCCAGGCTATTTTCGACATGCCATTGAACAAGCCTTTACAGGGATAAAGGGTCCGGTCCATTTAAATATCCCGTTAGATGTGTTGATGGAAGAAATCGAGCCTTTTGAAATTCCTTCCCGAGATTTTGTCCAGCCTATGGTCTCCTCCAATATAGATGAAGTTATTCATGTGTTGAACAAAGCCCAAAAGCCTGTTTTGTTTCTTGGAAAAGGGGTTCATTCTGCTGCTGCCTATGAGGAAGTTCAGCAGTTTGCCGAGCGTTGGAATATGCCTGTTATGACCACACCTAGTGGGAAAGGAGCATTTATGACAACACATCCATTGTCGCTTGGAGGCTTCGGGCTTGGCGGGGCCATTGAGGCTGACCTTTATTTGCAGCAGGGTGTAGACCTTATGGTAGTAGTCGGGACCCGGTTATCTGATATGAGTCTTGCCGGTATGACGGAAGACATGTATCCGGAAAAAATAGTCCAGTTCGATTTAGATGTTACTTTTCTTGGAAAAAGTATTCCAGTACCAACGATTCCGGTTCTAGGAGATTTGAAGGCAAATATAAAAAAAATATTAGAAACATCAGATGGTCGGGTAGTAAGAAAAGCTTTATGGATTAATAGACTACAGATCAATCAGCAACAATACTATGAAAAGCCTGTTCTTTCAGCAGGACTGGCTGTAAAGACGTTTCAATCGAGAATACCAAGGGAGTCATTGGTCATCAGTGATTGCGGAAGTCATTCATTTTTTGCCATTCGTGATTTGGAAATCTATCAGCCTGGAAGCTTTATTTTTGACAGCTACTTTGGTGCTATGGGACACGGAATCGGCTATGCAGTTGGAGCGAAGGCCGCTTGTCCCGAACTGCCCATTGTTTGCTTAACAGGTGATGGCTGCTTATTAATGCATGGGACGGAAATTTCAACAGCAGTAAACTATCATTTAGATGTTATCTTTGTTGTGTTAAATAATGGGAGATTGGATATGGTGAATAAAGGAATGGCTGCCCATTTAGGAAAAGCGGTTGGGACCACCTATGAAGTGCCAGTAAATGGGGCATTATTTGCGGCTTCACTTGGAGCACATGGATTTCGCTGTCACACTGTAGAGGAAATTCAACAGGCAATGGATGCTGCACTGCAAAATGATGGACCAACGGTTGTAGAAATTATGGTCGATCCAGAGGAAATACCACCAACAATGAAGCGCGGTTAAAGAAAGGGATGTCCGAATGAAAGAAAAAAACAAGGGTGAACGGTATGATCACGGGCGTAAAACGATGATGGAAATGATGGGGGCGAGCGGCTCAGACATTATCGAACATTTGCAGCAGCTGCATCCTGATATCGCTGACTTAGTTATATCGGGTTATTCTGATATTTATGCCCGTCCCGGTTTGGAGAAAAAGCAAAGAGCGATTGTAACGCTAACATCGCTCATCACGCAAGGGGCCCATGAACAGCTGCATGCTCATACCATGACAGCATTACACGTGGGGTTAACACCAAACGAAATATTAGAAATCATTATCCAATGCACGGCATACGTTGGGTTTCCCCGTGCCTTATCCTCCTTACGAGTTGTACAGGAGGTATTAAAGGATAAGGGGCTGGAATTTGAAATAAGTGAATGATATATTCTCATGTTGATTATATAGCAGGTGGTTGGTTCTGTCGGTAATTGGGCAATAGAATCAACCACCTGCTTTTGTTTTGCTGTCATGTTGAATATATTTTCAGAATTGATAGAATAAACGAGAGAATAAGGTGGGAAGTTTGTGTAAGCCTAATTATTACATGAAGAGGAGAATAAAGATGAAAACATTGAAAATTGCTGTCATTCCGGGTGACGGAATTGGACCTGAAGTGATTTCAGAAGGAATGAAAATCCTTAATAGAATAGCTGAGCTGGATTCAGGCTTTCAATTTGAATTTAATGAGTTTCCATGGGGCTGTGAATATTACTCAAAGCATGGTGTCATGATGGATGAGAATGGAATGGATAAATTAAAAGAATTCAATGCGATATATTTAGGGGCAGTCGGGTATCCGGGTGTTCCGGATCATATCTCATTATGGGATTTACTGTTAAAGATTAGAAAGGACTTTGACCAATACGTCAATATAAGACCTATCCGTTTACTAGAAGCGGCGCCGTGCCCTTTAAAGGATATAAGCCGTGAGGATGTCAACATGCTATTTATTAGGGAGAATAGTGAAGGGGAATACGCTGGTGCTGGTGATTGGCTGTTTAAGGGACAGGAAAATGAAGTCGTTCTGCAAAATGGTGTTTTTTCCCGTAAAGGAACGGAACGGATCATTCGCTATGCCTTTGAAACAGCGAGAAAAGAAGGCAAAACATTGACAAGTATTAGTAAAGGCAATGCCTTGAATTATTCGATGGTCTTCTGGGACCAAGTGTTTGAGGAAGTCAGCAGGGAGTACCAGGATGTAGAGACAGCTTCTTATCTTGTTGACGCAGCAGCGATGCTCATGATCAAGGATCCAAAACGATTTGAAGTAGTTGTGACCTCGAATTTATTTGGAGATATTTTGACCGATTTAGGGGCAGCGATTGCAGGTGGAATCGGTTTGGCAGCAGGTGCAAATATTAATCCGGAGCGCAAATACCCATCGATGTTCGAACCGATTCATGGTTCTGCACCAGATATTGCTGGGCAAGGAATAGCCAATCCGCTTGCAGCTATTTGGTCAGCAAGCCAAATGATGGACTTTTTCGGCTATGAAAACTACGGTGAAAACATCCTCCAGGCGATAGAAAAGGTATTGCTTGACGGAAAAGTATTGACATCTGATATGGGTGGTACGGCCACAACGGAGCAGGTTGGGAATCATGTGGTAAACTATTTAGAGGAAATTCTAAACGCCCAGAAAACAAAAAGTTAAAGCTATAGATTTTTATATGAAGGAAACTCAATTTCGTATCGTTTTTCCCTACTCTATAGCTACTCTTATAAAGGAAGGATAGTTGTTAATGAAAAGGTGTGCGTGGGTAACAAAGGAGCCGTTATATATTCAGTACCACGATGAAGAATGGGGAGTCCCGAAATACGATGATCAGCAATTATTTGAAAAGCTATGTCTTGAAGGGGCACAGGCCGGGCTGAGTTGGTGGACCATTCTACAAAAAAGGGAAAATTACCGGAAAGCCTTTGATTATTTTGATGCGAAAAAAATTGTCCAATATAGTGATGAAAAATTAGCCTCATTAAGGGAAGATAAGGGAATCGTGCGAAATAAGTTAAAAATTCAAAGCGTTGTAACGAATGCGAAAGCGTTTCTAAAAATTCAGGAGGAATATGGTTCATTTTCTGACTATATTTGGAGCTTTGTCAATCATCAACCGATTGTGAATCATTGGAAAACGATGGATGAGGTTCCAACGACAAACGAGGTTAGTGACAGAATGAGTAAGCAGTTGAAGAAAGACGGCTTTAAATTTGTCGGTAGCACCATCTGTTACTCCTATATGCAGGCAGTCGGAATGTACAACGATCACACACTCGATTGCTTTTGCCATCCAAGTAATCAATAAGTAGAGGGGTTAAGTGTCAGGCATACATGAAATGGTTCCAATTTATGGATGTTGCCTGGCACCTTTCTTTTTTTGCGGTATTAGGAAGGATTGTTGAAGCTTTTGTCGAAGTAACATGGACAACTAAATTTTTTAGACATACTAGAGGTGGATTGATTTTTTAATGGATTATGCTTATCAGAATAAGAAAACCTTCGCGTCCTTTTATCATTTTCCGACAGAAGACTCCCTCTTCAATTTTGTGTAGGGCTGTAAGCCCAGAAATAAGGGGGAGATGAATGTCGGTTGGCGTTAGCCAAAGTTATTGAATAATTCGAACAAATGTGCTATATTATACTTGTAAGTTGTTCTTTGAAAACTGAAGATATGAGGTTGTGACAGGAAAAGCGTCTGTCACGTAAAATCTTCAACGTTCTAATCGTCCCCACACGTACCGAAGCAGCGAAAAACAAGCAAAGCAGGGCGTGTGGCGAGCACAACGTACAAGATAATAAAGCAATCACCGTCGGGACGACGGGTTGAGCCTGCTCAATAACTAGTGGATGCACTGGTCTTCGCAGGAATCTCCCACTTCAAATTCGTAAGAATTAAGTGGTGAGTAGTTCAATTTTCTATACTTTTGCTAATTCTTTCCTTTTTTTTAATGCCCTATATTGAATCTATTTTTATATCAGAAAGTCGTATCATTATCCATTCTGTTTTCGAAATATTCGGCATTTTTGTCGCGTACTCGATTTTCCTATATGGATGGTATGCTTATCCTTATATACAAACCAAAACATCCCTTTGGCTTCCGATTATTTTTTTCTCAATCGGTACATTTGGCTTATTGCATATGATTACATTTCCGGGGATGCCTACTTTTATTACCGAAAGCTCTGAAATAAAAACTGGGTGGTTCGAAATTTTAGTAAGAATCACACAGTCAGCTGGTATTTTTCTTTTAGTCATCTTTATGCTTAATGATAAAGAAGAAAAATTAATCAAGAAGTATGGGTATATTTTAGCAACCATATGTATTTTGTTGGTATCAGCATCGATTATTTTCTTATTTGAAGACTATCTACCGATGATTTCTAATAATGGGGAATCTACCTTATTAAGGGTTACGATTTACCTTACGATTTGTTTTATTTATACATTATCAATCCTTCTCATCATTAAAATTAGGAAGAAAACGAAGGATTACATTTATATTTATTTGATTATGGGGATATTCTTCCTATTGTCTCTTAATTTATTAACATTAGTTTATGGCGGCAGCCAAGGATATTATAATTTTTTAGTCCACTTTTTAAAGGTTCTAGGGAATATGTATATTTTTATTGGCTTCTATTCTTCCAAGCTTCAGTTAACCTTTCTAAAAAAGGAAAAAATGGAGGAGGATTTAAATACGACGCAAGGGTTACTGGAATCCTTTTTTGAGAATACACCGGAAGGCTTGCTCATCCTTGATAATCAAGGATCTATACTCCGTGCAAACAAGGGGTTTGAAAAAATCATCGGTGTAAAAGAATCCGATGTGATTGGGCAGGATTTCCGATCGATTATGAATCATGGGGATGACCTGTCAGATGTATTGGAGCAAGCTCTAAATGGCTCCAATATTAATGATTTTGAAATCAAACAGCAACGAGAAAATGGGGATACCATATACCTTATGATCTCATTGTCAAATATTCAAGGGACACATACAGGTAATATTTCTGCAATCATTCGGGATATTACAGAGCAAAAAGAGTATGAGTGTAATCTTCACGCTGCCAAGCAAGAATTAACCGATACGATTCGCCAGCAGCAAGGGATTATTTTTAAATATCATAAAGTAGATGCTTCCTTTATTCACACCCTTTTTGACGGAGAGTTATATTACAAATTATGGGGTGCTCCGGTGCAAATGATAGGCCATCGCTTCAGCTATCCAACCGGACATGAAGCGTTCGATCAGCTTCTTTACCATTACCAAATCGCATGGGACGGTCGTGATGTAAGCTTTGAATTGGAATGGGATCATATCTCCTTAGCCGTTTCATTAAAACCAATTATTAAAGCGGCACAAGTAGTAGAAGTTGTCGGATCAATTGTTGACATTACACAATTAAAAAAGACGGAAGAGCTACTAAGGAAATCAGAAAAGCTTGCGGTGGTTGGTGAAATGGCTGCAGGTGTTGCACATGAAATACGAAATCCGCTGACGACCTTGAAGGGCTTTACCCAGCTGCTTAAGATGGAGGTTGACGATAATCGTCTGCCCATGCTAGAGCTTATGTCGTCAGAATTGAATCGAATTGAAATGATTACAAATGAATTTATGGTGATTGCAAAGCCCCAGGCGATAGAATATAAAACACATAACATCAAGGATATTATGAATCAAGTTCTATCCTTTATGGAACCACAGGCGTTGTTGCAAAATGTAACGATGAATAAATTGTTTATTGAGACTGAGCCATATGTGCAATGCGATGAAAACCAGTTAAAACAAGTATTTATTAATATCATCAAAAACGCTTTCGAGGCAATGCCTAATGGTGGAAGTCTGACCGTTGAAATAAAGGAATCAAATCAACAAACGATTGACATTTCAATAAAGGATACAGGTGTAGGAATTCCAAAAGAAATCATTCCAAAGCTCTGTGAACCTTTTTATACATTAAAGGAAAAAGGGACAGGGTTAGGGTTAATGATAAGCTACCGTATCATTGAGGCCCATAAAGGAACCATTGCCTTTTCAAGTAATCTTGATAAAGGAACTATTGTGACGGTAGAATTACCGCTTCAAGCTGTTGAAGTACCGTCTTCTAGTCTATAGGAGTAAAATAATCGAATAAAAATGTGAAGGGACGGAAGCTCTGTCAGTTTGTGTATAGAGCTTCCGTTCCTTTTTTATCCTCTAACAAGAGCTAGCCACCTACTGCAATGAGTAGTAACAATTCATAAATGGAAAAAGTGAAAAGATTTTATGCTACTTAAAACCGATGTATTTCAACTGTTTTAACAGTGACAACATTTAAAATTAGTATGATTCGTACCAAAACTAGAAAAAAATTGGGCAACATCATCCGTATACTGATTTTTCTAACTATTTTAAAATTAGAATACGCTTACAAAATAAAGAACATATAGTTAACTACACATAAATTGATCCAAGTTATCACATGCATGGAAATCAAAAAATCTGCCATTTAAAAAGGAGGAGTAGAAATGACAGAAAAACCAGCATTCAAAAAGACCATCCGAGATACAGCCTGGGACTATAAAACGAAAAATGAATATGAAGATGTGACAGTTAAACAGCAGCCGTATGTTCATATGCATTACCGTCATATTTTCGATGAAAGGGATTACGACATCTATGATCCACGTTATACACGCTTGAAATCTTCCGATTGGGAGGCCTTCCGTGATCCAAAGAAATTTTGGTATACAACCTACGTCAATAACCGCAAAAAATTAGCTGAAGAAATTGAAAACGCCTTCAATCAGACGAACGAGCTTGGGATTGTTGAAAACCTTTCCGCGGAGTGGGTGGATGCAGTAAGAGATATCTATACACCGCTTCGTCACTTAGAATATGGCGAGAATGTCCAAATGCAGCATGTCATTCGTTATGCACTAGGTTCTGCGATTGAGCAGTGTGCAACCTATCAGGCGTATGACAAAACAGGTAGAGCCCAATGGATTTCTCAATGGGCAATGAATATGCAGGAGCATCATGGCGATTTTCTAGCACATGGTAAGGAAGTTCTTTTGAACGATCCAGCCTATCAGCCGCTGCGTCGTTATGTGGAAGAAATTCTGGTAACGGACGATTGGGCGGAGGTTTTAGTTGCTGAGAACTTAACCTTGGATCTTTTGCTCGGGAACCTGATGTACCGTGAGTTTAGTAAAGAAGCGATGAAGCATGGAGATACGCATCTAGCCGTGATGAACCTTGTGATTGGTAAGCAGTTAGATTGGCATCGGGATTGGGCATTCTCTTTATTTAAGCTTTTAGCACAGGATACAGCTGAAAGCCGTTGGGATTATTTGAAGGCACTTGGCTATGAAGATTGGGGCGGCGATTACCGTTGGGGTAAAGTGTTAAGCGATCCAAGAGAAACGCCAGAGGAAACCTTATCAAATGTAGAAATCATTCAGGAATGGGTAGAAAAATGGTATCCAAAGGCCTTTGAAGCAGTGCTGGCCTTAGCTCCGTTATTTGAAAAGTATGGTATTGAGATTAATCTTCCAGAAGCACTGAAAAAGATTGAGGAAGAAAATATTATCCCAATCTATAAAAAATATAAGCTTCCATTTAAACAATACGAAATAGCACTTAGTTAATAGAAGGGGACGATAGCTATGACAGTCAAACAAGCCTATGTCGGCATGGATTTAGATACAAGCGGAGGCAGCATTGTAACGGCCATTATCGCAGCGATTGAGGAAGATAATGAGGGCGTCATTGTCGAGGATTTTCACGTATATAAAAAGGTAAAAGCTCCAGGGAAAATGGTTTTGAAAAGAGAAAGTGTTGAAGAGCATTTAGGTGCAGATTTTGAAATGGATCAAGTACATCTTGTTATGTCTTCAGCTTTCGGATTCATTACAGATTGGGATGAAGAACAGTTAATCATTGAGTGGGAAGATTCAGAATAAGGAGGGATCATCACATGGCTAAAATGGGTATTAAAGAAAAGTATCATGCAATGACAAGGGACTTGATGTGGGAACCAAAGGACTTTGATATGAATCGGGTTTATCCTTTAATTGAGAAAGAGGGCATCATCCTTAAGGACCCAAGCAGATGGGAAGATCCATTCCGGATGGCCTATAACCAATATGTTAAAATTCAATCTGAAAAAGATGGAATCTATCATTCTGTCCGAAATGCCTTTGAGGCAAATGACGGCTATGCAAAGGTAGTAGACTCTCGCTGGTATGAAGGTGTAAAGGTATTTGCGAATGCCGTTCAGCCGGCAGAATATTCTGCTCACCGCTTGATGGCCTATGTCGGCCGTAACATTCCGATTGAAGCGATCCGCTTTGCAACCTTCAACCAGGCCATTGATGAGCTACGCCATGCGCAGATTGAAATTAAGCACTATGCACATATGAGTAAAGAAATTGATGGATTGCATGCTTTTGCCAATACATCGCAAAACCTATGGTTTAACACGGTACCAAAATCGTTCTTCGATGATGCGATGACAGCAGGACCGTTTGAAGCATTAATGGCGATTTCCTTCTCCTTTGAGTATGTATTTACAAACATTCTCTTCCTGCCATTTGCTTCATCTGCCGGTGCAGTTGGAGATGAAAACTTCGCCGCGGTTGGGAAAACGGTTCAATCGGATGAGTCTCGCCATATGGCACTTGGCATGTCTGCCTTGAAAATGCTGCTAGAGGAAGATGATCGCAATGTGCCGATTATTCAAGGCTGGCTTGATAAGTGGTACTGGAGAGCCTACCGTATGTTCTCAGTTGTTGCCACACTTGTAGACTATTATCCACGTATTCGTCCAATCTCTTGGAAGAAAGCGTTTGAAATGTATGTAGAAGAGCAGGTATTTAACGGATTGTTTAAAGATTTACGTAAATATGGCATTCGTCTGCCGAAGCACGCTGAGGACAGCATTAAAGAAAAAGAGCACTATTCACACTCTGTTATGCGTATTCTAGATCAATTTAAACATGCGAACATGTTTAGAGGCTTCCAACTGCAGCCGGATGATTATGAGTGGTTATCGAATGAATATCCATTGTTCGATGAGTATTATGCACCATTCTTCCGCCGCAATGATCATAACATTTTCTCTAATGCAAGCCCTGGAATTCCAGCGATTTGTTCGGTATGTCAAATCCCAGCAGAGTTTCCGGACCCTGATAATCCAACAAAGCTGTGGACTCAATATAGTGAATATAATGGTAAAACCTATATGACCTGCTCACCTGGATGTAAGCATATCTTTGAACAGGAGCCATTGAAATATATGCAAATTTGGTGGCCAGCAGAAGCCTATTTTAACGGAGAATTTGGTGAGGATCCGGTTGCAGGATTATTCAAATATATTGGTTTATCACCAGAGGAAGCGGGAGAGCACTATTCATCGAGAGAGCATGCACGTTGGCTCCAATATCGTGAGCATTTGGGTCTAGATAAGAAGTTTTTCTAAGTGAATGGGAGGGCAGAGGAATGGACTATTTAAAGGATCAAAATCATCTCATTGTCTGGTTCGTATTAGAGCCGGAAACAGATACATTATCAACCAGTTATCTTGGTAAGAGAGCCCGTTTGGATATGACAACAATGGAATTATTACAAGAAATTTTAGATGACTATAAAGCAGATAAAGAGAAGAACTATCGCTTTGTCTTAAAACGAGGTACCGAAGATGTGGAGCTTTCTTTAGAGAAGACGCTTCAAGATGTTGGGATGCGGAACGGAGATTATTTACAGGTCATTCCAGTTTAGACATTAAACAAAATGTTTCATTGAATGAAGGATGAGCATCTGCTTATTCTCTACTAAACGGATATATTTACTTTTATAGAGAGAGGAGAATGAAACATGAGCAAAGCGACAACAGCAGTAGAAACCTATGAAGTGACATTAGAGCCAAGCGGGAAAGTCATCACAGTAAAAGAAGGTCAAACCATACTGGATGCAGCGATCCGCAACGGTGTTCAGGTAGCATACGGATGCCGTCACGGCAGTTGTTCTGCTTGTAAGTGCCAGGTACTTGAAGGGGATTACGAGATTATGGACCGAGTATCAGAATACTCCTTGATGAGCTTTGAAAGAGACGAAGGCTTTACCCTTATGTGTAGCACACTTGTAGAAGGTGACCTTGTCATTGAAGTGGAGGAAGAAGAGTCAGACCTGCCATTCTTTGCGGTTCATGACTTTGAAGCAGAGGTAGTCGAAAATCATGCTGCTACACATGATATTCATATGATTAAGTTAAAGCTTCAGGATCCGGACGCTATACCATATGGCTCAGGTCAGTTCTTTGAATTTGAAATTCCTGATTTGGAGGACTCCCGTGCTTATTCGGTAGCGAATAAATATCAGGATGGCAGCGTGGTTGAGTTCCATGTTAAACGGGTACCTGACGGGAAAGGCTCCAATTATATGTGTGATTTGGCTATCGGGGATGTTATAACAGGCTCAGGGCCTTATGGAACGATGCAGCTCCGTAACCGTGACAAGGATATCATCTTTATTGCCGGTGGGTCTGGTATGGCACCTATCAAGTCGTTAGTGGAAGAATTATTCTCTGAGTCATTTGACAAAGAAGCATATTTCTTCTATGGTGCTCGTTCGAAGAAGGACCTTTATTTAGTAGAGGAGTGGGAAGAGCTAGCAAAGCAGCATGGAAACTTCCACTTTATCCCTGCCCTGTCACAGCCGGATGATACTGACGAGTGGGCTGGAGAAACAGGCTTTATCGCTGATGTCATTTCGAAGAAGCTTGAGAATATGTCGGGTATGGATGCCTATCTATGCGGACCGCCTATTATGATCGAAACATCCTGTGATGCACTCGCTAAAGGCGGCGTAAAAGGAACAGACATTTCATACGATGAGTTTTAACTTCATTCAGCAGAAGTCCTCCACTTCTATAAGTGAGGGTGAATGCTAATGGTTCTTCGATTCAGTGGGGGTTCAAACCCCGGCTGAATGAAGTTAAGCCTCCGGCGGATGTCACGGATTTTTTAAAGGTAGTTTATCGAGCGAGCTCAGGTAATCCGGACGCAAATTCGACGGGCGAATTTGATTAAATAATAGAATGCTAGGAGGAGAAAAGAATGGCTAGAGTAATGCGTATCGGTAGAATTGAACTGAAAGTATTGGATCTTGAAAAATCAGTAGAATACTATACAAAAGTGATTGGTTTAGAAGAAACGGGTCGTATGGGTGACAGTGTGTACTTAAAGGCATGGGATGAATACGATCATCACAGCGTTATTTTAACCAAATCGAACAGCGCGGGAATGGCTCATTTCGCCTTTAAAGTGGAAACATTGGATGATCTTGCTTACTACGAGAAAAAGGTAGAAGAATTCGGCTGTAAAACAACAAGAATTTCTAAGGGTACGAGATTAGCTGAAGGTGAAGCGGTTCACTTTATTTTACCAACAGGACATCACTGTGAGCTGTACCATGAAATCGATGTACTTGGAACAGCGGTTGGGAATCTTAACCCACATCCATGGCCACTTGGAAAAGTAGGCATTGCACCGCATCGCTTTGACCACTGCCTATTAACAGGGGACGATTTAAAAACAGTTACTAGATTCTTTATTGAGGCTCTTAACTTTAGACAAAGTGAAAAAATTACGACCGTTGACGGTGAGGAATTATTAGGAAGCTTCCTGTTCACAACGAATAAAGCTCATGATTTAGCGTTTGTTAAAGGTCCTGATGCGAAATTTCACCATGCTGGCTTCCATGTTGATTCTGTACATGATGTATTTAAAGCAGCTGATATTTTATCCATGTATGAGGTGCCATTTGATGTAACACCGACACGTCACGGGATTACAAGAGGTGAAACGATTTACTTCTTTGACCCATCCGGTAACCGTAATGAAGCATTTGCAGGCGGATACATCACATATCCGGATATGCCGACTATTACATGGACTGAAGACAAAATAGGACAAGGTATTTTCTACCACCGCAGAGAATTAACTGAATCCTTCATGAAAGCATTAACATGATCTGATACTAGCAACACTCACTTATCCATATAAAAAGGAGGGGTTAGCATGAATAAAATAACACTTAAAGCAAGAGGGCAGCAGTTTGAGTATTCCTGTCCAACTAATACTACGCCTTTAAGAGCGGCACGTGATCAATTCATTCCGATTCCAACCGGTTGTATTAGAGGCGGCTGTGGAATGTGTAAAGTAAAGGTGCTTGATGGTGATTATGAACAGGAAATCATTCGCTCCCATGATGCTTTATCAGATGAGGAACTAGCGAGCGGTTATGCTTTAGCCTGCTGTATGACAGCTAAAGGTGATCTTGAGATCATTACCGTTGAAGATTATCAGAAGCTTCAAGAAGAAAAAACAGAAAAAGTCAGTGGAACAAACAAATGTTAGTAACGAATTTTTATCCCATCTTCTGTAAGAGATGGGATAAATTCGTTATTTTTTGATTTTTTTGATAAAATATAATCAATAGATGTAATTAGTACTTATATGAAATTAATTTCAATGGACTCTATCAAATCAAATCTTTCTCTGGTGGTGAAGTGATTGTTACAAGGAGAAATGCCTATGCATCATACAAGTAATCAACCGATGATTAACATCCCTAGTTCAGCATTTGGGGAACTTCGTAGAGAGCTGATTGATATGTTAGGTTCCAAACGATCAAAAGGCTTTCTGCTTCGTTATGGCTGGAATTGCGGTGTAACGGATTGCAGACAGATGCTGGAATTGAATTGGGAAGATAAAAGAGAACTCATTCTAGCAGGCCCAAAGATGCACATGGAAAATGGTCATGTAGTCGTTGAAACACATAAGCTGGAAGTTGATTTTGAAAACGGAACCTTACATTTTGAAGGAGATTGGATTGATTCTCAGGAAGCACTCCAGCATATTAAGCTTTTCGGTTATGGTGAAGAATCTGTCTGCCATTCCTTAGTAGGCTACGCTAGCGGATATCTGTCTGAATTAATTGAAAAACAGGTCATTGTAAGAGAAACGAGCTGTATTGCTAAGGGTGATGAAAAGTGTCATTGGATTTGTAAGACAGTTGAGGAATGGGACGGGGACCCAGAGGTGGAGAAGGAGCGCTTATTTTTTGAAAGGGACCGAATCAGCGCTGAGCTTGAGGAAACCTATGAGAAGCTGAGACTGGAAAGAGACAATTTAAGTAAAACCTATGATGTTCACCAAAAATTATTTAAAGAGATTGTGTTTGAAACAGGCGTTCAGCCGATTGTGGATGTATTATATGAAACCTTGAAAATACCAGTGGTGATTGAGAGCTATAATTGTGAGGCGCGAGCCTTTGCTGGAATCTCTCAGCAGCAGGCAAACGAATATGCAGGTGAATTAAAAGCGTGGCTAGCTCTTCAGCAGCGGAAGAAGGGGAAAGAAAAGCAGGAGATTCAGGCTACAATCCTGCTGGAGCTTTCACCAGAGCATAGGAGAGTGATAACCCCCATCTATTTTCGCAAAAAAATCCATGGCTATTGTTCCTTTTTCACACAGGAGGATCAAGTGGCAGAAGTGGATAAAATGGTGTTAGGACAGGCTGCGTTGGCTTGTTCCCTACATTTGTTGAATGAGCAGACTCGGTTTAATACAGAGCAAACCATTCGAGGCAGTTTTCTAGATGACATTCTAAAAAAACGGCTGACGATGACAGAAATTGTGAGAAGAATCCACTATCTTGATTTTGAGTTAAACTCACCCTACTTTATGGCAGCTGTGCGACGCCGCTTTGAGAAAACGTCGCTTCAGGAAGAAATTGAATTTAATGATGAATTTATGAATGATCTTTTTAAATATTTTCAGAAGAAGAAAGTGAAGGCTTTATTAGGGAAAAAAGATGGGAATGTGATTATCCTCTTTTCGGGTTCATCTTATTTGCATGACCAGGAGAAAATAGATAGCTTTTGCCGACAGCTGCTTTCCTATTGCTATGATCGCTACCCAGCTTGTTCCTTTGCGATGGGGGTTAGCTCCAGGCTTCCATCTATTGATAGCGCGCCCCAATTATACAATGAATGTATTGCGTCATTAAAAGTAGCGAATACAAATCATAATCCGATTTATTTCGATACATTAGGAGTTGTTGGCATGCTGCTACAAACGAATAACCGTGAAGCGCTCGAGCAGTATGCTTATAAAATCGTAGGTCCTTTAATGGATGAGGATAAAAACAAAGGGATGGAATTATTGATCACCCTATATTATTATCTGGAAAATGGCTCCAATGTTCATAAGACCGCTCGGGCCATGAATTTCTCGGTTAATGGTCTGCGCTATCGATTGGGGAAAATCAATGAACTATTACAGGTGGATTTGAACCAAGCCTATAACCGTAATGAAATCTATGTCGCACTTCAATGCTTAACAGCTTTGGGAGAGTTAAATTTGCCTTCATAGTCGTAAGGGAGAAGAATCGATCTTGAGCTTAAGAGACAATCGTTCCCGTGTTTTTTTCTTGTCCGGAATAAATAGGAAGCAAAAGGTATAGACTTTTTAGGACAGTATAATGTACGGGATTGAAGCAAATAGTAAGGTGTCTGCACTATCCTCTAGGAGAGAATCCGTTTGCATAAGGACCGAAGTGGATAATAAATAAGTCTGACACCTTATGGGACAGCCTTAACTCATCTTCGTGAAAGGCGGCTAGTTATGACATATGTATTATTAATTGTCGGCTTTGCTTTGTTGATTAAAGGAGCTGATTATTTTGTTGAGGGTGCTTCAAGTATTGCAAGGGCTTTGAAGGTGTCACCATTGTTAATTGGTTTAACGATTGTGGCCTTCGGAACAAGCTCACCGGAAGCTACAGTCAGTATTGTGGCTGCTTTAGAGGAAAATGCGGGAGTGGCGGTTGGAAATGTAGTAGGGAGTAATATATTTAATATTACTCTAGTAGTTGGCTTAACGGCTCTCATCAATCCACTAACAGTTGAAAATGAAACGATTCGAAAGGAAATTCCTTTTACTTTTCTTGCAAGTGCCGTTTTGTTGGTCTTAATTAGTGATGCAGCCCTTCATGGCTTCAACGAGAACTTTATTACAAGAAGCGACGGATTGATATTCTTGTTATTTTTCTCCATTTTCCTCTATTATATTTTTGAGGTAGCACGAAAAAGTCGGGAGGCAGTGAAGGAAGAAAAAGAAACGAGAGAGACTGTTTCATGGAGCAAGAACGGTTTGCTTACAATAGGTGGTCTGGCTGCCATTATTTTTGGCGGGGAGTTAGTGGTCAATCATGCAACAGAAATTGCCTATTCCTTTGGGATGAGTGAAACATTAGTCGGCTTAACGATTGTTGCTGTGGGGACATCCTTACCGGAATTAATCACATCTATTACAGCCGCAATGAAAAGGGAAAGTGAAATTGCTCTCGGTAATATTGTTGGGAGCAATATTTTTAATATCTTTTTCGTTTTAGGTTCAGCATCCGTTATTTCCCCGCTTGCGGTTGACAGCAAAATCTATATCGATGTACTGTTATTGATGATGATCACGGTTGTTCTTTTTATTTTTTCAAGAACACATTTCACTATTGGAAAGCGGGAAGGGTTCATACTGTCAGTTGCTTATATTCTTTATATGGTGTACATCTTAATGAGGAATTGATAACTAGAAGCTATTCCGTTTTTAAGGACCAAAGCTGATTTGGTCTTTTTTTTTGTCGATTTTCGTGATAAGGAATGGACTTGGATCGATTAAATAACGAAAGGTTGAGAGAACCATGTTATTACAGAAATATGACAAAAGATGGCCAGTGCTTTTTGCTTTTCTAACCTTGGTGTTCTTTATCGCTGCAATTTCGATTACCACTTTTAAGTGAATTCAGAATGCTCTCTCCAATAAATAAATCTGGGCATTTGTGGATGCCAATTTTAGCCTTTCATCATACAGTATCAAAGTTGAATGACTAATTTGTTCCGCATTTACACCAGCAATTGGAGGTATTACTGAAGGATGACGAAGTCTCTTTATATTCCCACGATTTATAAGCCTGCCTTATCGATATTCGAGACAGAAAAAGCGATTAAAACCATAAAGGATCATTTCGAAAGTAGTTTGTCAGATATATTAAACTTAATGAGAGTGTCAGCTCCGATGCTTCTCAAGTCAGGAAATGGCTTTAACGATGATTTAAACGGTATTGAGCGAAAGGTAACCTTTCAAGCAAAGGATATTCCCGCATCATTAGACATAGTTCAATCACTTGCAAAATGGAAAAGAGCTGTGCTATCTAGATATGGCCTGTCAGTGGGCGAAGGAATTTATGCTGATATGAAGGCCATCAGAAGGGACGAAGCGTTAGACAACCTTCACTCCCTCTATGTAGAACAATGGGACTGGGAGAGGATCCTGTCTAAAAGACAAAAAAATCTTGATACTTTAAAATATCATGTTAAAGTCATTTACCATGCGATAAAGGAAACAGAGTATCATCTGTATAAGCTTTATCCAGAGCTTGTACCGGTATTACCAGAGGAAATAAGCTTTATTACCACTCAGGAACTGGAGGATCGGTATCCTGATTTAACACCTAAGGAGCGGGAGGATAGGATTGCAAAGAAATATGGTGCAGTGTTTATTATGCAAATAGGCGGGAGGTTATGTTCTGGTAAGGAGCATGATACTCGAGCCCCGGATTATGATGATTGGTCGCTAAATGGTGATATTCTATTCTGGTACCCGGTTTTAGAAAAAGCAATTGAGATATCCTCTATGGGGATTCGGGTGGATGAACAAGCATTGCAAAAGCAATTGGTGCTTTCAAAACAAGAGGACCGTAAAGCGCTAGAATATCATCAATCCATTCTCAAGGGCCAGCTTCCACTTACTATTGGAGGTGGTATTGGTCAGTCGAGATTATTTCTTTTTTTTCTAAAGAAAGCTCATATTGGTGAGGTTCAAGCTTCTGTATGGAATGAGCAAATGATTGCAGAATGTAGAAAGGCTAATATCCCTCTTCTCTAAATGGGAAAAGGTGCCAGCCAGTTGCCTTTAGGGAGGAGCAGCTGGCTGGCCTCTTTTCTTAATTCTGAAAGTTGAGTGTCTTTTCTGTGAAAATTGTTCAAATAGAATGTATAGTAGAAATATGACTGAAAGAGGAGGAAATTGGATGGCGAAAAGAAAAATGGTAGTAACAAAGGAACTGGCTCCTGATTTATTAGAACAGATAAAAAGCTGTGTACCTGATTGGGAGATTATTGTAAGCAAAGATAAAGAGGTATGGAGACCACATGTGAATGAAGCAGAGGTAACCCTCGGCTATAAACTGGAGCTCGACGATTTCTCTAATCTGAAGTGGGTCCAATCCACAAGTGCAGGCATCAATCATTTTCCGACAAAGCAATTTGAAGCGAATGGGATCCTATTGAATAGTGCTAACGGAGTACATGCCTATCCAATTTCAGAAACGATTTTTGCCTATATGCTTGGATTAACACGCAAAATTCATACATATGTAAAAAATCAGCAGAAGAAAATTTGGCATCATAGCGATATGAAGCTAGAAATTCATGAAAAAACAATCGGGATTATCGGTGTCGGTGCGATTGGAAAAGAAACAGCGAAAATCGCAAAGGCTTTTGGCATGACGGTATTAGGTCTCCGTCATTCAGGCAAGCCAGTCGAGAATGTAGATGAAATGTACACACCTGATCAATTAAATCAGCTTTTACCAAGATGTGATTATGTTGTTGTCACGTTGCCGCTAACGAATGAAACCTATCAGATGTTTACAGCCCGTCAATTTCAGTTAATGAAGCCGACCGCCTTTTTTATCAATATCGGCCGCGGGCAGCTTATCAAAGAAGATGATTTGATTGACGCCTTACAGAAGGGCGAGATTGCCGGAGCAGGTCTTGATGTGTTTGATAAGGAACCGTTAGGTGAGGACAATCCGCTTTGGACCATGGACAATGTCATCGTCACACCGCATACAGCAGGATCTACAGAGTATTATGACAAGCGGATTGTGGAGGATATCTTTATTCCTAATCTAAAAGCCTACTTGAAAGGTCAAAAACCATCAATTAATTTGGTAGATTATTCAAAAGGGTATTAACAGCAAAAAAAGTGCTAGGAGCAGGTGCCTGGCACTTTTTTTAGAAGAATAGAAGATTGAAGCAGGTCCACCCAATATTGCACCAGTCACCAAATACCACCTTTTTACCTATGTATCTTATCTAGAATCCCAAAACAAAATGATTGGTCATATATAATACTATATAGATAGTGTTAAATTCGTTATTTGTAATAGGTAAAACTATAGCATATAATTTAAATAAATTAAGAATTTTCTCAATATTACGTCAAATATAACGGGCTAATATTAAGAAAACATCCTATTATCTATTTTATAAGGAGGCTAAAAATGAAGGGAATTGTTGGATCACTATTTAGTACAGGTTCTATAAGGGAGCCAGAGGGATGGATTAGGAAGTTTTTACTATTGTTGATTATTGGAATTACTATTTTTCAATTCTATGTAATATTATTCTCGGCAATGGATCCATTCCTACATAACTCCATTTTCATCACTTTTATGCTAGCAATCACGTTCCTTGTATTTTCTTTTAATGGATCAAAAAAAGGGAATAAAATTCCGATTTACGATATGGCTATATCATTTGTGCTCATCGGAATCGGAATATTTATGGTCGCTTATTCCGAACGATTCCTTACTCGTTGGCCGTTGGCAGATCCATTAACCATGCTGGAAATCATTTTTGGTTCGATTTTGCTTCTCATTGTCTTTGAAGTTACCAGAAGAACATTGGGATTAGGAATGTTAGTCATTGTAAGCGTTTTAGTCCTTTATGCATTTTTTGGACATTTAATTCCTGGCACGTTTGGACACGAACAGTATAGCCTTATGCAATTTGTTGATCAAATGGTTTATACCGTTAATGGAGTTTACGGTTCAATCGCGAGCGTAGCTGCCACCTATGTTTTCTTCTTTGTTCTTTTTGGAAATTTATTTAATGCATCAGGCGGAGGAAACTTCTTCTATGCTTTGTCCAAGGCCGTAACTGGACGTGTTGCTGGAGGTCCGGCAAAGGTTGCCGTTATTTCCAGCGGTTTGTATGGTTCGATCTCAGGGAGTCCGACAGCAGACGTTGCGACAACAGGCTCTTTTACGATTCCCTCAATGAAAAAAGTGGGTTATTCCCCGGTTTATTCGGGTGCGATTGAGGCAACTGCCGCAACAGGAGGAAGCATTTTACCACCTGTAATGGGTTCTGCTGCTTTCCTAATGGCTGAAATGACTGGGATTTCTTATTCCACAATCGCCCTTTCTGCTTTAATCCCAGGATTGTTATACTACTTAGCTATTTTTAGTCAGGTGCATTTCCAAGCGAAAAAGCTGAAAATGGCTGGCTATGAAGATGAAAATTTACCAACTGTTAGAGGCGTTATGAAGGAAATGGGACAATTTACGATTCCGATTCTTGTCCTCGTCATCGCATTAGAGCAAGGGTTAACCCCGGTTTTAGGAGCAATTCTTGCAACTGTTGCAACCATAATTGTTAGTTATTTTAAAAAAGAAACAAGATTAACACCGAAAAAGTTATTCCAAACCATGATTGATACAACAACAAGAATCTCTCCGTTAGTGGCTGTATGTGCTGCAGCAGGTGTTGTAGCAGGGATTATTCAAGTAACGGGTCTTGGTGGAAAATTCTCTAGTCTTATTCATGCAGCATCAGGCGGTAGTGTCTTATTGACCATGCTTGTGACAATGGTTGTTTGTATTATTTTCGGTATGGGTATGCCTACTCCAGCTGCATATGTTCTAACAGCAGTATTAGCTGCACCTATTATGATTGAAGTGGGAATTGACTTATTGCAAGCGCATCTCTTTATTCTATATTATGCTTGTTTATCTGCTATCACACCACCAGTTGCTGTTGCTGCTTATGCGGCGGCTGCCATTGCAGATGCAAATCCAATGAAAATAGGCTTCCTGGCCTGTCGATTAGGATTAGTTGCGTTCATCATTCCATTTATGTTCGTGTACGATCCATCATTATTGTTAATTGGTTCGACTACCTCCATTATCATCGCAATCGTAACAGCGATCATTGGGGTTATTACATTAGCCGCAGGTTTAGAGGGCTGGTTTGGTGTAACAATGAAGAAATGGGAGCAAGTAGTGGTAGTCATTAGCGGAATTCTATTAATCTATCCAAATATTCTATTCAGTATTGCTGGATTAGTAGGAGTTGGTTTACTTTTAGTCCCTAAAATTCCGGCTTTTGTAAGAGATTTTAAAGGACAAAATATTCAACTAGAGCAGGCAGCAGAGTAAACGACCCATTTGCATCAATTAGGATGGGATGGATCGCATCATCAAAAAAACTAGGGGGAAATTTAATGAAGAAACTCGTAAAAGGCTTAGCCATTTTATCAACATCACTCATGCTTCTAGCAGGCTGTGGCGGAGAAAAAACAGAAGAAAGCTCGGCGAAGGCAACTGACAATACAATGAAAGTAACGATTGCCGGCGGTTCAGCAGGGGGATTGTGGAGTACAGTTGGGGAAGGAATTGGAGAAACCATTAAGAGAGAGCATCCAGGTACTACCTTTACGTATCAGCCAGGACAGGATGGGGCAAATATCTTAACCGTAACATCTGGACAAGCTAATTTTGGGATTGTTAGTGCTGCTGCAGCAAAATGGGCATATAACGGGGAGAATCCTTATCCAAATAAAATTGAAAAGGTGAGGACCGTTGCTTTTCTGCATCCAATGCCCTATCATTTCACCGTTAGTGAGGATTCAGGAATTGAGTCAATCGAGCAAATCGTAAATGAAAAATTACCTACGGTTTTATCTGTTAACACGAAGGATTCACCAATGGAAATATCCAATCGCGTAGTGTTTGACGCTTATGGGACAAGCTATGAGGAAATCGAAAAAAATGGGGGAAAAATCCAGTATACAGCCATTTCAAAAGCAAATGACCAAATTAAAGATAATAAAATGGATGGTACCATCTCTCCGCTTCCAACACCGGCAGGCAGTTTAATGGAGCTAAATTCAAGTAAGCCAATTAAAGTGCTTCCGCTTTCGGATAAAGCAATCAAACAATTGGAAGAGGAATTAGAAGCAAAGCCATATACGATTGAAGCAGGTACGTATCCATTTGCAGAAGAAGATATTCCAACCGTGTCCATTGATACAATCCTAATAACAAGTGCGGATACATCTGAAGAAATGGTGTATAACTTAACGAAAGCAATGTATGAGAACTTAGATTATCTGTATACCGTTCACAAATCCTTTGAAGCAATGACAGCTGAAACGATTGCGGATGTAACAGGGGCTCCTTTGCACCCAGGTGCGGAAAAGTTTTATAAAGAAGCAGGTATTTTGAAGTAATATTTTTTGATATTGGTAAAGGGAGTTAATAGGATGGCAAACCAATAATAGGAGCTGTCATCCTCTCCTTTTATTTCATAAATAAAACGAATAGGTTTTCCTAATCTTAACGTATGAAAGGAGGAGCATAAGCCGAATAAAGAAGTGAATAGGAGGAACAGCAGTGGGTGAAATGTTAGCCATCTTTGCTTTGGTTTTGTTTTCAAGCAATATTATCATTACAAAAATAGCTTCATCAAGAGCAAATATGAATCTAGGATTTCTCATTTCTGTTGGAATGAATATATTATTTGGCTCTATATTGCTTACAGTTCAGCTCTTATTTTTCAGTGAAGAGCCTATTGAATGGAATACGAAGGGATTTTTCCTCTTTTTGCTGGGTGGAGTTTTTAGTACTTATTTGGGACGATGGTTCTTCTTTGAAACGATCGACAAGCTTGGGCCGACAAGGGCAAGTGCTTTTCAAACCAGCAACCCATTATTTACGGCTGTCATTGCCTGGCTATTTCTCGGTGAAATCTTGCACTGGACCGATGTAGCGGCTATTGTTTTAATTCTTTTCGGATTATTTTTAGTTTCCTTTGTCCCGCAGGTGGCTGCCAAGCAGGAAGCAGCAGCAGGGAGAGAGCAACAATCACCTAATCATCAACTGAAACAGTTTGTATCGATTAAGTGGCTCATACAATCTGGAATATTGCTGGCATTTCTTAGTTCACTATCCTATGCACTAGGAAACATAGTCAGAGGGGTGGCGATTCAAAGCTGGCAGGAGCCTATTTTAGGCGGCGTTCTAGGGGCGTTCGCAGGTTTTGTATTACATACGGTTACGAACAAGCACACTAGACATTTTTTCTTAGAGCTTAAAAAGTCAGATTCCATTGGCATTATTTTGTTCGCTATAAGCGGCTGTATAACAATTACGGCACAAATACTAGTGATTGCGTCGATGCATTATATACCGATTTCAATCGCTAATCTTATTACCCTTTCGACGCCGGTGTTGGTTACACCTGTGAGTTATTTTCTTTTTAAAAATCAGGAAAATGTTACAGCCGTAACCATTCTAGGAATTATTCTTGTATTAAGTGGTATTACGCTTGTCATTTTATAATCAATATTAACCCCTTCCTAAGATTATAAATAAATCTATATAACTACCTATTAAAATACTGATTAGAATTATGACAATATATATTTTATACTATAAGCAAGTTAATAAGGCGCTTTATTTTTTTAACAAGATCCCTTTTATGTAGCCATGGTAGAAGAAAAAATAACTGAACATTTTATATTTTAAAAAAATAAGTAAATATTATTGAGGAGGATTTCTATGTTAACTCAAGAACAAAACAAAACTTTGACACAGGTTGGTGCTGATACACCAATGGGAGAATTATTAAGAAGATATTGGCATCCGATTGCCGCAAGTACAGAGGTTGAAAAAATTGGCACAACAAAAAAAGTAAAGCTTCTTGGCGAAGAATTAGTTTTATTCCGTGACAAATCAAACAACTTAGGATTAGTTGGTGATAGATGTGCTCACAGGGGTGTATCACTTGAATATGGTTTTCCAACTGAGTGTGGAATTCGCTGTCAATATCACGGCTGGTTATATGATCGATTAGGTCAATGTACAGAACAACCGAATGAACCGGAAACCAGTAATTTCAAAAATAAAATCAAAATTGCCGGTTATGAAGTAAAGGAATTGGGGGGCTTAGTGTTTGCTTATATGGGCCCTGCCCCTGCACCAGAGCTACCAAAATGGGATTTATTTGTAAAGGATAATGTGGTTCGTACAATTGGTTTCGCCGTTATTCCTTGTAACTGGCTTCAAATCATGGAAAACTCCCTAGATCCAACACACTTAGAATGGCTGCACGGACATTATTTCGAGCATGTGTTTGAGCAGCAGGGTAGACCACAGGAGGAATGGAAAATTACGAAGCACCACTTAAAAATCGGATTTGATGAATTTGACTGGGGAATTATTAAAAGGCGTGTGCTAGAAGGCCAAACGGAAGAAAATGAAGATTGGGCGATTGGACATCCAATTGTATTTCCATCGATGCTTCGTGTAGGGGATAGCGGTGCACATTCATTCCAAATCCGTGTTCCAATGGATGATGAAAATACTTTGCATTTCTGGTATACATGCTTTGTTCCAAAGGATGGCGTAGAGGTGCCTGACGATTATCCAATTTCATTTTATGAATGTCCAATTACTGATGAAAATGGAAAGTATGTCGTTGATTACATTGACGGACAGGATATGATGGCATGGATTACCCAAGGAACAATTGCTGATAGGACAACAGAAAGATTAGGCACTTCTGATAAGGGCATTATTATGTATCGACGGATGCTGCAGCGAGAATTAAAGAAGATGGAAAATGGTGAAGATCCAAAATGTGTGATTCGCGATCCAGAATTAAATGATTATATTGAGCTTCCGCAAGAGGAAAACAAGTTTAGTGAAGGCGGTTTATTATCTGGAGTAGCAAAGGAATGGAATACACGATATGCCCCCAATTTGGATGAAATCATAGAGATTTGTAAAGGTGGAAAAGTTACTTCCAATCTGTAAGCCTAAATGAAGAGGCAGTTATATGGGGAGATGTCTGGCAGAACCATTCCATAGAGCAAGTGCTTATTATGGAATGGCAGCTGTCAGATACAGCTTATCGTGCTGCTTCTTTTGATCTACTAAAGGAGTGAATGACCATGGCTTTGAATGAACCATATACGATTAAACCAAAGTTTTGTCCAAATTGCGGTGAATCCTTGATGAATCCTAGGAGTCTATTAAATGAGTACTGGGTGTCAGATGATATTGCTTATTTTTGCTATTGCAGTGAATGTTCTTGGTCGGGAGAGATTGTTGAGATAAGCCGCGTGACTGCACCAGAGCTGGCAAGTAGTTAACTAGGAGGGGTTTAAATGACGGAAACATTAGAAGAACTTAGGGAAAAGGTAGCGTTATCTTGCCGCATATTAGCGATGGAAGGTCTTGTTGATGAGACTTTAGGCCATGTAAGTGCCAGAATTCCCGGCGAAAATGAAATGTTGATTCGCTGTAGGGGGGAAGAGGAAAACGGGGTAAGATATACAACTGTGGATGCGATTAGAAGGGTGGATTTCGATGGGAACGGGGAAGACCTTCAAGGAATCTATCAGGTTCCAAAGGAATTATCGATACATGGTGAAATTATGAAAAACAGGCCGGAGGTAGGCTGTGTCATTCATGCTCATCCACCGGCAGCGTTAATAAGCGGCATTACCAATCTTCCGCTCCGTCCGATCTTTGGAGCCTTTAATATCCCTGCAATGAGAATGGCTTTAGAGGGTGTTCCTATTTTTCAAAGGTCGTACCTTGTTACAAGACCTGAATTGGCAGCACCTTTGCTAGAAGAAATGGGAGATAAGCATATTTGTTTAATGAAGGGTCATGGTATCACGGCTACAGGAGCAACCATTGAAGAAGCGACCATCAATGCTTTGAATTTTAATACATTGGCGAAGATTACTTTGGAAGTGGCAAAGACAGGAAGGGAAGCCGAATCTATTTCTGAAGAGGATATCAGAGAGCTCCCTGACCTTGGGACAAAGTTTAATGCGAAATGGGTTTGGCGTTATTATGTGAAGAAGTTACAAGAGGCAGAAAAATAATACATGTGAAAAGGGGGCTAGGAGAGATGCCTGAACAAGATGGGGTTATTAATTTAGGTATAGTAGGACTTGGTATTGCCGGTACCTCGATGATACCAGCTATTTTGGAGCATCCGCATATTAGATTGGCAGGAGTGGCTACACGTAACAAAGAAAGATTGGAAAAGTTTGCCCGGGATTATCAGGCTGAAACATTTTTTACGATAAATGAATTGTGTCAGAGTAACACGATTGATGCCATCTATATAGCGACACCTACTGAATTCCACAAGGATCATGTAAAAATTGCTGCTGAAGCGAAGAAGCATATTATTGTTGAAAAACCATTAGCGGTGACGCTTGAAGAAGCAGAGGAAATGATTAGGGTGGCAGAAGAAAACGGTGTCCAGCTGATAGTGGGCCATTCACATAGTTTTGAACCGCCCATCCAAAAAATGCAGGAAATTATTGATAGCGGCGAGCTTGGTAAGGTGACGATGATACATAATTGGTATTACAATGATTGGCTGTATCGTCCGAGAACTCCAGAAGAGCTTAAGACAGAGCTTGGTGGAGGTGTCACCTACCGGCAGGGAGCCCATCAATTTGATATTATTCGTCTATTAGGCGGTGGACAGGTAAGAAGCGTCCGTGCGGTAACAGGTGTATGTGATCCAGCACGGCCAACGGAAGGGAATCATACCATCTTTTTAGAATTTGAAAATGGCATTGCTGCAACGGCGGTTTATAATGGCTATGATCATTTTCATACAACAGAATTAACCTATGATATCGGAGAAGGTGGACCGCTGCAAAAAGCTACCCAATATGGTGCATCCCGTAGAGCCATCAAAGAAGCTGGGTCACAAAATCAGGAGGCTGCCTTAAAGACTGAGGCCGGCTATGGAGGTAAGCGGGCTAAAAATTATGATGGAGCGGAAAAACATCATCCTTTCTTTGGCTTAACCATTGTTAGCTGTGAAAAGGGAGTAATCCGTCAGCATCCAGACGGTCTGCTTGTTTATGGAGAGGATAAGAAATATATTGTACCGATTTCAAAAAAAGAAACAGGACGCTTGAATGTTTTGCAGGAGCTTTATCTGGCAGTTGTCAAACAAGAAAAGCCTATCCATGATGGTCATTGGGCTAGAGCCAATTTAGAAGTATGCATAAAAGCGCTTCAATCCTCGAAGGAAAGAAGAGAGTTACTGTTACAGTATCAGGTGCCTGTTGTTGATGAAGTAGGTGTTAAGTAAAGTCGTTTCTGAATTTCATTTTACACAAGGGGGAGGGGAAAGGATGAATGGTGCTCAAGCAGTTATTGAGACATTAAAGCGTGAAGGCGTAAAATATATCTTTGGTTTGCCCGGCACCACCATAATGCATCTACTCGATGCATTATATGACGAACAGGAGATACGCTACATTTCCGTAAGGCATGAACAGATTGCAGCCTTTATGGCTGATGGTTATGCAAGAGCAACAGGTGAGATTGGAGTGTGCATGGCATCACGGGGGCCTGGTGCAGCTAATTTAACGATTGGGGTACATAATGCCCATGCGGAATCGGTACCTATCTTGGCTTTACTAGGACAAGTTTCTGATAGTGTGTATTACAAGGACGCTTTTGAAGAAATGGATTTGGTGAAGTTTTTTGAACCGATTACGAAATGGTCCATGGAGATTCACCAAACAGAAAGAATTCCAGAATTATTACAAAGAGGAGTGAAAACCGCTCTTTCTGGAAGACCAAGACCTGTTGCTGTCTCTTTACCGCTAGATGTTCAGATAAAAGAGGTGGAAGAATTTACGTATCGTCCTATTTATCGCACCGATTCAAGGGTGGTTGATCTTCAGGGAATTCCAGCTGCTGTTGATTTGCTCAAAGAAGCAAAAAATCCAGTCATATTAGCAGGCGGGGGAATTGCGATTTCAAACGCAACAGATGTCCTGGTACAATTAGCAGAGCAACAATCTGTCCCTGTCCTAACTACCTGGAGAAAGCCAAATGTGTTTCCAAATGATCATGAGCTTTATTTCGGAAATGTTGGACCGGGTTGTCCTCCAGTCTGCTGGGAAATGCTTGAACAGGCAGATTTGGTACTTGCGGTAGGTGTTCATTTTTCGGAATTTTCAACAAAAAGGTGGACAGCCATCTCTGAGGATGCGAAATTGATTCATATTGACGTGGACGAGGAGGAATTAGGGAAGATTTATGTTCCTGATGTAGGTCTTTTAGGGGATGCGCGTGAAACAATCCGAAATATCATTGAGCAAATGGGTCCAGTGAATGAAAGGCTTCAAAATCGGGAATTGTATCAAGCTCTACGTCCAAAATACTCGAACGAAACGACTTTACCAAAGATATTGAACCATACACCAGTGGAATCATCAGCTGTTATGTCTGTCATTAATGAGATTGTGGAGGAAAAGAATCCTATTATTGTCGAAGATGCGGCAACATTTGGACCGTGGTTGACTCGCTTCGGAAAATTTCAGCCTGGTGGATTCTATGCAGCTGCAGGCGGTTCGATGGGATGGGGATTCCCGGCAGCAATGGGGATTCAATTGGCAAACCCGGACAAAGTCGTGATCAATGTAACAGGTGATGGCGCATTCTGGATGGTTGCTCAGGATCTAGAGACAGCAGTACGGGAAAATATTCCGGTCATCAATCTTGTATTAAATAACTTTTGCTACGGAAACACTCGTGATCGTCAAAAGACCGGTCATAATGAAAGATATGTCGGCATTCACTATAACAATATCGATTTTGCTGCCTATGCTAAGTTACTAGGGGCATATGGTGAAAGAGTCGAGTCGTCTGAACAGCTTTATGGGGCGATACATAGAGCGATTGAATCAGGTAAGCCTGCTATCATTGACGTTATTCAAGATCCATTTGAAGGCCTCCCGCCGGGTGCGGTTCCGGCCATATCTAAATAATAGGGAGGTCGAATGAATGAGTAGTGTTGTACAATCAACTAAAGATTGGGCCGCATTAAAAGAAAAGCTATTACATCGAGAGTGGAAGATGCTGATAGGCGGAAATCTAGTTGGTTCTGTTAGTGGGACGACTTATATAACCTATAGTCCCTCAACGGGCGAGTTTCTTGCTGATATTCCATTCGCCCAAAAGGAAGATGTTGAATTAGCTGTTGAAGCAGCTAAGCAGGCTTTCGAGGTTTGGAAAAAGGTTCCTCCGTTAGAGCGGGCAAAGAAGTTAAAAGTGTTAATAGAAGAGTTCAAAAAGCATGCAGATGAGTATGCAGTCCTGGATGCAGTAGACGGTGGAAATCCGGTTTCTGCCATGGTATCAGATGTTCAGCTTGCAGCAGATATGATGGAATATACCGTAGGATTAGCAACTGAAATCAAAGGGGAAACGATTCCTTCAACAGGTTCTAATTGGCATCTGACAAAAAGAGAACCCTATGGAGTGATTGGGAGAATCATTCCCTATAATCATCCAATTATGTTTGCAGCGTCTAAGATTGTTGCCCCGCTTATTGCTGGAAATACAGTAGTCCTAAAAGCTCCTGATCAGTGTCCGCTATCATCACTTTTATTTGCAGAGCTATGCCAAGAGCTTTTACCAGCAGGGGTCGTGAATATCATAACAGGTGATGGAAGAACAACTGGTGATGCTTTGGTACGGAACAAAGAAATTAAACGGATTGCGTTAATCGGCAGTGTAGAAACTGGAAAGACGGTTTTAAAGTCGTCTGCAGAGGTGGGTATTAAGCACCTATCTTTGGAGTTGGGCGGAAAAAATGCGATGATTGTTTTTCCAGATGCAGATCTTTCAAAAGCAGTGGAGGGAGCTGTTCGTGGGATGAACTTTATGTGGTGTCAAGGTCAATCCTGTGGAAGCACGTCCCGGTTATTCTTACATGAAGATATTCAAGATGAATTCATTCTGCGATTGATAAATAGAATAAACGAATTGAACATAGGTCTTCCAATTGACCCTGATACAGAGATGGGGTGCCTTGTTTCACAAGCTCAATATGACAAAGTAATGCATTATATTGAAACTGCTAAAGAAGAAGGGGCCGATTTGATTTATGGCGGTGGGAAACCTAAAGGGGATCAATTTAAAGATGGGTTCTTTGTCGAGCCGACAGTGTTCAAGGATGTAACAGAAAATATGAAAATTTTTACGGATGAGATTTTTGGCCCGGTATTATCGATAATCAGCTGGGAAAATAAAGAAGATGTCTTCCGTCAAGCCAATAAACTACCATATGGCTTAACCGCTTCTGTTTGGACCAATCATTTTCCCACAGCGATTGAAACCGTTGATAGGATAGAAGCGGGATTCGTCTGGGTGAATGGAAGCTCAAGACATTTTATTGGTGTTCCTTACCAAGGATATAAGAATAGCGGTATTGGCTCTGAAGAAGGGCTGGAAGAAATCTTAAGCTATACACAGGTGAAAACGGTCAATTTTATGGTAGAGTGATTGTTTAGAACGTCAATCTAACGAACTGAGGATATTCAGTTAAGTTAGATTGACTTTTTTAGTTAACTGTAGATTTTCAGCTGCATTTTCTAAAATAAAGTTCTTAAAGGTGTTGATGGTAGGCGGCAAATATACATCTTCTTTCATAATCATATAATTATTGATTTCAGCTTTGTACGTATTCGTAATGGGAACTTCCGTTAATTCTCCGTTCTTTAGCTCTCGTTCAATGGTCATACGTGGAAGAAAACCAATTCCCAGCTGTGAGATAACAGCCATTTTAATGGATTCGATTTCATCCAACCGTAAAGATATATTACACTCGCTGAGGTTTAATCCAAGTTTTTGCAGTTCAATTTCAATAATTTCACCATGAGCTGTTTTAGGCAGTGAACCAATTAGCGGCGCTTTTTTCAAAATTTCTTGAATTGATCCATTCCAGGCTGCCCATTCAGAGCCAGCGGCACATACAAGCACCCAGTGATCTTTTTGGATTAAATAGGTTACGAGTCCCGGAGGGGGAGCTTGTTCGTTGGAGAACATGACGAAACCAGCATTGATTTTCTCTTCTAATACGTACTGACAGATTTGTTTGGTATTATCATAGTGAGTCGTTAATTCTAACTTTGGATATTGTTTCATGAAGTTAAGGATATATTGAGGTAACAAAAAGCGACCAATGGGACGGTTGCTTCCGATGGAGATTTCACCAGCTTCACCTGAAATTAACTCTTTCAGTGTTGAACGCAATTGTTTATCTAAGCTGAGTAATTGTGAAGCATATTGATGAACTAGAGTCCCGACTTCTGTTAGTTCAATATTATTTCCTTTTCGGACAAATAGCTTAGCACCAAATTTATTTTCTAGCGATTTTATTTGCATGCTTAGAGCAGGCTGTGTCATATGCAGACTTTGTGCTGCCTGAGTATAACTGCCATATTCGACCACATAATTGAAAAGCTGTATCTGATGAAGATTTACAGGTGTATCCATTAATAATCACCACTTTTTGATATGATGTAATAGGCTAAAGTATATATATTAGTCTATATAATATCGATATAGATATTATAATTATATAAGAAGCACTTGATATGTTTCAATAAATTAAGAATTTTTAGATAAAAGTGAAGTGAAGTTTGTTTACGAAGTCTATTTTCATTAATTTTGAACGAAGAAGTCTGCCTATTACTTCCTAGAAAAAATAGAATACCCAGGAAGAAAACTGTTAAAATAGAAGGAAAAGTAGAGGAAAGTGTGGGAGTAGCCTTTGAAATATGTGATGTTTGATTTTGATGGTACATTAGCCGATTCAAGCGATGTTTTTATGAAGGCCTGGAATACATATGCGGAGCAATACGATTTTCTTCCTGTTGTGAAGGAGGATTTGATCTTAACAAGAAATATGACCATTCAGCAGAGAGCGAAGCAATTTCGCTTTCCTATGCGTAAGTTACCGATGATATTACCTAAAATTTATCGCTATTTTAAAGAAAATATGAATGATGTAAAGCTGTTTGACGGGATAAAAGAAATGCTTGATACACTCGCAGAAAAGGGCTATCACATTACGATCCTGTCGTCCAACGCAAAGGAAAATATTGAGTTACTGTTAGAGCGGGAGCAAATAGATTCTGTTTCACAGGTGCTGAGCTCTAGTAAATTATTTGGCAAGGATACGGTCATCAAGAGGTTTTTGAAGCAGCAGCAGCTTCAGTCTGAACAGCTATTGTATGTGGGGGATGAAGTGCGGGACATTATAGCCTGCAACAAAGTCAGCGTTCCGTTTACGTGGGTCAGCTGGGGCTTAGATGGCTTGGAATTGGTCGCGAAGGAAGAACCCAAATATATTGTACATACACGGGAGGAGTTACTAGAAACCTTACTGCAGCATTCCGTTGTAATTGAAAATTAAGAATGGTGGGGAGGGAATATCGATTGATGAATCAGATAATTCCTCAAGCAAAAATAATGAAATAAAACGAAACATCTGCAATTCTATTTAAAGAAGGATCAGTCACCGCATACAATGAATGCTGGTACTGATCCTTTCGTTTTCGAAGATAATTAGATAGTTGTACATCTATTCTGTTCAAATCGAACCCAGTATTCACAATGCTCATCACCATTAACATTGCATTTTACCTCTCGTACGCTTACAGCCCCGTCGTATGTCATAGAGATAGCACCTTCTAAAATAGCACCTTCTAAATCACAAACTAAATGACCTTCATGAAAAGGAAGTCCTTTACAGAAGCAATCTTCAATAACAATATGTAAATCGTGTTCGGTTTGATGGAGAATATGTGGCACACCAATCTTTAATTCTTGAAAAACAGATAATACGTCATCCAATGACTGAACGGGAAGGCTTTTTCCAATTTCTCTGCCAACCGTAATGGTCGTGTTTTTTCCTTTGAGCGGTAGTCCTTGGTACATGCCAATTAAGCGGACAGAGCGAAATAACTCAAGTGGAACAGATGGCCCTAGTTTTTTTCGGTCTATTTTCTTCATATCTTCAAATGTGAAAATTCGCATCTCTTATTCCTCCATAGAGCCTATTGTGGGTATAATCTGCTACCATTATAGATTATTTTCATTTAGGAAAGTTTGATTTAAATCAATTTCTCTCTATATAAATATCGTTATAATGATAAGAATGATAATTTTGGAGGAAAACTGTATGAAACCACCCGCCCTTTCAGTAACCAGCGATCTGTTCGATCAGATAGCAGCAAATGTATTCATCACGAATCAGAACGGATGTATTCTAACTGTAAATTCATTCTATTTAAATAGGAGCGGTTATACTCTTGAGGAGGTTATCGGTCATACCATTCAAGACTTTATAGAGGGGCTGGATCATCCAAATGGGGATTTGCAAGAAGAGGTGAGGCTGAAAATAAAAGGGAAACGTGCGGTACTCCAACAACTTCTAGTTAATCCAAGAAACCGGACTGTGACAGCAGAACCCTATACCATTTGGCTCTTGAAGGACTTTCAAGTATGCGGATACGATTCCTTAACCAATCTGCCCAATCGTCACCTGATGAATCAAGAGATACAGAGAGCAATCGTTCAAGCACAGAAAAACAAATCAATTTTTGCTGTATTATTTTTGGATTTGGATCGCTTTAAATTTGTCAATGATACATTGGGGCATTCATATGGTGATGATTTACTGCAGGAGGTCTCGGTGCGGATTAGAAAGGCCATTGGGACAAATCATACAATTTCCCGTATGGGTGGTGATGAATTTGTGTGCCTGCTGGAAGAAATTGAGAATGGACGTGAGGCAGAGGAAGTAGCGAGAAGAATCATTGATCAATTTTCCTTGCCGTTTCTTTTAAAAGAAACAGACCTTTATATGACCACAAGTATTGGAATCAGTTTGTACCCATTTGATGGTGACGAAGCGGATGTTCTGATTACCAATGCTGATTCTGCGATGTACGGTGCGAAGAAAAAGGGCAGGAATCAATATTCTAAAGCAAAGGTTGAATGGAATGCCGGGGGCTATGAAAAACTACTACTTGAAAACAGTTTGCGACAAGCAATAAAGGAGAATCAATTTGTCCTACACTTTCAGCCGCAAATACAGGTAAAGAAGAACCAAATTATGTCTATGGAGGCATTAATCCGTTGGAATCATCCAGATTTAGGACTCCTGATGCCCGGAGAATTTATTCCAATCGCAGAGGAAAGTGGATTAATCCTGCAAATCGGTGACTGGGTATTACGAACTGCTTGCGAAAAAATGAAACAGTGGCTTTATCATGGAAATCCGCCGATTCGAGTGGCAGTTAATTTAGCAGCCGGACAGTTTCTCCAAAGAAATTTTGTGGAAAAAGTAAGACAAATCCTGGTGGATACGTCTTTGGATGCCTCTTATCTGGAGCTTGAGATAACAGAAAATATGGTCATGAACGATGTTAAGACAGGGATTCAAGTCCTTCGCCAATTAAAGCAGCTAGGTGTCTATATTTCGATTGATGACTTTGGTACAGGTTATTCCTCACTTAATTATTTAAAGGAATTGACGGTCGATACATTAAAAATTGACCGTTCATTTATCTTTGATATTGAAAAAAATCCTAACAGTGTGGTTTTAACAAAGGCCATTACCGCTCTCGCACATGATTTAAAATTGAACGTCGTTGCAGAAGGAGTTGAAACCTACAAACAACTATCACTCGTAAAACAATGCTCTTGTGATACTATACAAGGCTATTATTTCACAAAGCCCCTTAGCTATGAAGAAACGGTATCGTATATACAAAGCTATGAAAAAAGTGGAGGGCGACTCCAACACCTTCTTTGACAAGACGGGATAAAGGAAATGCTTGATACACTGGAGAAAGGGGCTATCACATTACTATCCTGTCATCCAATGTAAAGGAACATATTGAGTTACTGTAAGAGAGGGAGCAAATCAAAAAACGCTTGGAATTTATTCAAGCGTTTTTCAATCTTTCTATTTTTATTGACCAAATCTGACACTCCAAAAACTGAAGAGAAATAATTAAAATAAGGTTTTTCGATAATACTAAGCACTGTAAAAAGTAACAGGAATACAGGATCGGCTATCAGCTATGTGGAGGAAAGAGTATGAAGGAAATAAAACCACCGAAAAAACCTCTTCTATATTATTATGGAATAACGCTTCTCATCATACTGCTGTTAAATTCGTTTATTTTTCCAGCTATTTTTGGGAATAAGGTAAACGAGATAGATTATGGCTCATTCCTAAATATGGTTGAGAATGGGAAGGTAGAAGAGGTTGAAATTGAAAATAACACGATTGTTTTTAAATCGAATGAAGGTGAAGAGGGGAAGCTCTACAAGACAGGAACCATTGAAGACCCTAAATTAGTCGATCGCTTACACGCAGCAGGTGTTGAATTCACGAGAGTCATTCCAAGGGAAACATCACCGATTCTTGGCTTCATGCTATCGTGGATTCTCCCTTTGATTATTTTCATTGCGATTGGCCAATGGGTTATGAAAAGAATGCAGAAAAAAATGGGAGGCGGGAATGCGCTTGCCTTTGGTAAAAGTAATGCAAAGGTCTTTGTCGAGGCCCAGACAGGGATTACCTTTGATGATGTAGCAGGGCAGGATGAAGCAAAGGAGGCTCTACAGGAAATTGTTGATTACTTACACAATCCTAATAAATATAAGGACATCGGGGCTAATATTCCTAAGGGTGCCCTTTTAGTTGGACCTCCAGGGACAGGTAAAACCCTGCTTGCCAAAGCGGTTGCGGGCGAATCGAAGGTTCCCTTCTTCTCCATTTCCGGCTCTGAATTTGTCGAGATGTTTGTTGGGATGGGGGCTTCGAGGGTAAGAGATTTATTTAAGCAAGCCCAGGAAAAGGCACCCTGTATTGTTTTTATTGATGAAATTGATGCAATTGGGAAGAGCCGAAATTCCGGGCCAATGGGTGGGAATGATGAACGAGAGCAAACATTAAACCAGCTATTAACGGAAATGGATGGCTTTGATGCGGATAAAGGCGTCGTGATTTTAGCAGCGAGTAACAGACCTGAAACGCTTGATAAAGCGCTGCTTCGACCAGGCCGCTTTGACCGCCGGGTTCCGGTTGAATTACCTGACCTAAAAGGTCGCGAGGCGATATTAAAGGTCCATGCAAAGGAAGTAAAGCTTGAGGATGGAATTGATTTAAATGTGATTGCAAGAGCAACATCAGGGGCTTCCGGTGCAGATTTAGCGAATATTATTAATGAAGGAGCGCTAAGAGCGGTGAGAATGGGGCGGAATAAAGTGTCTCAAAGCGATCTTGAGGAATCAGTTGAGGTTGTGATTGCCGGCTATCAAAGAAAAAATGCGGTTATTTCCATGAATGATAAATTAACGATTGCCTATCATGAGATTGGACATGCCTTAGTTGCAGCTAAGCAAAGTCATTCCGCACCTGTTCATAAAATAACGATAATTCCAAGAACCTCCGGTGCTTTAGGTTATACGATGCAAGTGGATGAGTCCGAGCAAATTCTCATGTCAAAGGAGCAGGCATTGGATAAAATTACAACCTTTATGGGCGGACGTGCTGCCGAAGAGGTGATTTTCCAGCGAATTACCTCTGGTGCCTCCAATGATATTGAACAGGCGACCAAAATTGCACGGTCCATGGTAACAAGGTTTGGTATGTCAGAGGAATTTGATATGATGGCCCTTGAAACCGTTAATAACCAGTATTTAGGCGGAGATACGACGCTGCTAGTATCAGCGGAAACAGCAGCTAAAATCGATCGTGTCGTCCTCGAAATCATTAGAACCTGTCATCAGAAAGCGATACAAATATTAGAGGAAAACAAAGAAATATTACATGAATTAACGAAGTATCTAGTTGAAAAAGAAACCATAACCGGTGAGGAATTTATGAATATCCTCGAATCGAAAATTTCCTTACAGTAAAGCTGATAGTCAATGGCTTTTCATACAGAATGGATAGAATAGAAGCAGAAACCTCCTTCTATAAAGAAAAGAACCGTTGTACTTATAAGTGCAACGGTTCTAATAATATTAACCGACTTTTCTCATGTTCTCCTTTTTAGCTAGCTTGTAATGATTCTCGAAGAAGTCATTTGTTTCATTAACGACCACCTTGCTTAGTAATACTAAGGCAACGAGGTTTGGAATCATCATCAAGGCGTTGGCCATATCGGCAAAGGCCCATACCGTTGTTAAGCTTGTAATGGCACCGATTCCTGTTGCAAGAATATATATGAGGCGGTAGCCTAAAATTCCTCTTGTTCCAGCTAAATACTCAAAGCATTTTTCTCCATATACATACCAACCAACGATAGTGGAGAAGCCGAAGAAGATGACCGAAATAGCCACAATATATTCACCAACAACCCCAAGGTTTGCTGCAAACGCAGCCGATGTCAATTCACCACCATCCAGTCCAAGTGGGTGTGGCACTCCAGAAATGGCGCCGCCTGTTGGATCCCAGAAGCCAGAGAAGATAAGGACAAGTCCAGTCATTGTGCAGACAACAATGGTTACGATAAAAGTACCAGTCATGGCCACTAATGCTTGTTTAACCGGGTGGTCAGCTTTGGCGTTTCCAGCGATAAGGGCTGCAGTACCTAAACCAGCTTCATTTGAGAAAATTCCGCGGGAAACCCCGTTACGTATGGCTTCAGAAACTAAAATACCGACAAATCCACCGGTTGCGGCAAGCGGGTTAAACGCATAGTAGAAAATTAATTTAAAAGCTGGAATAATTTGATCAATGTTCAAACCGATAATGATTAAGCAGCCACCAATGTATAGTACAGCCATAATAGGGACTATAAAGCTTGCTACATCACTAATTCTTTGAATGCCGCCGATGATAATCAAAGCAGCTAAACCTGCTAGAATAATACCAGTTATTAAATAGTCAACCCCAAAGGAAGATTTCATAACGGCTGCAATGGTATTGGATTGAACACTGTTCCCAATTCCTAGTGCTGCAAATGCACCGAAAAAGGCGAAGGCAACCGCTAACCATTTGAATTTTCGACCAAGACCTCTTTCGACATAGTACATCGGTCCACTTGAATACTCCCCATTTTTATTTTTGACACGGTATTTCATGGCAAGCAATGCTTCTGCATATTTAGTTGCCATACCAAATAAACCGACAACCCACATCCAGAAAATCGCACCAGGTCCACCGACCGTAATGGCTGTTGCTACCCCAGCGATATTACCATTACCAATTGTTCCAGCCAAGGCTGTCATCAATGCTTTGAAGTTACTCACGTCACCTTCTGCATTCTTGTCTTCTTCAGATTCCTTGGAAAAACCTAATTTAAAAGCATACCCTAATCTTCTAAATTGAAGCCCCTTAAGCATAATCGTTAAAAGAACCCCAGTACCGAATAGAAGTATTAAACTTGGTGTACCCCATAAGACACCATTCACTTTGTCTAACACGGCAAGTATATCCATTCGTGTCTCCCCCTTGATGATGATAATAAAATAGTAAGTGTTAACGCTTTCATTTAATCTAAAAAAATAATTCAACAAAATCATATACCTGGATGTCTGTTCATATCTGTACTAGTTGAAATAATTTGTTAGATTAAAAGGATAGTCTATTAATATTGGTCTATCTATCATTAACTCTATTTCTATAAATAATATATTAAAAAACAATTGTTTTTGCAAGAAAATTTTAATGGTATTTAAAATATTTTTTATAGAATAATAATTCGGGCGAAGGAAGCCTTCTAGATAATGGAAGGTTTCTTTCGCCCGAAGAGTCTTAATCTTGAATTTGTTCCCATGTAACATTAAATGCAAGCTTCCAAAGAATTCCTAGGCAAACGATAGCGATAACCCCATAAAGATAGACCCCGAAAGGAATTAGCGTGCTTAGAAAGTGGAGTAGGGCAAACGCGCCGACAAAGAGCATGAGTCCGAATACAATCGCGCCGTTATTGTTTTGATTATATTGATCAAAGGACTCTGAAAAGGGAAGCGATTTTTTTAGAATCATAAAACAAATGACAGCGTAGCTACAGGCATTGATAAAGACGACAAAAAGGTCCGGAAGTACTCTGATTCCAAATAGGACAATAAAAATCATACTTAGCAGCAGGTAAATCGGTAAATAAAGATTAAAGATAAACGCCTTTATCGTCCCGGTAAACATGGGCTTTAACCTTTCAATCGGGGCCACTCTGTACACCCAGGCTCCTTTATATTTGCCTGAAAACTTAAGGAGAATCATAATAGACGGTATGATAATTAAGCTGAAATAGATGGTTAAATACGATTTACTTGTCGATAGATGGCTAAGGTCTGTTTCAAAGCCGCTCATAATAAAGATAAAAGGTATCACAATAGAGAAACCTAAAGAAGGGTAGACCTTTAATTTGAAATCACGTTCATTCTTCATCATGGAGCTAGCAAACCGGAAAAACGCTTTTTCCTCATGTGAACGGCAGATGACATGAAGAATGGCTAGTCTGAGCTTACTGCGTTTCTTTTCCTTAGTTTTCCCGTGATAGGTAAGTTTTTGCAGGCTTTGCTCAAATATTGGGCTTAACTTCAGATAAATTAATATTGAAAGCAGCGGCACTATAATACTAAGTACTGAAAATCCAACATATATAGTTTGAAAATCACTCATCATTAGCATCTCTATATTGGCACCATACCACATTGGGAAAATGAAGACATGCCACCACTTCGGATCAAGCGTGACCGTTAAGTCAATAAATTCGAAGGAGCGAACAAGCAGTTGATAGCCAATCATAATCATAAGCGAGAGTCCGATTTGAACATAGTTAATAAGGTCCTTTAACCTTTCTCCATCAAAGAATCGAAGAATGAACAAATAGATGAGCGCTGTTAATACGATAATGAGCAGGTCTATTAGGACGAAATGGATAAAGGCTATAAGGAAAAATAAAAATCCATTTTTAATCAGACCTACCAGCAAAGGAATGCCTACCAGAGCAAGAGATAGAAAGGATAGATAAATAGCGACATGGACGATTTTGGCGGTGGCAATCGTTCTTCTGTCAACCGGCTTTGGATATAGTATGTTCCGATCACGGACATCTAGTAAGACCGAAGAAAAGTCTGATATCATCGATGTCATGACAAAAAAAGTAAAAATTCCATAGGTAAAGCTCATTTGAAACAGATAATTATCTCCAATCAGCATAAAAGGAATCATAAACAAGCCAAACAGCACATAAATCCACAGTGATTTAATATATTGATTCGAAGTTTCCTTTCCTTTCTTATTAGCATTCTGTGAAAAAATTGTCGGAACCCGTCTTCCATCCATGGTTAGCTTTAACTGGAGAATTCTTCTCATGACAGGATAATCTACGCCAAAACGGATAAACCCCTTCTCAAACCGATCCAATAGCTTCAAAGTACGAAAATCCTGCATGATTACATCTCCTCTACAACCGAAACAAATCGTTCACTCAGCTCTTGGTGCTGATGGAAGCCGGTAAGCTGGTTAAAGATTTGCTCGAGTGAGCCTTCAGTATTTTGCTGCTTTAATTGTTCAAAGGTACCATCGGCAGCAATTTTTCCGGCATGGAGAAGAATAATCCGGCTGCTAATCTTCTCCACGACATCCATGATATGGGAGGAATAGAAGATGGTCTTTCCTTGGGCAGCAAGCTGGGCCATGATTTCCTTGAAAACCATCACGCTGTTCGCATCTAATCCGTTAATCGGTTCATCAAAAAATAACAGCTCAGGATTATGTAATAGACTGGAGATGATTAATAGCTTTTGCCGCATACCCTTGGAATAGGAGGCAATACGAGAATGATAGACCTCGCCGATTCCGAATAATTCCATTAAAGTCTTTGCCTTATAATCAGCAAGCTCAAAATCAAGGCCGTATAATTCACCAATAAAGGTTAAATATTCATGGCCGGTTAAATTATCGTATACCTCGGCTATTTCAGGTACATAGCCAATTTTTCGTTTGTACTCGATATCCCCGTCGGAAATATCACGGCCGAAAATGTTAATACTCCCTGAATAATCTCCTTCAATCCCAAGCATCATTTTGACTGTCGTACTTTTACCAGCTCCATTTGGACCAATATAACCAATAATTTCTCCTCTTGTTACTTGAAAAGTAACCCCATCTAAAACCGTTTTTGAACCATAGTTTTTTCTTAAATCTTTTATGGCTAAAATAACTTCCCCCATATAAAAACCTCCATTTCGTGAACGATTACACAAATATCTGTAACAAGTGTAACATGAACCCCCTAGACGCTAAAGGGAAGATACTCATTATTTAGTCGGGAATTTCAAAAATGTTTTGATAATGATTATCAATTAATAGATGAAGAATTGATTCAAATCAATTCATTTAAAAGGATAGTAGTCTATGATGTGTTTGTAATATAAACAATGTGAATGGATTACAAAACATATAAGTGATTTCTATGTAACACGACTGAACAGGAGGGATTTCCCCATGTGGAATATAACAGTCTTTATCAATCAAGAAGTGAAGATGTATGAATTTGACACGGAGGCTGAAGCAAGGGAAGCTTTCAAAAAAATAGAAGGAAACAACAAAATCTTGTCTGAGATTTTAGTATATTAAGCACCACTTAAATGCGAGTATGGAAGAGAAATCATAAATGAAAATTGGGATAGGAGAAGATAGGATGAAGACGATAGTAGTTTACACAAGTATGACGGGAACGACCGAAAGAATGGCTCAAGTGATTACAGATGAATTAACGAAAGCGGGCGATCAAGTCACGATGAAGGATGTATTTGAAGCGGATGCTTGGGAGCTAACATCCTATGAAAGAATTCTGCTTGGGTGTTATACATGGGGGGATGGAGAGCTGGCAGATGAAATCTTGGACTTTCATGATCAGCTAGAAAATATCGATTTAACCGGTAAATATGCTGCAGCATTTGGTCCCGGAAGCTCCTCTTATGACCAGTTTGCTCGGGCGGTTGATATTTTAGATGAGACTTTATCACGGAAAGGCTGCGAAATCATCACAAAAGGCTTAAAAGTCGATACATGGTCAGATGATGAGGAGAAAATCAAAGCGGACTGTGTAAATTTTGCTCAAAAAATAGTACATCTGACACCGCAAAGGGTATGAACAGCGTAGGAATCAACATTTTAGGTTAGAACAGCAGAAAGAGAGAAAACAAGTTTAATGGATGGACAAAGAGTTGATGAAAACGATATTCGGGCGGAGGCAACTTACCATGATGTTGTAGGAAAGCTTATGGAGAGTTTTATTGAAAATGGTTCCTATAAACTTATGAAGGAACTCACTTTCGAAAAGGAAATAATCCAAAAGAATATCCATGATCTTTTACGACATCATGAAGCGAAACGACATGAGATCGGGTATAATCTTGTCGCGAAATTTACGACGCGGAAGGTCTATCAATACGACTATACAGGCTTGAACGAATTTTTGTATGATCGCGGGCTTCTGCAGGAGATAACCAGACTTACTAGTCGTAACCTAAAGAAGGATCAGGGGCTACTTAAAGTATTTGCGCCTTATCGGCTACAACCCGAATTCTATATTAAACCATCATTCAATAAGGCGGGAAGAGAATTGCTGAAGGTGGAGAAATGTAGTGAATTGGATGTAAGCCTGGAGGAAGCTGCGAAGCTGAAAAGGGAAAACCATGAGTCTTTAAGAAAGGTACGTTTGGAGTATAAACGAGTCATAACACAAATAGAAAGCTACAATAAACTTCTACCTGAACAGAAGGTAAAGCATAAATACGGATCACTATCTCGATTGCAAAAGCCTTTCACATATGATGTGAAAAGAATTACAGAACCTCACGCTATTCAGCTGTTAATGGAATTTGGTAAACCCAATATGGAAAAATTAGAATTGTATATAGCGAAAGGATTTATTTCAAATAGTGAGATAGAATCCTTTAGAGCGTTAAAGGATATAAAGTTAGAATTTGTCATACTGGATATAGATGAAGAAAGGGCTATATTAAGCTCTTTTCATCAAAGGAAGATGAGTAATCTGTCCAGTTATCTATCGCTTTAGTATATAGATCCACAGCAAAGTCAGGTGTTAGAATGAAAAAAGTATCGAATCTATTAGCGCAGAAGGGAATGAACCTAGAACGAGAATTAATCAAGGTTGAAGGCTGTGTGAATTGCGGTAAAGAACTTAAAACCTACCGAATGCAAATCATTGGCGGTTCGAAAAAAGGTCAATGGCGGACAATTACACAAGAGTGTGATTGTTATCTATCACAGGAAGCTTTAGCCGCAGAATCTAAAATAAAGATAAAGCATTTTAGCAAGCTTTCAACCATTAATCAATCTTTAAGGCAGGCTACCTTAGAAAACTATGTCCCTCATCATGATTCCCAATTTTCAGCTATGCAAAAGGCGATCGAATTTATAGAAAAGCTATCTCAAAATAAACAGGCACGATTGATCTATTATGGGGAACCCGGGCTTGGCAAATCTCACATAGCCGTTGGGATTGGGAAAATCGTTGAAGCTAGATTTCGTAAAACCTGTATGTTCTTAGAATTGCCAGCTTTAAAACAAATGATAAAATCCTCTTGGTCAAAGGAGAGTACTTATTCTGAACGGGACCTAATGAGGTCTATCGCTGAGGCTGATTTAGTCATACTTGATGATGTAGGTGCTGAAGGAATCACGCCTTGGACCAAGGAATTCATGTTTGCTATTTTAAATTCTAGATTATCAAAGAGTTTAATAGTGACGACCAATATGTCTCTGCCAGATCTATATATGGAATATGGAGCAAAAATAATCGATCGGTTTCTCGAAAATATGACTAAACAAGATCTTATCAAAATAGAGGGAGAACACAGCTATCGATTAAAACACTTTATTGAAGACTAGGCGTGATTAAGTGAATAGTCAAAAAAAAGCTCAGCCATTGGTTGAGCTTTTTTTCGTGCTAAGAAGGGTGATGAAAAAAATATTCCTATATTTATAGTAAAAATGATAAAAATTGATTTCAATCAATTAATAATGATAATCATTCTCATATAATGAGAGAGAAATCAATAGTCCATTCCATTATATAAAAAGATAAATAAGGAGTTGAAATAGAACATTCATATGGATACGAAAAACATTCACTCAGGTGATAAAAAATCAAAAGAAAACATTGAGGTTTGGGAGGATCTTGTTTCTATTAAGGATTTGGTGAGAGCCCTGCTCATCATGAGTCTCACAACGATGGGGGCCTATTTCCTTGCGCCAAATGATCCCCCTAAGCCATTATTCTTCGGTTTAGTGGGAGCCCTCATTGGGTTCATATTAACAAGTTTCATCATTAAACCTAAACGAATTTTACAAGAAGTTGAGAGTGAGGAATAAGTGTGGATACTGCTTTAATTTTTCAAATGGTGGCAGCTGCTGCGATTGGAGCGGTGGTTTATACCATAATTGGAATTGCACCAGGAACAGATGAGACAGCAGTTATTGCACCGGTTACATTAGTTCTCGTGGTATCAGGGCTGCATCCTGTTGTCGTACTGGCCTTTTTCATTTCTGCGATTGTCGCCCATAAGTTAACCGATTCGATTCCTGTTGCGACAGCCGGGATTCCTGGAGGAGTTATGGCTACCCCCATGGTGGAGCATGCATTAGTCTTGAAAAAACATGGATTGTCGGATGTTAGTATCCGTAAAATGGCCTCCGGCTCTGTGATTGGAACGATTATTGCGTTGCCTGTCAGCTTATTGCTGGCGCAAGCATTGATTCCGGTTGCTGAGATCATAAAGGATTATGGGGAGCTTTTATTTGTTTTTGGCGCGGTATTTTTAGCACTTATGAGTAAAAATAGGTGGCTTGCACTTGCCGCCATTATCCCTTTCGCTTTATTGATTCAAGGAATGCGATCCTTGTACTGGGAGGTTGGAGCCGTACCAGAAGGAACCAATGTATTTACTTCCTTTTTCTTAGGAATTACGATTGGACCCGTAATTTTAATTTTATTTGAATTACTCAATAAAGAGAATCGGAATCGTCTGCAGCGGTTTGATAAAAAGACGATTCAGTATAAAAGGACAAATGGAGAAAAAGGGTTTCCTAACCCGTTCAAAATTTTGACCAAAAAAGAATTAGCCGTAAGTTCTCTTTCATCCTTAATTGGAACCTTTACGTTTATTATGAGTGCTGTCGGGACTACTATCTTTGTCGGTGAAATGGTGTCCAGTCGAACGAAGGATCCTGTGGAAAAGGCATCCCTTTCAATTGCTAGTATGGAAGCACTGGCGAATGCCACCTATCTTTCCGGTACGCTGGTGCCTTTAATTGCATTAGGCATCCCCCTATCATCGGTTGCCATGGGGCCGGCGAATCCATTATTTAATGCGCCTCCAGTCTTTAACTTAGAGCATAATCTGCATCATGTTTTATCGATGACTGACTTTGTTTGGGCAGCGGTGATTGGTGCGGTGATGGCTCTCATCTTTACGTATTTTATGACGATTAAATATTCACAGCAGATCTGTGCCTTTGTCTTTAAAAGAATCCCGCATGAGGCGATATTGGGACTGTTCTTTAGCTTAGTATTATTGCTGGCTTTCATGGATGCCGGATGGATCAATGTCGGTGGTGTACTGTTAATCTCCATTGTTGCAGGAGTGCTCCATAGATGGGGAATTAACTATGGGGTTCAGTTTATGGTTTTATACTCAGCTCCATGGATTGTCTCCCAGTTAGCTGGGCTTTTGTAACAAAACATAATAAAAAGGAGGGCTTATGATGGTCATCGCGACACCGCCTAAGGTTGGCATTGGACATGCACATAGTAAATTAATTCTAGTAGGTGAACATGCAGTTGTATACGGCAAGCCCGCCATTGCGATTCCCTTTCCGCTGGAAGTAACCTCTACCGTTGAAAGCAGAGAGGGTGAGGCGATGTTGGCATGCACTCACTATGTTGGCCTCTTGAATCAAGTACCGCAGCCTTTAAAAGGAATCGCTCTCTGTATCAATCATACATTAATATACCTGGGAAAACCCTTGAGCGGCCTACTGATTCGTCTTCAATCTGAAATTCCAATGGGACGCGGTTTAGGCTCAAGTGCAGCTATCGCAGTTGCAATCGTCCGAAGTCTATTTTCCTTTTATGGAAGGCCCTTAACGCAGCATAAATTGATGGAGCTTGTTCACAAAGCAGAGGAGTATGCACATGGAAATCCAAGTGGAATTGATATGGCGGCTACCTCCAGTCATATGCCTATTTGGTTTCAAAGGGATAGAAAGGTGGATCCATTAACTGTTGGGAAAGCGCTGCATCTGGTTGTGGCTGACAGCGGAAAAATAGGAGATACCCTTTCAGCCGTAAAAAAGGTAAAAGAAAATTATCGATTAGAGCCTGCAAAAGTCAAAGGAGCCATCGAACAGGTGGAACAGATTGCTAAGCTGGCGAAAGTTGCCCTAGCAAAAGGTGATCTTCATATGCTAGGCAGCTTGTTAGATGCCAACCATGATGAATTAAGGACAATGGGTGTCAGCGATAAGGGTCTCAACCAGCTGGTTGAAACGGCAAAAAATGAAGGGGCACTGGGGGCAAAATTGACAGGCGGCGGCTGTGGAGGATGTATCATGGCTCTCGCCAATTCTCTTCATCATGCGGAGCAGTTAGCGAAAAGACTCTTGAGTGCAGGTGCTTATAAAACCTGGTATTTTACGATTGAAAATGATACTTAGACATGAGGACTTAAAGTTTGCAAAAGGATGGGGAGGATATCGATGCAAGCAACAGCAAGAGCCAATACAAATATTGCCCTGATAAAATATTGGGGAAAACGGGATGAGGACCTGTTTTTACCAATGAATAGTAGCATTTCCATCACATTGGATCAGTTTTATACCACAACAACGGTTCAATTTTGTGAATCGATTTCGGCTGACCTCTTTGTATTCAATCAACAGCTTGCGAATGAAGCAGAAACCCTTAAAGTAACCCGGTTTCTAGATATAGTGAGGAAAATGGCAGGGAAAGAATGGTTTGCCCTTGTGCACTCAACGAATAAGGTTCCAACTGCAGCTGGTTTAGCCTCCTCTGCCTCAGGATTTGCGGCATTAGCGGCCGCTTCTGCAAAAGCGATAGGCCTGGATTTAGAGGAGAAGGAATTATCCAAGCTAGCCCGTCAAGGGTCGGGCTCTGCCAGTCGATCTATTTTTGGTGGTTTTGTTGAATGGCAGAAGGGTACGAGAACAGACGGAGACGATTCATATGCCAAGCCCATCCTACGAGAGCAGGATTGGAAATTGAGTATTCTTTCTGTGATTGTCGCATCGCGTGAAAAGAAAGTATCAAGCAGAGAGGGAATGAGGCGAACGGTTGAAACGTCTGCCTTTTATTCTGGGTGGCTGGAAACGGTAGAAAGAGATATGGAGATAGCAAGAGCGGCCATAAACGAGCGGGATTTTGAAAGGCTAGGCGAGGTAGTGGAAGCCAATGCATTAAAAATGCATGCCACGACATTAGGGGCGAAACCTCCGTTTACTTATTGGCAAAAGGGAACGATGGAAGTGATGACCCTCATTCAAAGCTTAAGAGCACAAGGAATGGCAGCCTATTTTACTATTGATGCTGGACCCAATGTTAAGGTTCTTTGTTTGCCAAAGGATGAACAGAGGGTTCGTGAAAAATTATTAATGCTTTCTACTGTTCAACATGTTTATACTTGCCATCCAGGTTCAGGAATTTCCTTTTTACCAACAAGTAAGAACAAAAAAATCCCATATGATTTAGAGAGTGATAGAAAAGATATTTGTTATTTAAGTAGGTGAATGAAACATGACTAACTCAGAATGGAAGCTTCGAGTGCCTGGAAAGCTCATGATTGCCGGTGAATATGCCATTCTTGAGCCAAGGCAGCATGCTGTTGTGATGGCAGTTGACCGGTATATAACGGTTGAATTAAAGGAGAGTAAAGAAAATATTCTCTCTTTACCTCAATTAGGGCTAAGAGAGGTGACCTGGATAAACGATGGAGTTACACCGATTTTTAATAGAGGCGATTCCCGACTAAAAGTGATTCAGCAAGCCTTGAAAACAATGAATCAATATTTTCGGGAACAGTCAATAGAAATTAGAAACTGCCGGTTAACGATAACGAGTGAATTGGTGGATATCGATGGACGGAAATATGGTCTAGGGTCAAGCGCTGCTATCACGGTGGCTGTTGTAGCATCGCTACTGGCATTCCATCGTATTCAGTTACCTTGTGAACAGCTATTTAAACTAGCAGCACTTTCTCATCTTCTAGCACAAGGGAATGGTTCTGGAGCTGATATTGCTGCTGCCACTTATGGTGGCTTGATAAATTACACGGCGTTTCGTCCGAATTGGCTTTTGGGCAAATGGAAGGAAGGAACAAAGCTTAATGAACTATTAGAAACATCATGGCCACAACTTTCCATTCGTCATATAACACTTCCGGCTGAGGTTGAAATAGGTACCGGGTGGACAAAAGTAACGGCAAGAACAGGTCCTATGGTGCAGAAAATTCAGAGATTCCGCCTAACCGAGCCGCATCAATATCATTCTTTTTTGCAGGAAAGCTCTAGAGCGGTTACCCAATTCGTAAAAGGCATTGAAACGTGTAACTTTGATCGAGCGATGGTTGGTATTTCACAAAACCGGCAAGCTTTAAGACGGCTAGGAGCGTTTACAAATGTGCTGATTGAAACCCCTAAATTAACGAGATTATGTGAGATTGGTGAGAAATTTGGGAGTGCTAAACCTTCAGGTGCGGGCGGCGGAGATTGTGGAATCGCTTTAATTCAAAAACAACAGAAATCATTATTACATGAAGCCTGGAGAAAAGAAGGGATTATACCATTACATGTATCTTGTTCCCAAAAAGGATTTGTCGTAATGGAAATGATTCGTAGGTCATAATCGTCGACATAAAAGGCTAGAATTTAAGCTCCGAATTTTGAAAATGAATTTACGATGAGAGAGGATTGTTGAAAATGAGTTTACCCTCATCTGCTCATAGCATGAATAATAGACCAAAGAAAGCAGCCAATAGTTTTTTAAAATCAGTATTGGTTGGTACTTTATTACTGGTATTTACGGTTTTATTAGTTGGAGGATATTGGATATTTAAAGACCAAGCACCAAGACCTCTTGTCACAACCACTGATGGTGAAGTATTGATGACAAAAGAGAGCATAATGGGAGGACAAGCCGTATTTCAAAAGTACGGACTAATGGACTATGGAAGTGTACTGGGAAATGGATCGTACATGGGTCCAGACTATACAGCGGAAGCGTTGAAAATCTATACCGAGGGAATGCAGGATTTTTATGCAGCTGACGTGGAAGGGGTCATTTTTGACGAACTGACGATAAAAGAACAAGAACAGATTCGGGAAAAAGTGAAGGCGGAGATGAGGGAAAATCGTTATCTTGAAGAGACGGATACCCTTATTTTAACGGAAGCACAGGTCTATGGTCTTGAACAGGTTCGGGAATTTTATCAAAAAGTATTTACTGAAGGTGATGGCTGGGGATTACAGGAAAACCTAATTAAAGAAGAACATATGCCGAAAGAGGGACGCTCCTGGGTACATGAAGGAGATCAAATCACGCAAATTGCTGACTTCTTCTTTTGGACAGCGTGGCTCTCAAGTACCAACCGCCTGAACGATACGATTTCGTATACGAATAACTGGCCTTATTACGAGGATGCCGGAAATGTCATGAGCTATTCAGCTATTTTATGGAGCGGTGGAAGTATTACGATTTTATCTCTTATTCTAGCCCTTATTCTTTTCCTATTCTTTAGGTATCAGTTAGAAATGAAAGAAGCTTTTTCACCAGGCAATTTTCCAAGAATTCATCTGGAGAAAATTCCAGTTACCTCTTCACAGGTTAAAGCAGGTAAGTATTTTGTTGTTGTGTCTATTCTTTTCTTCATTCAGGTTATGTTTGGTGCTTTATTGGCTCACTATTACACAGAGCCTGATTCTTTCTTCGGCATCAAGTGGATTGTCGAGCTATTACCGTTTAGTTTTTCAAAAGGGGCACATCTACAATTAGCTATTTTCTGGATTGCTACCGCCTGGTTAGGATTAGGAATTTATGTAGCCCCACTTGTTGGCGGGTATGAGCCGAAGCATCAGGGTAAGTTAGTTAATATTCTATTTTGGGCCCTTGTCGTATTAGTCTTTGGCAGCTTAGCTGGTGAATGGTTAGGGGTTAATGGCTATCTTGGCAATGCTTGGTTCATGTTTGGTCATCAAGGATGGGAATATTTGGAGTTAGGCCGATTCTGGCAATATCTATTAGCCGCCGGAATGATGATTTGGTTGTTTATCGTCTTTAGGGGGATTAGGAGTGCCTTAAAGCGGGAAACGGATCGAGGTGGTCTTGTCCATCTCTTATTCTATGCATCCATTGGTGTACCGTTATTCTATGTTTTTGCTTTCCTAATTCAGCCGGATACAAGCTACACAATGGCCGATTACTGGCGTTGGTGGATTGTTCATTTATGGGTAGAAGGTATATTTGAAGTCTTTGCCGTTGTCGTGATTGGTTTCCTATTAGTTCGCATGAAACTGGTAACGAAAAAATCAACGATTCGACAACTATACTTCCAAATTACGATTTTACTAGGAAGCGGAGTTCTTGGAATTGGTCATCACTATTATTATAACGGCTCATCAGAAGTCTGGATTGCCATTGGCTCGGTCTTCTCTGCTCTAGAAATTATCCCGTTAACTTTATTGATTTTAGAAGCGTATTCACAATATAAAATGCTTCGAGATGGAGGGATTGATTTCCCTTATAAATCGACCTTCTGGTTCTTAATATCAACCGCACTTTGGAATTTAGTCGGTGCTGGTGTACTAGGATTCTTAATCAATCTGCCAGTTGTGAACTATTTTGAACATGGTCAGCAATTAACACCGGCACATGCCCACGGGGCGATGATGGGGGTATATGGAATGTTTGCGATTGCGCTGCTTCTTTACTCCTTAAGAAATATCGTTAAGCCAAAGGCGTGGAGCGACAAATTCCTCAAATTCATCTGCTGGATGTTGAATATTGGATTAGCAGGAATGGTCTTTATTACTTTATTACCGATTGGGTTCATACAACTGAAGCTGGCTTACGATCAAGGCTATTGGGCATCCCGTGACCCAGAAACGTATTTTGGCATAGAAGCCGTTCAGAATTTGCTTTTAGTCAGATCAGTCCCGGATACCATTTTCTTAATTGGTGTCATTGGGCTTGTCATCTTCTGTATTAAAGCACTGTTTAATCTAAGGAAGCCTACACACGGGGAGAATGAACTTCTACCGGTGCAGGACTTAGCAGCAGATGAAGAAGAATGATAGTAGTAGGATTCGTTCAAATATGAAGTGATAAAAAGGCTAATAAAAAATTTTAGAGAAACACGCTTGAAACTGATAGCACTGATTAGTGATTTAATGGATGAGCAGCTGAATGTTACATTAAGTTCGGAATGGTGGTGGATTGCTCAAATACTCTATCATTTGTATTCAACGGAGAAGGAAATAGCCCAATTTGTCTTACAGTCTCTGAAAACAATTAGTAAAAAGGTAGAGGAGAGGGACGTATCTTTCATTGAAGCTTGTAATGTAATAGCTAAAGCTGCCGAAGTGCCGCCTGAGGCATTCTTCAGTAAAAAGGAAATCACTCAGTTATTAGAAGCATCGAGGTTTCAATATACACAAGCTATTTTTAATGAAACACATAAAAGATCTTTAACAGAAAAGTCAGTTGAGCATCCAGGCTTTGGAGAGATTAGTTTAAAGAATATGCTAGATGTGATTTGGTTACACGAAGAACAGCATCTTCAGCAACTGAAAGAAATAAAGCAGCAATTAGTTAAGTGCCCTAATTAGTTAGCAATCTATTATCCATCTAATCTCCGTTACTTGAAATGGCCTATGGTACTCCCTATAAAAAAATCCGTTATTTATTGATGCCATGGCAACAGCTGTCTTGAATAGGAGCGATTAACTTAATCAATCCTTATAGAATATTACAGGGGTGAACTATATGGAGAAACAATCGATTCCTTCTTATCAACTATTTAATGAAGGTCATTTTTCAAAAAATATAATATTTAAAAGTAACCATAGCCAGGTATTTCTGTTAAATTTACTGCCGGGTCAAGAGATGCCTTCTCATTATCACATCGGTGCTGAATTATACTTACATGTCCTTCAAGGCAGCGGAACATTTAGTATCGATGGACATGAGCTTATCGTAAGTCAAAATGAGGTGATACATTGTGATGGAACCCAGAGATTAGGCTTTGCTAATACAGGAAATGAAAATGTATCTATCTTTGTAACGCTTAGTAAAATGAATCGCTAAAAATGGATGGATGAAAGAGTGAAAAGAGATTCGGATATATGCATGATTCTGTTAATTTTTTACTTGAAAATGAGCTAAGGACATGTTAACATCATTAACAATATAATAATTCAAAAAAATAAAATAGCGATAACTTCTTATCCAGAGCGGTGGAGGGACAGGCCCTATGAAACCCGGCAACCATTAAGGCGAATTCTTGCCTTGAACGGTGCTAATTCCTGCAAAGGCAGCAGCCTTTGAAAGATGAGAGGAATGTGTGTTAAACATACGAACCTCTCTTTTAAGCAAAGAGAGGTTTTTTGGATGTTAAGAAGCTATCGCTCGAAAAGGAGCGAACGAAAATGGAAAAAGCAGTATTTGGTGCAAGCGGGTTCTTTAGTCAACAAGCATTTCAGACAGCCTTACGAGGGGTTGAAAAGGTTTCAATCAATCACCCGAGCGGGACAAACTTAGACATAGTGGAAATATGGTTTAATCCATGGAAGGTATCCTACAAAGAGCTATTGGATTTATTTTTCGATCTACATGACCCTACGGCAAAAGAGGGACAGCCTGATGATAATCAATCATTGATTTTCTTCGCTGATCATCATCAGCTTGCATTGGCTAAACAAAAGAAATGTGAGCTGAAGCCGTTTTTTAAAGATCGTATTATTACACAAATTACTCCGTTTTGTGAACACACTCAATTCCATGCAGAGGCATAAAATAACAATTGTACGAAACCACAGAAAAAAACATCAGCTGAGAAATAGGAATTATTCATAATAAAACGGTGTGAAATTCAAGTTTCACACCGTTTTCGTTCGAATTAAAGAGTATTCACCTTTTGAATCAGCTGATCCCATTGTTGAAGGAAGTCCTCTGGTGTTAAGGGAGGACTGTAGAGATATCCCTGTATGTGCGTACACTGTTTCATTTGTAAAATATTCTTTTGTACCTGTGTTTCGACCCCTTCGGCAATGACCTCAAGCTGTAAATGCTGGGCCATCGAAATAATGGTTGAGACTATCGTATGATCCTGTTCATTCTCTGTGAGATCATGGATAAAGGATCGGTCAATTTTCAGACGGTCGATGGGGAGATGCTTTAAGTAATGCAACGAAGAATAACCTGTCCCAAAATCATCAATGGCAATTTTACAGCCTAAATTTTTTAGCTCCTGCATCGTTTTGGAGGCGTGCTCCATATTCATCATCATGCTTTCCGTAATTTCAAGCTCTAAAGCCTCTGGTGGTAATTCCGTTTCAAGCAGAATCCCCTTCACCGTATCGTTCAGGTCCTGTGAATAAAATTGACGTGAGGACAGGTTCACAGCGATGCTTAAGGAGGAGTACCCGAGATTATGCCACTCCTTTAATTGTCTACACGATGTTCGAAGCACCCATTCACCGATGGGAATAATCAGTCCGGTATTTTCTGCCATCGGGATAAATTGGTCAGGTGAAATGGGACCATAGCTTGGATGATCCCAGCGAAGCAATGCTTCCAACCCTTGTATCTTACCAGAAACAATATCTATCTGCGGCTGATAGACGAGACGAAGCTCTTGATTATGCAAGGCATAATACAAATCGTTCTCCAAAACAAGTCGGTCAAGTGCTTTACCATCCATACATGACTTATACATTTTAAACGGAACCTGTTGTTGAGCTGCTTCTGTGAGCGCCATGTTGGCGTGCTTCAAAAGCTCGTCGTTGTCATCCCCATGCTGTGGATACAGTGCACCGCCTATCGTTACGGAAACGTTGAGAAGGAGATGCTTGACCTGCATCGGCTCGTTTATTCTAGCTTGAATCTGACTGCAGGCTGCAGCCAAATCCTTCTCATCTAAAGCAGGGTATAGGAGGGCAAATTCATCACCCGTGAGCCGACCAACAAATACATGTCCTGGAACGTGTTCTTTCAGCCTGTTCGCAACATTTTGGAGAATTAAATCACCAAAGGCATGTCCAAGCGCTTCATTAATTTGCTTGAATCGATTGATATCAATCATTAAGATAGCGAAGGATGGATGCTTGAGCATGACCTGTGCGAGTTTTTCTTTTACATAACGAAGATTTGGCAGCTGGGTTAATTCATCGTGGTATGCCATGTGTTCAATTCTTTCTTTGTCCTCTTTCTGTTTAGAAATATCACGGAATACAATAATCGACCCTGCCACTTTGCCATTTTCAAAGATGGGGCTTGCAACATACGAGACAGGAAATAAACGGCCGTTTTTTCTCAAGAACCAATCCTCTGAAATTCTATATACCTCTCCATTTTGCAGGGGTTTGGTTACAGGACATTCTTCATTCGGAAAGGTGGACCCATCTTTCCGGCGATGAATTAAATCATGAAGGTTTTGATTGCGACAATCTTCCTCTGTCCAGCCAAGCAGCTGCTCGGCCTCTGGATTCATATAGGTCATCAGCCCATTTGTATCCATAACAATCATCCCTTCTCCCATATAAGTGGTTACAGACTGGAGAAAGGCTTCGTTTTGGCGGATTTGATCCTCTGCTTTTTTTTGATTTTCTTTCATTATATTGAAATTTGAAACCAGTTCACCTATTTCATCCTTGCTTGTGGCTTCAATCACATCTTCGGTATAGTCTCCGCGGGCAATGAGCTTTGCCTGATCGGCTACTTGTACAATAGGCTTTGTCAATCTTTTGGAAAACCATAGAATGACAATCACACCAGCAAATAGCGAGATCGCTAGGGTTATTAACAGAATATAAAGAACACGGTCCGCTCCTGCGTTAAAGTCGGGTAAATAGGCTCCAGCACAGACAATCCAATTCCAATGAGGCTCTTTTTCCGCATAAGTAATTTTGGGAACAATCTCATTAGGGTTATTGGGTAAAGGCCATTCATAGGTGGTAAAGCCTCCGCCATTGTTAGCAGCCTTCACAATCTCTCTTGTAGAATAAACACCGTCTGTTGTCTTTACATCCCAGACATTCTTCCCTTCGTAATCAGGGTGTGCGAGTTCAACACCAGTGGAATCTATTATAAAAATAAAGCTTTGCTCTCCCAAGTTCAGGCGTGTATTAATGGGACGCTTTCCGTTTGCAGCCTTATTACCTAATAGGGAAACCTTTACTTGTTCCTGTGCCTCTTCGATTGAAATCCTGCCTGCTTTTACCTGCTTATCCAACGCGCCAATCATTTCGATGGTTAATCGTACATTTGTCTTAAGCGATTGTGCACCTAGGTCATTTAAACTATCTGTGGAGGAATGATAGCCAATAAGTCCAATTAATAGACTTGGTACCGCAAGAAATAGCAGGGACATCACGATTAGTTTTAAGCGTATGGACATGGTCAAATAACCCCTTAATCTATGGTTCATAGTTACTTAAATGAAGCTCTTCCTAAATAGTACAATAGATGGATGAACAATGAAAGTAATTATCAGTTGGAAGAAAATTGTGATAATAGTAATTGCTTCTATACTTAGCAAATGCTTAGCTCTTCATCGCCCTATAGGAGAGGAAAGGGAGGTGGCAACAATGTGTCTATTCCCTTGTCATATTCCATGATATACTAAAAAAACAAACATATATTCTTATTATGCAGTAAGCTGGTGATAGCATGTCAATTGACGTTCATATAGCTGTTCGAACACTTGTGGAGTATGTGTTCAATGGAGGCAGCATTGATTCTCGTTTTCTATCTCAATCTACGTTAGTGGAAGGGACAAGAATCCATCAAAAAATACAAAAAACTTATCAGGATACAGATCAGAAGGAAGTCTATTTGCGGACAGAAATTCCATATGAACAGCTTACATTTGTTATTGATGGCCGATGCGACGGTCTTTTGTTTGATGATAATGAAGTCATAATAGACGAAATCAAGTCCTTTTCTCAGCCGTTAGAATCATTTACAGAGGAAGGCTATCCTGTTCACTGGGCCCAGGCAAAAATGTATGCTTATATGTATGCAAGAGACCATGAACTGGCAGAGATAAACGTTCAATTAACCTATGTTCAGGTGGAATCCGAAGCGAAAAAAGTTCTTAAACGGAGCTTTACTTTTTCAGAATTAGAGAGCTTTGCAGCCGAAATGGTGGAAGGGTATGCACCCTATGCGATACAGATGCAGAATCATCGCCAAAGCCGAAACGAAAGCATTCAAAAGCTGACATTTCCATTTAATAATTATCGAACAGGTCAGCGGAAATTAGCAGGGGCTGCCTATAAAACCATTGTCGAGGAGAAAAGTCTGTTTGCGATGGCGCCTACAGGAATCGGCAAGACCATCTCTACGCTTTTTCCAACTGTAAAGGCAATGGGAGAGGGGCATCTCAATCGACTATTTTATCTCACAGCCAAAACAATCACGCGGACAACCGCAGAGGAAGCCTTCACAAGAATGCGGGCAGATGGTCTTGATTTTCATTCCATTACTATTACGGCTAAGGACAAGATTTGTTTTAAAGAAGAAACAATCTGCCAAAAGGATTATTGTGAGTATGCGAATGGTTACTATGACCGAATTAATGAAGCGATTCTTGATATTTTAGCGAATGAAGACGGAATAACCCGTGATGTTCTGGAGGTTTATGCGCACAAGCATAAGGTTTGCCCGTTTGAGTTCTCGATTGATCTGGCCTATGAGGTAGATGCGATCATCTGTGATTACAATTATATATTCGACCCACGGGTATCGCTAAAACGGCTGATAGAGGATCAAAAGAAGTCTACGGCACTCCTAGTGGATGAGGCGCATAACCTGGTTGACCGAGGACGGGAGATGTTTTCTGCTTCATTAAATAAAAGGACCTTTCTTCAGTTAAAAAAGGAATACAAGGGTACGCCTGTATATCAGTCTGCTTCTGACGTGAACGCCTGGTTTATCCAATTAAGGAAAGAAAGGACAGAACCTACCTCTCTATTAGAAGAACTGGACAGTGATTTGCTGCAGCTGCTTATGGAATTTGTCGAAGCGGCAGCAGATGTTTTGAAAAAGAATAGCTCCCAGATACTCTTAGATGCGTATTTTGAAGTGAAAAACTTTCTTAAGATCGTCGAGCTTCTGGATGATCTTTATGTCATTTACTGTGAGATCGTGAAGTATGATGCTTATCTCAAGCTCTTTTGTATCAACCCTGCGAATTCGCTTCAGAAAATGGGGAAAGGATATCGCAGCAAGGTGTTTTTCTCCGCAACGCTTTCACCGCTCCCGTATTATCAGGATATTCTAGGCGGGAAAGAGGAGGATTATCATCTTATGCTGCCGTCGCCATTCTCAAGGGAGCAGATGGATGTTTTTATTAAACCCTTATCGACCCGTTATCGGGATCGAGAGCATACAAAGGAAGAAATTGTGGCAAACCTATTGTCTTTGCTTCAAAATCGTCCGGGGAATTATTTAGTGTTTTTTCCATCCTATCAGTATTTGCTGAACGTATATGAACAGTTTAAACAAATGGATACAGAGACAGCTACATTGCTGCAATCAATCGGGATGACTGAGGAGGAGAGAGAAGCGTTTTTGCTCAGGTTCCAGCCGAACCAACAGGAAGCCTTGCTGGGATTTGCAGTCCTCGGAGGCATTTTTTCAGAGGGAATCGATTTAATCGGCGACCGTTTAAATGGTGTGGTAGTCGTAGGCGTTGGTTTACCGCAGCTATGCTTTGAAAGAGACCTAATAAAGGATTTTTTTAACAAGCAAGGAAAAAATGGTTATCACTACGCCTATGTCTACCCAGGTATGAACAAGGTACTCCAGGCTGGAGGCCGCTTAATCCGTTCAGAAAATGACCATGGCACCATTGTCCTCATCGATGACCGGTTTCTGCAAAAGCCTTACTACCAGCTCCTTCCACGGGAATGGAGAGACGGGTAAGGGGTAGGCTAGTAATTGTTTTGGTTTTTATTAGGAAAAGTTCAGATTCTAGTCATGATGAACTAACATAAGCTAATAGTGATAGGCTTTGAGAGGTAATAGGAAATGAAACCAGTATAGAATGAGGTGTAGTCGTGAGGAAGGTATGGATGTTCTTACTGCTAGGATTATGGCTTGTCGGGTGTGGAAAGGGTGGAAGTGGGAGCTTGGAAAGTGAGATGAATGCTTCCTTACAGGAAACAAATCCGTTCGTTTTTCAATATGAAGTAAGCAATCGAACAGACAAGGATATCACGCTTGACTTTTCTAGCTCGCAGCGGTTTGATTACTCAGTGAAGAATGATCAAGGAGAACAAATCTATCTTTTTTCCAGTGTGACGATGTTCATGGCGGTACTAGGAGAGGAAACGATCAAGCAGGGAGAAACATTAAGCTACGAAATCAATCTACAGGAATTGGATTTGAAAGAGGGGAATTATTCATTATCGGTCTGGTTGACACCAACAGAGGGTGAAGCCTATCAAGTGACGAAGGAAGTAACTGTGAAATAGAAGGGTGGACATGGGGTGAATCCTGTGTCCTTTTTTGGTTTGATAGCTCTCTTAGAAACGAATGAATCATCGAACTGGAAAAATTTGTTTTCCAATCTATTCCTGTTAAGAAGTATAATAGGTTTGTAGCTTAATATAGGAGATATAAAAAATTGGAAAAACAAAATAATTCGTACAGGTGGATTGTTTTTAGTTCTGTATTACTTGCGTATTTTTTAATTGTGAGTCAAAGAACAGCGCCTGGTTTGATTACCGATCAGGTTATGAAAGATTTTCAAATTTCTGCTGCTGTTGTGGGATTAATCACCAGCATTCAATTTGTAGCCTATTCCGGCCTGCAGATTCCTGTTGGTCTTTTGTCTGACCGTTTTGGGCCCAACCGCTTTTTGATTATCGGAACATTATTAAATGGCATAGGGACCATCCTCTATAGCCTGGCAACCCATGAATCTATTTTACTCTTTTCCAGATTATTAGTTGGAGTCGGAGATGCTACGATATGGGTGAATGTGGTGTTAATCTTAAATCAATGGTTTAAGGGTGGGGAATTTACGAGATTACTTGGATTAGCGGGTGTGGCTGGAAGTCTTGGCTCGCTTTTAGCCACGGTTCCTTTTTCATCGCTTATCACCCTTGCTGGCTGGAGACCTGTATTTTTATCAACCGGGATTGTCTTATGCTTTATTTCCGGGCTGCTTTATTTTGTCCTGGAAAAAAAAGCAAAGCAAAACGGCAAAAAGGATTTAACAGCGCTTGTTCGACAACCACAAAAGCATGAAAAAACATCGACAATACTAAAACGAGTGCTGTCAAGCAGACAGGCATGGGCAACCTTTTTCTGTCACTTTGGTGTAGTCGGTACATATGTTGGATTTATCGGTTCATGGGGAGTCCCTTATGGGATGAATGTACTGGAGGTCAGCCGCTCTGCCGCCAGTCAGTTAATGATGTACGGGTTAATTGGGGCCATTGCGGGATCCTTACTAATTAGTCAATTTACCAGTAGACTAGGATCAGTCAAACGTTCCTATCTCGCTATTCAAATCATGATTTTCCTCAGCTGGGTCACTTTATTTGTGATTGAGAAGCCGCCATTCATGCTCGCTATCTTCCTTTTGTTTTTGATTGGCTTCGGGCATGGGGGCGGTCCGTTAACGTTTGCCATTGTCCGCAGCACCTTTCCGCAGAAGGAAGTAGGTGTGGTGACTGGATTTGCCAACACTGGAGGGTTTATCAGTGCGGTATTATTACCATTTTTCTTTGGGCAAGTGCTTGATATGTTCCAGCTGGCTCCCGTTGAAGTGGGTTACCACTATGGATTACTGATCCCTGTCATTTTCACTCTAATCGGTCTTATCGGTGGTATGCTGATAAAAGAACAGCAAAAGAGTACGAAGCCATTGGCAAAATCAAGCGAGATTATCTAAAAAAACAGCGTATAGAGCATGAAACTGCTTTATACGCTGTTTTTTTCTGAATGAACCAAAACAGGCTGTTTCTTTGGCAGGTTTAATAGGGTAATCGCTCCTAACACAAGCAGTATTCCTACTATGGCTAACAGTGTAGGTACCTCTTGATAGAGAAATATACCGAATAGGGTGGCCGCAACTGGTTCACAGGATGATAAAATCGCCGCACGGCCTGTATCTACATACTTCATTCCCCATGTAAATAAAATATAGGGTGCTACACTGGCGATAACGGCATGCAAGAGTAGAAAGGATCCAAAGTAGAAGGGTGATTCTTGTAAGGCAAGATTGATCGGTCCAAAATCAGTAAATAGCGCACCGCCTAAGCTGGCAAATAGAAAGCTGTATACGTTAATAGTCAGTGACTCATAGCCTTTATTCATTGCGAATCGTGAAAAAATACTATATAACGCATAACCAAAGCTTGCAGCAATCCCCAAAATGAGACCGGCTAGGGAGAATGTGATGGCATTTTCAAATAGGCCACTGACCAGCATACAGCCAATGATAGCCAATGTGACGGCTATTAATTTGATGGGTGTCATCTTTTCTCGAAAAAGGATGGCTGATAGCAGTAGCACAAAGATAGGTGCTGTACAAAGTAAAGTAGCAGCTAATGATAGTGTGACCAAACTAATCGTCTGATTGTAGAGATAATTAAAAAGCAGCATGCTGACAATGCCTGTGCCGACAAAGAGCCAGCTGTCCTTTAGTTTTATTTTTAATAACTCTCTTTTATAAAATAGAACCCCAATAAACGTGATAATAAACGCTCCCAGCATTCTTGTTTCGACAATCGACATCGCATTTAATCCATAGCCTTCCAGTGCCCTGACAAAAAGTCCTACCGAGCCCCACATGCATCCTGCAATGACAATGACAAATGGAGCCAAATTTTTCAACATCATTTCTGTCCTCTCCTCTGACTAATTTGTTCAGCAAATATGACTACTAGATGTATTTCATAAATAGTCAAAATCTGATTAATTGAAATATTCTATATAATTATTAGGAATCCTGTATTTTTTACGCTCAAAAAACCCGGGATTCCTGAAAAGTGGGTAAATGCTAAGGGGAATTGGCTGTTTATCGCTAATGTAACAGAAGGAAGATTTCTACCATAGTAGATGAAAAAGGCTAAGGTTCATTTAAGCCAGATAAGGGCTGGTAGGTTGTAATAGTGATGCAGTTTTGGATGAAACAGGTTTACGAAGCTAGTATATTCAAGAAATTTCTTAAAGGTTCTTTAAGAAAAGTCATTATAGTCGTTATCCTTCATTTCGATTATTTTGGAAATAGAGGGAGCCTTAGTGATTCGAGAAGATGACGATGTTCCTAAATCATATAGACTACTTGGAGGGGATATTATGGCAAGAGTAATGCGACTAGGTCGAGTGGAGCTCAAAGTACTAGACTTGGAACAATCAGTAGAATACTATACGAAAATTATTGGTTTGGAAGAAACCGGTCGATATGGTGATAGTGTATATTTAAAGGCATGGGATGAATATGACCATCATAGCTTAATTTTAACAAAATCCAACACAGCAGGAATTGCCCACTTTGCCTTTAAAGTGGAGTCATTAGATGACTTAGCCTACTACGAAAAGAAAATTGAACAGTTTGGCTGTAAAACCTCCCGCATCTCTAACGGAACAAGACTTGCAGAAGGGGAAGCAGTACACTTTATTTTGCCAACGGGCCATCATTGTGAGCTATATTATGAAATGGAATTCCTTGGGACTGCTGTCGGAACCTTGAATCCACATCCATGGCCGTTAGGAAAGCAAGGGATTGCTCCGCATCGGTTGGATCATTGCCTATTAACAGGAGATGATTTGAAAACGGTCACAAGATTCTTTGTGGAAGCGTTAAATTTCAGACAGAGTGAAAGAATCACTTCGATTGATGGGGAAGAGCTATTAGGCTCCTTCTTATTTACAACGAATAAGGCCCATGATATAGCTTTTGTAAAAGGACCGGATGAAAAGCTTCACCATGCTGCTTTCTTTGTTGATTCTCTTCATGAGGTATTTAAAGCAGCGGACCTTTTAGCTATGTATGAGGTTCCGTTTGAGGTAACCCCAACAAGGCACGGCATCACAAGGGGAGAAACGATTTATTTCTTTGATCCTTCAGGAAATCGGAATGAAGCCTTTGCGAGTGGCTATATCACTTATACAGATTTCCCTACACTTACCTGGACAGAAGATAAAATTGGACAAGGGATTTTCTATCACCGTAGAGAATTAGTAGAATCCTTTATGAAGGCATTAACTTAATAAAAGAGGAGAAATGAAAGGAGGTATTCTATGTTTAATGTAAAGCTTTATGCACGTGGGCAGGAATTTAATTATGCCTGTTCAACTGCTGTCACGCCATTACAGGCCGCACGTGATCAGTTTATTCCGATTCCAACCGGCTGTCGGCGTGGAGGCTGTGGACTGTGCAAGGTTAAAGTCATGGAAGGAAAATTCAACCAAGAAATGGTTCGCTCTCATGAAGCGTTGTCAGATGCAGAATTAGCTAACGGGTATGCACTAGCCTGTTGTATGGTGCCAGAGAGTGACTTAAACATGATTATGGCAGAGGAATATGTGAAACAAGAAAAAGTAGAATCATAGTTTCCTCTGATTTCAAAAGGATAGAATAAAAGGCATAACTAGTAGATTTAACTAGTTATGCCTTTTATTTCTGTTTAGAGTGGTGACGTAGCTGAATTCACCTGCTTGCGATAAGAGGTGCTTGTATCACTTCGTGCTGTAGAATTTTTTGTAGATGCTGTTTAATGAGTTTACTATTTTTCTGATTTTCTCTCCGATAAATAATGGAAAAGCGGGTGTCAAATTGGAAATCCTTGATGTGTACGATCGAAAGCTGGCCGCTCTCGATTTCTTTTTTTACATCCGGATAACTTAAAACGGCAAATAAGCCTTTCCCACTCATGACAGCACTTTTTATGGTTTCAATATCACTGATTTCTATAATGTTTTTGAGGAAGGATAATCCTCCTTGGGCTAATTTGGCACGTTTCTTGGCATGCGGAGCCATCAAAAACGTATGCGGTTCCAAATCTTTTTTTACAACCCTTTTATTGCCTGCAAACGGATGTCCCGGTGAACAAATGATCACTAAGGGAATCGAAAAAATAATATCATGATCTAATTGTTTAGTTTGGTAGACTTGTGTAATCATGCGGGTGGATACTAAACCAAATTGTAAAGATTCCTTTTCAACCTGCGTACAGGTATCAAACGAAGGAGACGGGGTAAAGTTTATATCTAATGAAGTAAAGGATTGTGTTTTCTTTAATGATTGATTCAATAGACTATAGATGACATGTGTTACACCAATCGATACAGATTGTGCAGTCTGTTTTAATCGGGTTAGTCTTTCTTCTAAGCTTTGATTAAGATGTTCGATTTCTAGAGCATATTTATAAACCTCTAAACCAGAAGCTGTTAGCTTTATGTTTCTTCCAGAACGTTCGGTCAATTTAACCCCAAAATGACGTTCAATTTCTCGAATATGGCCACTGACTGCCGCTGGACTTGTCAGCATCTCCTTTGCCGTCTCTGAGATGCTCTCTAACTCTACTACCCTGCAAAAAACAGATAAGTTGTAAAAATTCACTCTATCACCTCAAAGATATTTTTATGAAAATATTGAATTTTTAGATAATTCTTAAACGAAATATTCGACATAAAAGAGTTTTGTCCTTCAATGTTTTTGCAAATATAATAAAACTTTACTCATTCTTCTAGTAATTTGTAATGAGCGAGGATATTTTGTAGTTAAATTTGTCAGGATAAAGTCAGTTGTGTTCAAGTTTTTTCCACATTATACCAATATATATCTTAAAATATCAGAACTTTAAGAATTTTCTTAAAGGTATATTAAGAAAAATCGGTATAGTAGATGTAAGCGTTTTGATTTATGATTTTTATAGAAGTTGATGACTGGCATATTTAGATTATAATCGATTAAATTAATAGAAAATTGAAAATATTGTCTAAGCTATGCAGGTTTCCATCACGTAAGTTGACTTCTCAAAAAAAGAAAAGGGAGAGATTATCATGGTAGAAAAGCAAATGACAGAACAAAAAACGAAATATGGAAAGTATATTGCCCAAATCGGTTGGGGGCCTGAATCAAGAAATCTAACAAGAGAAGAAGTAATTGAAAAAAGAATTACTCCTCCGCTAATTGGTGATGCTTTCAACTTGCCAACAGCGACGCATCATATTGAGTCATGGGTAATCCCTGAACCAAAGGCCTTTAGTGCCATGAGTCCTAGGGGAGGAATCCATAAGCACTTAGACTGCAGACCGCCAGGGATGTTTGCTGAAGATGATGAAACATCTATGCTGGATAATTCACCACATTATCACACTTATGATGAAGTATATCTCTTTACCGGAACAAATCCATACGACAACAGAGATTTAGGCGGGGAAGTTGAGCTTTGGTTAGGACTTGGTGACCAAGCTGAAAAGTTTACCTTTGATAAACCAACAATGGTTCATGTACCGGCAGGACTTGTTCATGGTCCATTAGTTTTTCGTAGGGTAGATGACCCTGCCCGTCCGATTAACTGGGTAGTATTCTATGATTCTCCAGTGCTTAGCAATGTTCACGTTCGCATGCTACCTCCAGGTTTTAAACAATTAGATGAAGAATAATAGGAAAGTATCCTTATTCAAAAGTAGGAGAATGCTTAACTGCATTTTTCTCCTACTTCTAATGAAAGAAAGGTGGTAAAAATGAGTAACTATAAATCTGATCTTCATAATCCGGATCTTAAGAATCCAGCATTAGAATTTGAAGAGCTGCGTTCGAAATGCCCTGTTTCACATACTGATGGTTTTGGTGGAGGCTGGAACATTAGCAGACATGAAGATATTGTCAAAACAACACTAGATCCTGGAACGTTTTCCAATGCTGGTGCGATTAGATATCCACATATGCCACGGTTCCCTTTTGAAGCAGATCCCCCCCTTCATACGCCATACAGAAAAGTCATGCAAGAGTTTTTTACCGCCAAGAAAATGATAACCTTCGCAGATAAAGTAAGACCAATTGCCATCGAGCTGCTAGAGCCTATTGTGAATAGAGGCTATGGGGATATTGCAAAAGAAGTGCATTATCCGATGCCAGTCCGTGGCATCATCGCATTTCTTAATCTGCCTGACAAGGATTGGCCGCGTATTATGCATTGGGCTGAAGAGCTTTACTATAGTGCGGCCGAAGGGGATTTTGCCAGACGGAACGCTGCTGCAGAAGAACTAGAAGAATATTGTCGAGCGGCAGTCGCTGACAGACGTGAAAATATGCTAGATCCAAAAGAGGATTTGCTCAGTAAAATGCTACATAGTAGCATGGAAGATGACAGCGGAACTGTTACTGAGAACTTAATTGTCGGAACATTGCATTTATTATTAACAGCAGGACATGAATCGACTACAAGCTCGTTAGGAATCATTGTTAATTATTTAGCCACCCATCCAGAGGACCGGAAGAGGTTGCAGGAAGAACCGGAGTTGATTCCTAATGCGATTGAGGAAATATTACGATATGAATCACCCGTACAATTTCATCCGAGATATGTAACAAAGGATACGGTGATACAGGGACAAGAAATTAAAGCAGGAGAAAAGGTATTTTTACAATGGGGCTCAGGAAATCGAGATGAAGAAGTATTTCCGGATGCAGATCAATGTATCATCGATCGTGATACGAAGAAAAGTCTTGTTTTTGGTTCTGGGATTCATAAATGTATTGGTGCCCCTATTGCCAGAACACAACTGAGGGTTGTCATAGAGGAACTGTTAAAGAGAACAGGCTCATTCCAGTTAAATGGAGAGATTCAAAGAATCGGTTATACCCGATATGGAGTTAGTTCCTTGCCAATCTTATTTGATAAATAATATTTGTGCTGGAAGAGAAGGTAAGAGTTTAAGAGAATTTAATGATCTTTGGGGGGTTAATAAAAAATGAAAAAGCGTTTCTTTGTCACTATAGTATTCTTATCGATTTTCTCATTACTAGCTGCCTGTTCTTCCTCCTCCTCAAGTAGTGATGGGGGAGGCGGAGAAAGTCATAATTGGACCCTTACTTCAAGCTTTCCAGCAGGCCATAATATGAACAATGTCCTTCATAATTTAAAGGATGAACTAGAAAAGCGGACAGATGGTGCCATTAAAATCACACTCCATGAGGATACACTTGGAAAACCGACTGAAGCATGGGATATGGTTAAGGATAATACGATTCAAATGACCTACACTGGTGAAGCTTATAATCCTTCACGTATGCCTGTCACAAATATGATAGCGCTTCCGTTTGAAGTAACAGATCCAACATCAACGTCTGAGCTGCTTAAAAAGTGGGAAGAGGAAGGCAATCTTAAAGAATTGACAGATAGTTTTAAGGTTTTAGGCTATTTACCTACTACAGCCAATCATCTATTCCTTCGTGATAAAAAAGTGGAAAAAATGGAGGATTTAAAAGGGTTAAAGATAAGATCTGTATCTTCGACACAAGCAGAAATGCTTTCAGCATTGGGCTCATCAGCCGTAACGATTTCAGGTTCTGAGGTATATATGAGTCTGGATCGCGGTGTAATTGATGGTACCTTGACAGGTGTTGATAATGTAGTAGACCGAAAATTATTTGAAGCTGCAGATTTTGCACTTAAGCTTCCATTATATGAGGCTGCTTTTAGCTTATTAATGAATAAAGAAACCTGGGAATCCCTTACACCTGAATTACAAGAAACGGTACAAAGTGTGGCAGATGAAGTAATAGGTGAAGAGATTAAACGGGTAGAGGCTATGGACAATGAATTATGGGAAAAGCTTGAGAAAGAAGATTTAATGGAAGTTTATACCTTATCAGAGGATGAACAAAAAAGATGGCATGAAGCAACAAAAAATGTAGCGGATAAATATGCTGAAGAGATTGAAAAACAAGGCTATCCAGGTAAAGCCGCGTTAGAAACAATGAGAGATGCCGCTGGTAAATAAAGAAGAGATTGGATTGAAATAAAAGATGTTGGAGGTAAATGGATGAAATCAACGATTATTCCAGATAAGAATCGTTCTGTTGAAACGGGAGATCAATCCTCTAGCCCCAAAAAACCACTATTGATTAACCGATTGACTCGATATTTGAGTTATGTCGGTATGGTAGTCATGATGGGGATGGTGCTGCTAGTTACCATCGATGTAGCCGCTCGTTATGTGTTCAATAATCCGATAAATGGGTCAACCGATATTATTGAAATCATGATGGTCATTGTGGTTTATAGCTGTCTTGCTTATGGAGCTACAGAAGATAAGCATGTACGGATTGATTTCCTATACAGTCGACTTTCAACCGTTGCAAGGGGTTATGTGGACATTGTTACCTCCATTCTTAGTATCTTAATTGTTGTATTAATTTCTTGGCAATTAGGAGAGAGAGCCGTCAATATCATCAATAATCCCCCAGGACCAACAACAACCTATTTTGGTTGGGAACTCATGCCATTTATTGCCTTTGCTTCTTTTGGAAGTGCCTTATTAGCTATTCAGCTCTGCACATGGCTGTATCAGGCAGTCAAACAGGCATTTGGGAAAAGCACAGACTATCAAAGCACTGTACATGAAAGTGAAGCTGTTCCATCACCGCAAGAATAAACGAATGAAAAACCATTCCATACAAAGAATTTTAGATAGCGAAAGCGTATAACGGATATTAACGAAATGGTGGTGAGTATGTTGGATCCAGCAATGATTGGGATCATAGGATTCCTTGTAATGTTTGCTCTATTGTTTCTAGGAATGCCGTTAGGTCTTGGGATGGCACTGGTCGGATTTGGTGGTTTTGCTATCCTCTCCGGGGTAGATGGAGCTTTAAATCAGTTGGGAAGGATCCCTTTTTCAACCGTTGCTAGTTACACTTTTAGTGTTCTCCCGCTGTTTGTCTTGATGGGTGAATGGCTGTCACATTCAGGGATGATGACCAAATCATTTAGTGCCGTTCAGAAAACTGTCGGCCGCTTACCTGGAGGACTGGCAATGGGAACGGTTGCAACGTGTACTATCTTTGCTGCCTGTACCGGATCAAGCTTAGCTACTTCTCTGACGATGACAAGAGTTTCCCTGCCATCGATGCGGAAATATAAGTATGATGACAAATTATCGTTAGGTGCGATTGCTGCTGGAGGAACATTAGGCATTTTGCTCCCTCCAAGTTCACCGATGATTGTCTATTCTATTATGACGGGTGCTTCTATTGGTTCCTTATTTATTGCCGGTGTCATACCAGGTCTATTATTGTCAGCAATGTTTATGCTAGGTATCTATCTTCAATGTAAAATGAAGCCAGAGCTTGGACCGGCTGCGGAGAAATCTAGCATTGGAGAAATTCTAGCAGCTTCTAAATCTCTATGGATGCCTTTTCTCCTTGTCTTTATCGTCCTTGGCGGAATTTGGGGCGGTGTCTTTTCTTCATCTGAAGCGGGTGGTATTGGTGCCTTTTTTGCTCTAGTAACGCTTGTGATGCTAAAAGGCTTTGATATGAAGGGGATCCTAACAGGACTAAAGGACACAGTCCTTACAACAGCTATGATTTTACTCATCATTATGGGTGCGATGATTTTTGGTGAGTTTATGACGATTAGCGGTGTAACGACGATGCTTGCAGAATTTTTTACAAGTCTTCCATTTAGCAGTACAGGAATCCTTCTTATGATTCTATTAATGTATATCATATTAGGCTGTGTGTTGGATTCATTGGCGATGCTCCTATTAACACTGCCGCTCGTATTTCCAGTGATTGAATCCATTGGGATTGATCCGATTCTTTTTGGAGTTTTACTAGTGATTACGATTGAAATGAGCTTCATCACACCACCGCTTGGAATGGTTGTCTTTGCCCTAGCAGGTGCTGTCAAGGATGTACCGATGACAAATATTTTCCGCGGTGCGATGCCATTCTTTGTTATTATGGTTATCTTTCTTGGAATCCTAGTGGCATTCCCAGATATTGTACTCTGGCTACCGGAAACGATGCGAAGTTAGCGTATCAGGGCATATTACACTTAAATAATTCAGAAAATTCAGTTAAATAAAATGGTGAATGGAAGGGAGAATTTTAATATGAAACAAAGAGAACAATTTGATGTCGTCGTCATTGGAGCAGGAATTGCTGCATCTGCTTCAGCTATCACTGCAGTTGAAAAAGGGGCAAGAGTTCTCATGATTGAGAAAGCTCCAAAACATGAAGCAGGGGGCAACGGTCGTTATACAGGCGGCGGATTCCGGATTGTCCATAAAGGAAATTCTGAGCTCTATAACTATATGACGGGGATTCCAGAAAGCCAGCGACAATTAATTGATGTTAAGGAATACACAGAGGATGAGTTTTATTCCGATATCATGCGTGTCACAAACGGCTTGGCAGATGTAGGGTTAACCGAAATGGTTGTTAAGGAATCCAATAATGCCTTTAAATGGGTAGATTCCTTAAACATTGGCTGGGACGTTAACTATGATATGGCCACAAGAGTAGGCGAACGAATGGTGTTTACACAAGGCGCGATTCCTTTAAATGTAAAAGGAGGCGGAGAAGGCTTTGTTGATTCGATGATTGAAATTGCCATCAAAAAGGGCGTTGAGGTTCGCTTTGAAACAAGTGCAACAAAGCTTTTAGTTGATGAGGATGGAGCGGTTTGCGGTGTAAGAACGAAGAGCAAGGGTGAAGGTCAAGATATTTACGCCAACTCGGTGATTCTTGCTGCCGGCGGTTTCTCTGCTAATGCCGAGATGCGTGCCAAGTATTTAGGCAAGGGCTGGGATTTGGTTAAGGTCAGAGGCTCTAAGCATAATACCGGTGAAGTGATCAAAATGGCGTTAGACGCAGGGGCGCAACCTACAGGTGAATGGAGCGGGTCCCATTGTACACAAATTGATCTTAGTGCAGCGAATGTCGGCGGCGGTTTAAGTACGGACCGTAAGTCCTATACGTTTGGGATTTTAGTGAACACAAATGGAGAACGCTTCTTTGATGAAGGCGAGGATTTCCATGGCTACACTTATGCGAAATTAGGCAGAATTACGCGAGACCAGCCGAACGGCGTGGCTTTCCAAATCTTTGATTCAAAGGTATTTGACCTACTAATGAGTGATTATTCCCACCAAACACCTGTTGAGGCCAATTCAATTGAAGAACTAGCAGAATTGCTGGACATTTCTGTCGAGGCGTTGAAAAAGACGGTCGAAGAATATAATGCAGCCGTTGTAGATGGTCCGTTTAATCAAGCAGAACGTGATGGGAAGCACACGACAGGTCTTGCGATTAATAAATCCAATTGGGCGCAAAAAATTGATCAAGCTCCATTTAGAGCCTACCCGGTTACTTCCGGAATTACCTTTACCTTTGGCGGCGTGAAGGTCAACAAAAATGGTCAAGTGCTGGATGTAACCAATCAGCCAATTAAAGGGTTGTATGCAAATGGTGAATTAGTCGGTGGCTTCTATATCGGAAACTATCCAGGAGGATCTGGGATTGTACGAAATTTAGTGTTAGGTCGTAAGGCTGGGAAGCATGCAGCTTTAGCAGATGGAATGGTCAAAACAAACTAAGACAATCTTGAAGGAGTGATAGAATGCGCATTGTAGTATGCTGCAAAGCAGTTCCTAGTTGGGTAGACAATCTAGAATATGATGAACAGGAAAAGAAAATCAATTATGACAGCAGTGCGTTGGTGATGAATGAATCAGATGAAGCCGCGTTAGAAGAAGCTTTGTTTCTGAAAAAGGAATATGGCGCAGAGGTCATTGTTTTAACTGTCGGCGGTTTAACTTCACAGGAAATGCTCTATCAATCCATGGCAAAGGGGGCTGACCGAGTGATTCGGGTCAGCTCCGACCAAGCCGATGATGCAGCGGAGATTCTAGCTAAAGCTATCCAAAAGCTAGAATGTGATTTAGTACTTACGGGTGTCGAATCAAGTGATAGCATGACGGCAAAGACAGCGATGCTCTTGGCTGAGGAGTTACAGCTCCCACATGCTTTTGTTGTAACCCATATTGAGTATGATGAAACACAGCAAATCATGAAGGCGACATCCGAGCTTGGACAGGGACAATATGAAGTGCTTGGTTTATCATTTCCAGCTTTAATATCGATTCAATCAACGACAAAACCTATTACGCAAGCATCTGTTATGAAAGTACTCCAGGCCCGTAAGAAAAAGGTGGAATCCATGACACTTGATAGTCTGGGATTAAATCAAGACAACCATTCCAATCAAGCCTTTACCATTGTCGATTTATTTGATCCGCCGGTCAATGATGCCTGTGAAATCATTGAAGGAGACCTTGATGAAATCTCAACTGTCTTAATGAGGAGGATTGCTGATGCAGCTAGATAAGGAATATAACGATATCTTCATATTAGCAGAAGCTAAAAATGGGGAACTGGATACATTAGCCCTGCAAATGGCAAGCCGCGGCAGACAGCTGGCGGACGAGTGGGGCTGTGAACTAAATGCTTTAATTCTGGGACATGACCTGGAATCACATGTCCAGCAACTATCAGATAAAGGCTTTAACCATATCTATGTTGTGGATGATGAAGAGTTTGAACCGTATCATCCTGAAGTTTACGTGAATGTCGTGACTAAGTTCATAAAGGAGCAAAAACCATCCTTAGTATTAGTTGGTTATACGTATTTAGGTATGGAGTTAGGTCCGATTATATCAAAGCGATTAGGAACAAATCTCCTAAGCAATTGTGTGGATATTGCCTATGAAAATAACAGTCTGTTTGTGACAAGGCCGATGTTTAATGGTGATGTATTTGCCAAACTCGAGGTGAATGAATTACCGCTTATTGCCAGTGTCCAGAAAAATTACCTTCCACCAATCGAAGGAAGCTTTCTTCCGGCTAAAGTTATCGCGGTCCAGCATAACCAGCAAGCGGCAGAAACAAGAGCCAAAATATTATCGATTCTTAGTCCTAATATTGAAGGAATTGATATTACCAAAGCAGAGATTCTTGTGTCTGTTGGTAGAGGTATTGGAACGAAGGAAAATATCGAGCTAGCAAGAAAGCTGGCTGAAAAATTAAACGGAACTGTGAGCGGCTCACGTCCAATAACCGATATGGGATGGCTGCCGCATGAATGTCATGTCGGTATTTCAGGCCGGATTGTCCGTCCGAAAATCTATATCGCACTAGGAATTTCAGGAGCATCCCAGCATGTTGCTGGTATGGTCGATTCACAATATATCATTGCCATCAATAATGATCCAAACGCCCCTATTTTCAGGGTAGCAGACTGCGGAATCGTTGGTGACATTATGGAAGTCGTACCAGCCCTTTTAGAAAGCGTCCCACAGGCCTAGAAAAAACTTAAGGAAAATTGGAGGAGAATGTATGTCAAAGAAACCTATTACAGTACTTGGTGTTGGAGATGTCATCATTGACCGGGAAGAGCCGGAAACGATATTTGAGCATGTAGCGGAAGTGATGCGTGCAGGAGACATTACCTTTGCCAATTGTGACCAAACCTATTCTGATATTGGTTATGCGATACGTGGCAGCGCCACCTATTCTGCGAGTCGAAATATTCCAGCACTGCTTTATGGAGGCTTTGATGTCCTCTCATTAGCGAATAACCACACACTAGACTGGGGCAGAGAAAATTTAGTGGACACGATGGATAAATTAGATGAGGTCAACCTGCCATACTGCGGTGTTGGTAGAAATATGGAGGAAGCCAGAAAACCGGTCATTCTAGACCGAGATGGAACCAAGGTTGGCTTTTTAGCCTATTCCTGCGTTCATCCTAAAGGCTTTGAAGCGGATGCAAAAAAATCGGGTCTAGCACCTGTACGCATCTGGACCATTTATGATCAGATTGATTATCAGCCAGGAACACCGCCAAAGATTGTGTCCATGGCCTATAAGGAAGATTTAGAGGCCATGGTTGAAGATATCAAGAAATTAAAGCAGGAAGTGGATGTTGTCGTGGTGTCTTATCACTGGGGACAGCATATGATTCCACGCGTGATTCCGATGTATTGCCATGAAGTCGGTCATGCAGCGATTGATGCAGGAGCGGACTTAATCCTTGGCACTCACACCCATATTGCCAAAGGAATCGAAATGTACAAAGGGAAAGCGATTTTCTATTCGACAGGGAATTTTGCGGCAGAAATTGGACCTGGAACGGCCGATGGACCAGGCGGTCCACCATCAGGATTATTAGAAAGATACAATATAACGGCTGATCCGGAGCTGCCAAAGGGCTATATTGCTCGTGAGGCACGAAACACGATGATTGCCAAGGCTTATATTGAGGATGGTGAAATTAAGAAGGTTACCTATATTCCATGCTATATCAACAATGATTGTGAACCGGAAATTGTCGTAAAGGACGATCCATTAGGTCAGGGTGTGTTTGATTATATTGACGATATTTCTAAGAGTGAAGGACTAAATGTTGAGTTTAGCTGGGATGGGGATGAAGTATTAATCCAATCTAAAGACTAGATTCATAGACTTACAGACTGCTGACCTAGCATTCATAAAGCATTACTTACTCATCGCTAAGATGTCAGGTTATTAAAGCAACACTTTATCATTGCTGCTGCCTGGCATCTTACCGCAAATGTGAATTGAATACATATATTCCTTGGGGGTGTCCTATGAAGGATTTTAAGATTGCTGTAACAGGAGATTCAATTATAAACCGTCGGATTTCAGTTCAAGAGGAACCTGGTTTTTTATCATTGGTCAATGTGCTAAGAGAGGCAGATGTATCCTATACCCATTTTGAATCATTAATCCATGATTATGATGGGCCTGAGGTCTATCCTGCCGCAGAGGCTGGCTGGACGTGGATGCGCTCCCCAAGGTTTGTGGCGGATGAATTGAAATGGGCAGGCTTTAATTTGGTTTCACATGCGTCCAACCATGCTTTAGATTATTCCTACGGCGGCTTATTCTCCACCTGGAGGGCACTTGATGGAGCAGGACTCGTACACGCAGGAACAGGGAGAAATCTAGGTGAAGCCAGGGAACCGAAATATCTTGAGACAGCAAAGGGACGAGTCGCGCTTATTTCAATGAGCTCAACCTTTACTGGCTGGGCGAGAGCAGGAGAAACAAGACAAGACGTGAAAGGCAGACCAGGACTCAATCCGCTCCGTTATTATTACCGTGCAGACCGTACCATCATTGAAACGATAAAGGATCTTGCTTTTAAAATGGGCTGGGGCATCGCAAACAAGGGGAAGGAATGGTATTTTAACGCGCCAGGGACGATGATGGCGATTCAACGCTTTGTTGAAAGTGACGAACCGGGAATCACTACGGTTGTAGACGAAGATGATGCTGCGGGTAATTTGAAAGCCATTAAAGAAGCCGCAAGACAGGCAGATCATGTAATCGTAGCCCTGCACAGCCATGAAATGCATCCAGAAAAAGGGTTAAATGTACCAGCTATGTTTGTTCAAGACTTTGCCAAGTCATGTATTAATGCGGGTGCGAGTGTCTTTGTCGGTCAGGGCAGCCATGCACCGCTGCGAGGGATTGAAATTTATAACGGAAAACCAATCTTTTACGACCCAGGTGATTTCTTTGCCATGAGCAGTACGGTAACAAGACTGCCGGCTGATTTCTTTGCAAGACCTGGTTATGAACCTGAGTTAAAAAACGGTCATGCCACGACGGCAGATGGTTTCGATGCTCGTGATGCCTTACCAAAACCATTAAACCCACCTGGCGGACATTTTGCGGTGAAGGTTTTCGGCTCGATTATTCCTGTGTGTACATTTAATGAAGCAGGAGAATTTACCGAGCTAGTCCTTTATCCAGTCACGATGGATCATAAACCGCGCTCGACTGGCGGCATCCCAAGGCTTGCTGAAGGAGAGCTAGGTAAACAAATTATCGAATATTTAGGCGAGCTAGCCGCTCCTTTTGGTACTAGTATTGAATATTCAGATGGTAAAGGGGTGGTACAGCTAAAGCATCCCGTTAAGTAATGTTTGTCATGCTTCAAAATCTCACAGACTCTAGAATTCACTGACTAAATAGATAGATAATCATATAAGTTTGGGGTTTTTCTTATGAGCGATATTTTGGTCAATGTACTTTTCCTACTCGTGATGCTCTTTTTAACGCAGCTCTTTCTGGAAGTGTACAAAAAGGATTTTACAACGAAGGACATCAAAATATTTATGTTTCTATCAGGATTGGTGTCTTTTATCTTTTTCGTCATTTTTCCATTTGCTAGTAATGAAGGGGTTAATTATGACATCCGCGTTGTTCCTTTTATTGTTGCCAGTTTATATGGGGGACCCTTAGCAAGTATTATCTTATACATTTCTGGATTTATTGTCCGATTAGGGTTAGGAATCGAAGAGGCGACATGGATTACGGCATTTATTTATGCTTTGATTCCACTATTAACCTTCTTTTTTTACAAACCATTCTTTCATGCGACGAAGAGTAAAAAACTATGGATTTCGATTTCTATTTTATTCATTCATATGTTTTTCAGTACATTGATGAATAACTTCATTTTTCAAGTGGCAGCCCCGTCCAATATACTACTAATCGGATCCTTGATTAAATTAGGGTGTATTGTCCTGACGGTCATTACAAACGAAAAAATTCTCTATAATCACAAAATGAAGAATGAATTGCTTGAAATGGAAAAGATGGAAATGGTCAGTCATTTAAGTGCATCTGTTGCACATGAAATTCGAAATGGTTTAACAGGTGCGAAAGGATTTATTCAGCTGTTAAAGGAGGAAGAGAAGGATCCACTTAAACAGAAATATATTGAAATTGCCTTGAATGAAATGGAAAGATCTGATTCGATAATTCGTGATTTTCTTACCTTTGCCAAACCAGCTCCAGAAAAGGTAGAAAAGATTAATGTAGGGCAGCTAATGAACGATTTAATCGATATTTTACAGTCTCTTTCAAATATGAGCTCGATTGAAGTGAAAAAGCAGCTTTTCCCTTTTTACATCACTGGGGAAAGAAGAATCGTGCAACAGGCATTCTTAAATATGCTGAAAAATGCCATTGAAGCGATGCCTAATGGTGGAGAATTATTCATTTCGATGAAGGAACATAAAAAACAATATGAAATCGTCATCCAAGATAGTGGGTTGGGGATGGATGAAGGGCAAATGAAACGATTAGGCAAGCCATACTTTACAACCAAGGGTCAGAAGGGAACTGGATTAGGGTTAATGGTCGCTTATCGGGTGATCGAGCAATTAAACGGACAGATTAAGGTGAACAGTGAAAAGGGAAAAGGCACGGAGTTTCATATTTATTTGCCTTGTGCAGGAGAAAAGCAGGAAATTGTTCACGTTGACCAAAGCATGCAGCAGGGTGAAATCCAAATGCATTCTTAAGTAAAATGAAACCTTCAAATCTAATACAGAACGAGAGAATAGGGGGGGGATAAAATAAAATCAAACGTGTTCCATCTCTTGGAACAGCCAGATTGTATTAGTCTTTATAGCGGTTAAAATGATAATACAAACGCTTAATTGTACCCAATAGTAGAACACTGGAGAAAGCTTGTGTCTAAAAAAAATCGAGTGAATGGGGGGATTGGATAAGATGAAGAAGAAAATCGCTTTTTTAATTGTACTTTTAATATTCATCATTATGTCGGCAGCATGTGGCAATGAACAAAGCAGCGGAAATAATCACACAGAAAAGGGAGCCGAACAAAAAATCAAAATCGGTCATCTTGCTCCTGAAAATAACGTCTGGCACGAGAGTCTTCTAAAGTTTGACGAGGAATTGAAGGCTCGTTCGGATGGTCGTTTAAGACTTGATATTTATCCGAATGCTACATTAGGGAATGAAACGGATATGTTTCAGCAGGTACAGGCAGGCTCCCTAGATATGATGATTGTTACAGCTGCAGAAATGGCGAACTATTCAGATTCCTTCTCAGCCTGGTTTATGCCTTTTATTCTTAAAGACCACGAAGATTCCTATAAAATGGCAGCTACAAGTGAAGCTTTAGGGTTATTTGATCCTATCAATGGTGTAGAAGGCTTAGGCTATTATTTCGCTGGAATGCGCCATGTTCTAACAAAGGATGATCCAATAACCGATATAAAAGATTTCAAAGGTGCTTCGATTCGAGTAACACCAAGTCCAGCCATAGTTGATTTCTGGGAAAAAATTGGGGCAGGTCCCACACCGGTCCCACTACCTGAATTATACAGTGCCTTTCAAACAAATGTGGTGAATGTCATCGACATCGATTTAGATGCTACGATAGGAAATGCCTATTACGAGGTAGGAGATCAATTAACGACGATGAATCATATGGTGTGGGCAAGCGGAGTGGTAATGAACGAAGCTCTATGGTCAGATTTTTCTAAAGAGGATCAAAAAATGATAAAGGAAGCCCTGCAGGTTTCTATTGATTTTAATAAAGAGAATAATATGGAGCGAGAAGAAGCAAATCTAAAAGCGTTTAAAGAACAGGGGGGAAAAGTGACAGAGCTTTCCAATTTAGACCCGTTCATGAAGGTAGCCGAGGAAATCCATAAAAAATATGGTGGTCAAGATCCATCCATTCAAGCTTTCATCGATAAAGCAAAAGAGATAGCAAAATAAGCAGGAAAATCTTCAGAAGGGAAGAGACTAATATATGAATCAAGAAATGGAAAATAAAAGCTTGTTAGCTACTAACCAAAAGGATGATTTATCAATCATAGTTGAGGCTGACACACATTGGATTGATCATATATTAAACCGCTTAACAAAGGGAATCGAGATACTCGCCATGATTAGTGTCGGAATCATGTGTATAAGCTTAATCTTCGGGATTATTTTTCGAAAAATTTTGAAAAATCCCCTTGTTGGGACTGATGAAGTAGCGATGTTCTTCATGCTCTGGATTACCTTTTTGGGTGCCTGTATTGCTTTAAGTAAAAGGGATATGGTTGCGGTAACCTTTATCGTTGAAAAGCTGCCTGCAGCCATGCAAAAAAAGATAAAGATTCTTTGTCAAATCTTCATCTTAGGAATTTCAGCAATGCTTTTCTATTACGGCTATCAATGGGTTATGACAACGGCCCTGATGCAGGCAACAACAGCCGCTTTAAAAATACCGATGTGGATTCCTAATCTAATATTTCCACTATCTATGTTGATTATGGTCATCTATAGTACGGCTAATATACGATACTATCTGAAGCAAAGCTAAAACCCTATCGTAAAGGAATGAAATCATGATGCTAATTGCGGGAATCGTGTTTCTGGTACTCCTTCTCATTGGCTTACCGATTGCCTATGTGTTAGGAGCCACTACCATCGTCTATATGCTGATATCTGAAAATCTAAACATGCTGGTTTCCATCCCGCAAAAGATGTCAACAAGCGTTCAAAATTATGGGTTACTGGCTATTCCATTGTTCGTTCTAGCAGGAGAATTAATGAATCGCGGTGGGATTACCTCTAGGTTAATTGGATTATCACAGGTTCTGGTTGGACATTTTCGTGGGGGCTTAGCTTATGTAAATGTCGTGACCAATATGTTTCTTGCTTCCATAATTGGCTCAGCAAATGCTCAGACGGCAATGATGAGTAAGGTCATTGTTCCGGAAATGGAGAAGCAGGGCTATAAAAGGGAATTCAGCTCAGCATTGACTGCATCCGCCTCCTTAATAGGACCAACGATTCCTCCTAGTATTCCCTTCATTCTATATGGCGTCTTAGCAGAGGTTTCGATTGCCAGTATGTTTATTGGAGGAGTGATTCCAGGGATTCTATTAGGGCTCGGATTTGTACTATTAATTATTCTTTTTTCGATAAAAGAAAAATATCCAAAACAGACGAAGGCTACCGTAAAAGAAATGATGAAATCAGTACTAATTGCATTACCGAGTATTTCTATACCGTTACTTATTGTTTTAGGAATCCTGTCCGGGGTTTTTACAGCAACGGAATCGGCAGCCATTGCTAGTTTATTAGCTTTTCTGGTCGGATCCTTTTTCTATCGTGAATTAAAACTAAAGGATCTTCCTAGCATTCTAGTGAATACGGCAGTTATTACCTCTATTGTTACGTTTATCGTTGCAATGGCGACGATGTTTGGCTGGCTTATATCATTTGAGAAAATACCACAGATGATTGCTTCCTTCTTAGTGAACATTACGGAAAGCCAGTTTGGATTTCTATTAATCTGCCTTTTCTTATTTTTAGTCATTGGCATGATTATGGAAGGGGCGGCAGCTATGATTATTCTGGTCCCAGTCATGTTGCCTATTGCTGTTCAATATGGAATTGACCCCGTTCATTTTGGGATTATGATCTGTCTCAATTTAACCTTAGGATTAATTACCCCTCCGGTCGGAACTGTCTTATTTATCACATCATCTATTACAAAGATTTCATTTGAGAAGCTTTCAAAGGTAATCATGCCATTTTTCGCCGTTGGAGTGGTTGTACTCCTTATTGTGACTTATATTCCCGCAGTCACCACTTGGTTACCGTCCTTCATTAAGTAAAAGTAAAAACAACTTGAAAGGGGTGGTGAAAATTGGAGAAAGGTGATGTGCAGCCATTTAAGGTGCAAAAGGAACAAATGCAAATAACATCCGTTCAAAAAGCATTACGAATATTAAAGCTGTTTTCCCATAAGGACCCAGAATTAGGGGTAAGCGAGATAAGCAGAAGGCTTGGCATCGCCAAAAGTACGGTTAGTCGATTGGTCCAAATCCTTTGTCAAGAGGGTTTGTTAAAGAAGAACCCAGAAACACGGAAATATCATTTGTCCCTGACGGTGTTTGAAATCGGGTCCATTGTTTATCAAGAAATAGACATTGTTCAAGTGGCCCTGCCGCTTTTGAAGAAGCTGTTACCAGTCGTAAACGGAGTGATACAACTGGCAATCTATGATAACGGTGGCATTGTCTATTTATTAAAGCTCCCGGAGCATCATGATCAACATGTGATTAATTCAATGGGGAAAAGAGTTCCTGCTCATTTGACAGCAGCTGGGAAAGCGTTATTAGCCTTTCAAAGTGATGAAGAAATTGCCCAATATATATCAAAACCCTTGGAACGAAGTACAGAGCAGACAATTACTTGTTCCGATAAGCTTTGGAATGAATTAATTAAAATCAGAGAATCAGGCTATAGTACCTCATTTGGAGAATATCAGGAAATGGTTGGGGCTGTCGCTATCCCGATAATGGATGAAGAGGGAAAGGTTATGGCTTCCTTAAGTGTAACCAAACCTAAAAACCTACTAAATTCTAATCAAATTCAGCGGATTTTACCAGAAATGAAAATGAAGGGTCGAATCATTGCTGAACGATTAGAAGGAATGACCTGGGAACATCCATTGTTTTCATAATAGGAAAAAAATCATTACTAAAGGAGGTAGGCCATCTTGATTAAGGCTGCCGTAGAAAAAATAGATAATTTTTTTGGTCACCAAGAGGTAAAATCGACCGAATATTTCGATGTGTATGATCCTGGAATGTTTACCGATGTAGTGGCAAAGGTAGCGAAGGGGAATAGTGAAACGGCCGATCAGGCTGTTCAAACCGCGTATCAGGCCTATCGGGAATGGAAAGAGGTCCCCTTAACAGAAAGAATTGAGCTAGTGAAGAAGGCTGCCGTTGTATTAGAAGAATCAACCGAAACCTTAAGACCCTTACTGATAAGAGAGAATGGCGGGACGGTTAAGGAGTCCACTGCCGATTTTATGAGAGGGGCCAGTATTATTCATAATATGGCAGAGCGGGCAGAAGCGTTTCTAGAACCAACACAGTTTGAAAATAAAGTGAGCTGGATGAGCATTGAAAAGACTCCCATAGGGGTTATTGGACTAATTGTTCCTTGGAATTCTCCTATTATCTTAACCATGGCTAAGTTGGCACCTGCCTTATTAGCTGGAAATACGGTAGTCGTAAAACCTTCACGGGATGCTCCTGTTGCCTTGACATTGGCCTTAAAAGCAATGGCGAAGATCCTACCACATGGTGTTATTAATGTGGTAAATGGAAGATCAGATGTCACGATTACACTGACAGAGCATCCTCTAGTGAGAAAGATTTCCTTTACCGGTGGTACGGAAACGGGCAGCTCGATTATGGCTAGTGCCGCATCCACGATAAAAAAGGTTAGTTTAGAGCTTGGGGGTAATGACCCCGCTATCATTTTGGATGATGCCGATGTTAATAAAATCATGCCAAGGCTATGTAAAGGGATTTTCACAAGAGCTGGGCAAATCTGCTTTGCTGTGAAGCGGGTCTATGTTCCAAGCCATATGATGAATTCTGTGTATGAAGCGATGTCGGAGCTTGTGAATGAGTATCAGGTGGGCCATGGCTTGGATGAGCGGACAACATTTGGGCCATTAATTAATCAGAAGCAATTTGATTATGTTCAAGGCTTAGCGAACAAAGCACGCCAATCAGGTGCTACGGTCAGACAGGTAGGGAAAAAGGTTGATCAAGAGCAATGGGTTAACGGCTATTATATGCTGCCATCGATTGTTCGGGATATTGATCCTCGTCATGAATTGGTTGTTAGTGAACAGTTTGGACCGGTGATTCCGTTAATCTCGTACAACTCGATTGAAGAAGCGATTGAAATGGCGAATGGAACTGAATTTGGATTATGCTCCTCTGTATGGTCTGAGGATACGAACCATGCATTAGCTGTAGCCCGGCAGCTAGAAGCGGGCGGTACCTTCATCAACAGTCATAACGTTGATTCACTATCACTTGATATGCCGTTTGGCGGTGTTAAACAAAGTGGATTAGGAAGAGAAAGAACAGAGATTGGTTTCTCTGATTACGTTGAATATCAAGCCATTCGTATGTTGAAAGAAAATTAAATTCAAATAAAAGGAAGTGGAGATAAATTGAATAAAACGATTCATAAAGATCATATATCAAACATTAGGGATTTACTGCAAACGGGTAAGCTCCCGCAATGGATTATGACAGATCCTGAAATTCATCAATTAGAGATTGAAAAAATCTTCAGCAAAACCTGGAATTTTATCGCACATGAATCTGAGATTCCAAACAAAGGGGATTATGTGTCAAGGTGGATTGTTCAAGACCCGATCCTGTTAGTTCGTAATGGCGAGGGTGAAATCAATGCCTTCATTAATTCCTGTACACATCGGGGTGTTCATTTATGTCCATCGGATTTAGGCAATAAGAAAGCCTTCACCTGTCCGTATCATGGCTGGACCTTTAATATGGATGGCGATTTAGTCGGGATACTAGCCGGGAATAAAATATACGGCGAAGAAATGGATAAAAAAGAGTGGGGGCTTAGGAAGGTTCCAAAGGTTGAAAGCTATCATGGATTAATTTTTGCTTCTTTAAACCCAGATGCAGAACCGTTAGAAAAGTACTTAGGCGGATTAAAATGGTATTTCGACATTATGCTGGGCAGAAGTAATAAAGGGATGGAGGTCATTGGGGCACCACAGCGCTGGGTAGTGGATACGAATTGGAAGGTAAGCGCGGAAGTGTTTGTCGGTGATGCTTATCATACCGCCATGACACACCGCTCAACAGTTGAACTGGGAATCAGTCCGAAGGATCCGTTATTTGCCAGCAATGGTTATCAAGTCCAACTTGAGCAGGGACATGGTATCAACGTAATTCAACCGCCAAAGTCTGTGTCCATTCCACCATATCAAGGGCTTCCGGAAGAAATGTGGCCGATGTTTCATGAAAACTTAACCGAAGAACAGTTATCTGTCTTTAAAAAGACGATGGTGTTCAATGGAAACTGCTTCCCTAATCTTTCCTTCTTAAGTCCAATGCACGGAAAAGGGGAACATGAGAACCTAACAAACTTCTTAACGATTAGACAATGGCGTCCACTTGGACCTGACAAGATTGAAGCATGGTCATGGATATTGGTCGATAAAGAAGCACCGCAAGAATTTAAAGAAAATTCTTACAAAAGATACGTGAATACATTTGGACCTGGTGGAACATTAGAGCAGGATGATGCAGAGCTATGGACAAGACTTGCGGATGCGAGCAAAGGTGTAACAGCTCGGGATAAGACCTTACATTTCAATAACGTCGTGAATTATTTGATGGGAATGGATGTTGTGGAGCCTGTTGACGATTTTCCAGGACCGGGCATTGCCTATCCAACGACCTTCTTGGATGTAGTACACCGAGGTTTTTATGAATACTGGCAGGAATTAATTTCGAAAGAATCTTGATTTAGAGGAGGTACTTTAATGGTTGAAATAAAGGAGCAAAATCAATATATCGTAAATTTAGAATTACAAAATGAAATTACCTTGTTTTACTATCGTGAAGCAGAGCTATTGGATACAAGAGACTATCATTCATGGTTTCAACTGCTTTCCGAGGACATTATCTACCGTATGCCGTCACGGGTGACCCGTGATAGCTCAAGCGGCTCAGACATCATTGATGAGATGAGCTATTTTGAAGACGATTATACCACGATGAAAACAAGAGTGGACCGTCTTTATACGAAGTCTGCCTGGTCTCATGATCCGCCATCGCGGACTCGTCACTTTATCAGTCATGTTCGCATGAAAAAAGGTGAAAAAGAAAATGAATTAGAAGTGAAAAGCTATTTTCAATATATCCGTAACCGGGGCAATCAAACCATCAATGACCAGCTAACAGGAGAGCGTGTGGATATTCTCCAAAGAGTGGGCGAAGACTGGAAAATTGCGAAAAGAACGATTTATCCTGATCATGCTGTGATTGGAACATTAAACCTGCATAACTTTTTCTAACGAAGGTGGGACAAATACAATGGGAAAACAGGAAAATTTAACCGAATTTCGGAAGGTGATTGCCGAGCAGCGGAAACCCTTACCAAGGGTAGCGGAGGAGGAGTGGGAGCATGTTGTCGTCCATGCAGATGAAATTCCTTGGTACAGTCCGGGAAAGGAATCGAATCCTTCGCGATTAGGACCGGTTCTCCAGTTGCCGGCAAAGAGCTTTGAGATTTTTTTACAGGAAATTGAACCAGGTTCGGCTTCTGATATGCAGCGCCATCACCATGAATCTGTTCACTATGTGATGTCAGGCACCGGTTACAGTGAAATCGGGGACAGAACCTATCCTTGGTCTACAGGAGATTTTGTTTATACACCGCCGATGGTCTGGCATAGGCATTATAACAGCAGTCAGGAGGAGCCGGTCCGAATGTTCCTGGTGGAAAATTCGAAGTTACTAGAATCTCTCGGGCTGAACTTTCGTGAATCAGAGGGCTCGATTGATTATGCAGAACTTCAGGAAAGGCTGAAAAAGAAAAACGCTGAGCCTCAAATATAGAGTTCAATTAGGCTAGATTTGACAGAGAAAATGGGGGAATAAGGATGTCAGCTTACGAGATTAATAAATTATTTCATGCAATTTCTGTGCATGAGGATGTGAAGCAGAGATATATTCAGAATCGGAAAGTTGTTATGGATGAATATAACTTAAATGAGCAGGAACAAAGGATGGTTCAGGAAAATGATTTTGCCGCGCTTACGGATTATGGCGTGAATGGTCTGATATTAATGAGAATAAAGGATGTTCATCAGGTTCCTGTCCCAGAAATGATCAAAAGCTTAAATCGCAAGATTCATAGTTAATAAATATTTTGTTAAACCATTAGGAGGTTAAATCATGAGTAAATTAGTAGCTGCACTTGCAATGAGTCATAGCCCGTTGGTTCCATCCATTCCAACGGCACCACCGATTGAAAAAAGAGAACGAGTACAAGGAGCCTATGATCAATGTAGAGCGATCCTAGAAGAGGCAAAACCAGAGGTGATTATTATCATTTCTGCGGAGCATATGAGCACATTGTCACCGCAATTAATTCCGCCATTTACCGTTGGGGTAGCAGAAAGCTATAAGGGACCGCTTGATAAATGGATTGGGATTCCTGAAAAGGTCTATCCTGGTTCCCCGGAATTATCCCATTTTATTCTATCCAAGCTATTTCAAAATAATTTTGACGTAGCGATGGCAGGGGAGTTAGCTCTTGATCATGGAACGATTCAACCATTGCATTATGTGGAGCCTCTTAATGAACAGGCTATTGTGATACCGATTATCTTAAATGGAATCACTCATCCATTACCGTCGATGAAACGTTGCTTTGAATTTGGAAAGGTGTTAAGAGAAGCGATTGAACAGCAGGATATTTTTGAAAGAGTAGCGATTCTTGGAACAGGCGGCTTGTCACACTGGGTCGGTACGAAGGAAATGGGCATCGTAAATGAAGAATGGGACCGACAAATTCTCAATTTGATTTCTTCAGGCCGCGCAGAGGAATTTGCGTGCATGAATGATGAGGATATTATCGCTGGCGGAAATGGAGCGGAAGAGGTCCGTGCTTGGTCAGCCGTTGTGGGGGCTTCCTTATCCAATCAAGGCCAGGTGATTGCCTATGAGAACGTGAAGGAATGGGTAACAGGGCTTGGCTTTGTTCAAATGAAGGTGGAAGAGGGTGCCTTAGTTTGAGAGAAACTGTTCAGGATGTAAAAGGAATTTATGCGATTATCCCTACTCCTGCCTTACCGTTCGCTGATCAAATCACAACAGAAGATACAGTGGATTATGAAGAAACGGTAAGAGCGGTTAATCAAATGATTGAAGACGGCGTTGATGCAATTATGACAACGGGAACTTTCGGTGAAGCGGCGACGTTAACATGGGATGAGCATTTGAAATTTGTCGCAACTGTCGTGGAAGCTGCTAAGGGACGTGTTCCTATCTATGCCGGGGCTACGACATTAAATACAAGAGATACGATTGCTAGAGCAAGGGCTTTTCAGGAAAAAGGTGTTTCTGGATTATTATTAGGCAGGCCGATGTGGTGTGAATGTGATGATGATTCGATTGTCAGCTATTATCGTGGCGTGGCAGAGGCCGTTCCAGATTTAGGGATTATCGTCTATGATAATCCGGTTGCCTTTAAAGGCAAGATTAGCTCTGCTGTATATGCGAAGCTAGCTGAAATTCCTTCTATTATCGCAGCGAAATGCACATCCTTGAATACAGCGTTTTGGGAGGATGTCGAAGCAGTAAAAGGAAAAATCAGAATGCTGCCGATGGAACGGAATTGGTATGAAGGCTGGAGAGCGAAGCCTGATGAGGTATTGGCCTGCTGGAGTGGTGCTGCATCCTGCGGCCCACAGCCGGCTGTTGCATTAAAACGGAGTATTTTTAACGGTGATGAGCAAAAGGCACAGGAAATTACGGAAGGAATGCAGCATGCCTCCAGTACCTTCTTTCCAAACGGTGATTTTAAATTATTTGCTAAATATAATATTCAGCTTGAAAAAATTCGTATTAATGAAGCTGGTTATATCAATGCTGGACCGAGCCGACCTCCATATACAAAAGTACCGGAGGAATATGCCGAAGGAGCGAGAGTGGCTGGCAGACGTTTAGCACAATTGCGAAGAAAATATGACGGAAGTAAAGCACGATAGGTAATGTGTGTGAATAGGCGATTTAAGAAGGAAGAATCTCGCAATCTATTAAAAGGGAAAAGGAGTTGTTAAGGGATGAAAGCAGCAACAAAGAATCAGGAATTAAATCTAACGTGGCCGGAAGAAGGAATTACACGAGTTCCGTACCAAGTGTTTTTAGATCAAAAGGTATATGATGAGGAGCAAAAGAATATTTTCCGTGGTCCAACCTGGAATTATCTTTGCCTAGAGGCCGAGCTGCCAAATAAGCATGATTACAAAACTGGTTTTATTGGGGATACTCCAGTCGTGGTTACACGGTCATCAGACGGTACGTTCAGCGCCTTTGTCAATCGCTGTGCCCATCGCGGGGCTACCGTTTGTATGGATTCATGCGGTAACAGCCGTAATTTCACCTGTGTCTATCATGCCTGGGTGTATGATGATAAAGGAAATTTGAAGGGCGTTCCTTTTAAAAATGGTGTGAATGGTAACGGCGGGATGCCGGATGATTTTGACACGAAGAAACTGTCCCTGACAAAGGTTAGAGTGGAAAGCTATCATGGAATGCTATTTGGTACCTTTGATGAAAATCTCGAGCCACTTGACCAATATATTGGCGAAAAAATGGGTCACTATTTGCAGCGGGTCTTTAATGGCAGACCAATTAAAATATTAGGCTACCAGCGCCAAAAGATGCAGAATAATTGGAAATTATATTTTGAAAATGTGAAGGATTCCTATCATGCGAGCTTACTTCACCTTTTCTTTACAACCTTTGGCATTAACCGTTTGTCACAAAAGGGTGGGATTGATTTAGACGAGCGCGGGATGCATCATGTCAGCTATACGTTTGGCAATAAAAATGAGAATGAGAGTGTCTATAAAAATGAAAAGGTACGTTCCTATTCTAAATATACGTTGGATGATCCAAGTCTGTTAGACGGGTGGAATGAATTTGAGGATGGCATTACACTTGCGATTCAATCAATCTTCCCTGGAGTGGTTCTGCAGCAAATTCATAATACATTAGCCGTCCGCCAATTACTGCCAAAGGGCCCGGGTGAATGTGAGCTGATCTGGACGTTCATTGGCTATGAGGATGATACCGAGGAACAAACAGAAATGCGCTTAAAGCAGAATAATTTAGTGGGTCCGGCAGGGTTTGTTTCACTGGAGGATGGCGGTATTGGAGAAATGGTTCAAAAGGCAATTGTCAGGGACCAAGAGAAAACAGCCTTCATTGAAATGGGCGGTCGAGATGTAAAAAGTGAAAACTACCGCATTACTGAAACATCCATCCGTGGTTTCTGGAAGCAATATCGAGAATTAATGCGAGTCTAATGACTGGCTCAGTACATGAATGGAAACCAACAAACAATGATGACAGAGCATAAGGAATAGACAAGGAGGAATAAGGATGAGTAATCAGGAAACAATCGGCATAACAGAGGTACGAGAAAAAATCCAACAATTAAATGACCAGTATATTCATTGTATTGATGATGATCGACTGGAGGAATGGCCTGAATTTTTCACAGAGGATTGTACTTACAAAATCATTTCAAGAGAAAATTATGCGAGAAATCTGCCATCTTCCTTAATTTATTGTAAAAGTAAGGGGATGCTAAAGGACCGCATTTCCGCCCATCGAAATGCCAATATCTTTGAAGCTCATTTTTACCGCCATATTGTCAGCAATAGCTTGATCATGGGAGAGGCAGATGGAGTCTACCAGGTTCAATCAAACTATGTTGTCTTTCAAACGAAATTAGATGGGAATACAGAAGTCTATAATACGGGCAAATATATTGATCAAGTTGTCTTTGAAGCAGGCGAACCAAAGCTAAAAGAGAGATTAGTCGTTTATGATACTTTAAATATCCCTAGTTTACTAGTTACACCTATTTAACTTCATTAGCAAATGCTTTTTGTACCGAAAGCTTGCGACAGGTACAGAAGTCCTCCACTACTACAAGTGGGGGATGAAGGCAAATGGTCCTTCGATTCAGTGGGGGTTCAAACCCCGGCTGAATGAAGTTAAGCCTCCGGCGGATGTCACGGATTTTTTAGGGGTAATTTATCGAGCAAGCTCGATAAAAATCCGGACGCAAATTCGGCGGGGCGAATTTGATTTTAAACAGTTGTGTAAATACAACGGTGGCCTGTGGTGTTTGTGGACTTTCGTTGGATTCAGCATGAGTCAGTTAAAGGAAACTTATGCCAGAGGCCGTCTAGTAGTTAAGCTAGATGAATGGCTTTTTCTCATAAAAAGGAATGGTGAACGATGATAACATTACTGAGCCTACTGATCTTCCTTACCGTTGCAGGCTATGCATTCTATTTGTTTATCAAGCTTGTCTACAGTCGTTATTTGTTTATTAAGCTGGGAAAGAGGGTGGATTTTAATCTCGATCTCAGGGAGAGACTCAATAGCCTTCTAATTAATGGTTTTGGCCAGCGAAAGCTGTTTAAGGACAAGAAAAGCGGCATCATGCATTTCATCTTATTTTATGGTTTTTTTATTATCCAAATTGGACTTATTGAATTGATTATTAAAGGCGTTATTACAGGCTATGAGTTTCCCCTAGGAGAAGCACATAAATATTTCAGTTTCCTGCAGGAATGGACAACCTTCCTCATGCTTTGTGCCATCCTGTACGCGGCCTATCGCCGTTATGGAGAGAAGCTCAAGCGGCTGCAATGGAGACGTGATGCGAAAGCCGCCTTTGTTTACAGTGCCTTGACAGTGCTGACGACATCCATTCTGCTAAGCCTTGGCTTTGAAGCTGTCATGCTTGGCCATGTGCCGAGCTTTACTCACGCACCTTTCTCAGCGATGGTTGCGATGCTCTTTTCAGGCATAGGGACAACCGCAAGCACTGTGCTGTTCTATGTATTTTGGTGGATTCATATGTTGGCAGTAATGAGCTTCATGGTTTTTGTCCCGCAATCGAAGCAGGCCCATGAGCTGTTTGCTCTAATTAATATCTTTTTTAAGAAGGTTGGAAGCGGAAAGCGTTTAAAGAAGATTGATTTTAAGGACGAAACCGTCGAGGAGTTCGGAGTCGGGAGAATTGAAAATTTCAGACGCGATCAGCTGATTGATTTATATGCCTGTGTGGAATGCGGTCGATGTACAAATATGTGCCCGGCATCTGGGACAGGTAAGCAGCTTTCGCCGATGCATCTGATGATTAAGCTTCGGGATCATTTGACCGAGAAGGGGGCTGCGGTTACTTCAAGGGAGCCATGGCTGCCGACCTTTGCATTCGCAGGGGCTGGAGCCCATGAAGCTGCAGCTGGCTCTGTCGCTCTTGAGGAGAATTTGGTTGGAGATATCATGACAGAGCAGGAACTTTGGGCCTGTACGACCTGTCGAAATTGTGAGGACCAATGTCCGGTAATGAATGAGCATGTGGAAAAAATTATCGACATGCGCCGTTATCTCATTCTTACACAGGGAGAAATGCCTGCCGATGCATTGCGATACTTTCAGAATATTGAGCGTCAGAATAATCCATGGGGTCTTAATCGGAAGGACCGGGTGAAATGGCGGGATGGAATGGAAGACATCGTTAAGACGGTGAAAGAAACGGATGAATTCGAGGTGCTTTATTGGGTTGGCTCGATGGGCTCGTATGATGCCAAAAGTCAGAAAATAGCCAAAGCATTTGTACGTATTCTCGATAAAGCAGGTGTGAAATTTGCTATCCTTGGAAATGAAGAGGGAAATTCAGGCGATTCAGCACGCCGGCTCGGGAATGAGTATTTGTTCCAGGAATTGTGTGCGCAGAATATTGAGACTTTCCAAAGATATGGCGTCAAGAAAATTCTCACAACCGATCCACATGCCTATAACCTATTCAAAAACGAATATCCAGAGTTCGGCTTTGAGGGTGAGGTTCTGCATCATACCGAATTTATTCTGCAGCTGTTAAAGGACGGTCGTCTCAATCCGGAGAAGGAGGTTAAGGAGAAAGTAGCCTACCATGACTCCTGCTACATTGGGCGGTACAACGGCATGTATGACATACCGCGTGAAATTCTTAAGGCTATTCCAGGAGTCGAAATTCTCGAGCTGGAGCGTAGCCGAGAGGAAGCGCTTTGCTGTGGTGCCGGTGGTGGATTGATGTGGATGGAGGAGCATGAGGGAACACGAGTCAATATTGCCCGGACAGAAATGGCGCTTGCCACCAATCCAACGGTTATCGGTAGCAACTGTCCGTACTGCTTAACCATGCTAACCGACGGTACAAAGGCGAAGGAAGTCGAGGAGCAGGTGCAAACATTGGATATAGTTGAAATTATTGAACGCTCATTGTAAGCGGCAAAAGGCCAGTCACGAACCGGTATAAACGGAATCGTGACTGGCTTTTTTGATTGAACTGCAGGGTATTGTTGTGTTTTTATTGCCCTTGAAAAAAACATGAATATCAAAATCGAGAATAGGATAGATAGTAATGAGAACAAAAGCATTATTGGAATGGAGGATTGTATGATACAAATATCGGGTGTTCCGTTTCAGCTGCCTGGAGCGTGGCAGCTTGGAACGGTGGAAAAAACCATTATTCAACAGATGCAGAATGCTCCCGTTCATTACTCTTATTATTCCGTGAATGAATTTCTGTTTGAGCTCAAGGTGCGAAAAAATATTATTAAAAGTGCAAAGGAAATGAATCAAGGGAAAGCGGTCTTTACAACTTTTGAAACGGCCAAATGCAATCCAAAATACTGGCAATTAACACCAGCAGGCGGATTCCTGATAAGACCCCATGTAAGACCCGCATCTGCGATTTTGGATATCTATCGAAACAGCGAACTATATGCCTTTGAATGTGCAACCGCCATTCCTATCATCTATTACCATGCCATATTGAATAGTATTGGCAGCCAGTTATTTAATGCTTTGTTTCAACATCTCTATTTATACAGCTGGCATACCGATTCTGACCTTGGAATTGTCACGTTTCATACCGATTATGTTATTCCTGGTGATGTGGTTTATTTTAATAATCCTGATTATGACCGAAGTACGCCACAATTTAGAGGTGTGAATGCGGTTGTTCTTGACGATGGAACTTACTTTGGACATGGATTTAACATAAGACCAGCTAAAGAAATCATTGAAATTCTAAATGAAATGCGAAAGCCTGGTAGTCAGAGACCTGCATATTTAACCAAACTTGTGACAAGACCTTCGTTTAAGTATTTATATAGAGTCTCAAACTGGTACAGAAGTGATCGAGCCTACAAAATACAGCGCCCAATTGTCCACCATAATAAAAGCTCTGCTTCCTATGTCCACCATTTATATTACCTCATTTAACGAGAACGTATAATAACCCTGACAAACACCCATTTATTTTGTAGACGGGCTCCAATTTCATCCTCGAGAGTATGATATATAGAAATTCCTTACTCGAAGGGAAGTGTTAATATGTATTCAAATTTAAACGCACCTCCAAACCTTGGACCTAATCTTGGACCTAATGTAGCTCCAATGGCTACAGCGAATGTTCCACCAATGCCGACTTATACAGCTCCTGCTTATGGTTACGGCTGTCCTGCTCCGCGGAACGATGATTTCATCCTCATCGTCGTACTGTTTATTTTACTCATCATCGTAGGTGCAAGCTTTTACGGATATAGCAAGTGCTAATTCTATTTTGTCTAGAAAATTCCTGAGCGTGAAAACACGATCAGGAATTTTTTTGTCATATACTGGGTCCTGAAGGTTGGCTAACCTATCTAAATGCTGTACTATAAGCCATATATAAGCATGAACATGTCAAATTGCTAAAGAAAGGGTTTCTGTATAGATGCAACTTATCCTAACCTTTATTATCCTTGCTTGTACCATTTTTTTATTTATGAGTAATATTATTCGTGCAGATTTGGTTAGTATTCTGGCGTTACTGGCTCTTGTACTCACAGGGATATTAGAGCCGGCAGAGGCTCTATCTGGCTTTTCAAACTCAGTGGTCATTATGATTGCGGCCTTGTTTGTCGTTGGAGCAGGGATTCGGCGAACGGGACTCGCCCGCAAGGCTGGTGATTTGCTTTTACATTGGTCAGGGAATAGTGAGAAAAAGCTTTTCATTTTTCTACTCATTATTGTTCTTTTTGTCGGTTCTTTTATGAGTAATACAGGTACAGTCGCGATCATGCTGCCAGTGGTCATCAGTATTGCGATCAGTATCAAAAGAGATGTTTCAAAGTTATTAATACCGCTGTCCTATACAGCAAGCTTATCCGGATTGATGACATTGATTGCTTCTCCGCCAAACCTGATTGTTAGTCAAGTACTTAGTGATCATGGCTTTGAAAGACTGGGTTTTTTCGATATGACCCCAATCGGAGTGGTCGCAGCTATTACAGGAATTCTTTACTTATTCCTAGTACGAAATATTCTTCTGCCTAACAATCAAAGTAAAAACCAGGTTGAGAATCACGAGATTACACCGAAAGAGCTCATTTTAAATTATGGGCTAGAGGACAATTTGCATCGCGTGCAGGTGCTGGAAAACTCACCAGTGGTGGATAAGCCCCTTTCAGAATTGAAAATCCCTTCTAAATATCATTTAGCGATTTTAAAAATTGACCGAAAAATCGCTGAGGGGAGACGGCTTTTACCCATTACATACCAAGAAATGGCTGGTCCCGGGAGTGTTGTGCAGGCCAAGGATATTCTTTATATCCAAGGCTCACGTACACAGGTGGAAAAGCTGGTGGAGGATTATCAGCTCATCATGGAAACGGAGAAATCAAGGGATGATGTGTTGGTTTCAAGTAAAATGGGGATTGCGGAGGTCCTATTAACGCCTGATTCTCGGCTGATTAATAAAACGATTCGTGAGATTCACTTTCGGAAAAAATACAATGTGAACGTGATTGCGATTAATCGAAAAGGGCAGTACCTTTTGAGAGAAATGTCCAAGATTAAGCTGCGTTTTGGTGATGCATTGCTTGTACAGGGGACATGGGAGGAAATGGAATACCTGGCAAAGGAGACAAAGGACGTCGTCGTAGTCGGTCAGCCGAAGGAGCTTGCCAGTCAGGCAGCCGCCAGCGGTAAAGCACCGATAGCGGGGATGATTCTTCTCCTCATGGTTGCCTTAATGGTTTTTGAGGTATTTCCGGCTGTTATTTCTGTCTTAATCGGCGCTAGTTTAATGCTGGTAACGGGCTGCTTACGGAATATGGATGACGCATACAGCCAAATGAACTGGGAAAGCATTGTCCTAATCGCCTGTATGCTGCCATTGGCAACAGCCCTAGAGAAAACAGGTGGAATGGTATTTTTATCGGAGGGCATTATTGAGCTGCTTGGCGGATTTGGGACGATAGGAGTTCTGGCCGGCATCTATTTTCTAACAATGGTTTTTGGACAGTTTATCAGTAATACAGCCACAGCTGTCCTATTTGCTCCGATTGGTATCAACGCTGCTATCAATCTAGGCGTCAGCCCCTATCCATTTCTGATTGCGGTTGCTGTTGGCGCCAGCATGGCCTTTGCCACACCTGTGGCTACACCGACGAACGCATTAGTTATGACCGCTGGCGGCTATAAATTTATGGATTTTGTCAAAATCGGGGTTCCGCTGCAGTTGATTATGTTTGTTGTTATGATGATCGCCATTCCGATTCTTTTTTCATTATAGATCAACCTAGACGCATGGATGTCTGAAGTTAGTCCATGCGTTTTTTGGTATCAGTGTGTAGAAATTGACATTCCACCCTTTATCATTTATCTTGAAATCAAGATATTTAATGAGGAGAGTGGATATGGTTAATCAAAATATTTTACATGTGCAAAATTTAGGCTTTCAATGGCAGGCTGAAAGTCCCTTTCTTGTCACGATGCACCATAGGGATGCCTATCCCCCAGGAAATGAGGAGCAGGGACCGAATGTGTCATTAGCAGGAAGAAAGCTTGGGGAGGATTTTAGCGGAAAAGACGGCTTTAGTATGTATCATGGAAAAACAGTACCTGGATTCCCATATCATCCTCATCGAGGCTTTGAAACGGTAACCGTTGTATTGGAGGGCTATGTCGATCATTTTGATTCGACAGGTGCATCCGGCCGTTATGGCAATGGCGATGTTCAATGGATGACGGCAGGGAAGGGCTGTCTGCATACAGAGATGTTCCCACTCGTCCATCAGAATCAGGATAACCCGCTTGAGCTGTTTCAAATTTGGCTCAATCTTCCGGCTAGAAGTAAATTTGCCGATCCGGAATATAAAATGCTGTGGGCGGAAGATATCCCTGAATTTGAATCTGTTTCAGAGAATGGTCAAAAATCAACCGTCAGGCTGATTGCCGGAAATTTATTCAGTAAAAAAAGCTTAGCTCCAAGCCATGCTTCATGGGCAAAGGATGAAAACAACCATGTTGGAATCTATCTGATTAAAATGGAGCCGAAAGCCTCGATTACGTTACAAGCTGTTTCGGCGACCTTGAACCGAAATGTTTATTTTTATAGAGGCAATGAAATCAAGATAGACGATGCTGTTATTCCTAGTATGAATCGTATCAAGCTTGCTGGTGACCGGGAAACGACTATTACTAATGGGAATGAAGAAAGTTATCTATTGGTTCTAGAAGGGGAACCGATTCAAGAGCCCGTTGCACAATATGGCCCATTTGTAATGAATTCACAAGCAGAGATTCGCGAGGCCTTCCGAGATTATCAACAGACGCAATTCGGGGGCTGGCCATGGGGGAGCGCGGAGCCTGTGAATGAAAGACACGCAGGAAGATTTGCCCGTTATGCTGATGGGACCGTTGAAAAAAGATAGCTTAAGATATTAAGAAAGGTGCTTCATCATGTGGTGAAGGCCTTTTTTTATGGTGATGAAAAATGGCTCGAATAGCACTGTTTGTGGTCGGTTTTGATATACTTAGAGTAGAAATGTGATTCGTTGAACAAGTTGAAGGAGTGTGATGTTCGGTGATGAAAAAATGTACAGCAAATGATTTGAAGGCCTTCTTCACTGAGTCTGAAGGGAGAAGCAGGCTGGATTTATCCAATATTCAGGTAGAAAAGGTCAATATGACAGGCTGGAGCCTGGAAAAGGTTGATTTTTCCTATTCTATTTTTGAGCATTGCAGCTTTAACGACGTCACACTTGAGCAATCAAGCATTGAAAATGCATTGTTTGTGGAATGCAAATTCCATAGAACCAATTTTAAAAAGGCAAATATGAGGGGCGCTACCTTTAGAGATTGTGAAAAAGGGACTGGTTGGTTTCGGATATCCAGATAATGCTGGATATCCGAAACCAACCAGTCCCTGATGTTGCGTGGGAAGGTGGCTATCTCAGGTCTCTACGAAGCGACCTGCTGCTTCCGGGCGGCAGTCCTTTTTGCCCAAAGATAGGTGAGAATAAAGCAACCTAGTAGAATCACGGCACCAAATGTGAAGGGAATGCTTAGATGCCAGTCAAATAAGGTACCTGCTAACGCTGGGCCAACCATGTTTCCTAAGCTCATATAGGAGTTGTTCATACCGGCAGCAAAGCCTTGTTCATCACCAGCTGTTAACGAAATTAACGTATTGACGGCCGGACGGATTAACGTGGTAGCCGTTGTGAATACGGTAGCCATTAGGATGATGATATAGAAGCTGCTGACAAATAATAAGCCATACAGACTGATGGCAGCAACAAGTAGATTAAATAAGATAATCTTCATTTCACCAAAGCGTTTGAATAATTTATTAATGGCAAACCCTTGAACAATCACACCGGCAAAGCCTCCCACTGTCATCACAATGGCAATGTCACTTGGTGTATAGTTAAATTTATAGGTTAAAAACATCGTTAACGTAGATTGATAGTTGGAAATTCCGAAGGAAAACACAAACACAACAATTAATAGAACAAAGTAGCTTGTTTTAATGGAACGAGCCATTTGCTGGAGAATATTTTCTCCTTTTTTCAAATCCTTTGTTACTGGTTTGATGGATGGCAGGACCATGAACGATAGGATTCCAGCCACGATGGTCGCAGAGCCTCCGAAATAGAATGGAAAGTGGAGGCTAACATTGGATAGAAAGCCGCCAATACCAGGTCCGATCATAAATCCTAACGAAATAGCGGCGCCTAACCAGCCCATCGCTTTCCCGCGTTCTTGATGGGTGGTGATATCCGCCGCATAGGCCATCACAGGAGGAACAATAAAGGCAGAGCCGACACCTGTAAAAAACCGGCATAAATAAAGTAACCAGAGCTCGGAGGAAAGCCCAAAGCCAATTTGTGAAAGTCCATTAATGAAGAGGCCCAGGATGATTAAATTTTTACGCCCATGGCGATCCGATAAATTCCCGGCAACTGGTGAAAAGATAAATTGAGCTAAAGCCATAATCGCAATAATAAAGCCCAGTGCCTGCCCAGCGGCGCCAAAGGTTTTCAGGTATTCAGGCATGACAGGGACAATCAGTCCAATTGCACTAAAGGTGATGAACATATTGAACATTAACATATAAAGTGCTGCTTTTTTTGAGTATTTCATAGTAGTAATCTCATTTCTATTAATATAGGAAGCAAATAAATTATATTATATTCCTGTTTAATCAGATTCACAATGAAAAAGATATAAGGACTTATTTTTCTGCTCTTTAAGTAAAAATAAAGAAAACACATGGATAAAAAGGGGATCCATGTGTTGTCTATCTGCTATTTTTGTTTACTTTTTCTTGCGCGAGTCCCTTAAAAGGATGACAGCGGCAACGGCCGTTACAATAATAAAAAACCAATAAACTATATCCCATACCATGATCGATCCCTCCAACGAAAATATTATCTTACTATATTATACGATATGCTTTATCGATAGTTTGAGAAAAACAGTAAAAAGGAGGTAGATTCTTTGCCGGCTGTAATAGAATTGTCACATGCATCTAATTAAAATTAAGTGGATTTTATTAATCTAATCATTTCTATATAACTACATTCAGCAGAAGTCCTCCACTTCTACAAGTGGGGGATGAGTGCAAATGGTACTTCGATTCAGTGGGGGTTCAAAGCCCGGCTGAATGAAGTTAAGCTTCCGGCGGATGTCACGGAATTTTTAAAGGTAGTTTATCGAGCGAGCTCAATAAAGATCCGGACGCAAATTCGACGGGCGAATTTGATTAAGAGAATTATTTGAGGAAATTGATGTGACTGTTTCCAAGCGATAAAATAAAGGGGAGAAGTTTTTGCGAAGACAAGATAATGAGTTATGGGGGGGAATCTTAATGGATAAGGAAAGGCTGAAACGTCAGATAGACTTTATCGTTGAAATCGATCAGTTAAAACGAATCATGCGACGGAGTCGGATTATTGGGGATACAAAGGATGATACGCTATGGGAAAATTCAGCGGAGCACTCTTGGCATATTGCGATGCTTGCCATGGTATTGAGTGATTATGCCGATGAAATGGTTGATGCTGTAAAGGTGATGAAGATGGCACTGGTCCATGATATCGTGGAAATTGATGCAGGAGATACATTTGCTTATGATCAGGCAGGGAATCTTGATAAGGCAGAACGGGAGGGAAAGGCGGCTTCGCGCATTTTTGGTCTATTGCCCGATGATCAGCGTGATGAAATGATGGAGCTTTGGCGCGAGTTTGAGGAAGGAAAAACGAACGAAGCCCAATTTGCGGCGGCATTAGACTTCCTGCAGCCCTTGCTGCAAAATTATTATACAGAGGGCTATTCCTGGAAATTGAACAAGGTTACCGCTGATCGTGTTCTTGCCCGAAACGAAGCAGCAACGCATAACTCACAGGCCATCAAGGAGTTCATTGACTGGCTCCTACACGATGCCATTGAAAAAGGGTATTTGCCTGACAAGTATTAGGGCTGACAAGAGAGAAGCGAAAAAGCGAGAGACTGTCAGAAGAGAGGCTTAGTTCTGAGAGGGGAACGAGAAAAAGCCAGGGTGTGTCAGAGCTAAGCCTGAGCTCTGACAAAAAGAGCGCAAAAAAGGCAGAGAGTGTCAGAGGTCAGCCCTAGTTCTGACAAGAGGAGCGTCAATAAGCCAGAGTCTGTCAGAAAACAGCCAGTTTGAGTCTTTTTTATAGACAAGTATAGTAGGGGAATCCTTCAATCATACGTATGAAAGTAGGTTAAAACTATGAAATCAGAGAAAGAAAAAATGTTGGCTGGGGAAATGTATGATCCTGCAGACACAGTATTATTAAAGGATCGTGAAGAAGCTAGACGAAAGGTGAGGTTCTATAATCAAACGCTAGAAACCGAAGGTGAAAAGCGAACTAAAATGTTAAAGGAATTACTCGGCTTAACGGGTGAGCATATCTATATCGAGCCCAATATCCGCTTTGATTATGGCTATAATACATATGTAGGAGAAAACTTTTATGCAAACTTTGATTGTACGATTTTAGATGTTTGTGAGGTCCGCTTTGGGGACAATTGCATGCTCGCTCCGGGAGTCCAAATCTATACCGCTACACATCCACTTCATCCAGGTGAACGCAACTCAGGAAAGGAATATGCGAAATCAATTACGATTGGAAACAATGTGTGGATAGGGGGAAGTGCCATTATCAACCCAGGCGTAACGGTGGGAGATAATGCCGTAATCGCATCAGGTGCCGTCGTAACGAAGGACGTTCCAGCTAATGTAGTAGTAGGAGGCAATCCAGCAAAAATTATTAAACAAATAGAGGGCTAGAATACTAAAACTGAAAAAGGACCAAATTCCCCACTCAAACCTTCTCAGTCGATGGAAATACCTTCTTTGTCAATAGACAGACTCCTGGTATTACATTTGCCATCTGGGGACTTTTCACTATAGCAAAAAAGCTAATCGGCAGTGACCGATTAGCTTTTTTGACTCTATAGAAAATAACTAAGATTTCCGGTTTACCTTCAAGACCTGAGTGAAAAAAACAACCGAACAGATGAATGGGAATAGAGCGAGATAATTTTTATCAAGAGCCTGAAAAATCGCCGTTAGGAAGAGAGTGATGCCGATAATAGAGAAAACTATCCTTTTATAGCTGGTTTCCATCGCTTTGGTCACCTCTCAAATTTACTGAACTAAAAATCAGCCTTCGAATAAATCCGTGTCGAGACGAGATAGGATAGTAGCGTGAAAGCAAAGGAGAGAATCGCAACCGAAAGGAAGGGATGCTCCACCACAATCGATGTCAAGCTGGTTTTGATGGTCAGTAGCTTACCAAATCCGCTTGTCACCACGAAAAAGAAGAGGATTCCAATTAAGCTGGATACTCGATAGCCAAATTTATAGTAAATCGGATAAAAAATAGAACACAATAAATAAGCAAAGCAAAGGGATAGAAACATGACCTTTAGATCAAATGATAGAGTAATAGACATGTGAAAAAGCTGTTTAAGAATAACCACCAATAAGCTATAGGAAATAAACGAGATGAGCCACCATGCGAAGATCATAGCATATTTAGCATTAATGACGGTCTTTCTCTCAATGGGCAGGCTAAGCAAAAGTCTATTTTGCATCCGCTCGCTTTCGCCTAAATTAAAATTGGAATACATCATCATAAAATAGGCTATGCAGGCGATGCTTAAGCCGAAAATCAAATGCTCAATAATGGGATTGTCACCACTGACTTCCTTCCCCAACGTGAGCAAATAGGTTAATAGTAGAAGCGGAATAAAATAGGCGACTTTTCTTTGTGTGTGGAAATCCTTTAACATTAACTGGAACATATTACTGAACTCCTTTCTGTCAGGAATAAGCTGAGTTATATTTCACTCAAGCTTTTTGTGATTTGACAAAATAATACATAATTTCCTCAAGGGTTGGGCGTTCAAAGCGTAGGTCAGATTGAGTTTCCAACTGTTGTGTTTTACGCGTTTCAAGCAAAGCTTCAAACCCTAGCGAGGTTTCCTTCAGCATAATCGGCTGCAGTTGTTCAATCCTTTCCTTCAGCCTTTTCACACCTTTAACGAGCACATACTCGTCTAATAAGGTCTCTGTTTCCTCAGACAAAATAATTTTTCCATTCAGGATGAAGGTGATATAGTCGGCTACCTGCTCTAAATCTGTCGTAATATGGGTGGAAAAGAAGATGGCCTTTCTTTCGTCCTGAATAATCTCCAGCAAAATATCCAAGAGTTCTTTTCTAAAAACAGGGTCAAGGCCTGAGGTGGGTTCATCCATAATAATCAGCTCTGCATGATGGGATAGGGCAACGGCCAAGGCAAATTTCATTTTCGTTCCCTTTGATAAGGCTTTAACAGGCTTATGAAGTGGAACTTGGAAGCTTTCAATGTATCGATAGAAAACTTGATCATCCCATTGCTTATAAAAGGAAGAGATAATTTGTTTGTTTCTCTCCACGGTCAGATCTTCAAAAAAGACATCCTGATCATAAACAAAGCCAATCCGCTGTTTTAAGTCCTTCACATGTTTATGAAAAGGAACCCCAAACATATGAATGTCACCGCTATCGATATGAGCCAAGTCCATCATGCATCTAATCGTAGTGCTTTTTCCTGACCCATTGGGTCCAATAAAACCCATGATAAAGCCTCTTTGAAGGGAAAAGCTTACATCATCCAGCGCGAAATCATTGTAAACCTTACTGACATTCTTTAATTCTAAAATGTAATTCATTCCTCATTCCTCCTTGTAGAGCCTTTCAACAATCTCCATTAATTGATTAAGGGAAATGTCGTATTTTTTGCTATCATTTACAATGCCTCTTAGCTTGACTTCCATCATTTCCAGCTGTTTTTCCTTTAATAGATCCTTGCTTCGATAGGAAACGAAGGACCCTTTTCCCACAACAGAATCTATATAGCCTTCCTTTTCTAATTCCTCATAGGCCCGCTTCGTCGTGATGACGCTTATTTTTAATTCCTTTGCGAGACTTCTAATCGAGGGAAGCTGTTCACCCTCCGTCAACTCTCCCTTCATAATCTGCTCGATGATTTGATCCTTGATTTGCTGATAAATCGGTAAATCAGAGGTATTTAAAAGAATAATGTCCATATGCAGCACCTAATTTGTATTGATTGTATATATTCATTATATACACTTTGCTGTGAAAATTCCATGATTTGCTAATAATGTTCATAAAAATATTGATTTTGAAGGGGACGGCTCATTTAAGTTCCATTAGCCAACATAATAGGGTGAAAATAGGTGAAAATAATTCCATACATATCTTTTTTCACCTGGAATGGAGGTTTAATGATGGAGAATGGGAAGCAAATACGGATTACCTCGACAGAATTGGCCCAGCTGTGGGCGCAATATATGAATGATAGTGCAAGTATTTGTATACTTACATACTTTTTAAAAAAAGCTGAGGACACAGAGATTCAGTCTGTTATTGAATATGCCTTAAGTCTTTCCAATGAGCATATTGAAAAACTTACTCCTCTATTTAAAGAGGAGAAGTATGCTATTCCCAAGGGTTTTAAACTAGAGGAGGATGTCAATTTAGACGCTCCAAGATTATTCTCGGACACTTATGTATTGAACTTTTTACATCAGATGTCGATGGTCGGTTTGACAACCTATTCGGCAAGCCTATCGGCGTCAAGCAGAGCTGACATCACAGATCATTATATGGAATGTATTTCTGAGACCATGCAGCTTTATAAAAAGTCTAAGGATTTACTGTTGTCAAAAGGTCTTTATATTAGGTCTCCATACCTGCCGAACCTAGAGCATAATGATTTTGTGCACGAGCAGAGATTTGTCTGGGATATTGTCGGCGAAAAGCGGCCATTAATTGCATCTGAGATTACTAATTTATTTGCTAACATCCAGAGAAATGCATTAGGGGCAGCTACCTTAGCCGGTTTTTGTCAGGTTGCTCAGGATAAGCAAGTCAAACAATTCCTTGTCAGAGGGATTGAAATTGCTAAAAAGCATATTAAATTATTTGGCAAAAAATTCGAAGACAGCTATCTTCCAGTTCCCACTACTTGGGCCACGGAGGTTACGGCTAGTACAGAGTATACTTTTTCAGATAATCTAATGATGTTTTTTACATCTGCTTTAATTGGCTTAAGCATCGGTTATTATGGAACAGGTGTCGCCCAAAGTCCAAGAGTGGATATTGGCATTATGTATAACAGATTAATGGTTGAAATCCAACTCTATTCTGAGGATGGCTCTAATATTATGATTAAAAACAGGTGGCTGGAGCAGCCTCCGATTGCATCGGACAGAGACGAGTTAGCCAAGGCGAATCTGAAAAAGTGATATTTAGGGGAGGAATTAAACCGTTCTATTGTATATCAAATTTGAGTAATAATAGATGATAAGTTTTTCTAAATGAGGACAAGGATTTTGCTTCTTCGTTTAATGATATTAGTAAAGCGATGGAGTTAAAGAAAAAAATGAAAGAGGACAGCTTATCCTCTTTCATTTTTATTTTCTACTTTTAATGATAGTGGGGCAACCAATTGATTTCATACTGGAATGAAATGAACTTTACTTTTTCTTTTTCTTATCATCAAAAAAACCAAGCGCCACAGCAATCGCAATCCCTATCGCAACCCACACGCCTATCCCAATAATCACCATCTCCTTTTACACGTCCTCCTAACAACATTATGATTCAAAATAGAAAAAGTTTCGCGAGAAGTAAAGGCCATTGTGGTAATTTAGAATGAATAAGCTGGTCTAGTTCGGACAGAGTAACCTGAAAATCCATTATTGTTGTCAGAACCGAGGTCTAGTATGTGGCGGGCAAATTTGATTATCCTTACTTCAAAAAGGTACTTGGCATGACGACAGCAACGACCTCACCACGAGCACATAGAATATCATTGGCATATACCTCTGTAAGGACCTTCCAGCGTTTTGGGTGTATTTCTTCGACAGTGCCAATTGCTTTTAGCGGAACATCCTGTGGAGTGGGTTTCAGGAATTCCACATTGAGCGTGGCCGTAACAAACCTTGGTGGCTCGGAGCCATCGCCAATTTCGTTCCCATTTTTACGATGTAAAGCTAATGACGCAGATCCTGTCCCATGACAGTCAATTAAGGAGGCCATGAGTCCGCCATAGATAAAACCCGGAATTCCCATATACTTTGATTCAGGTGTAAAGACGGTCACCGTCTTATCATCCTGCCAGCTTGTCCGTAGGTGGTGACCATCTTGATTTAGCCGACCACAGCCATAGCACCACGCGAAATCATCAGGATAGATATCCTGTATCGCTTTTCCTTTTCTTTCCTCCATTTTTCACCCTCCAAATTATGTATAAAGTGTCTCAATATCATTAATGGCGTTCAGTCCTGTTGTAGTTTAAGAATATACTTTATTTTCCATTCTATCAACAACCTTTTCTGAAGATTTCGTCAAATATCAACTTCATTCAGCAGAAGTCCTCCACTTCTACAAGTGGGAGATGAATGCAAATGGTATTTCGATTCAGTTGGGTTTCAAACCCCGGCTGAATGAAGTTAAGCCTCCGGCGGTTGTCACGGATTTTTTAAAGGTAGTTTATCGAGCGAGCTCAGGTAATCCGGACGCAAATTCGACGGGCGAATTTGATCAAATAAACATTCCTCTAGTATTCATAGATTCTTCCATAATAAGTCATTAAATGACTTCTATTTATAGTAAAATGTTATTGAAGGTAATATTTTACTTTTCAGCGAAATCGGTATTTAAAATGGAGGTGCATGAAATGAGGAAGCTTGTAAAATGGTTCATCGCATCTTTTCTCGCTTTATCAGTATTAGTCGGCTGTGAGGAAAGCAGCCAGGTTGAAAAGCCAGTGCAGATGGAAGAGTCTGAGGCACCAACAGCTGTGAAGCACGACATCGACGATGTTGTTATCATAAAAGAAGCCGTTCATAAAGAGGGGATTACTCCAAATGGTGAGAAGGTAATCTATGTATACGAAGCACCAGTCATCCTTGTGGATAAGCCAGGAGCCCAAAAAATAAACAATTATTTTCAAGCTTTGGTAAGTGACCTTGAAGCAAGGGTTGACAATGGACAGCTGATGCCTGTAAAAGTAGAGGCCAAAGCGTATTTAAATGACGGGATTCTATCCCTTGTGATGGATGTTCATAAAACGGGGTCAGAAGGAATTTATGCAGTGAATTATCAGCTTGAAAAAGATCAGGAGCTAAGCACGAAGGAATTGCTAGAAAAATATCAATTTGAGCCTCAGCGGCTGATAACAGAAATAACTAGACAAAAAGAATTAAACGAGAGCAAGCCTGAGGAAGAGAGGGACTTTTTCAGTATCGATTATTTTGTCGATACCATCATCACAAATAGTGAGGAGTTTCCTTCACAGGCTGAATATGTAAAAAGACTAGACGAAATCCTACAAAAGCCAAAGGAAGAAAAAGAAGACTTTGTTATGGAAAACATCGATAAAATAAAAGCTTACATGAATTCGGATGCTCATTTTGTATTCATTCATCGAGGAGCGCTTGAAGATGTAGAGCTGGTTGTTCAGTAGGAGAAAAGGGGAGCCGTTAAACCAAAATAGGTCTGGTCAATCATTCATCAAGATTTCTATTTCCTCCGACAAATTTATGCAAGAAATGAAACCTTTTACAGCGCTCATACGTAAAGGTATTATAGAAACATAAAGGAGGGATTTAAGTGAATGGCATGAAGAAGACAATCCTATTATACGGTAATCTAATCATGGCAATGGTTATGTGTAGCTTTGCTTTTGCCACCTTCCTAGATGCAAAAATCTATTTAACCATCCTGCTCGCTGCAGTCGGCATGGTGATGCTTGCCATTGTACGATTAACGGCCTTAAATCATCTTAAATTAGAGGCAAAAAGAATAAAGTAAGCATGCCTATCATATACAACAATCAAAAAGACCACTTCCTTCTATATTATATAGAAGGTTAGTGGTCTTTTTTTGTGAAGTATGAACCGTAAACATGCTTCCACGGTTATTTATTTAAGAAGACGGTACCTATGGCAATCAAGCATATGCCAATAATGGAATAAACAGAAATTTTTTGCTGTAAAACGAGAATAGAAAGGATTGTAATAAGTAGGGCGTTGACCCCTGTTTGGATACCGCCAAGCATGACCGTATTGCCGAACAGCTTGCTGCCTTGAATGAATCCCCAGGCAAGTAGAATGTTTCCTAAAAAAGAAAGAGGGAGAAAATACACATTAAATTTGATACTATCCTTTAACGTCGGTTGAAAAAAATAGGCTGACAAAATTGGTAATAAGGAAAAAACAGCAGCCCCAAGTATAATGGCTCCAATTACAAGAAGCTTCAAAGGAACACCTTCTTTATAGTCATATCTCAAATAGTATATGACATAACATTTTCCTTCTATTCCTTATACGTAATTGATAGAAAGGGGAGGATGGGAACGCCATCCACTCCAATGTCTTTGTTAAAACCGCTATTTCTTATGGATTGGAACAAAGTTTAATATTTCCTTTGTCTCAAAGCTATCGATGAGTCTGTGCTGCCAGTCGTAATACTCAAGCCGTTCCTCTAGCTTACTTAAATCTTTTTTCGCTTGCACTCTTGTTTCTTCAGATGTTTTAGGATCTGCAATCAGTGCCTTTAATTTAGTAAGGGATTTTTCCATAGCACTGCTATTGGTCGTGATGGCTGATCGCCATTTGATGGAAAAGTAATCGAAAAAGCACTGATACCAGTCTTCGTTAATTGTATATAGGTCCTTCCGCTGACCCTTTACCCAAACCTTTTCAACCATATTTAAATCGAGTAAGCTTCGAACCGACGTACTCATGCTTGTTTTACTCATCCCAAGCTCGTCCTTCATTTCATCAAGTGTCAGTGGTTTATCAGAATAAAAAAGAAGGCCGTATAATCGACCAGCGGATGGGGTAATTCCATAAAGGTTCATATTTTTTGCAATGGCATCAATAACCATCGTTCTGGTTCGTTCTAGGATTTCATTGTCTTCCAATCTATTTCACATCCTACATAATTAATAATACTATTTAAACATAGACTACATATTCATTATACAAAAGTAAAGTCTTCTTTTACCCTGTAAAAGGAAGCAAACAGGAGGAATACTAAGTAAACCATTTGTTTGTAACGTACAGTTTTTTCTGTACGTACTATATTGTCGAAAAACACCGAATATACCGTTTGAACTAAAATATACGAATAGTCTATACTTAAGAAGTCCTAAGCGGCAAATTTGGTGAGGTGAAAAAATGGAAGAAACAGATATAAAAATTAAGGTGAGTGATGTAACCAAGATTTTTGGGAAAACATCCAAGAAGGCCTTACAGTTAATCAAGGAAGGGAAAACGAAGGACCAGATATTAAAGGAAACGGGTTCAACCGTTGGGGTCAATCGCGCATCCTTTGAAGTAAAGGCTGGCGAGATCTTTGTGATTATGGGATTATCCGGTAGCGGTAAGTCCACCTTAGTCAGATTGCTTAACCGTCTAATTGAACCAACAATGGGGCAGGTTCAAATTGATGGAAAAGATGTCGTGAAAATGAGTAAGGAAGAGTTACGGGAAGTTAGAAGAAAGAAAATTAGTATGGTCTTTCAAAAGTTTGCTTTGTTCCCTCATCGCACCGTGCTCGAGAATACGGAGTATGGATTAGAAATTCAAGGTGTTGAAAAGGCCGAGAGAAGTCATAAGGCATTGGAAGCATTAGAATTAGTTGGACTAAAGGGCTATGAGCAGCAATATCCTAGTCAGCTGAGTGGTGGAATGCAGCAGCGTGTAGGATTAGCGAGAGCACTAGCAAATGATCCTGATGTTCTTTTAATGGATGAAGCTTTTAGCGCCTTAGATCCGTTGATTCGAAAAGATATGCAGGATGAGTTGCTAGGATTACAATCCACGATGGAGAAAACAATTGTTTTTATTACCCATGATTTGGACGAGGCCCTTCGGATTGGGGATCGAATTGCTTTGATGAAGGATGGCAACATTGTCCAAATCGGAACACCAGAAGAAATCTTAATGTCTCCTGCCAATGAATACGTAGAAAGATTCGTCGAGGATGTCGATCTGTCGAAGGTACTAACAGCACAACATGTCATGAAGCGTGCGGAGACGGTTCAGGTGGATAAAGGTCCACGGGTTGCGCTTAAATTAATGAAGGATTTAGGCATTTCCTCTATTTATGTTGTGGATAAAAAGCAGACGCTTCTAGGTGTAATTACAGCAAAGGATGCTTCGAAGGCAGCTGAAGAAAATCAGCCGATTACTGGCTTTTTAGAGAAGGACATGAATGTAGTTGGAACCGATACCTTATTGATTGATTTATTTGAAAAAGTATCGTCGTCAAGCATTCCGGTTGCGGTGACAGATGAAAATAATCGATTAAAAGGAATACTGATTAAAGGTGCTGTAATTGGTGCCCTAACGGGTAATGAGCGATACATAAACGAGATTGCTGAACCTGAAGCAGCAGCAGCTAAGGAGGTGATGTAAGATGGAAGGAATGTTACCGAAGCTTCCTTTAGCAGATTGGATCGATGCTTTAGTGGATTGGTTGACGGCTACGTTTGGTGATATGTTTGATGGGATATCAGTTGGGGTTGAATTTTTTGTTGAAGGAATTGTCGCGGGATTAGGCTTTATCCCTTCTATAATACTAATGATTCTTGTGAGCTTACTAGCCTGGAAGATTTGTAATTTCAGAATAGCTTTATTTGGACTACTAGGATTATTCCTAATTGATAATCTAGGGTATTGGCAAGAAATGCTAGAAACACTCGCTCTTGTCTTAACGGCTGTGTTGATTTCAATCGTGATTGGGATTCCAACTGGAATTTGGGCATCACAAAACGAAAAAGTACGACAGGTCGTCACACCGATACTAGACTTGATGCAAACCATGCCAGCCTTTGTTTACTTATTGCCGGCGATCTTCTTCTTTAGTATTGGGGTCGTGCCGGGGGTCGTGGCATCGGTTATTTTTGCGATGCCACCAACGATTCGTTTAACTGTACTAGGAATTAAACAAGTACCAGCCGATTTAATTGAGGCAACAGAGGCGTTCGGCTCTACAACGAAGCAAAAGCTATTAAAGGTTCAGCTTCCGTTAGCCATGCCAACGATTATGGCTGGAATTAATCAAAGCATCATGCTCGCTTTATCGATGGTGGTGATCGCCTCGATGGTTGGAGCTCCAGGACTTGGGACAGAGGTGTACCGTGCCGTTACACAAATTAAAACAGGGATTGGGTTTGAAGCTGGTTTGGCCATCGTCGTTATGGCGATTCTGCTAGACCGTATCACGCAAAATATTGGAAAGAAAAAACAAGGGGGAACCGCTTAATGTTTAAAAAATTTGTAGGAATCACTTCAGCAGTAGCACTTACGTTAGGATTAGCAGCATGTGGAGGAAATGATACATCATCAGGATCTGAAGATTCAACGAAATCCGTAGGTGAACAGCTGGATTATGAAATTGTCGGAATTGATCCAGGTGCAGGCATCATGAAAATTACCATCGATGAGGTTTTACCAGAATATGGTCTTGATAAGTGGGAGGTAGTAGAGGGTTCAGGCTCTGCTATGACAGCCGCTCTTAAAAAAGCATATGACAAAGAGGAGCCAATTATTATCACTGGCTGGAGCCCGCACTGGAAGTTTGCCAGCTATGACTTAAAATATCTAGAGGACCCAAAGGGAATCTATGGTGGAGCTGAAGATGTGAACACAATTGTTCGTCTTGGCTTAAAGGAAGACAAGCCTGATGCTTATAAGCTGCTTGACCAATTTAACTGGGAGCCGGAGCATATCGAAACGGTTATGAACTTAATTCAAGAAGGTCAGGATCCAGCAGATGCTGCAGCACAATGGGTAAGTGAAAATGAAGAGCTTGTTAACACTTGGAAGGAAGGCGTTAACGAGGTTGACGGTGAAGAGCTTAAGCTTCTTTATGTAGCATGGGATGATGTTATTGCCAGTACGAATGTGGTAGGTAATGTGCTAGAAAGTATTGGCTATGAAGTAGATTTAGTACAGGTCGATGCAGGTCCAATGTGGGCTGGTGTAGCAGACGGTAGCGGTGATGCCTTGGTAGGTGCATGGATGCCAACAACTCACGCGGACTATTATGCTGAATATGAAGGAAAGTTCGAAGACCTTGGAGCCAATCTAACTGGTACAAAGCTAGGCTTAGTTGTACCAGCGTACATGGATATTGATTCAATTGAAGATTTAAAAGAATAATAGGGTATAGACCAAAAGATAGCAAGATACCTCTTTGCTATCTTTTCGTTTTAGATTCATATGTCAATATAGAGAAGAAAATCATATGGTATACGTAGCGGATTTTTAAAGGAGTGGATGGAATGCTAGTTGGTCATATCAAGGAAATCGTACGTCACCCAATCAAATCCTTTGGAGGTGAACACGTAGAAAAAACGAGAATCATGGAATATGGCTTATATGGGGACCGCAGCCATGCTTATCTAGATGAGACAAATAATGGTGATTTCTTAACCATTACCCATTTTCAGGAAATGGTGCGTTATCATGCAAGGTTTGCAGGAGAAGAAGGACTGGAGCAATATCCGAAGGTCGAGGTCATCACACCGGAGGGTAAGGTATTAGACTGGGATGACGAGAGCTTAATCAAGGAATTAGAGGATAAATCCGCAAGGAAAATTTCTACTATTCAATATACTCCCTCTCATGTGCCAATTGGACCGATTGCCGTGGAGCCTATTCTCCTGGCAACCGATGCCTCATTAGCCCATTTGGAGGAACTATGGGGAAAGGAAAAAATTGATTATCATCGTTTTCGTCCGAATCTATTTATCTCTTTAAAGGAAAAAAAACCGTTTGTGGAAGAGGAATGGATGGGCAGACGGCTGCAAATAGGGAGTGAAGTAGAGCTTGAATTAGTGGGTCATTGTATACGGTGTATGATTATTACGGTTGATCCAGAAAATGCAGAGCGAGATCCAAGCCTGCATAAAACGCTTATTAAGGAAAATAAAAATCACTTTGGTGTATATGCTTCTGTTATCAGAACAGGAGAAATAAAGGCCGGTGATGAAGTGATTCTGCTGTAAATTAAAAAGGGAGTTGCCTAGGTGTCAGACACTACAAGCTATCTTATATCCTATGTGTTTTTATGCAAAGTGATAGAAGATACAGCCTTGTGGTGCCTGGCATTTTTGCTTTCTATAATGAAGATACTCGAGACTGTTAAACTTCATTCAGCAGAAGTCCTCCACTTCTATAAGTGGGGGATGAATGCAAATGGTACTTCGATTCAGTGGGGGTACAACCCCGGCTGAATGAAGTTAAGCCTCCGGCGAGTCTTGCGATTTTTTAAGGTAGTTTACCCGAGCGAGCTCAGGTAATCCGGACGCAAATTCGACGAGCGAATTTGATAAAAATATATTGCAGAAAAAATTCACATATGTATGATGAAGTTATAGCTTGAACACATATTTAAAAGGAAGTTGGAACAAGGACAGGCGTGAATTCGGAGGGGCTGACTCGCTCTCGGAGATGGAGACGCGTCTGGATATTAGTATTCTCCTATTCTATGGACTTAGATAGGATGCTCCATTAAAGGTGGTTATTAAAATGAAGCTTTATCTCAATATATTTATCGCATTTTTTCGATCAGGAATATTAGGCTTTGGCGGGGGTCCCTCATCGATTCCGTTGGTTCACAAAGAGGTGGTTGAAACCTTCAAGTGGATGAATGATGATCAATTTAGTGATGTATTAGCTCTAGCCAATACGTTGCCAGGCCCACTTGCTACGAAAATGGCTGGATATATTGGCTATCGAGTTGCTGGCATACAGGGACTCATCGTTGCCTTGGTTTCCTCCATATTACCTACTGTTTTTTTAATGCTGGCTCTTTTAACCTCCTTTAATCAATTCAAGGATAACCCAAGAGTTCAGGGTATGACCCATGCCGTTGTTCCCGTTGTCGGCGTGATGATGGGAATCTTGACCTGGAGCTTTTTGAAAAAGACAAAGAATGGCTTGGGCTGGAGAAATGGCGGTCTTCTTTTGCTCGGCTGTTTCATCTGTATGGTCGTGCTGCAAATTCACCCGGGTATCGTGATAGGCGTCTTGTTAGTAGGAGCATTAGTGCTGCCAGAAAAGAAAAAGAAAACCGAAGCACCTGTTGAAGGAAAAAGTGAGAGCTTATGATCTATTTGCAATTATTCTTAGCATTTTTGATTCCTGGACTTGTTGGGTATGGAGGCGGACCTGCTTCTATCCCGTTAATTGAACACGAGATTGTCGATCGTTTTGGCTGGATGACAACGAGTCAATTTAGTGAGGTGCTGGCAATCGGAAATTCCTTACCAGGTCCGATTGCGACGAAGATGGCAGGCTATATTGGGTATGAGGTCGGAGGAATTCTCGGTTCATTGGTGGCCTTGTTTGCCATTGTGGCCCCATCCTTAATTCTAATGGTTTTATTATTAAGTATCATCTATCGCTATAAAGATTCACTAAAGGTAAAAAGGCTGTCAAAGGTCGTTCTGCCTGCTGTAGCGATCTTAATGGGAACACTTACCTTTGATTTTTTCCATGAATCGACGATGTCAAATGGACTTTGGGAAACCCTTATTATTGCGATTATCACCTTATTATTATTGGAAAAATGGAAGGTCCATCCTGCCTTTGTTATTCTTGGCGGCCTCGTCTTTGGAGCATTTTTTTTAGTGTAACCTAATAGCTGGGGCTTGTATTGACAAGATTAAGAGAGAAAAAAGATGTTTCACCGTAATGGGTGGCATCTTTTTTCCCGATTATCGTTTAATATGCCGTCATTTCCTTTACAATTTCTTCTCCGCTTAAATGAGAAAAGTAGTACGTTGGCCAATTGTCCAATTCTTTTAAGAGCGTGTCATGGTCTTCGTCGCCAAAGTAGATATGGTAATGCTCTGCTTTTGTTGGGTAAATACCATGGTCACTGAATTGATCATGCTTAGGCACACCAGCCTCATCACCAACTAAATCAAATAAATAACGAACGCCTCGGTTTCCCGCTTCATAGGTCAAAATTTCATAGCCCTGATATTCATATTCGCCCGTTTTAGCTTCACCATTTTGATAAAAGGTCATGGTATCATCCTTAATTTCTAAAAATGCAATAGGAAGCAGCTCTTATATCTAATTAAATAAGTTCCAAAAGATTAGGAGAAAAAGGGAATAGGTTTATGATGTAAAATATAGTAAAATAGTACTATGATATATAGTCATGAATAATCAAGATCCCGAACCGAAATGAATGGATAGAGGTGTGTCCTAACATTTTTCAGCTGGTAATCTTATTTGAGGTGAATAAATGAAGTACACAGGAAGAATTATTCTAGTCCTTTTTTCGATAGCTGTTAGTGTATTTGAATCACTTATTGAGCCTATAACTCTATACAATATACTAGAGGCCTTGTTCTTCGCCACTATCGCTTATATAGTGGGCTGGTCCTTTGATCGCTTGCATTATTTCCGAAAAAGGGCAGAGCAAAGTGAAAAATATAATCGTGAGTTAATTGAGTACTCTCCGGAGTCTGTCCTTGTTTATCATCAGGATAAAATTATTTTTGTAAATGATCGAGTCGAGGAGTTATTACAGATAGCTGCTGACCAGTTAATCGGAAAGTCTATTTTTGACTTCATCCTTCCAGAGCATCATAATCAAGTAAAAGCAAGGATTCAAAGAGCCTCATCAGGACTTCGAAATGTGGAACGAATGGAAATCAAATTATTTTCAGGTAAAAAGGAGATTCTCGATGTTGAGGTTTCCTCTGTACCGATTTTTTATCGTAATAAGAATTGTATGGAGGTCTTTATCAAAAATATAACTGCGAGAAAAAAACTAGAGGAAAAGCTGCGGAAGAATGAGGCACTTTATCGCTTTATTACAGAAAATTCAACGGATATTATCACCTATTTGAAACCGAGTGGTTTGTATGAGTATATATCGCCATCCTGTGAATCGATTTTGGGCTTTAGTCAAGATGAGCTCGTAGGTAAAACGATGTTCGATATCCTCCATCCTGAAGAAATCCAAGTAATCTCTCATTTTTTAACGGAATCTCAATCTCATAAAGATTTTGCCACATTCCCTCATCGGATTAGAAAAAAGGATGGTTCCTTCCTTTGGCTGGAAACAAATGCACGTACGATCCGAAATTCAAGCCATGAGCTAGAGGGCATCGTTGCCGTCTCAAGAGATATCACGGCAAGGCTCGATAAAGAAAGCGAGCTCCTCGAAACCAATGAAATGCTGCGCTATTTATCGCTTATGGATGGTCTCACGGATATTCCGAACCGACGCTGCTTTGAGGAACAACTGCAAAGGGAATGGAATCGAACGATGCGTCATTCGATGCCCTTATCAGCCTTAATGATTGATATTGACTTTTTCAAAAGGTTCAATGATCTTTATGGCCACCCTGCCGGGGATGTATGTATCAAGCAAATTGCGACCGTTATTAAGAATACACTGCAAAGGCCTGCTGATTTTGTTGCCCGCTACGGCGGGGAGGAGTTTGTCGTGCTCCTTCCGGAAACCGACGAAGACGGGGCTGCCTTTGTCAGTGAAGGAATTCTCCAAAATATCAAGCAATTGAAAATCGTCAACGAAGGCTCTGACATTGATGAATATGTAACCATTAGCATTGGCTGCGCAACTGTTTTTCCAACTTCACAGCTAAAGCCTGAAGACTTAATTGAACAGGCTGATAGCGGCTTATACCTAGCAAAGAATTCTGGCAGAAATCAAATGAAAATCAACTAAGCTAGATACAATAAACAAACGGGTCACTGGGAAAATAACTCCCCGTGACCCATTTGTTATCTGCTTTTTTTCAACCAGCTCATTAATTTCTTATTCCTTCTCCATAAATCAAAATGCTGGTCAGCATAAATAATTGCCTCTGATTCTTTTCCAAGCTCAAATCCGTTAGGAAGATACATCGGAATTTCTCTTTCCTCTAATAAAAAAGCAGAAACATACGGATTCTTTTTCAATGCCTTTTGGAGCAGCTGTTTGGCCTTACTAGTGGCTCCATTTTGCAAAAATTCAAGGAGGACACGGTTGTAGGCTCCATTTGCTGTCATCTCTTCTTTATATGTATTTAATAACACGGCAGCTTGGTCCAGCAGTCCTTTTTCAACTAAAACGGTAAATAACTCATAGCGAACCCCTTGATTGTCGTTTGGATTTAGTTCAAGGAGCTCCTCATAGTGTTGAATCGCCTCAGTCAAGCGGCCTTCACTATGTAAAAACTCAGCGTAATCATATTTCGCGCGCATATAAGGGCGGGTGTGGAAAATTCCCCAGAAATGACCGGCATTTTCCTTGAAAAAGTCCTCGCCAAGTTCCTTTTCACCTGCTTCCACTGCCTTTAATAGCAGCTTTTCCTCCTTAAGGGGATTCAACTCGAATTCGGCTAAAATACTATAAGCACCAGGACTATTTGGATAAAGCTTCAGTGCTTTCTCAGCAAGTTGCTTTCTCCGTTTGCCCGTTGCCTCATAGGCATCAAATAATAGCTCCTGTGCTTTTTCCTTATTAGTCAGCTCCCGCTGCGGTCCTTGCGAATGGTTTCGTTGCTTTTTAAGCAAAGAATTGGCTTCATCCTGTGAGCTAAAGGACGTTTTTTCTAGGTTGTTCTGTATGGCATGAAGCTCCCGTTCCATTGGGACTCCGGAGTGGGCAAAAAGTGAGCTGTTGTCGTCCTCTTTATCAAATAAATCGTCTTCATCGAATAGGTCATCATAGACCTCTTCTAGATCAATCGTAGCTAGCTTTTCCTCAAGCTCATGAATTTCCTCCTCAAGCACAGCCTCCATATCCTTGTATCTGGTGGACAAGCTGCTTACGGAAATGGCGAAATCGTCAGCAAGCTCCTTTTGCGTTGTATAGCCGCCAAAGGGATTAAATTGATCGATTAAGTAGAGCAGGGCTGCCGTATAGACGCTTGTTTTCATGATCTTCGGATTCCTTTGCAGGCAGTATTGATGCCATAGATGGACGCCTAGATTTAGGAGAACATCCTCTTCGACATAGTCCTCAAATTCCAGGGCTACTTCCTTATGCTTAGGAGAAATCCAATTAAAATCCTCTATTGTTGGTTCTATCCCGAATAAAAAAAGATGAAGAATTTCCGGAAACGATTGGGCTACAAAGCTGTCAGGCTGAGACCTGTCCCTTCCCTCCATCATATTCATGACTCTGTTGACAACCATATTGGTTAGGCTTGCAGGTAAATCAATAAAAGTGGTAAAGAAGATCGAGTGCTCACCAGCAGGAAGGATAGTGCTCAACACTATGCCGCCGGTTTCAACTGGGTGCTCCTCATCCAGCACCTTTACCCTGTATACCTCGTCTGTGAAAATATCCTTCAGTGTGAGCAGCTGCTGGTCATCCTGATCCTGCTCTGTAATAAGGGAAATGGTGGGCTTTGCCTTTCGCCAGGATTGAAGTATATCCTTTACTCTTTGACGGGTCAGCTTTGCCTTTTGTTGATCAATATAATGGGACATAATTGTTTTTCCATCTACCTCTATAGAGGTAATAAACCAGGTTAAGGTGTAAAAGTGAAACAGTTCAAAGGCCTCATTTGGAATATCGATGGTTTCAAATTGTTCTTCTAGAACCTCTTCAATTTCTTCTGAAAAATGGTTCATGGCAAATTGAATCATATTGACCTGTAACTCCATCAGATCCTTATCAATTAACTGCTCCATGGAGATCACATTCGTTTTTCCACAGCAGTTCTTATATTTTTTTCCGCTGCCGCAAGGACATATATCATTTCTTCCAACCTTTTTCAAATTCTCCATTCCTTTCCTTCATTAGAATAGTGACGAAGACTTTTCAATACTGCAGATGATGATGCTATATTTCTTTTTTTCAAGTGCGTGTAGAGTTAAAAGTATGAAGAATGCTTCACAAAACGATAGCTTGCATTCTCTTTAAATCAGTTCTAGGTAATTCGATTATAACACTACAGAAGAGGGAAGGGGACAAAGAAGAGTGCCAAGCAGCTCCATAAATGTGAGGGTGCTTGGCACTCTGAAGTGAGCTATTGAACCTCTAGGGTCACATCGATATTTCCTCGTGTTGCTTTAGAATAAGGAAATTTAGAGGTAATCGGCTCACCTCAATTATAGTATAAATGTACAATTCTTCACATAAGTGGACTCATTAACTTTAGTCTAGGGTAAGCTGAGAACTATATATTTTTGGAGTCTAGGCCTATTTTTAATTCATACTTGACACATAGGAATTATAAGTTATAAAATATATTTAACGAATTAGTCATATAAGTTAAATCGTATTATCAAATAAGCTCTAAAAAATAAAACACAAATAGTGAAGCTGCAGGTAAGTTACGAAATAAACCAATCATTATTAAAAGGAGTGTTTCCATTGAGAAATAGTGTAGAGCAAAGACGGGAGAAGCTAATCAATAAGCTTTTTGGAGTGAATGTATTTAAGATCGAGGGTAAGCAGCTATATGAGCTGCCGCTTTCCATACTGGAACGAGAGTATCGCAAATATCAAGCAGAATACCATCCACATGGTGAATTTGGTTCTATTAGATGGTCTTAATCTATTCTTTTATGTACCTGTTTCATAATCCCATGTATCATTAAGGTGTTAGCATCATCCAAGCTTTGGAGTGTGCTGACACCTTTTTGTTATATAAAATCCAATTTGCTTGAAGATTCATGGTATAATTCGTTAAATAATATGTAATGAATTAAAAAACGGAGCCATGATTATGAAGCAATATAAACTAAAAAGGCCCTTCAAAGGCTATAAAAAAGGAACAGCCTTTTACCTGATTGCTCAATCTGAGTTTATCGGAGTGAAAGAGTTTGTCCTGCGAACGGATGATTTATCGAATCGGATATCGGTGAATGAGAGTGAGTTTATCAAGTATTTTATTTTTATTAAGAAAATTATCTAACAGCAAGGGGGGAATCATGATGTACGATAATCTCTTAAATATATCGGAAGCAGCAAAGCTATTGGGAGTTTCGCCCAGCACACTACGAAGATTAGAAAAGAACGGCTATATTGAAGAATATGGACTCAAGGTTATCTATACACCAGGAGGCCAGCGAAGGTATATGACAGATGAAATTCAGCAGCTTTTTTCTAATCAAGGGTTTTCTGGACAAATTGGATTTGGTGAAAAACCGGCACTATTAATCCGTGACTTAACGATTGCCTTTACCGATCCGCATTCGCAGTTATCTATTAACGTTGAAAATCAAATAGAAGCGACGAAACAGCTAGTTGAAGCAGCGCAGGAACATCATATACCGATCATTTTTAGTCAAACAATCTATCAATCTGATCATAAGGTTTCAAGGCTTTGGTGTACCAAGTTTCCGTCACTGCAAATATTAGATCCACAAAGCACATGGACGAATCTTCATCCGGAGCTCAGCGGCTATTCATATGATATCATTAATCCTACCGTATACATTACGGATATACATAACGAAGAAGTGAACACCTTTTTAAAGGAAAAGGATGTGGATACCCTTATTCTGGCTGGGGCTACGACAAGCGGAAGTATTAGAGCAACGGCAGTAGACGCCCTGCAAAGTGGGTATAGAGTCATGATTCCTAAGGAAGCAGTCGGGGACCGAAATCAGTCACTGCAAAACTCAACGCTACTCGATTTAAATGCCAGGTATGCAGATGTCATTAGCTTAGACAAACTCTTAAAAAATATGAAAACATAATACCCTTCATAAACCGTGAATGATCATAGATATCATCATGGTTTTTTTATTCAATAAAAAATATTCTGAATATTGACATAAGTATAAAAAAAGTATAGAATAACAAATGTGGTAAGTTTGGTAAGTTTGATTAACTTATATTAACTTTACAAAGTATGAGAAGTTTTGGTGAAAACGAATAATCAATGTAAAATCATATTCTAATTGAATGGGAGATGAAGGCATGGAAAACACTCAAATCATTTCAAAGTATTTAAAAACAGGTGAAATGTATAAAGAAAGTCTTCGTGATAATCGAACCGTCTATTATAAGGGTGAATTAATTCCGGATGTAACTACCCATCCGGTGACTAGCGGTGGTATTAATATCATGGCAAAAATTTTCGATGCCCAGCATCAGCCCGACTTAAAGGATACTCTTACTTATATCAACCCCCAGTTAGGTGAACGTGTCAGTAAAGCATGGATGATTCCAAGAACGAAAGAGGAACTCAAAAGCCGTCGGGAATTAACAGATTTTGTGGCAAAAGAAACATTTGGTGTCTTTGGCCGTCCATTTGACTTAGCTCCGCTTGTTCCAGTTGGCATGGCAGCCCATCTTTCTAAATTTCGTGCAAAGAGACCAGAGTATGCAGAGAATGTGCTTCACTATATTGATTATGCACAAAAGAATAATCTAATGGGACCAGAGGTATTAGTTGACCCGCAAAATGACCGTTCGAAAGCGGCTGCAGGTGGGGCCCGTCTCTTTGAAAATGAGCTAGGAAGTCAAATTAAAGGTGGCAATTCTACTCCTGCATTACTTCGAGTAGTAAAGGAAACGGAGGAAGGCATTTATATCAGTGGAGCAAAGGCGGTAGGATCCGTAGCAGCACAAGGAAACGAGATGATCCTTTCCAATCTAATGCGTCCAGGTTTGCTGCCGGAGGAATCTCTATGGCTGTCTGTTCCGATTAATGCACCTGGAATCCATATTATCGCTCGTGAAACCGTTTCTACGGATCCTTCTAAATCCTATGATCATCCGATTAAATCTCGCGGTGAGGAAAGCGACTCCTTCCTTGTATTTGATAATGTCTTTGTGGAGAAATGGAGAATCTTTAATTACGGCGTACCAGAGCTGAATGAATTATATGGTGAGGTTGTATTGGGTGTTCACTGGCACGTGCTTTCCCGTTTAGCAACGAAAGCTGAATTGTATGCAGGGGCAGCCCAGCTAATAGTCGATGCCTTAGGAACAGGGAAAATTCCTGGCGTTCGCTCGATTGTCTCTGAAGTCATTCAATATGCTCAAACCTTAAGAGCCTATGTACTAGCCTCTGAGGAGCTGGCACAACTTACGCAAGACGAGGTCATGTGGCCGGATGTCAATATGCTAACAGCTGGACGCCTGTACGGGATTACAAACTATCCGCAAATTATTCACCATCTCCAGGAATTATGTGGTCAAGGATTAGTGATGAGGTTCTCAGAAGAGGATTATGCCAACCCATTTATCAATAGCAAATTAGAGGAGCTTCTGTTTGGACATGAAATGACCTCTAAGCAAAAGAACCTATTAATGAACTTTATCTGGGACATTACAACAGATTCCCATGCAGGCCGTGTAGCATTATTTGAAAACGTTAATGCATTACCGGCACCACTTCTTCGCGAACGCCTCTATCATGAATACGACAGAACACCATTTATGAACCATATCCGTCAATCAATCGGACTACCGTTATAAAAAAATTTTCCTAACAGCTGGAAAAAATAAATAGGTGGGGGAGAAGGAATGAAAAAAAATTATCGTATTGGCCTTGTTGTGCCTAGCTCAAACACCACAATGGAAACGGAAATTCCCGCCATGCTTCAGCGAAAGCAGCAAATAGAGCAAGAAATATCCTTTACCTTCCATTCAAGCAGGATGCGGATGCAGAAGGTGACAAAGGAAGAGCTGAAATTAATGGATATTGAAAGCGACCGCTGTGCAGTAGAGCTTTCAGATGCAAGATGCAATGTGCTTGCCTACGCATGCCTTGTCGCGATCATGTGTCAAGGTCCTGGGTATCATATGGAATCAGAGCAGCGTTTGTTTAATCAAACGAAACAAAATCAAGCACCAACCCCGATTGTCAGCAGTGCCGGTGCATTGATTGAAGGGATTCAGGCCTTGGGAGCAAAGAAGGTTGCGATTATTACTCCTTATATGAAGCCATTAACAAAGCAAGTGATAGATTATATTGAAGCAAGCGGCATTCAAGTGACCGATTCTATTAGTCTGGAAATTCCAGATAATCTCGAGGTAGGCCGCCAGAATCCAATGCGACTCGTGGAAGTCGTGAAAAATCTAGATACAAGCCAGGCTGATGCCGTTGTTCTATCTGCGTGTGTGCAAATGCCTTCATTGGAGGCGATTCAAATCGTAGAGGATGAAATTGGAAAGCCTGTGCTTTCTGCCTCTGTCGCAACCGTCTATAAAATTTTGAAGACATTAGAGTTAGACCCATATGTTCCAAATGCAGGAGCTTTGCTGTCCAGAAAAATGGTGGCAAATGCTTCAATAGAGAAGGGAGGTCGTGTTCATGAATGAATTACAAAAAAACTTTCGTGAATCTATGAGCCGTTTGGCTGCCGGGGTAACGCTCGTCACTACCGAAATCGATGGGCGGCCATGGGGACTTACGGTAAGTGCAAGCTGTTCAATTTCCATGGATCCTCCGCTTATCTTAATTAGTCTTGCCAATACAAATGCCAGTACAAAGGCGATTATGGAAAATAACTGTTTTAGTGTTGCTCTTCTGGCACAAGATCAAATCGAAGTAGCGCTAAAGGGAGCAAAAGCAGGGGCGCCTAAATTTTTCGAGGAATTTACCGAAAGAAAAGGAAATGCCTATTACGATATTAAACAGGCATTAGCCAATATTCATTGTAAAGTAGATAAAGTAGTGGAGGCAGGAGACCATACGATTTTTATCGGATTAGTAGAAGAGGTTTCTTTAGGTGACGCACAAGCTCCATTACTATATTTTGACCGTCAATTTGGCGAATTTCAAACAGCTATCAAAAACAATTAATGATCATCATGGATTGGGATAATCCAATCTCACATGATGAGGGAGGGCAGCCTGATGGTACATGAAATAGATGATCAAGCTTTCTTTCAAGAAAGAGGCTTCGGTAAAAGGTTAGGGTTTGGGAAGAAACCTGGTTTGATTGTAGTCGATATGATTCATGGATTTACCAATCCATCGATGCCGATGGGGTCAGACCTATCACAGCAAATTGAAAAAACAAATCAACTTATCGATACCATGCATGCTTTGAAGCTTCCAGTATTTTTTACAACCATCGCCTATGATGATGAAACGCTGGCAGATTCCGGGATATGGTATCAAAAAATGGAAGGGTTAAAAACCTTGAAAGCAGGTACAGAGGCTGTCGAGGTGGATTCCCGCCTGGACTTCCGTTCGGGTGATGGCCTGATTGTAAAAAAATATGCTTCTGCATTCTTTGGAACGGACCTTATCGCCCGTCTGAATGCCAATCATGTTGACACCGTTATTATTGTCGGCTGTACAACTTCAGGCTGTATTCGTGCTTCCACTGTTGATGCCCTGCAATATGGCTATCGTCCAATTGTTGTAAGGGATGCGGTCGGTGATCGCTCACAGGCGTCCCATGACCAAAGCCTATTTGACTTAGAGCAGAAATATGCGGATGTAATGAACACAGAGGCCGTCATCGAATCCATTTCAACTAAATATCAATCAACTTCAATTAATTTTTAAAAAGATAGAGGGAATAGGTCTTTTTTTGAGAAAGGCTTATGTATACTACAAAGTTCAGAAAATTGACACTATTATGTTAGATGGATAGAATACAATTATGACTGCTATTGTAGGTTTATTTTAGGGATGAATGGCAGGCAGTATACAGCTTTGATAGGAACATCCTGCTAGTGTAAATAATCTATTTTGATAGGGTGGGAGATGAAGGAATGGAAAACATTCACGTAGTATCAAAGTATCTCAAAACAGGTGAAATGTACAAGGAAAGTCTTCGTGATAACCGCACTGTTTATTATAAAGGTGAATTGATTCCAGATGTAACAACCCATCCAGTCACAAGTGGTGGTATCCATATCATGAGTAAGATATTTGATGCCCAGCATGACGAAGCCACAAGAGATACCCTCACCTATATGAGAGAGGATATTGGTGAAAGGGTAACGAAGGCATGGATGATTCCTAGAACGAAGGAGGATCTTAAAAGCCGCCGTGAATTAACTGATTATGTAGCTCGAGAAACCTTTGGTGTCTTTGGACGACCATTTGACCTGGCACCGCTTGTTCCTGTTGGAATGGCCGCACATCTTTCTAAATTTCGTGAGAAACGTCCTGAATATGCCGAGAATGTCCTTCATTATATTGATTATGCACAAAAAAATAACCTCATGGGTCCAGAGGTTTTAGTAGACCCGCAAAATGACCGTTCCAAGGCAGCTGCCGGCGGTGCGCGTCTGTTTGAGAATGAACTGGGCAGCACGATTAAAGGTGCCAACTCTACACCTGCTTTACTGCGAGTGGTAAAGGAAACAGAGGAAGGAATCTATATTAGTGGGGCGAAGGCAGTTGGGTCGGTTGCCGCGCAGGGAAATGAAATGATTCTTTCCAATTTAATGCGCCCCGGCCTGCTGCCAGAGGAATCGTTATGGCTATCTGTACCGATTAACTCACCTGGTATCCATATCGTCGCGCGTGAATCGGTTTCGGCTGATCCTTCCAAAGCTTATGACCACCCCATTAAATCACGCGGAGAGGAAACCGATTCCTTCTTAATTTTTGATAATGTGTTTGTTGAGAAATGGAGGATCTTTAACTACGGCGTGCCAGAGCTGAATGAATTATATGGTGATGTCATTCTTGGTGCTCATTGGCATATTTTATCTCGTCTTGCAACAAAGGCTGAAATCTATGCAGGGGCCGCCCAGTTGATTGTCGATGCGTTAGGAACAGGGAAAATCCCTGGCGTTCGTGCGATTGTCTCAGAGGTCATTCAATATGCTCAAACCTTAAGAGCGTATGTATTAGCCTCTGAGGAGCTGGCAAAGCCAACCCAGGATGAAGTCATGTGGCCGGATGTTAATATGCTGACAGCCGGACGGTTGTACGGAATTACGCATTATCCGCAAATCATCCATCATTTACAGGAGCTTTGTGGACAAGGATTAGTGATGAGGTTCTCTGAAGAGGATTACAAGAATCCATTTATTTCCGGCAAGTTAGAGGAGCTTCTGTTTGGACGTGAAATGACCTCCAAGCAGAAAAACCTGTTAATGAACTTTATCTGGGATATCACAACAGACTCCCATGCAGGCCGTGTCGCGTTATTTGAAAATGTAAACGCGCTGCCAGCACCGCTTCTTCGTGAACGCCTCTACCATGAATATGACAGAACACCATTTATGAACCATATTCGTAAGTCCATTGGGCTTCCTGTTTAAGCAAAAGATTGAATTCTGCGGCATGATTGAAAAGGGGGCTAGTCCCCCTTTTAGCCTTTAAGTCTATAAAAATCCAGTTGATCTAAGGGAAGGGAGCAATTGAATTGGTTGAACATACATCCTTTGAGGATTTATACGTAGAAGGACTGCAAGCAAAGATTCACCTTATTACAAAAGGGGATAAAAATGGCATTCCTGTCATTTTCCTGCCTGGAATTAGCAGCTACAGCTTATCCTTTCGAAAAATCTTGAATTTGATGCCTGACCACTACTATTGTTTATCAATGGACCCAAGGGGTAGAGGACTGTCAGATGCACCAAAGGAAGGCTACACCCTCCAGGATTATTCGGAGGACTTACTCAATGTAATCAATGCGATCACTGATAATCCCCATCCTCCAATTCTAGTCGGACACTCTATGGGCGCTAGAATAGCGGCAGCATTTGGCAGCCGTTATGGTTCACTTATTTCCGGCATCGTCTTAATTGACCCTCCGATTAACGGTCCGGGTCAAAGAGAGGTTTATCCAAATCCACTATCTATGTTTATCCAACAAAAAGAAGCAGTAGACCAAGGGAAACTAGAACTTTTCCGCAGCTATTTTCCGTCCTTTACAGAAGAACAGCTGACAGAAAGAATGGAAGAATATAAGAATAATAGCTTACAGGCCATCATTCAATCCTATGAATCTCTCCTAAAGGAACCTTTTCAAGTATATGTCAAACTGTTAACAACACCAACCCTCCTGTTAGCAGCAGAGCATGGTGATACCATTCGCGAGAATGAGCTTCAGGTTTTAAAGCGATTGAACCCGGCAATGGAAACAGTGCGGGTGAAGGATGTTGCTCATATGATTTACAAGGATGCTCCAGAGGAAACAGTAGATTATATCACTTCTTTTGTTGATAAAATAATAAATCTAAAGGAAAGTGGTGTTTTATAATGAGTGTTCAGGATGAAATGATCTCTCTGTTTAAAAAGGAATTGGAACTATGCAAGCTGAAGCCGAATGAAACAGTGGCGGTTTTAACCTCTGGTGAGATTCGGGCGGATTACGCCAAAGCGTTCTTAGCAGCCGCCTCGCAAATTGGTGCCAATGCCTTTGAACTGAAGCTTCCACAAGCGGCCCGTGGAAATGAAGGATCATTTGGCATCACACCGTTAACCGATAACCGAGTAGCGGTGGAATGCTTGAAAAAGGCCGACCTGGTCATTGATTTAGTCCTCTTGCTATTCTCGAAGGAACAGCTGGAGCTTCAGGAAGCCGGCGTCAGAATATTAATGGTTGTGGAGCCCTTTGATGTCATTCAAAGAATGTTTCCGAAAGAGAGTGATAAGAAACGAGTTCTGTTTGCCACAGATCTTTTAAAGAATGCAAAGGAATTAAGGGTGACAAATCAGGCCGGTACGGATGTGACGTATCAATTAGGCCAATATCCAATCTTGACGGAATACGGCTTTGCTGATGAGCCGGGAAGATGGGACCATTTGCCAAGCTGTTTTGCCGCAGCCACTTCAAATGATGGTGGGGTTGAAGGGGTGGTGGTGATGGATAAAGGAGATATCCTATTTCCATTTAACCGATACCTCCAGGAGCAGGTGACCTTCACCATCAAGGATGGCTTTGTGACCAACATTGATGGCGGCTTTGAGGCGATGTTGATTAAGGATTATATGGAAAGCTTTAACGATTCTCGTGCCTATGCGATTTCACATATTGGCTGGGGGTTGAATGAACGAGCCCAATGGCACAGTCTTGCCTTTGATGATCAAGTATTTGGCATGGATGGACGCGCGTTTTATGGGAATGTCCTGTTCTCCCTAGGGCCAAACTCTGAATTAGGTGGCAGCAATGATACCCCATGCCATCTCGACTTACCAATGAAAAATTGCTCGTTATATCTTGATGGGAGATTAATTGTGAAAGATGGCGATGTGGTCATCGAAGAAATGAAGCCAATCGATAGTCAGCTAACAAGATAATACCTGGTTAATAGAGTTATGAGGTTAGTGCTATTTTTAAATAGGGCATCATGAGAGTGAGGGTACATATTCGCATATGTACCCTCACTCTGTCCATATAGAGCAATTTCATGGTGGTAGCTGAAACCCATTAAATGAAGAGGTGGTAGTGAAATGGCTGAGCTCCTAACAAATGAACAAGCAGGGGAAAAGGACGATTTTACACTTGATGCCGTACCAGTGGAAAAAAGAATGCCATGGCTGAGCATTCTCAATGTTACCTTAGGGATTACCGGTGCCATGATTTTCATGCAGGTAGCCGGTCAAATGGCGCTGGCTTACGGAAGCAGGAATGCTATCATTGCGATGGTTTATGCAACTGTCATTAACGGTATCTTGGCAACCATCTTTGCCTTTTTTGCCGCTAAAACGGGATTGAATTCCAATTTGATGGCCAGGGGAGCGGGATATGGCTTTGTTGGGGCTGCCCTTACTTCCTTAATCTATGCTTCAAACTTTATTGTTCTCGCGGCTATCGAAGGAAGTATCATGTCGCACGCCATTCACGCGTACATTCCTTCGCTGCCGATATGGCTGATTATGGTGATACTCGGGATTGGGATTATTCCGCTGAACTGGTATGGAATGAAGCAGTTGAATAAATTCCAAAAATATTCTCTTCCTATTTATCTGATTCTACTAGTAAGCGGAATCATCTTTGCCCTCAATATGAAGGTCGCTCCTGCGGCTACTAACTGGATTACCTTCCTGCCTGAAGGCCAAGCAACCGGCGGGTTAGCGCTATTGACCTGTATGGGAGTTTACAACGGAATTATTGGCTTGCAATCATTATTAACTGCTGATTATGCGAGATATTTAAAGCCAAAAGAAATCAAATTCGGCTCCTTACTCATCGGCTTTCTGCCGCAAATTGGATCGTATTTCATCATGGGAATGGTTGGCATTTGGTTTGCTCTTCGTTTTGCCGAATCCAATCCTGGTGTCTACATGGTTACTGTACTTGGAATTGGAGGAGCAGCTTACACCGTTTTAAGTCAGCTACGAATTAACCTCATTAATCTGTACAGCGGATCCCTCTCCTTAGCTAATTTCTTCTCAAGAATTTTTCATTTTACACCGGGCCGAGTCTTTTGGGTTGTGGTTACAGCCATGGTCGCTCTCATTGCCATGCTATCTAATATCATCGATCATATTGGTGCGATTTTAACCTTCCAGGGTGTCAGTATGTTTGCCTGGACCGCATCCATGGTGGCCGACCTGCTCATAGTCAAAAAGGTTCTGAAAATTGGACCGTCACAAATTGAATATCGCAGAGGATTTTTGAGAGATTGGAATCCGGTTGGACCGATTGCCTTACTTCTTGGTTCCGTTGTCGGATCGTACTTTGCCATATTCCAGCAAGGGACCATCTCCGCGGCTATCTCTGCCTTCATCGCCGCCGGCATTTCATTTGTTGTGCATATCATTCTAGCAGTCGCAACAAAAGGAAAATACTATGATGTCCCGTCACCACACCAGGAACCAATAGAGCCTACCACAACACATATATAAAGGAATTTATTCTTGTTTTATAAAGGTGAATATAGAAGGTAGCAGGCACTATCCAATATTGGATGGTGTCTGGTATTTTTTTAAAAGAATGTATTTCTTCAATTTTGTTTGTGAAGCTGTTTTCATATAAACTATAGAAAGGAATTATGGAAGATTTTCCAATGAAAGGAGCGGTGTTAAAGGTGAAAAACGGAGGCCTATAGATACGATTGCAACAGGTAGTTATCATACCATCGGCCTTAAATCGGATGGTACGGTCACCGTATTTTTAAGTAAAATGGGAAACTCTGTTTTATGAGAGTTTCCCTTCTTGTTTTATGTAGGAACACTTTCATCAAATTAGTTTGCTTTTTGATGGAAGCAATCTTCACATATGAAACTACCTTCGTTCTTTAGATAGGCTTTTATTTCGGTCATCCCTTTATGCTTTGGATAACGCATTTTTATAAAAACAACCTCGTCACCCGTGATTTCTTTACCACATTCAGTACAATTAGGCTTTTCATCAAACATGTATAAGACCCCCTTATTCATTTTTTTATATTCAGTTTTTTATTACGGATCAGCTTCAGAAAAGTTCCTTATTCTGGGACGTTTTACTAGCAACTATTATCATTTATTATTGTTTTGTCCACTTGCTAGCCATAACGAAAAAGGATAGGTCAGTAGAAGATAAGATAAACATTCTGTCCTAAACTAACTACTTTATTCAATACCTAAAAGGAAGTATGCTTGGCATCATTATGCCTATGCTCGGACAAGGAGAAAGGAATAACGGACAAAGCTGTCAGAAGTAGGGATAGGTTCTGACAAGGAACCTAGAAATCCAGGAAAATCTGTCAGAAGCAGGCTTATATAAAAAGTGAATCCAATCTAAGGAATGTCTGTTATTTTTGACTCTTTTTCCATTCAAAGATATACTGCCAATAAACAGCACTCACATAGATAAATTATTGAAACTAACTATCATACTAATACACTTTTAGATACAATGAAGCGGGTCTATCGTTACATTTAAATCCTTAAACTATTGAAACGAAAGAACTGACTTCATGTTTCCCATGTATCTAAGAAGGGAGGGAAAAGGAGTGAATCGAATTCGGCTGTTTTCCAGTCTATTTTTGTTAATGGGCTTTTTCCTCATGCTGCTTCCTGTGGACAGTAAGGCAAAAGGGGAAGTGGTGTATGTTGTACCGATTGAAGAAACAGTGGAAAAGGGCTTGCACGCCTTTTTGAAGAGAGCTGTTGAAACGGCAGAAGAGGAAAAGGCAGACGCTATTATCTTTGAAATTCATACACCGGGTGGAGCGGTTGATGCGGCAGCTGAGATTGGCAAGCTGCTCACTTCCACCGATGTAAAGACCGTTGCTTTTATTAATACGCAAGCGCTATCCGCTGGGGCCTATATTTCACTTAATATGGATGAAATCTATATGGTGAAAGGAGGAACAATCGGCTCGGCTGCGATTATTGATCAGCAGGGGAATACAGCGGGAAAGAAAGCGGAATCCTATTGGTTTGCCGAAATGAGAAACGCAGCCAAGCATGCTGAACGTGATCCGATTTATGCACTTGCGATGGCCGATGAAAGTGTCGATTTGCCAGAGTATGGCGCCGGAAAAGGAAAGCTATTAACTCTTACCTCTGAGCAGGCTTTAGAGGTGAAGTATGCGGAAGGTATCGTGAACAACTTGGAGGAATTGCTTGTTCAGCTTGGATATTCCAACGCGGAAGTACGTCCCCTTGAACTAAGCTTTGCCGAAAAATTGGCCCGTTTTATCACGAATCCGGTTGTTTACTCCATTTTACTGACCATTGGTAGCCTGGGACTTGTCGTGGAACTGTACTCACCTGGTTTCGGTATTCCGGGATTTATGGGATTGTCAGCACTTTTACTGTTTTTCTATGGGCATCTCGTCGCAGGGCTCACGGGCTTTGAATCGCTTATCCTATTTGTCGTTGGGATTGGTCTCATCCTATTAGAGTTTTTTGTCTCGGGTGGTATTGCGGGGATTCTTGGTTTTATCGCCGTTATTGGGAGTTTGTTTATGGCATCTGACAATGTGATTCATATGGGAATCTCTCTTCTTGTTGCCTTTACGGCTTCCATCATCCTCGCTATTTTATTAATAAAGGTGTTTGGGAAAAGGCTACGCTTGTTCCAAAAAATGATGTTAACCGATTCTACGAACACAGAAAGTGGCTATATCTCGAATATAAGCCGTTTAGAATTAGTCGGAATGGAGGGCGACACGTTAACCGCCATGCGCCCATCTGGAACCATCCTCATTGAAAACGAACGAATCGACGCTGTCAGTGAAGGGGCCTTTATTGCAAAAGGAGCCAAAATCAGAGTAGTTAAAGCAGAAGGAGCGCGGATTGTTGTAAGAGAAATAGCCAATTCGTGAAGAGTGCCAGACACCGTCCAGCTTATGGATGGTGCCTGGCACTTTTTCTTATTTCATGGAAAAAACATGCGGAGCAGCCTCTTTCCCCGCTAAATCAAACCAGCTCTCATCATGCATCTGACATTCATTCACATGCTGAAAATCATTACACTCTGGCACATAGACATAATCTTTTTGATACCGGCTCACATTGGACACAATGTCCTCTATGGCGTGAGCGATATATGTCACATCCTGCTCGGTCATGGTTGGATGGAGGGAGAGACGTACCCAGCCTGGCTTGATCAAATGATGACCTTTATCGATTTCGTTTGTAATAAATTGAGAATGCTGTCGATCAATCTGTAAAAGATAATGGCCATAGGTTCCAGCGCAGGAACAACCCGCTCTCACCTGGATGCCATAAACATCATTTAACAGCTTAGCTACCAGCTGGTGATGAAGGCCTTCCACATAAAATGAAACGATCGGTAGCCGTTCCGATGGAGGGCCATCTAACAAAATAAGCTTTTCATTGTGCCTTAATTGGGAGAATAATAGCTGATACAAATTCTGATCTTGCGCTAAGATGTTTTCAGTCCCCATTTCCTCCTTTAAACGAATCGCTAACGCGGTTCGAATCGCCGGTAAAAAGCCAGGCGTGCCACCGTCTTCTCTTTCCTCAATGGGGGATAGATAGGATTTTTCACCCCAGGGATTCGTCCAATTGACCGTACCACCACCTGGCCGATCAGGGATTTTCGAGTGGAGAATTTTCTCCGAAACGATTGCCACGCCCATTGTCCCTGGACCACCTAAAAACTTATGAGGGGATAAGAAGATGCCATCTAAGTGCTGCAGCTCGCAGGGAGGATGCATGTCGATGGGTAAATAGGGTGCGGATGCGGAAAAATCGACGAAGCAGATGCCGCCATATTGATGCATTACCCTAGCTAATTGATGATAGGGGGTGATTATTCCCGTTACATTCGAGCAAGCGGTAAAGGAACCAATTTTTAACGGGCGATCTCCATACTGCTTAATCATGTTTTCTAGCATCATAGGGGATACATTTCCGTGAGCATCTGGTGGCACAATCACCACATCTGTCATTGTTTCCTCCCATGAGATTTGATTCGAATGGTGCTCCATATGGGTGATGAAGACAACTGGTTTCTCGCAATCGTTTAGTTTGGTTCTATTTTTATAGGTTTCATGAAGCGTTAAGCCTAATAACCTCTGTAGCTTGCAGATAGCTCCGGTCATTCCTGAGCCTTCAAAAAGAAGAACATCGTTTTCAGCCGCATGGACATGTTTTTTGATGATAGTCTTGGCTTCACGGTAGGCCCACGTCATACTTTTACCCGTAATATTCGTTTCGGTGTGAGTATTGGCCACATAGGGACCAAATTGCTGAAGGATTTTTTCCTCGATGGGCATGTACAATCTGCCGCTCGCTGCCCAGTCTGCATAAAGCAGCTTTTTGGGGCCATATGGAGTCGTGATCCATTGGTCATTGCCAATGATATTTTTTCTAAAGAATTGAAAGTGTTCTTCTAAATGATTCATTTCCTGTTTGCACCTCAACTCTATTCATTAGTAAAACTCAGAGTCGTAAAATAGACAAATAGACCTTAATAAGAATAGAAGGCCGTTCATTCAATCCAATCTATTTACTGACCAAAAGGGGACCGGACCCGATCGAAATCGAAGTCCGGCAGCTATTACATTTATACAGTGGCTTTGACCCATTCATTCTCAATCGGAATGCCAGCATCCTTCATTGTTTTAAAAACTGGACAACGCAAATCAACAGCATTTTGCATTTCATTGATACGCTCCTGTGTTTCAGAGGTTTGAACAACCGCTTTAATCTTAACCTGCTGGAAATATGGCTTGACTTCTAAATTTCCCATAAGACCACTTGGGTCAAGATCCGCTTCCACATCAAAGGAGATGCCTTGAAGGTCAAACTCCATTTCCTTCGCAATGATTTGCGCCATAACATTTTCACAGCCAATCAGTGAAGCTAAAAGAGTGGAAAGGGGATCAATCGCAGAATCCTGACCGCCCATTGTAACCGGTTCATCAATAGCAATTTTATGCTTACCAGCTACTGAATCTGTTCTCATTCCATTGCCCATTCCTTGTACGTTAAATTTCATTAGTTGTCCCATTTTTCATTCCTCCAAGATTGATTTTCTTTTCAAGCCCATACTCTGTCAAACTTACACTCTAGCCATTTCGCGAAGCTTTTTAGCCGCTTCAACCATTACCTTTAATTTTTCAAGGACGATTTCATCACTATTCATCGGACGTTGGGCAAAAGTGCCAAAGCCGCAATCAGGATTTAAAAGGATTTTTTCATCCGGTAAAAAGGCTCTGACTTCCTCCACACGTGCCACAATATCGTCAACCGCTTCGACCTCGACCGTACGAGGATTAATGACCCCAAATCCAAGGGACTTTCCGCCAATCTGACGAATCGCATCCAATTCACCTGCTCGAGGTGTGGCATATTCAAGGGCCAATTGATCGACGTGTGCTCCTTCAAGGTAAGGAATTAACGGGAAATATGGACCGCGCAGTAGGATGTCATCGTCTGTACTCCAATTTCCGCGGCAAATATGTACACCAATCGTTGTGCCTCTTCCTAGCATGCCATCTGTCACTTGATTGATTAAGCTTAAAGCAAAGGCTAATTCTTCTTCTGCGTCTGCTTTTGCTGTAAGGGCGCCGCACATGAAGGTTCGGTTAGCATTCTTTTTTGTAAAAACAACCTCTGTTAGTACAGGCTCATCGAATTGAACAAATTCCACTCCTGCTGCAATCAGATCCTTTAATTCCTCGCGTAATACCTTAACAATATCGACAGCCAAATCCTCTTTTGTTGGATAGGCATCACTTGATAGCCCTTCGACCCACATCGATCTAGTTAACAAATAGGGTCCTGGTAAGGTCACTTTAACCGCTTTGTCTGTATGCTGTTTTAAAAATAAAAAATCATTTAAGGCAAGCGGCTTTTTACGGCTAATTTTGCCAGTCGCCGCAGGGTTTGACATCGAAAAGGATGGAACATCTAATGTCCCTAGGATTTCTTCAAAGCTTGATTTATCTTCTACATAATCGAGCAGCTCAGAAACACTCAGCATCCGAACATTGTTCAAATGCTCGGCAACAAAGGAGATATAATTATCTCGTCGCTGTTCACCATCTGTCACAATGTCAATGCCGGCTTCTTCCTGCCATCTCAAGCATTGTAGAGCCGCTTGATTGGCAACCTCTTGAAATTCTTCCTCGCTGATTCGGCCTGCACGCTTATCGCGCATCGCTCGTTGTACTTCCTTCGAGCGTGGCCAGCTACCAATAACAGTTGTCGGAAATGCTGGTAATGTCATCTAGATAACCTCCTCAATAGACAATCGAAAATTGTATATCGATTTTCATTGTTTGTTTGAGCGTTTGATAAAGAGGGGACCGTTCAAGCGTCGTTTCCCACAGCTTTTCTAATGCTTCCTCTGACTGGGGCGAGGAAACATAGAAGCTTCCTTTTATCTCTTGAATTCGCGGACTTCCTTCATCCTCTAACTCCAAGTGGAATAATACATTTTCCAAACCAGCCTTTAAGGAGACCTCTAATTGGTCCAATTCAATATTTCTTCGAGACGCCTGTGCTTTGAAGCCAACCGATAAATCGGAAGCAAGTGCCCCAAGTAAGTAATCAATGGCACTAGGGGCTTCAACCTTCGCGCTGAAATCAGCCGGCTGTCCAACAACAAAGGTATGATTTCGAGAATGAACCTTTGCGGTTAAAGCGTTTTCAGCCTGAACGCGAACATTCCATTTATAGCCTTTTGCTGCTTCTAGGTCACTGGTTAAATCCTGCTGCGAACCTTTACGAATAAAATATCTAGTTGTATTGTCTCCAGGCTCTGAGCCAAGAAACTCGTGATCAACCATTCTGCACCAGGCGGGTAAATCATCAACAACCGTCCGTTCACGGCTGCGAACCTCTAATATTTCACCATCTAATAAGGGATCCATGGCCTTTTTGATGATTAACAATAGACCTGAACCACAATCTAAATCGCCGCCATCGCAAACGGCTTTTGGATTCTCCATAGTATCACCTTTTTCACATTGTTAAACTTTTCACTTGCGGGATTTTATTTGTTCCTCTCCTTGAAAATAGGGGAGGAAGGTTCTAGTCAATGATCATTCTAAAATGATATGATGCCATGTCCCACAAAAGCACCATTTTAATAAGTAATCGAAGCAGCGCCTTGACTTAAAAATTCAACGATTTTGGCTCCACCCACAATGGTAGCGCCTTCAATTAGATCTTCTTCGTTTAAATTACGTTTTTTGTAGCAGGGGCTGCACACCCAAAGGGTTCCGCCAGCTTCAACAAATTGTTCCATCAGCTGTTTTAATGGAGCAAAGCCTTCTTCATGGATATCATCGTTATAGCCTTTAGATGCTAGATAGGCTCCTTCCACATTTAAAAAGACCACTGTATCTTGACCGGATGCAACCGCCGCATTGGCTACCACAAAGCCAACCGTCGCTTTATCGGGATCGTTTTTTGCGCTTGTTAAACTAACTAGAAATTTACCTGCCATTTTCATTTCCTCCTAATAATTCCATTAATTATGTAAAAGGCTGATTTAACCTTTTTCAATAAAATAATGACTGATGTTTCCTGAATCTACTCGTTGTAGCAGCTGATGCTTTTGCAAACGGCACCATGCCGGAAGGTCCTCACGTGCACCTGGATCATAAGAAATGACTTCAATGATGTCTCCACTATTCAGCTTTTTCATCGTCAGAAATAAATTCATAATTAACTCACCGCAACCGGTTGGACCCGCATCATACGTCATAACCGGTATATAAGGCTGCGCCATCTTTTTCGTTCCCTTCAACAATAGGATTCTCTTACTATGTAATTCTCTTAAAGTATAAGCAAATACTATTCTAATATAAATTTATTTTATCGATAAATACAATCGGAACTAATCGATTTTTTGAATAGCAAAAGCAAAAACCTTATCATATCAACGTTCTTTGCCTATTGGAATCAATACCATATTACCAGGATTTCACAAAAGCTTAACATTTGCATGATGTTAAAAAAATTAACATTTGCTGGGGGAATGGTTTTTTCGTTGGAAGTGGTAAGGAAGATTCGGGTAAAATTGGATGGTATGAAATACGTAAATCTTGACTCCATATTATTTCAATCATGAAGCAGGGTGCCTGGCACTTTTTTTAAAAAGCGCCAGGAACTCTGGTAAAATCTCAACGGTCTGTATCAGTTGTACTGTTTTGGGAAACAACCCAAACATGTGCATCCTCATCGATATAAATATTGTCCTCTGGAATTTTGTATGAGGTTCCTGTTTCTAAATAATCTAAACAATATTCCAATAATTCATCCTTGTCACTGCAAACTTGATAATATTCCGATTTCAATTGAACGATTTGTGCGGCTAGGGCAGTCGCTTGCGCTTGCATTTGTTTTAGCTGCTTAGCGTGCGGTTTGGCTAAACAACCCAAATAAATACCATACTCCGCAACTAACTCATCATTTTGTTTCGTATCCTGTGCTTGATTAAATATTTTTTGATAGGATTTCCCTGTGAATAGATCAATAACATTAGAAGAATTCATCTTCGATACCTCCGTTGCTCTTAAACTAGGATAAAGAGTAGATTGGCTTTGGTGCAATCATCACAATTCCAAACTTTTCGCTAAACACCAAAAGCTTTCAGAAGGGCATGTATCTCATCAGCTGATTTTCCTTCATCCTGCAATTCCTTAATAATCTCCTCACGCACTCTATCTGCCTTTTCTACGCTTGAGATTTTGTGATTCATTAGCATTCTGGCTCCTGTACTTTCTGATACTTGATTTGGTTTATTTTTTATCATATTTGTGTCCACCTCCTTCATTAAGAAGCATACATAGGCTTGTGAAAAACTGTTTTGAGATGAAATGGTAAAGGGAGATAGCAGGCAAGGCCCCTTTTCGTATGGAAGGGAAGAGGGGGTTGAAGTGGGCGAAGACAAGCGTAAGAAAGCTGATAAAAAGGTTCTACAGTCGATGAAGTAGTGGGGGATATTAGTTGATCAAAAGAAGAGGTAGATAAGACTTTAGAAACGCTCGGAAAGTGAATTTTTTAGAAGGTGCCAGGCACCTAACATATACGAAGTTAGTGCCAGACACCTTCTAGGTTAGAGCGTCAACCGTTCGATGCCGGTATTTTTCTCTAATTTGAAGCCTATTTTCTTATCGCCATACATAAGCTCATAATCACCAAGGAATCCGTTAAATGTTACCATTCCGTTTTCATCCGTCCTTCCTGTCACATTTGTATACCAATCACCTTTGATTAGCTTCTTCAATACTTCATAAGACGGTTTTGGACTATTATCACTTCGAACAAATCCGGAAGGTGCATGAATCCAAGCGCCATCGTCACTGAATTCCCAAGAGCTAATGGCTTCTACTAATGGATGCTTGAATAGGATGGTATACATTTCTTCTATTTCTTTTGCCTGTCGTTCTTCAAATTCAGGAGTTGATGGCCAATCGGTTACTTGATAATCATTAAGATCGACAATCTCAGGAGGCATAAGCTGTCCAGATAGCAAGGTGTTTTCGGTAAAATGAATCGGAAGACCAAATGGAGAGAAACGATCCAATACTTCTTCCAGTTTTTCGCGTCCCCAATATCCTTGATGCTGATGTGACTGAATCCCAATCGCATCGATTTGAATCCCAGCACTTAGACAGCCATCAAGTAATATTTCATAGTTAATCGATGTATTAAAGTCATTCAATAGGAGCGTGGCACCAGGGTTGAATGCTCGTGTCTTCGCAAACATTTCTTTAATCATTCCAACACGACCCAGTTCTTTTGCAATTCTAGTTATCCCATTGTCATACTTATCATAGATAGGCATGATGACAACCTCATTGATTACATCCCACATGTCGATTAATCCTCTAAAGTCTGAGACCTCACGTTGGATTCTAGCAAACTGCGCCTTAAGGATTTCTTCATTGCTCAAATCGAGAAGCCATGGAGCTGTTGCTGTGTGCCAGACAAGAGGATGTCCCTTCACCGTTACGTTCCGATTCTTTAACCATTTGGCAGCGGCCATTAATTCTTTTGTCCGTGGTTTTCCTTTTTCAGGCTCAAACCCTCCCCAATAGCCAGGGAATTCTCCCCAATAAAACGGCAGAGTGGCAAAGTTGAAAACATCTAAAAACAAATCTAATTTTTTTTCCAAAAAGGCAAGTCTGTCTGCTGGTACACTTTTGTTTGCTACCTCAATGGCATTAAATATCCCACTGCCAAACAGGAACTTATGGTTTGTCTGTTTAAATGTTACGTCTTTACCGACCACAGGATTTCCTAAGGCATCAACAAGAATTATAGTTTTATGTGCCATCCGATGCGATAAACCAATTGTATGTACCATTTGATAACCTCCATCTAGCATTATTAATATATATTTGAACTTCTAAAAATTATTTTACCAAACATTGTTTATCTATTAAACAAACAAATTATAAACGCTTACATTATCCGAATTTTACAAGGTGCCAGGCACCATCCAATATCTGTTGCACCGATCATTTGTCTAATACATATAGATTAATAAGCTTACCTTTTAAAATGGAGGAATTCAAATGTATGAACATTATTATCAAGGCAACCCAACATCAATGTATAGACAAAGAATCACTATGCAGCAAGCGAAGGATATTGCGCTTCAACGGGTACCAGGACAGGTTCAACACGTTGATATGGATTTAGAAAATGGTGTTTTAGTTTATGAAGTTTTTGTCTTAACACCAGATAATAGAATTTTTGAGGTTGAGATTCTTGCTAAATCAGGCAGGATTTTAAAAGTCGATCAAGAAAATGATTTTGATTAATATGGAAAAAGGTGACAGGGTGAACCCATTTTTGGTGTTCTCTGTCACCTTTTTTTACATGATAGTTCGGCTTAAATGTAGTAGGTTTACGAAGGGACGTTCATGAGCAAGCTGTTAAGGACATACCTATAACCTAATTATACATATTCCTATATTGTTACTTTTTTCATGGACAATGATAGGGCGTTATTTGTTTGGGAGTTATTTATTAATTTTTAACTTCATTCAGAGAAGTCCTCCGCTTCTACAAGTGGGGGATGAATGCAAATGGTTCTTCGATTCAGGGGGAGTTCAAACCCCGGCTGAATGAAGTTAAGCCTCCGGCGGATGTCACGGATTTTTTAGGGGGAATTTATCGAGCAAGTTCGTTAAAAATCCGGACGCAAATTCGACGGGCGAATTTGATTAGAAAAATATGAGGTTGATGAAAATTTTTTTCATTAAAGGAGAAAAAACTATGAAAAAAAACAAATTACTAAGAATGGACAATGTCGGCATCGTTGTAGAATCTCTTGAGGACGCGATTTCTTTCTTCGAGGAGATTGGCTTAAACCTCGAAGGGAGAGCCACTATCGAAGGTGAATGGGCTGGTCGCGTAACCGGGCTGGGTACTCAGAGTGCAGAGATTGCGATGATGGTCACCCCAGATGGCTACAGCCGACTTGAACTTTCGCGATTTCTCACACCAACTGTTATTTCAGATCACCGGACAGTTCCTGTAAATGCACTCGGTTATCTACGAGTCATGTTCACGGTTGAAGACATTGACGAGATGGTTTCCAGACTTACTAAGTTTGGTGCTAAGCTCGTTGGCGAAGTGGTTCAGTACGAGGACTCCTATCGTCTCTGCTATATTCGTGGAATCGAAGGGCTTCTCATCGGTTTGGCGGAGGAACTCCATAATAAATAAGTAAGTGAAGATGATAAAAAGCTTACTGAAATATGAATGAAGTAAAAATGGAATGGAAAGCAGTGTGATAGGAACTCATAAAAGTCGAGTAACAATACTGAATTCACACTTTGGGATTTCCTGAGTCCCTGGAGAGAAAAAGAAAGGCAATGAAAATGTTACGAAGTAAGTATATTAATATAGGAATAGAAAGTGATAAAAACACTGAAAAACAAAACATATGAGTATAGCTTGACATTTCTTGGATATTATGATTATCTTAAGTTAATAAAGTTTGGAAGGGTGAATCGAGTACATGATTTTTTAATCCTATTAACTAGAAAACATTCGTTATAAGATACAACATGTTTTCTGAATAGGATAAATCTGTACTTTTTTCATTAAGTAATGTAGCCCCCAAAATAAAAGGGTTATTTGTGTACATTATCCTCCTATTCAGAAACACAATGTTTATAACTTTGCCTTTTCTGATAGGATTTATGATGTACTTCATACTAGTCAAAGAGTATTTTTTTGAGTTAAACTTTTTGATTTTGATGATTACCTCCTATTCAGAAATGGATAGGAGGTTTTTTATGTTTAAGTAAAAACAAAATATCGATTATGAATTTTATCAATTTGTTCAAAGGAAGGGGGAAATTTAATGCTGATTCTTGAAGCAAATCATATTGAAAAATTTATCGATGACCGGAAACTCTTAGACGTTACTCATTTACAAGTTCATTATGGGGATCGGATTGGTGTAGTTGGTCGTAATGGAAGCGGGAAAACGACCTTATTATCTATATTGGCTGGTGAAATAGAAGCAGATAAAGGTGAAGTGAAGACAAGTGCAAGTCGCTACCTATTACCTCAATTGAAGGAGACGGATCCTTTCAGAAGTGGTGGTGAGATAACAAAAACCTATATTGACAAGGCATTGGCGATGAAGGCGGAAATTTTGTTTGCTGACGAACCCACGACAAACCTTGATGCCCACAATATAAAAGAACTTGAAAAGCATTTCAGACGATATCGTGGGGCAATCATCCTTGTATCACATAACCGGTATTTTTTAGATCAAATTTGTACAAAAATATGGGAAATGGAAGCTGGAGAAGTGAAAGAGTTTCTCGGTAACTATACAAGTTATGTAGAGCAAAAAGAACTACTCCGTCGACAGCAACAACAGGAATATGAAAAATATATAACGAAGAAAAGGCAACTGGAGCGAGCGGTTATCCAGAAAGAACGAAAGGCGCAAAAAATGATTAAGCCTCCTTCAAAACAAATGGGAACTTCTGAATCCCGAATATGGAAGATGCAGCATGCGACTAAACAAAAGAAAATGCATCAAAATATTAAGGCTCTGGAAACACGTGTAGAAAAATTAGAGCGTGTGGAAAAACCAAAGGATTATCCGGCTGTTAAAATGAAGTTGTTAAACCGAGATCAAATACAGGGGCGCAATGTACTTCGGGTAAAAGACTTATCTGTATCCTTTGGGAATCATGTGCTTTGGAAGGATGCTTCTTTTGCCATTAAAGGCGGGGAGAAGGTTGCCATTATTGGCAATAATGGGGTCGGTAAAACAACATTGTTGAAACAAATTTTAGAAAGGGTACCAGCGGTTACGATAGCGCCCGCAGCAAAAATCGGCTATTTTAGCCAGAATTTAGATACGCTGGATAAACATGCGTCGATCTTAGAAAATGTCATGTCTACTACTATTCAGGATGAAACTACTGTTCGGACTGTACTCGCAAGATTGCATTTCTACCGTGAGGATGTTTATAAGGAAGTTCAAGTTCTAAGCGGTGGGGAACGTGTAAAGGTTGCTTTTGCAAAACTATTTGTTAGCGACTGTAATACGTTGATTCTGGATGAACCAACAAATTATTTAGACATTGATGCCATCGAAGCGTTAGAGGAGCTCCTAATTAACTATGAGGGGGCGGTGCTATTTGTATCTCATGATTGTCGTTTCGTGCAAAATATTGCATCCAAAATCATTGAACTATCCGACCAGAAGGTTATAGAGTTTCCTGGAAGCTATAAAGCGTTTAGAGAAAGATCCCAAGCGACAGAGCGTGATTATAGGAAGGAAGAGCTTCTTAAAATTGAAATCAAACTTACTCAAATCATTAATGATATGAACGACGAGGCATCAAATGAATTAGAAGAAGAATTCCAAACGTTGATTTATAGACGTAATCAGTTAAGAAAAGAAGTAAACAATTAGATGAGTTTTGTTAGAATATCATAGAAGTGATGTTAAACATATTAATTGGAATAGGAGTTGCTAATATGAATTTGAAAATAAGACAAGAACAGATAGACGATTATGAAATCACGGAAGGTGTTGTAAAGGCTGCCTTTGCTCATGCTGAACATAGTGATAAAAAAGAGCATGAATTAGTAAATCGAATCAGAAAATCGAGCGAATTCATTCCGAGATTGTCATTAGTGGCAACAGATTCAAGCACTAACAAAATACTGGGACATATTCTTTTATCTAAGATAATCATTAAAACAGATAATCAAAAGGTAGATTCACTTGCTCTTGCACCTGTTTCTGTCCTACCAGAGTATCAAAATAAAGGGATAGGTGGACTTTTAATGACCGAAGCAGTGAAAGAAGCGAAAGAACTAGGATACAAGTCAGTGATTGTCTTGGGTCATCCAGAATATTATCCGAAGTTTGGCTTCAAAAAAGCCTCCATATGGGGGATCAAATCACCGTTCGAAGTTCCAGATGAAGCATTCATGGCACTAGAACTAAGTGAAAATGCTCTCCATAATGTTTCAGGAGTTGTGGAATATCCAAGTGTGTTTTTTGAATAAAGAACTCCAATATCAGTTTTGAACAATCAGGTCTTTAACAAATGAACTTCATAGATATAGCCCAGTCCGATTCAATCTGAACTGGGCTTTCTCTGTTTTTATTTTTACAGTGTAAATAGTTTTTTGTGAGGTAATGTCAGAAAATCAATCGGTCAAGAAAATCCAACTCTGTTCAATAAGTAAGGAAGCTTGTAAAATATGGATGTATACATATTGTGTTGACGTTGTGATTACAGCTGAGATATAATCAGGTTATTCTTAACTAAGGAGAAATACGAGATGGATACTAATTTGCACATACGCATATCAAAGGATTTGAAGGAAAGATTTCAACAAATTGCAAAGGAAAATAATAAAGATACCTCGTCCCTGGTACGTGATTGGATTATGGACTATGTAGCGCAACATCAAAAATCTGAAGAAGCTATTGCAGCAGAACTATATCTGGTAGGGTACCAATTGCAACAGGAACTTGGAGGAAGAAATCATGTAAGTAAGGATTTAGCAAAACAATTACAGGAATATGCCTTAACGGACCAAAAGGAATTCACGCAGCTAATTCTAAACACATATATGGACCATGATCTGACCATTCCTTCAGTTGTAACAAAAATATATAAAGGGTATGCATATGCTCAAATGTTTTTGTTCGGCCTAATTGGCGATAAACCAAAGGAGAATGTATAGGCTACTAAGCCTTCCTTTAGATTAGATAATCTAATGGGTAGTTGAGGTTCCCACTCGTAAACGGGCAAGCAGACTAACGTCTGTGGATTCTTGAGTGACGAAGCGTTCGCAGTCCCTTTCTGTTTTGAACAGTCCTCAAGGTTGGGGCATCTCATTGCCCTTCCCTATCCAGTGACTATAGCAGATAGGGCACCGCTACTATAACCAAAGTGTACAGCTTTTTGCGATTTTTTAAAGGTCGTTTACCCGAGAGAGCTCAGGTAATTCGGACCCAAATTCAACGGGTGAATTTGATTAGAAGGATATGAATTACCAAATCATTAAGTAGGTTATTTTAGAATAGGATATGTATGTGGATCATTATTAGCCTCATTCCCCGCTATAAGAAGGGGGAAGGGGCTTTTTTTCTCTTCCATGCTTTGTATCAGGTAAATGCTAGGTCAACGGATAGTAATATTTTGGGGAATTAAGATTTTATACTAGGACTGAGTGTATGAAATTATTCGTTTTACATTATTATGTTGATAAATTAGTAATCAATATTTTATTTATCTATTGATGTTAGTAATTATCAGCGTTTCTTGTTTATGTTCTTTATAGTACATGATTTTATCTTTAATATGAAATTTTTACCTATGCATCAAATTGTGCTGGTCATTGTACGTTTCTTTTTACTATTATCAATTTATACAAATTCTGAAAGAAGACAGATATGCCATAGAGGAGGAAAATCGAATGACAGAACCTTATAATAGAATGCCCCTTGAAGAGCTAGAAAGACTGCAGGAAGAATGGGTATACAGAGATGAATCAGAGGAAGATCCGGATTATCGGCAGGAGTGGGTGGCAGAAGGAATTGAGATTCACAAAGCACTGGTAGAGAGAAGAATAAGCGACGACAAAAAGGCGATGTATTTTCGAACGCTGGCTGAACTTTATTTAGAATACGGCCGTTCAGAGAAGATGATTCAGGGAAACCACCGTACGGCCTTTCGTTATTTGCAAAGGGCAGCCAGGGCGCGTCCTGAAAAGGGAGATACCTTTTATCATTTAGCCTTTTTAGCGGAAAAAATGACCTGGGGAAGAGAAAAATGGGAGTCTGCTGCCTTTTATGCCAAAGAGGCGATGGAAAGGGGAGTAGATCATGATAAAAAGATCAAAATCCTGTGCTTGCTTGGCAAAGCGTATGCTGAATTAGGTTTCACCAATGATGCAGCCGAATGCTTTAACCAATCGAAGCGTCTCGATCGTGAGGATGAGTATGCTCGTTTTCGCGCCTCCTATAGTAAAAAAACAAAGGATTCCTCAACATTTGTTCGCTTAAAAGGTTCAGGTGCTCCGAGGAGTAAGAGAGCAGAACAGGAGGCTCTCTTGGAAAAAAGCCGGCAAGGTACATGCTTCGTTCTCGAAACGAATCGTCATGGGTCCATCCTTCATGGCAATGATGCGTCGATGCCGTTAAATCCTCGTCAGGCAGAGTTCATTAAGTTATTTTTCGAGTGGAAAGAGGGCTTGGACAAATACGATATCATCAACCATACCATGAGTATACGGAGTCGCAGCCCGGAAGCGGTGAAAGCGCAAATCTCGCGTTTGCGATCGGAAATCAAAAGAGGGCTCGAGGTGGATGGGAAGGAACTGATTCAAACCGTCGGTGTAAGGGACGAACAAAAATACATGTGGAATCCAGCGCTGGAGTGCCATCTTCTTGAAAAGGTATAGGTTTCCATCGGTTACATGCTTCGTAACCCGAGATTGATATATTAGGTTCAACAAAGAAAACAAACACCAATCTCAAGGGGGACGAAAATATGAAACCATCACTTTATGTATTAATGGAAACAAAGACAGGTACAGAAAAGCTGGCAGAGGCTCTGCTGTTAAGAGGCTTTCCAGTGGAAGTCAAACAGGATTTTATTACGTTACGAAATGGCAGCACGCACGATTATGCCCAACTGAAAAGCTTTCTTGAAACGTTGAACATTCCCGTATTCTGGAATGGCGGTCAATTTCAATTGCTAACCAATCGCTTTCCATTACAGATGATGAAAAAAATCATTGAATTTCGCGGACGTGAGCATAGGATTCATATGGAAGGCTATCATTTTAAATGGAGAAGCTTCGTCAATCGCCGTTACGGCATTCGCACAAACACAACAGATCTTTGCCCATACACGGCCATCATGGTCAAAGCGTTAAATGAAGCGGGGATTGTCACGCTATCTGGCTGTAATGGTCATAGCCACCACAGTCCAAACTTTAAACTATCAGGCATCTACCATGGCATCTGGTTCTCCCTCATCCAGCAGCAATATATGAAGGATCTATCCCTCCATTATCAGTGGAAGGTCGAATATACTCGCGGAGCAACCCAATCAGCCATCCTTGCGAATAAACCATCGGATGAAAGATGGGAAATGAAAAAAGTGTTAGCCGATTGCTTTCAAATGGCGAATGTCTTATTCACTCATGCAGGGGAGATTCGCGACTGGAAGGCACAGAGCTTTAAACGGAGTATGAAGCAGTTTGTTGAACCGTTGCGGGAGAGCGGGGATGTCGCTGGGGTTTATGATTGGATGAGGGGTGTGGCTGGAGTCGGGAAGAGGTAGGGGGGAGGGATTTCATTTTGTAAATGGAGGTTATTTGAGTTTTGAGATATAAAGCTATAATATGAATATAGTTTAATTTTTGTAATGGAGGACGTAATGAAGAAAGAAATTTTTGTTGTAGGAGCAGTAATCATTGAAAATGGGAAAATTTTATGTGCTCAAAGAGGCCCAGATAAGTCTTTGCCTCTTAAATGGGAGTTTCCTGGTGGGAAAATTGAGAAAGGGGAAACGCCACAAGAAGCATTATTACGTGAAATTAAGGAAGAAATGCATTGTGAAATAGAGATAGGAGAACAAGTCGAGTATACAGTTTATGATTATGATTTTGGAGTTGTCCATTTAACTACATTTATCTGTAAACTGATTGAAGGGGTACCTGTTCTAACTGAACACGCTTCTATAAAATGGATGTCGCCAAGTGAGCTAATAACATTAGATTGGGCACCTGCAGATGTGCCAGCTATTGGAAAGTTAGCAGAGATGTCTTTCGTTGGTTAATTTTTTAATAATCAGCTGTTCACTATATGTTTGTGGACGGCTTTTTTGTTTTTTCATATATTGAACTTTACGTAAAGTATCATTACAATTATAACTAATAAGTGGAAATGAATGGTGATTATATGGGAGAATTTATTCGTAATTTAGAAGAATCATTACGTAAAGGCTTTATTGATCATAAGCATTTAATTAATGGAAATTATAAACCAAAACTATTAGTAAATCATGCAAAAGAAAATAAAACAGTTCTAACTCCGCTATTAGATGAACTGGAAAAATGTAAATCATTTATTTTTTCCGTTGCGTTTATAACGGAAGGTGGCCTAGCAACCCTTAAATCACATTTTCTTGATCTGAAAAATAAAGGAATTAAAGGACGTATTTTAACATCGACATTTTTAAACTTCAATCAACCAAAAGTATTTAAAGAACTAATGAAGATTCAAAATGTTGAAGTTAGACTAACGGACTTAAAAGGGTTTCATTCAAAGGGATATATTTTTGAAAATGATAATTATTACTCATTAATTGTTGGGAGTTCTAATTTAACTGCACATGCACTAAAGGTAAACTATGAATGGAATGTAAAATTAACTTCACATGAAAACGGAGAAATCGTTCATCACTTTAAAAATCAATTTGAAGATGTTTGGCGAGAATCTAAAGTTTTAACGGAGTCCTGGATATCCAACTATGAAAAAAATTATACTCAAGTAATTAGTCAGAAAGAAATGGACCAGGTAATTGAATTTCCTACTGAATATAGGACCAATTCAATAAAAGATTCAGTAAAAATTGTACCGAATAAAATGCAGAAAGCAGCATTACAAGAAATCCAATCTTTAAGGAATACTGGGCACAAAAAAGGTTTAGTCATTTCTGCTACAGGAACGGGTAAAACATACTTATCTGCATTTGATGTAAGAAGTTATGCCCCTAAACGAATGCTTTTTATCGTACATCGTGAGCAAATATTACAAAAAGCTAAATCTGATTATAAAGAAGTACTTGGTGGAATTGAAGAAGAGTTTGGTATTCTATCAGGTACGAACAAGCAAATGAAAGCTAAATATTTATTTGCAACAATCCAAACTATTTCTAAGGATGAAACTTTACAGGAATTTAAACGTGATGAATTTGATTATATACTAATTGATGAAGTGCATAAAGCCGGTGCACAATCCTATCAAAAAGTTATTGATTACTTCAAACCGAAATTTTTATTAGGCATGACAGCAACCCCAGAACGAACAGACGATTTTAATATCTATGAATTGTTTAATTATAATATTGCTTACGAGATACGGCTTCAAGAAGCATTAGAAGAAGATATGCTGTGCCCATTTCATTATTTTGGGGTAACGGATATAGAATATAACGGGGAGACCATTGATGATGCGACTGTTTTATCAAAGCTTGTTGAGGAAGAACGTGTAAACCATATTTTAGAAAAGATAGGGTACTATGGATTCTCCGGTGAAAGAGTAAAAGGGCTTATGTTCTGTAGCCGGAAAGAAGAAGCGAAAGAGTTATCAAAAGCATTAAATAAAAAGGGGCTTCAAACGGTTGCTTTAACGGGAGATGATTCTCAGGATGAAAGAATTAGATGTGTCAACCAGTTAGAAAACGGTAATCTTGACTATATTTTAACTGTTGATATTTTTAATGAAGGTATTGATATTCCATGTATTAATCAAGTGGTAATGCTTAGACAGACGCAATCTAGTATTATTTTTATCCAGCAATTGGGAAGGGGATTGCGAAAGCATGATACGAAAGAATTTGTTACAATTATTGATTTTATAGGGAACTACAAAAATAACTATTTAATTCCAGTTGCCCTTTCAGGTGATAAATCTCAAAACAAAGATAATATCCGCCGTCAAACACAGGATACGAGCTATATCAAAGGAGTATCAACTGTTAACTTTGAAGAAGTGGCTAAAAAGCGAATATTTAAAGCGATCAATAGTAGTAATTTAACAGCAATGAAAGTTTTGAAAGAGGCGTATACCGAGCTGAAAAACCGAATTGGTCAAGTGCCATATTTATATGATTTTGTCTCAAATCATTCTATTGACCCAGTTGTTATTGCGGATAAGTATGCTAACTATTATCAATTTTTATTAAAAATGAAAGAGAATGTTCCTGCAACCTCAGAGTATGAAGACAAAGTATTAACGATGCTAACGCAAGAAATATTAAACGGTAAGCGAAAACATGAATTGATATTGTTGGAACTGTTATTAGTTCGAACAGAAGTGGGTAATGAAGAATATATTAATTATTTAAGGGAAAACGAATGTCAGGTAGATGAGGCTACTTTAACCTCTGTTCAACGTATATTTGATCTTTCATTTTTTACTCAAACTTATAAAACGAAATATGGAGACACGCCAATTATCGTTCATGAAGATCAAGTGATTCGTTTTAATGAGTCAATTACTTTAAGTCTACGTAATAATTACCTTTTTAAAAATATGATAAACGATGTTGTTCAAACTGCAAAAGTAAAGAATAGAAAGTACAAGTGTGACCAACCACTTACACTGTATGAAAAATATACTAGAAAAGATGCATGCAGACTTTTAAAATGGAAAAATGATGAAAGTTCAACAATGTATGGTTACAAAACTAAATATGGAACATGCCCGATATTTATTACCTATCATAAAAAAGATGAAGTCGAATCAAGTGTAGCCTATGGTGATGAGTTCTTAAGTCAAGATGTTCTTAAGTGGTATACTCGTAGTAATAGGACGTTGAACTCTGAAGAAGTTAAGAAAATTATTGATGCAAAAGAAAATAAAATTGATATCCATGTTTTTGTAAAAAAGGATGATGATGAAGGAAGCGACTTTTACTATTTAGGGAAGGCAAATCCCAATCAACGTACTGTACAACAAGATCAAATGACTGATGGAAAGCCTGTTGTGCATATGAATATGGTGTTGGAGAATAGTATTGATAGTAAGCTTTATGATTATATTTTGAGTGGCATTAATGCAATTTAAATGATAAATAACTTTACCTTCTATTCTTTTATTGGATATGAAGGTTTTTTGATTGTTTTTACTACTAACTAGGATTATAAGACAGCAAATGAAACTCCTTATTTGCAGTTATTTGTACTGCTGGATGAAATGAACCTGGCACGTGTGGAATATTACCAAGGAACAATGGTTCTCAGATTTAGACGAGAAGGTGCTGGTTGGATTAATATCCTCAACAGTGGATTATCATACATTTATTCAAGACGGGTACTATCAGCTCCCTGTTCATGTGTTAAAGAAAGGTTGGCAGGACGCAAAGTATATTGCTTTATATGCTAAAAATGGTGTAGCGAAAAATCAAGGTGTATGGGAATATGGGAAGATTGTCGATGTTACCTTTGTGGAAGTGAATCAATTAGAGCAGGTGAGATTTCATGTGGATTACTGGAGGAATCTTCAACAGGTAATTACGCCTGTTCATTACGGGATTGCAAATTACGCATTAACTTCAATTAATATGCTAAAAGAAGCAAGGGAGTTGCCTGAGTTATTTTTGAAATCTCAGAATGAATTAGTGCTATGGAGAATGCTGCGGCGAGTATCGGACCAAATCAAAATAACTCTGAATGAGAATAATCTAGACGAAGCCACCTATGTTCATTCTTACTCTATTAAAAATATAAAAATCGAGTTAAATAAAGCAAAGCGTGAGATTGTTTTTAAAAAAGGGAACCAGGAAAAGGTTGTTTCAATAGAATGGTTAGAAAAACAGCCTTCTAAGGTATTTAGAATTGTATTAGAACTAGTGAATGATTGATGGCTTATTAAAAAGGTGTCAGGTACCATTTTTTTTGGATGGTGCCGCTTTTTCATTGTTATTCTCGTTTTTCATGACGTTTAGCGTTCAACTCGCTACCAGAGTATCTATTCATACCTTAAAGTAAATACTTTTGAAGAATTCATTCATATCAAGATGCGCATAAATAAAGCGTGTCTTTTTTTAATTAGAATAAAATAAAAGGAATTGATGAAACGAAAGTATCATTTCGTTTCATTAGGTGGTAAGATATAAGAAAGGGGGGATTGATAATGCAAATACAAGTTTCTAATGGAAATAACGCTGAGTTAATGCCAATTTTACTTAAAAGGGCCAATTATGAATCCGGGGGAGATCATATAAGTTTATTATCATTATTCGTGTTTGCGATACAATCAAAATATAAATGTTACTTAGTTGGCATTTCCCCTAGTGATAATACCGTATTTAAGTCGAAAAATGATATGGACACTATTTGTTTAGATGCTCTAAATAACGGACTCCAATCAACTGATGTAACTATTGAGAATTTTGCTCAAGTAAAATATGCCTTAGACAAGTTTTTTTATGATATTACAGTTAAAGGAACGTTGATTTATACGTATCAAAAATCATATTTAATTTCGTCTTCAGAATTGGGGAAAAGCTTGGATATATCACGTGCGACAATTCATCGATATAAAGAATTAGGATTGGAATCAGTTGATGGTGTTGGTCATCATTCTTATCCTAAACATAATGAATTTTATTGGAAAGACGGGGTTTGGTCTTCGCGTATACAGGCTCTCTTCCAGAGTTTTAAAATTCGAAACCAGTCAAAAGAAGACTTGATTGTAGAAATTGAACATGAACTAAATCTATACAAAAAGCAATATGGTGGTACATTTGAAGAAGTATTTGGAAATGTGACAGATCCGTATCAGCTTGATGAACCTGATGATTACTTTGATTGGAAAGAATTATCGGGGGATTTAAAAAAGCTTTATGAATAGACAACATCAACTGAATAGGATTAATTATATCACTGAGCTTATTGCATCTAACAAACAATTATTTAATACCTCTTTTATCCCGGAAATTAAAGCGCGAGGGATAAGTAAAGTTGTTGCTAAATTACCATTGCAATCTCATGTTCAATACGGGGACACTATTTTGTACATTAATGAACTGTTGGATGAAGATGGCGCGATTAAAGAGTATCGATATGGATGGGAAATAGCGAATACACCAAGAAGACGATTAAGTAAACAAGCGAGACATATTTTTGCATTTGACAAGCAAGCCCATCCGGAACCACCCCATCAGGTTGATACAGATCCTTTTCATCATCATCATGTTCCTGGGGACATGTCTAAAAGAAAATCAACTAATATTCAGAGTTTAGAGGATGTCTTATCTATTTTGAATGATTATATTGCAGCCAATCTTGAATATAATAGCAATCATTCCTTTTGACTGTAAACAGGCACCTAGCACCATCCATTTGGATTCGTGCTAGGTGCCTGTTTCACTTTTGTAGTAGAACTCCTTTTTTGAAAAATGCATTTGTACCAAAAATCGCAATTTCGTTCTGAATTCGTATCAATTCATTCCGGATTCATAGCAATTCAGAACGAATTGGCTCATTTCGGAATGAAATTCGCATTTTTTGAGAATTGTACATAGCTGTTCAGATTATATACATTTGAGATTGAAGGTGGAAAAAGAATCCCTGTATGGATGTCAACGATTAATTTTTCCTTTTAATAAATTCGTATCAAAATTTCAATTTGCGCCGCAAATGATATGTTTTCAGGCTGAATTTATATCATTTGCCGCTCAAATTGATATTTTTGTGGACCAATTTGAGGTTTTTGGAAAATGTACAATTGGCTTTTCATTTTATACATTGGAAGGGAAAGAGATAGGGAGTTTCCCTAAATAAGCTAATATGACCAAAACAGCATGAATTTCTGGAGGCCTGACACATGTACAAACTAAACTTTGAAACTATCAAAAACTATCAATCTTTTTCTACAATCGAGGAAATGGATCAAGCTGTTCGTGGGTTTTTATATAAATTCAAGTCTTCTTTATCAGATGGAGCGATGAAGGTATTGAAATATTTATGGAACTACTCAGTAAAGGTAGTTGGAGTGTCATTCTCAAAATATGATACGATGGCTGCAACTATCGGGCTAAGCCGTAGGACTGTGATTCGTGCAGTGAAAATGTTAGAGGAGCTCCTTTTTATCAAAAAAATCCCAACCTCACGAATGAACGGAAAGCAAGGGGTGAACCTATTTGTCATCCAGCCTTTTGCTGCGATTGATTCTTTATTGGCTAACGTGTCACCCCAGGATGTCACCCAACCTGTCACTCCTAATAAAGCAGAGAATAAACAAAGCTCACTCTGTGAGAATAAAAAACAAAACCGTATTTTCGAAAACGAGGTTGATGTTGATAATACTGTTAGAGAAATGGAATTTGAATCAAGTACAGTTTGCGATTTTGCAGCAGCTGGTGAAAATAGTCCTGTTGAACAGAAGGCAGAATTGACTCCAGGTGAAGAGCAGCAACAAAATGGAAAATCAAGTGCAGCTGTTCAATCTCATGTTCAACTGGAATCGGTACAATGGCATCAATTTGATCCAAGTTATTTACCGTCGTATGTAAATAAAGACTTTATAAAAGCAGCACAGCCGTTTTTTCATGCTGGTGACATTCATAAAATCTGGTCAAAGGTTCATTTGGCATATAGAAAGGTGAAGCTAGAGGCACGTTTGGATGAGGTGATGGAAACCATTATTGCTGATTTTAAACAGACAGTTTTCTTGTATAAGACAGGGAAGATACATACTACATTTGAGGGGTATTTTTATAGTGTTATTTATCGAACACTGTGGCATTTGAAGGTGCAGGAAAATCACCAGCAGTGGTATGAGAATGTGATGAATCGTTATTAGTAATGTTTTGTTGCTAACAAAACACTGATTACATATAATTTTCCTTCAAACAACTTTGTTTTGCTATAATAAATAAATAAGATGAAAAAATATTATCTAGTTTGTTAGGTGAGCTATGAGTTATAAACTGCAAATAGGTGAAATGAAAGTAGAGTATCTTACTGATAAAGAAATTTGGGGTCATTTTAATTATATCTTTTCCGCTAAATCCAAAAACTCTACTACATATAAATTTGTTCTTATAAAATCACTAATTGAAAACCTTTACAATGTGAATGACAAGCTTGAGTTACAGTATGATGTCCTATTCTATAGCTTTTCGAAGATTTATTGGAATCTTGTCATTCATCATCGTTTAAATCAAATTAATATGATTGATAAAAAGTCGGAGGTTCAACGGATTTTATTAGATGTTCAATCAAAACATATGATCCCGGATTCCTTTGTATTTGATAAGCTTTCAGATGAACTGCAAATACAGATTGTTCATAAAGTTAAAAAGAAGTGTAAGTTGAATGTGATGGGAGCTATTTATGGTGATACAGACGGGACTATCTACGACTTTGATAACAAGAAAGAATATTTACGTTTTAGTCCTGCTTTTTATTCGTTCATGCAGCGGTTTCAACGAGTGTTGAAATATTTATCAAATTACCATTTAGCTTTATTTCTAGAAAAGTTTAATGAGCAAGGGGATACAAGCAATCTTTTATTAAAGGTAGAGAATGTCTCGAAACGTGCCTCTTTAGACCCTTTTTATCAATTATTGGCTGCTTTTTATGATGGAACATGCTTTTATTGTGGAAAGACGATTAAGAATAAGAATCAGGCGCATGTCGATCATTTTATTCCTTGGAGTTTCGTTCAATCAGATCAGCTATGGAACTTAGTGATTGCCTGTTCTTCTTGTAACCTTTCCAAAAATGATAGGTTGGCAAATACTCACTACTTGGATAGTTTAATTGACCGTAATGAGATATTTCTTTCTTCATCTGAACTTATCATTAGAGTGGATATGAAGGTTTATAATAATAAAAAACTGAAAGAGCTATATACCTATTCTATAGATAATGGTTATACAGATATTTGGTCACCAAGGAAACGATTAGAGAGATAGAAAAGGCACAGAAAACAATATGCGAGAGTACGATTGAGTTTTGTAATCTCGTATCTAAAAACACTTTGAGCAAAAGAGAAACAGATAAAGAAAAGAGTGAGTTTTCTTATATGACTTGTGTATTCTGCAATATAAGTGAAGTGGTATTGGAAAATGATTTGGCACTAGCCTTTTTTGATAAATATCCAGTCAACAAAGGCCATCTTCTCATCATTCCTAAAAGGCATGTGGAACAATACTTTGACCTATCAGCTGAAGAGAGAAGTGCTATCGATCGATTGTTATTTGAGGGTAAAAGAATGCTGGATGAGCAATTTGCCCCTGATGGCTATAATATCGGCATGAACTGCGGGGAAGAGGCTGGGCAGACGATCTTTCATGTGCATGTTCATTTGATTCCAAGGTATAAAGGTGATATGGAGGAGCCGCGTGGGGGAGTGAGAGGGGTTATTCCAGACAAACAGAAATACTAGAGTTAACCTTTCGATGAAAGAGTAAAAGGGAGAATTGGCCTGTGAAACTAGACCAGTTCTCCCTTTTTTTGAGCATTTAAAACGTTTGAAAATGCTTTTAGCGTCCTTCCAAGGCCATAATATCAACCAAATAAGGCTTAGACGAAAGAAGGTTACCATCTCTATCTAAAATAGGTGCATGAATCACACATTGTCCCTTCTTCAGATTCGATAACCGCATTTCCCATTCCTTTCGTTCTCCGGAATCCTGTGTAAGGTTTGCTGCAATAGAGGCCACTTCATTTTCCATTGGTGCAAAGATAACCTTCATTGCTGCGTTTTGTAGTCGGCTGACCTGATCGGTGGAGAAGCCGCCCTTTAGGAATTGGGTAGCAAACCAACCGGACCAACCAAACTTCCTGCCTTCTACTAGAATTTTTGCACTTGGAGAGTCTCCGCTGAAATCCAAGCGTTGTGATTCATCCAATATGACTGGGAAGGGAAGATTCTTTTTCCCGTGCTGCAGTTTATAGTACCATAAATCCCATAGGATAAACTCTGTTATCATTTTCTGCACATCTGGAGAAAAGCCTGTCAATTGAACGACAAAGACCTTTCCTTTTTCTTTTTCAAGAAAGGACCAGTCAAAATCCTTTTCATAATCAAATGGATTCTTATCAATTAGTAAATTCATTTGTGATAAGGCTGTTTTGGCTGGAGTGGAACCATCCTCCTCTAGCAGCTCACGAAGAATTTGCAAATTCATTCGCTCATCGTGAATGGACATTCCCTTCATAACCGCTTGGTAAATGGCATTTAATTGCTGTGGTCCTAGTGTTGTGTAGATAGAGCTGATGACATTCTTCATTCGTTCTGCTACGTCAGAGTCATCCTCAACAATCAAAATATCCTCATCCAGCTCCTTTTGGTTCCTTTTAAAAGGATTCACTGGAAACTTCTTTGCTAAAACGATAAATTGCTCCAGGTTCTCTCCCATTTTCTCCTTGAAATCATCCTCAAGCTGAGATTTCTTGAACCCATCCGTATAATCGATAATCATGCTTGAAATCCCGTTCTTAGACAGCTCCCAAAGTAGACATTGAATGAAGTAGGTTTTACCCTGCCCAGAACGTCCCGTTATAAACAAGTGGCGGTTTGCAAGGCCTGGGTTGCCGAATTCCCAATGAACCATATGATTCGATCCTTGGATGGTACCGATTGGAACTCTAATATCTGAAAGAGGTGTAACCGGGTAATTTGCATGAGTATCGTCCACTTCGTTATTATCCTTACCTAAATCCGAGGCATCAGCATTCGACGTTTGCTCGGATGAGTCAAGCTCCTCTTCCATAGGATTTTCCTTCATAGCATCCTCATCAGATTCTTGTTCTAATTCAGGGGAAGTTTCGTTTTCACCAAAATTATCAACTAAAACTGTTTGGTCTGATTCTGGATGAGTAGGTTCAGAAGGCTCTCCATAATGAGCGGCTTCTTCCGCAATTTTCATGTGGTCAGGTTCCATCAAATATTTTCCTTCAGTCTCAGCTTTAACAGGTTTCCATACAACATTCAAATCTGATTTCTTCGGTTTATATAAGGAAAATAACATCTTCTCAGGAACAAAATCCATATAGCCCTTTTGCATTTTCTCTAATATTTGGTCCATATTCATGACCAATCCAGCAAAAGCATCCTCTTCAATGAAGGTAAGCTTCAAGCTGTTGTTTTCCAGCTGGGCTGAGCGAAATCCATAATCCTTTCGGAAGGTAAGAACCGCGCTTTGACCGATATAATTTTCAAGATGCAGGCCAATTCGGAAAGCATCATTCATTAATCTTGGCTTTAATTGATGAATCTTTTGATATTTTTCATCCGACCACAGGCCGTTTGCATAGAGCTTCTTTGCGTTAGCTAGAAGAATTTGTGCAAAGAAATTTCGGAAGAATTTCTTTTTGAAGCTATCTTCTCCAGGCTCTTCGATTAAAAAGGTCTTAAACAGATTGGTTGTTTTTTCGATTTGTATTTTAGCCTTCGTCGTTTGTAGCCGTCCAATTTTCACCTCTACCGGATAAAAATAAAGTACGAGCTCATCCTCAATTTCCTCTACACCCATCATTAATATATCATCACTATGCTTTCCGCTTGAGTTTAGATTCTTTGCCGAGAAAATTCCTTCGCTTTTCGTCAGCTTGATAGCCGATGCGACACGGAGAATTTCCTCTAAGGATACAGGTATCCATGTGATATTCGGGTGATAGAAATATCCTTCAACAAATTTCATTGCTGCGACAAGACTAATTTTTTCTCGGGCGAGATGTCCTTTGCTGCCAATAATGTTTAATAGCCATTCTCCGTTGATGGAGTTAAATGACTTTATGGCTAAATCAATATTTCCCTGTGTGAATTTCACCTTGCTGCCTATGTAATCGGAAATGACCTTTTTATATTGATCAGATTTATCGGTGACTGTAATGGCATCATAGCGATCAGACGATGTGTGCTGATCATTGTAATGGATGACTAAAAGATTCTGACTTGATTTTTGGAAGAAATCAAGATCCACACCCGGATCGATAAAGGTAACCCATGCAGATGATTGATAAAGCTTATCTAGCAAGCTTTTCCCTTCTGTTGATGTACTCATGACAATCGATTTGTTTTTACTATAGGAGTTCTTTCCTTCATTTTGCATATTAAAGGAAAGCTCATTATAGCGGGCAGCTAGGGTAATTAAGACATTCAAATTCTTCGGTGCATTCAATAAGCCAAAGCCGATCTGTAATCTGATTCACTGGCAATTGCCACAACTGATGAGAGTAATCCGTCTAATGCAATTCCTGTTTCCATACTATCTACCTGATGCGATGCATCGATGTCTTGGGTAGGCAGCTTGAAAAAGGATATATGTGCATATTGGAATTCCGTTGATGGTGTTAAATCAATTTTAAAATAATGAATTCGTTCTCTAATTAGACGTAACACATCAACTGCGTCAAATTCTCTGGAACTTAAGCTTATGTTGAACTCAGCTTCAATTTCAGATGGGGTCTTCAGTGTCGAGAATATTTCAAAGGCACTTGGATTTTGCACATGATCCCGATAAAGAGCAACCTCTATTGGAATCATTCCATCCTGCCCATTTGTTTCAAGCTGTTGCTTTAAAAAGTTAAATAGCCCGCGCACGACTTCCTTATCATTATGAATCTCAATTACATTCAACAGAAGGGGAGAATGTGCGCTTTCGAGAAATAAATAGTCAAAATGACGAATGAACTGCTTGATTTTATCCTCGACAACGGTTGCAAGGAACTCATTTGCTGTTCCGACTGTTATCAGCTTCTCTGGCTCATAGCTGTACCACTCCGCAAAAGGGGAATCCATGGAAGGCCGATACAAATCATCCTCACGTGAATAAAGGAATGGAAGAAGATTTTGTGGATGAAGCCGGTCTAAGATTGGATAATCAAGCTCCTCATCCTTAATTTCCTCCTCCAGCCTTAATTGATAAGCTACATTTAACGGATGAAGGGAGGACAGCCAAATTTTTCCGTTCGTAACAGACATACCTAGCGTAAAGAGATTTTTTTGCTCCTGCGTTAGGAGGGTGTGCTCCTCAATTGCATGAATTTCCTCCATTACGGCTTGTACATATTGTTGGGCAAGTGGAATTAATTCTTCATCCATATAGCTTAGGCTTGGAAGCCGGTTATAGGTAGTAAAGTAGTCCAAATAAGCTGTAAATGAAGCTCGAACTTTCTCAGGGAGTGAATAAGGTTCTACCTGTTTTCCGTCTATGAGAAAAGTATACTTATTTTCCAACCATTTTTTTTCTAATAGGAGAATCTCCTTGAAGTTTTCGTATGGATAGAAGGTATTCGTTCCATATTTCAAACGATCATGGTCTAAATAAAAATGCTCACGTTTTTCCCTTTTAAGCTTCCAGACTCGTCTTGCCGGAATGGGATAGGATTTCGTATCGGTATCCTTTAATTCAATCGGAAGATAGTAGCCGTCAATTTGCACCGTGAAATTAAGGGAATCATCATCCCATGCACCAGCATCAACATCTAAAATGAGCTTTTCATTTTCTGTTTTAATGATGGTTTCAAAGGGTTCCTTAATGGTGTGCTCCCTTGCAGCTTCACCGGTACCAATCGTGGTTTGGTCGCCTTGATACTTTAGGAAGATTCCTTTTTCAGATGGCTTGATTTTAATTTCAAATAAGGACTCGATACCCTCGAGTTCGGATACCGCAAAAGGAACAATACAAAAATTAAATTCGTAGCTGGACTGGTTTTCCTTATTATGCTTGTATTTTATCTGCTGAAATTGAATCCCTTCAGGAGAGGGGAGAGTTACTTTTAATTTCCTTCCACTCGTGACGGCAAAGGGTTCACTCCGTTTATCGATAAATTGCTTTTTTAAGTAGTCATCGAATTCAAAGTGCATTTCTACCGATGGTTTCTTTTCTTCGTTAAAAATAATGATATGGCGCTTTCTCTGACCGACCTTTGTTTCTAGAAGAGGACGCTCCCAAAAGCTGATATGTTTATTTAGCTTTTTTGTTTCACTGCTCAAATAATCTAATGAACGCTTCACATTATTGTGGGCATCCTTAACTGGGGCAAATTCATTTTCAAACCAATTTTCCCTCTTCAGCTTAGGAATCATTTTTTCATCAAAGGATTTTTCCAGCTCTGTGTCTAGGGTTTCATAGTCATGGATTCGCTGGACCAGCTCAAATAGGCGATTGTTCTCATCCAAACGCTTTCGGATATCAGAGGGCTTGATATAGGAGCCTTTTCCAAGTTCCTTATCTGGAAAGAGATATAAAGCCTTATAATCTTGTTCGTCAATATTGCCTTTGTTGATTAAAGCAATCACATCGGCGTAATCCCAAAGGGAAGTTTGGATGACGATATCCTCCAGCTTTTTATCCAAATGAAAATGGATGATTTCCTTTTCAGCAGTAGACAGGTTGTCGTTATAATCCAGCTCATTCTTAATATAATCGGTAATGCTTTGAATATTAAAGGGCATGCCCTTTTGCTGCAAGTTCTTGCTTCCGCCCTGTATACTATCAAGGGATAGATGGGAAATAAAGATAATGGATGTATGCTCCCACTGGTCCTCCTGTTCACTAACCAGATTTCGAATAGTCACTAAAAAGTCAGGAGTGATTTCATTAATGGTAGCAGCAACAATAACCTTTACGTCACCAACCTGTAAATAAAAGGTGTTATACGGTGAGCCAAGTTGGTGCTGATATTGAAATGCGTTAGATTCTGGGAGGTTTTTTAACGTACTGTAGAAGTCCCTTACATTCTTTTCATCATCAAACTGAAGATAGAAGCGTTCGCCTCCCTCTAGGTGCTGACCTTCCAAAAATGTAAACAGCTTTTTAGCCATATAGTTATAAAATTGGTTTAACATATTGCGCATCACCACTATCACTTTTTTTCTCAATTAAATTGAGCTTGTTAAATAATTCTACGATGGCTTCCTTTGAATATCGGTCAAAGTAAACCCCTCGTTTTTCGAATTCGATAAATAATTGCTTTAATGATATTTTCTCATGCTTTACGGAAACCGCGGTCAAAAGAATGAGAAAGTCCTGTGTGACATTCAGGATATTGCCAAGAGATCCACGTGTTTTTAAGAAATAAGTTTTTCCAATTTCATTTATTGCTAATGCATAACGATACTTTGTTTCTAATGACAACCCTTTTGAGAGTTGATTATGTAGCTGTCTACAGCTTTCCATGAAGTCCTGTTTCCTATTTACCTCATGTTGGTTTCCTAGAACAATCTCCGAATATTCACAGGTCCAGGCATACATATCGTTCAATCGATCTGCTCGCTCCGCCTCTGTCAATGCCTCGAACTGTTCCTGTAGCTCCATATAATTCAGGTTTTCCGTTTTCAATAAATAATTTAAATGCTCAAGTGTATTGACGTGGCTTAATAGTCTACGAGCGTTATCCATGATGACTTTAAAGCCTGTCTTGACAGCCATCCGGCTTCGGTTTGATGCCTCCCAATCTAAGTTGTAATAGATTGGAGTTGGAGAGGCTGGATCCATTTTCTCAAATTGATTGATTTTCAACGTAAATTGTGACGATGAATAAAAATAATAATAGGCGAGAAAAAGGTTAATATGATTCATGAAAAAATCCTTGTTTGATAAAAGCGTATGGATATCTTCTAAGAATATTTCTCTTATAAACGGAAGGGTAGGGATATATTTTCTCTTTTTTTCCGTTTGATCAAGCTGAGGCATATGTTGCTGGATGAGACGGGACAGCACATGCTCTTTTTCCTTCAGCTTTACGATATCCTCTAATTCTTGTGACTCTCTTTCTAATAGCGCATCATAAAGATAGTGAGCGATTTCTTCCTCGCCGTGAGATTCCTTTGATTCCGACAAAGGAATGTATTTATACATACTTGGATGAAAGATTCGTATAGAGTTCGCCTCAAAGAGATAGGATTCAAGAATCCGTTCGAAATAAGGTCGGTCTTCCTCGTCCATCCCAACCGTATTTGAAATTTCTTGGATAATGCTTTTCTCATTTAATTCAAAATCGGAGCCTGCATTTTCTACATTTCGGAAAAACTGCCCCAATACCGGGGTGAAACCATTTTTAAATTTGGCTCTTTCTGGATTTCTTGTTTGGAAAGGGAGAAAGCAGGTCTTTTTATTAATGGTATGCTTTAAGGTCCGCTTTCCATTTTTTGTACTAACTAATGTTTTTCTAATATCCTCTAAAGCACTCAAAATCATCACTGCTCCCTGTAAAATGAATAGGATTCAAATTCTGAATCGTAAAGTAAACGGAAAGACAGGCGATGCTCAATATCCTTAATGAGAATTTCCTCCTGCTGCTTTCCGAATGGTAATAGCTTCTCGATATAATCGATGAATTGAATCGAATCCTCGCGATCCTTTTTATTTAAACGATAACCATTTTTTACCCTAATAACCATTTCGTACAGCTGTAAATCAATTTCAACCTTATGAACCTCTGGATAAGGGTCACATCTAAAGCCAAGAAAGATAGTAGGAGTAAATCGTTCGACCACATCAATTTTTTCATTTTTTATTGTAATCGGTGCCTTTTTTATTTCTAGTGGTTCCGCAATTCGAATGGTGCTGCCTTCTGGGTCAATATATAAGTAGTTATTCTTTGGACTGCCCCTCCAAAGGTAGATGGCTTTTTCAATATCAAAATACAAGTTTTGTAGCATTGGCTTTCTATCTGTATTATAGGCATACAAAAACTTCATATAATTCGCATAGACAAGATCCTTAAATGCAAGCTGTAGATGGGATTCGTATAAATAGGTTGATCGAATAAATAATTCGCTTAGCTCCCTTTTTGTATCCTTATCTAGCAGTGCTACTTCCTCAATAGGCTCTAATAGGTTCATCCATCCCTGGGCATCCGGATCGTATATCACATCTCTGAAAAAGGTGTAATAGCTTCCTGAATTATTCAGGCTGATTAACTTTTCATCTAACTCCTTTATTCGACGATGAATGGGATCATGGTTGGCAATCATTCTTAAAAGATGAGATTTTTCAACGCCCTCGAACAATAGGTTAGGCAATAGGCTTGGCAACATATCAATAAAGTCGGATGTTCGAATTTCCTCTACGGAGGTTGGGACAAGGATGTCATAGATAAAATTCAATAATGCACGTGAAGAAACAATGACCTTGTCTTTCATAATGGTTTTAATAATAAGCTGAATGATTTGCTTTTGAACAGATTCTGACGTGAACATTTCGAAATTCACCAAAAGTGGATTAGTGGCTAATTCCTTTTTATCCATCAAATATGCCTGATAAAAAGGATTCTCATCTATTGGAATCGTGATTCGCTGAAATAATTCAGATAGATACGAAGAAATGGGTCCTTCTGCACTCAGCTCGAAGGTTCGATAATCACCAAAGTTAAGGAGAATAAAATGATTATCCTCTGGTGGATTCGTTATGGCATTTGAATCAAATACATTTGCCTCTAATATATAGTCCTTCAGCCTTTGATATTTTTCCTCTGCATACGGGGACTCAATAAAGTTATTTAGCACACCAAGGTTAATCGCCAGTATGAGCTTTTCGTTGCTTGTATCAATCTTGTCGTCTGAAAAGCTATCTAAAACCAATGCCAGAGTATCTAAGGAATTTTTTCTTGGGTCAAAGCTTTCTGTTGCATCATTATGTATAGTGAATGTATCCATTATCTCAGGCATTGTTGTGGACAGACGGGCTAGAAGATGAGATTTCCCATCTCCGACACTTCCGCAAAGAAAAATTAGTCGACTAGTAGAGGCTTTCGCACATTCGCGTACATATGCTTCTAATTTCTCTTCAATTGGTCGCTTCACATGTAAATATTGTTTAAAATCACTTAATCCGTTAGGACCTTCAACTGCACCCTTTGCAGATTCTCTCAACTGATTAAGCTGATAGAGAAGTCTTGAGTCATGCAGAACTGGAAGCTCATTTTCAGCTGGTGTTTCGTTTTTTTCGACTTCTAGTGAATTTCCATCCTGTACTTGACCGATTTCCTTTAAGTAATTTGGCAAGTAGTCATGCAGCAGCTTCTTCATTTTATCGTCCATCATTTCTTCCAAGTCCACCGGCTTTGGATCTTGGTATTCAGGTACCTTAATATCAAAGCTTAAATAGGACTCTGTATACCATTTTAGGATGGTATATAAATTAAAATGTACCTTTAACCCATCAGAGAAGGGAATCTTTTGTTTATCGTGGACAGCAGTGTTTCCTAATCTCCGAATTCTGTCAAATGCTTTAAACAAGTCCTCTTCAAAGACTCCGGCATTCTTTACTATCATTAATCTTTCCGCATGCTTGGCAAAAGTCGGGTAATCTATTTCTTCTTTTTGATAGACATCTTCAATTATATGCTCAGTTAATTTTCTTGCCTTCATTAAAGCAGCTTCCATATCCGTGAACAAAAGTTTTTCAAAATCCTTTGCAAGCTGTGCCCACTCTTGATTTTGTTCGCGAATAAAGGCAAAAGCATATTCCTGCTTTCCCATCGTATTACCTCCGAAATATGTTAGTGGAAAAATTCCAATAAATATACTATAGCATGTTAAAAACATCGGTTCCAGGCGTTATCCAAATGATGGGTTTTATATAAAACCAACAAAATGAGGAGTGTTCGATTCTATGAATTATTAATAATTTAATGATGATAATGATTCTTTAATATTTTTAATTCTCAGTATTACAGCCTTATTCCATATAAATGAATCAATGAATCCTTTATCATCTCCTTCTGGAGAATGAAAAAGTTATAGTATAATAGTGTTATAGATAATCACAAAGAACGTATATTTTCTTATATATACATATATAAATGGGTGGCTGCAAATTGAGTAGGTATTCTATGAAGTAGAAATATCTTTATTATTAAAGGGGGAATAATAAGTGAGCTTATTTGATAAAGCTTTTTATCATGTATTTAATGGGAAAAGAACCATTACAGGTCCAATTTTTAAGAAGGATTTTGAAAAGGAAAATAAGCACTTAAGAGAATTAACGGCGCTATTACATACAGTAGTATCGAATAAAAGGAAATATATTGAGAGAGATATTGCGTTATTAAAGTACGGTTTAGAAGGAGAAAAAAATCTCTATTATGAATTAAAGAACTCATTTATTCCTATGTTATGTTTGCATGATATTCGGCTTGAATATAAGGATTACGTGGCGCAATTTGATTTTATTCTAATCACAAACAAGTTCATTTACGTTTTAGAATCGAAAAAGCTTAGTGGGGATATTGAAATTAATGCAGATGGGGATTTTATTAGAATTATCAAAAATAGCAATGGTAAGGTTGTGAAAAAAGAAGGGATGTACAGCCCCATATCCCAAAATGAACGGCATGTTAATATTCTACGAGAAATTCTCATTAATGAAGGAGTTATTAAAACACTGCCGATTAAATCTGCTGTAGTCATAGCTAATCCCACAACAATTGTTAATAAACAAAAGGCCCCGATACATGTACAGGGCAATATTTATAAATATGATCAAGTTAACACCTTATTAAAGAATGAATTAAGCGATCCTAAAAATGAAAAGGATATGTTTGAAAAATATATGTACCAGATTGCAGATTTTCTTGTGGATCATCATAAGACGATAACCTATGACTACAAAGCAAAATATTCTTTATCCAATGAAGATCTTCATAGTGGTAATACTACTGAACAGGTTCAAACTGATTTAAGTTTATATAATGCTTTAAAGGAATATAGATTACAAAAAGCTAGAGAAGAAAAGATAAAAGCCTATATGGTATTTACAAATGAAATGTTGGATTTATTGACACAAATAAGACCAGTAACAAAAAAAGAACTTCTTAGTATAAAAGGGTTTGGAAATAAAAAAGTGGAACAATACGGTGAGGAGATTCTTAGCATTATTAATCAATAAGAACAATTGGATTTCAATCACTTTTTTAACAACTAGTTTTTTAAGCATATTTAGCTTTAACTGTTTCTATAGTAACTATCATATATGATAGAACGAACTTCATGGTAGCTACTATAGAAAAGTTTGACTAATCGTCATTTAAAGGAAAGTTATTAAGTATTATCTCTTCTAATTCTATTAGATTTTTATTAAGAAACTGTTTTAATTCAAAGATTAACTTTTCTTTAATCGAAGAAACATCGTTTTGTTCAAAAAATGATTTTGATATCAATTCCTTTGAGAATATTTGAGTATATTGAGTTCGTAATTTTATAGATCTTCCGATAAATTTATCCTTATGTTGGGTACTTATGTCAAAAAGCCTATCTCTGGTTGAAGGTTTTCCAGGTCCTATAATAAGTTTTAATACCACTTTTTCAGTTCTGTTCTGAACCTCAAATAAGAGTATTCTTTTCGTATTTGTCCAGCCACTCCCTTTTGCTGTGATTATGGAGTCTAATTTGGAAGTAGTAAAACGGATATAGGTTTTGCCTGAAACATCTAAAATAATATTTGGAAGATTTATTAACTTATCAGTTATGGTCTCTGCTATCTCAGAATAAATATCTGGCTTGTATTCAAATATTAAATCAAGTGCTTTTTGATGCTTATAATAGATTTCTCTGCATATTTTTTCTAATTCTTTATCACCCACAATATACCTCCTTAATATCTCTAGATAGTGCTCCATAAAAGTCCATGCTTGTATGCTGATATTATCTTTTTTCAAGGCTTTTGATTTTTCTAAAGCTTCAATTATGTAATGATAATTAATACTAAACCAGTTTTCTTCGTCACTGGGTCTGTCTCCAATAGGAGTTAAGAATAGAAAGAACTTGTTGTAACCAAGGAATTCTTCTTGGATGGTATTATTATATTTATTGAGTTGCTTGTTAGATTCTTTACTCCAAATTTTATTTTCGATGATGATAACAATCTTGTATTCATCTGAAAAAATAAGTAAATCTATATTTCTCCATTCCCTGCGTACAATAAACCTTCTATAATCCATCAGGGAAATTTTAAACAAGTCAATGTTTGAGTTTTGAATACTATTTCGATGATTATAGAAAACTTCCTGTAAAAACTTCTTAATAAATATATCATCTAGACCATGAGTTTCATCTGGGGTTAAAAGCCACGCGATTACATTACTGTGTCTAATCTCAGTATTAACAATACCTAGCGTTTCAAAAATATTGAAATTAGAAATTTTTGATTCCAAATGATCGAGTATATCTACATCCATTAGAAAGTCTTCAATTGCTTTTCTATCCTCTTCTAGCAATATTTTTCCTTCCTTTCTAAAACTTAGTTATGTTCTACTACATGTAGATGTTTATTGTCTGCTTAGTTTTGTTTAAACAATATAAATTTATGAGATGGTCCACAGGGACAGGTTCACTGGCCCATTAAGTGGCTATACAAGACGCTCCTTCATATGAGGAGCGTCTTATTAATTTTTGGCAAGAAAATCAAATGTGATAGAAACATCCAAATTCTGGATGGTGCCTGGCACCCTTTTCAATAATTCTGAAAAAGGGGTTGCTAATATATTTTCTGGTGTTATACTGTGTATATAGATATACACAGATATACACTTAGAAAAAGGGGAGAAAGTATATGAAGGTTATTTGGGGTTATGTTTTGGTATTTGTTTTGGCGGCCGTGCCGTTTTTTGAAGGGTATGGGGTCATTCCGATTGCGGTCATTGCTGGATTGCCGATGATTCCGGTTTTCTTGCTTGGTTTAGCCGGAAACATTTTGACGGTCTTTCTATTAGTGAAGTTTATTGATCAGTTTCAAAATTGGCGAAGGAAACGGAAGAATAGTGACGAACAGAAAGAAACGAAGCGGACAAAACGGGCGGCGAATTTGTGGAAAAAGTTTGGGCTACCGGGGCTCGCGATGTTCGGACCGCTTTTGGTCGGCAGTCATTTAACCGCCTTAGCGAGCATGTCCTTTGGTGGAGCGAAAAAAAGTACGTTCCTTTGGGTTTCAGCGAGTATTATCCTTTGGAGTATTGTCTTTACTGTCCTGCTTTATTTTGGTATCGACCTATTAGGCTTGAAGGATCGCGGGATTCTTAACTATTTTCAAAATTAATCTAAAGTGAGGAGTGATTCTATGTTGAAGGAAGCCGTTTGGCTGGTGAAAAAGGAATATCAATATCAGTGGCTGGCCTTTATTGGCACCTTTATCGCCAGTATTGTTCTTGGAGGCATTGTCGGCTTGATGCTGACAGGGCCCAGTGGAGATGGATTTCAGGATTTTTCCGTGTTCCTGCACCGCTTTTTGTTAGATTTGTTTTTTGTTGGAATTGCACCGTCCTTAGCGACCTTTTTTATGGCAAAACCGTATTTAAGCTTTCAAAATGCGAGGCAGAATCCGTATGGGAAGCGAATGGCTGTCCTCCGTTCGCTGCCCATCCCGGTTGCGGTCTTATCCTTAAGCCGAATCCTTCTCATGATAAGCACCTTAGTGATCATGTCCCTCGCTTTTTACGGCATGATGGGGACGGTTTTGTATGGATATATGGGACCTATTTTTGACACGCTGACGTTTGGTGAATATGTGGTCTTTGTCTTCTTTTGGTTTGGCTTTGCGATGATGGTGGGCGGCATGAATCCGTATATTGAATACGGTATGAAGGGGACCATGCTGCATGTTCTACCTTATCTTTATATGGCACTGTTTGTCGTGGTGGAAGTGATTTTCATGCTTAACGGAATTGGGATGGTAGAAATAAGCTTTGAACTCATCAAAGGGGTTGGCTGGCCGGCAGCGGTGATTTCGCTAGTTATTGGAGCCCTGGGCTGCTTTGGTTGGAATCGGTTGCTAAAAACTCGTTTGGAAAATCGAGATTATCTATAGAAAGGAAGCGGGATTTCTATGAAAATTCCCATTCATGTATCAGAGGAAAGCCGAGAGCCTATTTATCATCAGGTCGAAACTCAAATTAAGACCCTGATTGCAAGCGGGCAGCTTCCGCCTGGCACGCCGCTTCCATCGATTCGGGCTTTGGCAGGTGATGTGGGCTGTAGCGTCATTACAACGCGAAGGGTGTATCAAAATTTAGAAAGCGCGGGTTTTATTAAAACCATCCAGGGCAAGGGGACGTTTGTCCGGGAAATGGAAAGTGTACAAATGGAAGAAACGAAGCAAAAGGTCATCTATGAAGCGTTTGAAAAAGCGGTTGAACAGGGAAAGCAGCTTGGCTGTACGAAAGAGGAACTGGGCGCTATTTTTCACGAAACGGTTGAAAGATACTATAAAAATGGGGGATGAAGATGCAAACCTCGCTGGTGGAAGTTATAGGTTTAACGAAAAAATATAAAAAGTTTACGCTAGGTCCGCTCGATTTCAAGGTGGAAAGAGGCATTGTAATCGGTTTAGTGGGAGCGAATGGCTCGGGGAAAAGTACCTTATTTCGCCTCTTGATGAATCTCTTAAAAGAGGATGACGGTCAAGTTCAGATGTTCGGCAGGACACACATTGATGCTGAGTGGAAGCAAAAGGTCGGCTATGCTGGAGAATTGCTGGAGGCCTATGATTTTCTCTCAATTTCAGAAATGAAGAGGCTGATTTCCCGCTGGTATCTTTCTTGGGACGAGGAAATGTATGAAAGGCTAGTGAAACGCTATAAAATTGACGTTTCGGAAAGGTTCAGCAAATGCTCAAAAGGGACAAAGAAAAAGGTCGAGTTTATTTTCTCCCTTTGCCACCATCCGGAGCTGCTTCTGTTAGACGAACCGACCGCCGGAGTGGATCTGGTGTCACAGCGGAAAATGAAAGAGGATTTGCTTCATTTTATGGATGACGGTGAAAAAAGCATCGTGCTGGCCACACACATCGTCGATGAAATCAATCAGCTTTGTGATGAAATCATGGTGCTGGACGAAGGACGTGTCGTTCATACGTACAATAAAGACGAAATCTATGATCAATGGGCGCGAGTGTGGGTCACAAACATCACCGATTCCATCAAACAGCACCCAAACGTCATTCATTACGGCACTGCACCCATGCAGATTGTTACGGATAACCTATGGGAGCTGGAACGAGTCTTAGCAAAAGCGCAAATCGAAATTGGGCAGGTCCAGCGCTTAGCGTTGGAGGAGGTATTGGAGTATTTGATTGAGGGCAAGGAATAAAAGGCGACAGACACTATCCGAATTTTGGATGGTGTCTGTTGCCTTTTCATTTCAGTGGATAGACTCCTGGAGATTAAGGACTAAAAATTTGGTAATAGTTGTCATCTGTATAATTGACGAACGTTTGTTCTTGTAATATAATGAATCTATACAAAACGATTTCAATTCAAAACATAATAGATTTCCATAGGATTAGGTTAACGCCGTTTTTTCTTTGCTATGTTATAATATAAAAAACTTGGAGGTAATGAATGATGAGTAAGGAATTACAAGAATTATTACGTTCAGTTTTAAAAGAAGAATTAAAACCAATGGATGATCGCCTAAACGCAATTGAGAAAGATGTGAAAGTGAATTCGCAAGAAATGCAGGAGTTTAGAACAGAGGTAAATGACCGGTTTAATAAGGTAGACGATAGATTCAACGAAGTAGATGACCAATTTAATAAAGTAGATGAGAGATTCAACGAAGTAGATGACCGATTTAATAAAGTAGACGATAGATTCAACGAAGTAGATGATCGGTTTAATAAAGTAGACGAGAGATTCAACGAAGTAGATGATCGGTTTAATAAAGTAGACGATAGATTCAATGGAGTAGATGACCGATTTAATAAAGTAGACGAGAGATTCAACAAAGTGGATGAATTTAGAGTCGAAGTAATCAATCGTCTTGATGGTTTGGACAAAGGTCAAAGTGAACTTAAAGAGATTATAAGACATAACGCAATATTAATGACTGAAAACTTTACTACTATTCGAAAAGATTTACGAATAAAGGTTCAAGATAATCAAGCTGATATTGATCTATTGTTCAAAGAGGTAGAAGGAATTAAACGAAAAACTAACAAGATTGAGCAAAAATTAAATAATTAACTAGGTAATGCTACAGGAAAAAGTCCTGTAGAGAAATTCTCTACAGAACTTTTTCCGCTATTTTCAATCACTAATTATACGGTGGTGTATAGAACTGCCCCTTGTTGGGTAAGGGGAAGGGCTTTTCCTCTTGTTAACAAAATCTGAACCATCCGATTGTTTCTGTACCTTCAGTATTAAACAACTGAATACCAGCGATCATCTAGTTCGCCTTTTTCTAGACGACATAGCCCTTGCTTAACGAGTTGATCCAAAAACATGGCTACGTGAGGATAAATGAGGGGCTTCCCTGTGCTGAAGTATCCTTTATAGTTATGCTCAATTGTATTCAGTTCCTCGCAAAGTTCTAGTACACTGATGGTCCCGTTGTTCTCTAATGATTGAATAATCAACTGATGGGCGATTGAACCCAAAGGAGTAGTGATTAAAGGCTTCTTGGCCAGCTTTTTGGGACGTGATCTTGGTATCTCATTTACAACAGGCTTCGTTACAGACTTAGAAACCGATAAGTTTCTTTTTCGCTGCTCTTCCTTCAGTTTTTCAAGCTCTTTTATATATTTTTGTATGTGTAATTCTTCTTCTTTTTCCCGTACCAGCTCGGCTAATCTGTTCATCTGTTTATCAAGTAAAGGTAATCTAAGCTGAAGCTGTTCATATATTTCTATCGGAATCTCTAGTTTATAGTCTATGATCTTCTTTATAAGGGATCGATCCCAGCCATTCTCTAATTTATAGAGAATTTCATCTAATTCATAATCAATTGACTCAAATCCTTTTATAATATCCTTCACAATATTAGCGGGTATTCCTGTGTGAAATTCGAAATGATTTCTCCCGAATTTTTTTATTGCTCCTGACCGTATGTTTTTAACAATATATTGATAACGGAGGGACATGCCACACTCGCAGCGATAAGGTCGATTTCCTTCCCCTCCATCTAATAAATCAATGAATTCCCATAGTTGAATTTCCTGTTCTAAATCCTGGTCGGAGCCTAAGTAGGTACCTTTCCCCAAGGCTAATGCATTCGAGAAAACGGTTCGCTTGCCTCTTTTTAACTTTTCAATTAAAAAAAGACGCTGATTCTCTGTTAAGGTACTCAATCGGGCATTTCTTTGCTGCGAAGTATAAAAATAGTCCATGTAAGCCACCTCCTGAAATTTATTCAAAGCGAGACTCTATGGTGAAATCGCTATTATATAAATGCATTTTACTCATTATGTACTTTTTACTAATTGTAACTTAATAGGATTGTTTTTGTGAACTTAATAAATTCAATACCAGCAATCATTCCGTCCAATTTCCTATAAGTATCAAACCCTTTCCTAAACCAGTTTGTGTTATATTTTTGAAAAATTCTAATAATTAAGGGTATATTCCATTTCCAAATGGTAAAATAGAACTGTTCATAGATGAATGGTTTAAGAGAGAACATTTGGTGAGCAGACAATCTATATGAGGTGATGGAATGAAGTTTGTAACGGTGAAGGATCAAAGCGGTGAATTTATTGGTGTAGTGGATGAATCAGGTACACGTGTTTTACCTTTAAAGAAGGCATGGGAGGAAATAGAGAATACTCCGTTTCCAGATACCATGCTGCAGGCGATTGATCTAGGCGATGAATTTATTGAAAAGGTACATAAGTTGATGGAAAAAGTAAACATAGATTCCTTTCTTTCGCTTGACCAATATACGATACTGGCGCCCATTCCAACTCCACGCAAAAATATCTATTGTGTGGGAAAAAACTATGCGAAGCATGCGATTGAAATGGGAAGTAAGGAGGATATTCCGGAGCATCCGATTATTTTTACAAAATCTCCAACGACCGTTGTTGGCTGTGGTGCTGAAGTGTTAAATCATCAGCAAGTGACAAGTGAGCTGGACTATGAAGGCGAATTAGCGGTGATTATCGGGAAAAAGGGGAGAGGCATCAGCCGGGAGGATGCTTTAGACTATGTGTTTGGTTATACGATTTTGAATGATGTAACGGCAAGAGATTTGCAAGCGCAGCATAAGCAATATTTTATCGGTAAAAGCCTTGACACCACATGCCCAATGGGACCGTGGATTGTTCATTCCTCTGAGATTGAAAAACCACATAATTTAAACATTGAAACAAAAATTAATGGTGAAGTTAGACAGTCATCCAACACAGAAAACTTTATTTTTCCGATTGAGGAAATTATTCATGTCCTATCCAAGGGAATGACACTTGAACCGGGCGATATCATTGCAACCGGCACACCTGAAGGAGTCGGTAAAGGCTTCAAACCGCCGCGCTTCCTAAAAAGCGGTGATGTCATGACCGTCACGATTGAGCAAATCGGAACGTTAACCAATACAATTTCATAAAAGAGGCGCTTTTTTAAAGAATGTTCCACGGGGACAGTCCTGTCCCTTTGGAACAAAGGGAAGGTATTTGATATGGGTGGAGCTTCCATAGAAAAACAGGAAATACTATCCTCAAAATAATCCGTGTAAGGGGTGCAATTATCATGACATCAAATAAGAAAATGAATGGTAGAAACAAGTTGTCTGGTCCTGAACAGGTTACGGAATTTATGGATGAGCTTCAACATCCGCTTAAAGAGGAAATTTCCATGGTTCGTCAAATCATTCTCAGCACGGATCAAAAAATTACCGAACATATTAAATGGAATGCACCTAGTTTTTGTTATGATGGTGAAGATCGCATTACTTTAACCTTAATGGTAAAGGGTTTTTCCGACTCATCTTCCATTGTGGAGCAAAGGTAAAAGAACGAAATACAAAGGAACCACTGATTAATGATACAAGTGGGTTATTAGAATGGAAATCTGTTGACAGGGCCATGATGAAATTTACGGATAAAACGAACGTTTATGCGAAAGAAAAACAGCTTAGAGAAATCATTATAAAGTGGCTAGATGTTATATAATATATAACGTTCAACCATTTGGACTATTTCGTAAGTCGTTGCATATATGACTAATTCTTTTAAGTGTAAAAAGATGCCTATCACAACACATCGACACATCGGGAAAAAAATAGTAAACTAACAATATACTTTACAATTACATAAACATTCGTACTTTTACGATAGAGGTTCTAGCCCCCCTCGATAAAAAAACTAAGTAAAACAGTACTTCGTCTTGGGGTACTGTTTTTTTGTATTTTGAAAGGAGTTATTTAAATATGCTTAAAGATGAAAAGGCAGTGGTTGTATTTAGCGGTGGACAGGATAGTACAACTTGTTTATTTTGGGCCATCGAAACCTTTAAAGAGGTAGAAGCGGTTACCTTTAATTATAACCAGCGACATATTTTAGAAATTGAATGTGCGAAAAATATTGCGAATGAGCTAGGTGTCAAACACCATATATTAGATATGTCATTATTGAACCAGTTGGCACCCAATGCTTTAACTCGAGACGATATGGAAGTGAAAGAAGGGGAGGAGGGAGAGCTGCCATCTACTTTTGTGCCAGGACGGAATCTATTATTTATCTCGTTTGCTGGTGTGCTTGCTAGTCAGGTTGGGGCCAAGCACATTGTTACAGGTGTGTGTGAAACAGATTTTAGCGGGTATCCTGATTGTCGTGACGTTTTTATCAAATCATTAAATGTTACCTTGAATTTATCGATGGATCAGGAATTTGTGATTCATACACCATTAATGTGGCTGGATAAAGCAGAAACATGGCAACTGGCAGATCAAATGAATGTCTTAGACTTTGTGCGAGAGAAAACCTTAACCTGCTATAACGGGGTTATTTCGGACGGCTGCGGGGAATGTCCTGCCTGTCTATTAAGAAAAAGAGGGCTCAATCACTATTTGAGCACCAGAAAGGAGGACTGAATCTATGTATGGTTTTCGAATTGTGGATAAGCTCCAAAAGCTGGATCAGGATATTCATCGCGAACAATTAAAATATCATTCTAAAAGAGTTTTAGTTAGTAAGGAATTTACTTTTGATGCAGCGCACCATTTACACAACTATGACGGCAAGTGTAAAAATTTACATGGTCATACCTATAAAGTGATTTTTGGGCTGAGTGGTTATGTAGACGAAAGAGGCATTATGATTGATTTTGGCGATATGAAGGAGATTTGGAAAAATGAAATTGAAATTTTTCTCGATCATCGATATGTCAATGAAACACTTCCGCCAATGAATACAACAGCGGAAAACATGGTCGTTTGGATCTATGAAAAGATGGCAGAAGCCATACAAAAAGAAGAGAGAACGCAAAAATATAACAGTCCAAGGGTAGAGTTTGTCCGTCTATATGAGACACCTACGAGCTATGCAGAGGCGAGACGGGAGTGGATGGAAGTTGAGTAAAATCCCGATTATAGAAATCTTTGGGCCGACGATTCAAGGGGAAGGAATGGTCATCGGGCAAAAAACGATGTTTGTTAGAACGGCAGGCTGTGATTATTCCTGTACCTGGTGTGATTCTGCCTTTACATGGGATGGAACGGGAAAGGCTTTAATCAAGCAGATGGATGCGGAAGAAATATGGCAGGAGCTTGTTTCACTGGCAGGGGAGGGCTTTTCCTTTGTCACGATCTCAGGCGGAAACCCTGCATTATTACCCAATCTTAGCGGTTTGATTGATCTTTTAAAGAAAAAGGGGATCAAGATTTGTCTCGAAACACAAGGAAGCAAATGGCAGGATTGGTTTTATGACATCGATCAATTAACTCTTTCGCCGAAGCCACCGAGCTCCGAAATGAAGACGAATTTTCATCGTTTAGATAAAATCATCGATCGCCTCAAACTAGCATCTAAAATAGAGAATACTAGTTTAAAAGTGGTTGTTTTTACCAATGAAGATTACGATTTTGCCAAACAAGTGCATTTCCGCTATCCTGAAATCCCGTTCTATCTCCAGGTTGGTAACGATGATAATCAGACAAAGGATAACGAACAATTGGTCTCTCACTTATTAATGAAGTATGAAAAGCTAATTGATAAAGTGATGCAGGATAAGGAATTACATCAGGTCAGAGTGCTTCCCCAGCTACATACATATATTTGGGGAAATAAACGCGGCGTATAAGCAAGGAGACTGAGGTGCCTGGCACCTCAGCCCTAGTTTAGACTTCCGCTTAGCAAACTTAAACTTTCCTTCTAATTCACTTGGTACCTCCATCCCTTCAGAAAGCTTAAAACCCACTGCCCGCTTCGGCTTAGGACCATCAACCGTGTACAGAATGTTGACTTCCAGACCGTCCTCATAGAAAACAAAGGTCCATTTGATATTTTCCACTTGAAAACGCGACGTTTCTAAAGGCTTGGCTGCAAACTCAATATCACGTTCTTCTTTCAAAATTCGGTTCACATAATCAAGCGTCTCTTGACTTTCGCTAGCGGGGAAAACCGTAAATTCATGCTTGTATTTATTCATAAAGTACCTGGCTTCATTAGCCCGTAAACCAGCCAACGCTTCTGCTACAGGTGACGTTTCTAGGCCAGCTATAGACACGTCTTTATAATCAACGAGATATTCCATTTTAACGCCTCCCATTATTTCCTTCAAAAGAAATTCACATTTCACCATATTCCACTCTATCATACCCGCGATCCGTTTGACTGATAAGGAGGTTAAAGGTCTTTTTTCAGGTATTGGGTTATTTCCTTCAACAACCTTTAGCAGCACCTATAGATATTTTGTTAAAATAATAACAGAAACAGAAGGCTTGCAATGATAAGCAAGATGCTAAATCTATTATTAAGGTGTTGATCATATGGAAAAGGAAATAAAAATTTTAGTGGTAGAAGATGATAATGATATTAATCAATTATTGTGTGACATTATAAGAAATAGTGGTTATCTGCCACAGCCTGCTTTTTCTGGAACAGAAGCGATGATTTACTTGGAGCAGCGAGAGTGGGATATGGTGCTGTTAGATTTGATGCTCCCCGGAATGTCAGGCGAAGAGCTTCTTGCTAAAATAACCGAACAATGTCCTGTTCCTGTCATGATCATATCAGCGAAGAGTGAACAGCAAACAAAAATAGAAGCATTAAGATCAGGTGCGGATGATTATATAACGAAGCCTTTTGATATAGAAGAAGTATCTGCGAGGATTGATTCCCATTTGCGCAGATATCGACAAACAAGGCAATATTCACAAAGTACAGAGCTAAGGTATAAGGATATTCGTATTGATACAGATTCGCAAATAGTACAGGTGAATGGAATGGCCCTTTTTTTTACAGCAAGAGAATATGCCATTTTGACCCTACTTATGTCGTCACCTAAGAAAGTCTTCACAAAATCCAATTTGTTTCAGAGTGTATGGAATGAGGAATACTATGGAGATGACAATACGATAAGTGTTCATATGAGTAACCTCAGAAGCAAACTATCGAAAGCCAATCCAAACGAAGATTATATTGAGACGGTCTGGGGTGTCGGATATAAATTGAAAGCTTAAGACTTTCTTAAGACTTTTATTAACTCTTTTTTATGATTTCCTTTCTAAACTAAGAGCATCACATAAAGGAGGGAAACAATATGGTTGAATATGTGCTAAGAACGAATAGCATATCAAAGAAATATAAAAATCAATTGGCCCTTAATAAGGTAAATCTTACGATAAAAAAAGGCGCTATTTATGGATTTATTGGGCAAAACGGTGCAGGGAAATCAACCCTTATTAGAATAGTAACAGGTCTTGCTTTTCCGACCATGGGGAAGATGGAATTGTTTGGACAAAATCATGAGCGGGAGCATATTGAGGCTAGAAAGCGAATAGGGACGATAATAGAAGGTCCTGCCTTGTATCCGCATTTGAGTGCAGCTGAAAATTTAGAAGCCCACAGACTATTAAAAGGAATTCCTGGGAGGGAATGTGTCCAAAAGATACTTGAAATTGTTGGACTTCAAGATACAGGAAAAAAGAAGGCAAAGAATTTTTCATTAGGAATGAAACAGAGACTTGGAATTGGGATTGCGTTGTTAGGTGATCCAGAATTCCTAATTCTTGATGAACCCATCAATGGACTTGACCCGATGGGCGTGGTTGAAATACGAGAATTATTGAAAAAGCTTAATCAGGAATATGGAATTACCATCCTAATATCAAGTCATATTTTAAGTGAACTCCATCTACTTGCTACCCACTATGGAATTATTCATAAGGGTGAATTGTTGGAGCAATTAACGGCAAATGAGCTTAATGAAAAATGTCAGCAGTATATTCATATTAAAGTGGATAATCCAGATAGAGCGGCTACGATCATTGAGACCGTGCTAGGTACTACCCATTATGATGTCTTGCCTGACGGGAAAATTAAGCTTTATCGTCACCTGGAAGCTCCAAGCAAAGTTTCAAAACTCCTTACAGATAACGGTTTATTAATCGAGCAATTTATGCCGATGGGCGAAGACCTAGAAACCTATTTTACCAATCGGATCGGTGGTGTTCAGCATGGATAATCTATTGAAATTTGAGTTATTTAAGTTGAGGAAGGATCGGTCATTTTGGACATTGGTCATTGGGCTCATCGGAGCGGCTGTTTTTTATCCAATGCTAATCTTTTTTCAGGATGGAGTATTTGGTACGGATCCGGTTTCCGTGAAGGATTTATACACGTTAACAGCTCTTGGAGGAAATAATTATATTGTTCGATTAGTTCCTTGTATTCTTGCCGGTTTCTTTATTTCAAGTGAATATTCAATTGGGACAATGAAAAGTATGGGGGCTTCTGGTAATAGTAGATTTCGTATTTTTTCTTCTAAATTAATTGTCTTTTCATTAGGGACAGCCATTATTTCACTGATATTCCCTGTGTTCATGACTGGGGTTGCGGCGATCTTTTCTGGATTTAATGACATGCCAGATGTAGGATTTCTCGTTCGAACGATGGGATTAACCGTTCTATACGCAGCCGCATTTGCTTCTATGATGGCTTTAGCTGCGATATTATTTACAGACGGTGGAAAAACAATTGGATTTCTTATCTTATTCTTTATTCTTTTTGATAGTATTTTATATATGTTAAGTCAAAAATTATCCTTATTTGAAACGATTTTTAATTATTCTGCATTCAAGCTCTATTTAGATATTGCCAAATATGATCTTGCGTCTGGTGAATTACTCAAGTTGATCCTGGTACCCATCATAACCTTTATTATTTTTGGACTTATAGGCAGTTTTGTGTTTCAAAGGAAGGAAATCAAGTAACAAGGAAAGCGGGTGAGAACTATCGTCTATATAGCCGTCACTTCAATCGTCATAACTGTATTCGTCCTCACTCGTTTTTATTTGTTGAAAAAGGAAATAAGAAGAGCTGAAAAGCAATTGCACGAGTTAAATCACGAGCGTACTGAAAAAAAAATCGACCTTGCTTTTTTTGATAAGGATATGGAAAAGCTTGTGAAAGAAATAAACAAGCAAATTGATGTCACCAAACAGGCAAACGCAGAAAAACGACGGAAAGAGAATGAACTAAAGCAGGCAATTGCGAATATATCACATGATATTCGTACGCCTATGACATCTATTTTAGGGTATATTCAATTTTTGGAATCAGATGAATTATCCACAGAGAAAAAAGCAGAGTATACTACAGTGGTAAAAAAGGGAGCATTGAGATTAAAGGTCTTATTAGAGGATTTTTTTGAGTTATCAATCATTGAATCGGCCGATTATCCGTTAAAGCCTGAAAAAGTAAAATTGAACCAATTAGTATTAGAGGTTTTGGTAGGCTTTTATGAGTCCTTTAATCAGCAGGGCCTTGAGCCTGCACTTCATATCCCAGACGAAGAGATTGAGATCATCGGTGATATCTCTGCAGTGAAAAGAGTGATAGAAAACCTAATGGTTAATGCGATTAAACATTCAAGTGGAAATGTTTCCATCCGGCTTGAAAAATGGCCATCATCCGTACAACTGACCATTAGTAACACTGTTGAACAATTAAGTGAACAGGATATTCAATTTCTCTTTGACCGATTTTACAAAGCAGACAAAACGAGAACGGAAAAAAGCACAGGATTAGGTCTGGCCATTGCTAAAAGCCTGATGACGAAAATGGAAGGTAATCTTACTGCACGCTTAAAAGATCAGGAGTTATCCATGATTTGTGAATGGAAAATTTAGGGGGATGTTGACGATAAATCATCTTTCGGAAATTGTAGAGTACCATTCAATATCATTCTGGTTCTGGTCCATTGTCTGCACAATGCTAATATTGATAAAAGTCCTTGCTATTGACGTTACGTCAAGTGATATCATTCAAAATGAAAAGGAGTGAGGACAAATGAGACTGGAGAAAAAATACTCAATTGGAGAATTTGCGAAACTGACAGGAATCACGGAACGCACACTGCGTCACTATGATCAGATTGGACTGTTGAAACCCTCGGAATACACAGAACATGGGCATCGGAAGTATAACAACCAATCCCTTGCAGAGCTTCAAAAAATATTAGTACTAAAATTTTTGGATTTGTCACTGGAGGATATTTCTGAATATCTAAAGCAACCTGAACAGGATTTTTCAAAGACACTGGTCAGTCAGGCAAAAATGCTAGAAGAAAAACAGAAGCAGATTGAAAAGGTGTTACAAGCCATTGCCCACGTTCAAAGTACCATTGCAGGACTAGAGGCCGTCGATCAGGATTCACTGCTTGTACTGATTCATGCCTTGAAAAATGAAGAGGCACGAAAGAGCTGGATAAATGAGCATGCGGACGACTCCGTGTATAATAAGCTGCACTCGTACACAGCGCAACTTGACACTGATAAGGACATGGCCAAGTGGACTAGTAAAATGAAGCGATTCATTCAAGAAGGGAAAGCTCCAAATGATCCTGAAGTACTTCAGCATACAGAAGCGATGGTGTCGATGATGAAGGATGAAGTCGAACTCCTTTTAGATGATGAAGCGAAAAATGAGCTCGTGAATAATGAAGGTTGTTTTGCAGAGCCGAATCCTTATTTATTTCCAAGTGCGTTTAACCAAGAAGAGGAGAAGTTCATGGAAAAGGTGATTGAGGAGCTGATTAGTAGGAAAATCACTATCAAGCGGCAGGATAATGAAAAATCGTAGCGTGGTCGAATCGTTCTTCCAAGAATCGTGCGCAAGAGTCAAAGAACTATGGACTGATTATTTAGCAGTCCTTTTTCTGTTTTTCTGTACTATACTAATAAAATAATCAGGTTTACTTTCGTGAAATAAGGTATATTATTATGGAAGACAAGAAAAGTAGGTGAACAAATTGGGAAAATATCAATTGGACTACAAAGGTCAGGCAGCTGTGACGAAGTTTCATGAAAAACAGAAGCCTGCCAAATTTGATAAAAAGCAGCAACTTGAAAAAATGCGTGCTGAGTATTTGAAAAAGAAGCAAAAACAAACAGAAAAATAATATGTATGAAAACATAGGAAGACAAACTCTCCCTATGTTTTTTATTAGGGAAAAGCCTATTGATTACCACCTTGGGCAGAAGCTTATGCTTTTTTTGAGAGGTGTTAAATAGTTAATGAATGAAGCGGCGAAAATATCCTAATTATAACCGTAGAATAGCAATCCATGTATCAAGAAATAATCGTATTTCTCGATAATACCCCGTCGTTTAAGATTGAACCTACTTCCCCTTGTCCTGAATCACCATCTTTTGGGACAACAGACCTGTCCCTCTGTCACTTCGAGGAGTAAGTAGAGCCTACATTTACATAAAAACGAATAGGCAGTAGTGTGCAAGTAGGACTCAGTTTTGAAAGGAGAAATGGCTTGAAAAGAGTGGATGTAGCATATGTACTAATTTTTGATGAATATAATGAAAAGGTATTGATGGTCAAAAATAAAGATGATAAATCATCTTATTTTACACTTCCGGGTGGCAAAGTAGAAGCTGGAGAAACCTTGAAAGAGGCCGCTATTCGTGAAGTAAAAGAAGAGACTGGTTTGGATGTTGCATTAGATGGGATTTTTACTGTGAGTGAGGCATTCTTTGAACAAAAAGGACATCATACAATCTTTTTTACTTTTATTGGGAGGATTGTTGGAGGGGAAATAAAAATAACATTCCCTGAAGAAATTGAAGAAGTAATTTGGGTAAATGGTAACGTAGCAGAAAACTATATGCATATTCCAATCGATTTGAAAGGAATGATTAATAAAAAGTTAACAACACCATATATTTTTAGAGGCAATGTTGTTCATAGAAGCACATGATACAAAGGCCCACAGGGACACGAAGACTCCTCGAAAATTCTACGAGTTCCTGAGGTAACAGGTCAGAATGATTGAAGAAAATAATGGGGGGATTGGATGAATGAACAATCATAAGGAACAGTCGAACATTCCAGTATGGGCATATGAAACAATTGAGATCAAAGCGCCTGACCCTATGTGGAAGGAAAAAGGAATACAGGAGGGAGCTACGCTTTACCAGATACTTTCAGATTTGGGTGTTAAACAAGTTGAACATATAGGCAGTACAACTATTCCTAAATTACCAGCTAAGCCCATTATAGACTTAATGGCTTCTATTCCATCATATAAACGGATCAAAGAAATAGTAGAAAAACTAGCATTACAAGATTGATAAGGTCACTCGCTTATACAAATATTAAACTATTATTAATAAAAAATATGATATCCACCATGAGTAGATTGTATCCATTTTCCTTGGTTAAAGCAGTACTTTGTTCATTTTTTCCTAAAAGAAAAGTTTCTAAATAAATAATGGGAAGAATAAACAAATAACAAGGAAAAATGAGGTGACGAAATGAAAGCAATCTATCCCGGTAGCTTTGACCCTATTGCAAATGGACATATAGATATAATTGAAAGAGCGAGTGAATTTTTTGATGAAATCGTCGTAGCGGTTATGATTAATCCTAAGAAGAAATACTTATTTTCACTTGAAGAACGGAGAAAACTGGTTGAAGACTGTTTTCATGACAATAAAAAAATCAAAGTGGTTACATTTGAAGGACTACTTGTTGATTATATGAGGGAGCACCATTATCGAGTCATTATTAGAGGATTGAGAACGCTTACTGATTATGGCTATGAAGCCCAGATGGCTTTAACCAATAAAAATCTCTATAAAGAGTCAGAAACCTTTTTTATTCATTCTGAAGAAAAATATACCTTTCTTAGTTCAAGCATCGTAAGAGAAGTCTATTTTAATGGGGGAAGTTTGTCCGGTTATATCCCTCATCATGTAGAAAAGGCACTTGTAGAAAAAATTCAAGCTACGAGGAGTAAGTAGCCTACATTTACATAAAAACGAACAGGCAGTAGAGTGAAGAAGGATTCAGTATTGAAAGGGGAAATGGCTTGAAAAAGTGGATGTAGCATATGTAATAATTTATGATGAAAATAATGAAAAGCATAAATAGGAACCTATTAAAGAAAGGAATGAATGGTCATGACTCAATCTAATAAGGAGAAGGCTGTATCTTTTTTGCAGCTGGTTGCATCGGGGAGAGTTCGCGAAGCATTTCGTCAATTTACGAGTCCGGATTTCCTTCATCATAATCCTTATTTTCGAGGAGATGCGGATTCTCTCATGCATGCGATGGAAGAGAATGCCAATAAGAATCCAGAAAAAGTATTTGAGGTGAAACAGGTGATGGGAGAGGGGAATCGGGTGGCGGTATACTCCCATGTGAAGCAAAAGCAGGATGACCTTGGGGGAGCTGTGGTTCATATCTTCCGCTTTCAAAACGACCTCATTACTGAGTTATGGGATGTGGGACAGCCGATACCGGAGAATTCCCCGAATGAGAACGGTGTCTTCTAAGAAAGAAGGTTTGTTCTAAAAAACGGAGTGAATGTACAAAAAAGGGTTGCCGGCGGCAGCCCTTTAAGTGGTTGTACGGTATAAAGGTGCCAGTCTCCAACCTAAAATTGAATGGTGACTGGCATCTTTTCATATTCTACGGGCGAATTTGATTTATTTCAATGTAAGATCATCTAATTGCTTCATGTGCTGAATAGGTTGTGCGTGTGTTTTTACTTTAGCTTTTCTAAACCATTGAAGAACAGCCACACAGGCTAATACCACTATTCCGATGATGTCTGTTAGCATACCTGGAATAACTAAGGTAATCGCTCCGATAAAACAGAGGACCGCGATATACCATTTCATGTCAGTTAAGAAATAGCGTTCTAATGCTGCACTTAGTCCCATGATGCCAACAATGGCTGTAAGGGTCACGGAAATGACTTCGAGTGGACCTGATACATCCTGCATCAGTAACGCAGGGGAGTAGACGAAAAGGAAGGGAATTAAGAAACCAGAAAAGGCTAATCTTAATGCCTCGAAACCCGTTCGATTCGGATTTCCTCCCGCTATTCCTGCTCCAGCAAAAGCTGCTAACGCAACCGGTGGTGTAACGTTCGCAAGAATGCCAAAATAGAAAACAAACATATGTGTTAACAAAGGCGCCACTCCAAGCTCAAGGAGAGCAGGTGCTGCCATGGTAGACGTAATGATATACGTTGGAATCGATGGCAAGCCCATTCCCATAATGATACAAGCGATCATCGTGAACAATAAGGTCAGCAGTACTTCACCTTGGCCCAAAACGAGAATCGATTGCGTTAATTTTGGACCAAGCCCTGTTAACGTACTCACACCGACAATGATGCCAACAATCGCACAGGACATCGCCACACCAAGCGAGGAACGAACCCCATCTTCCATCGCTTTAAGGATGGCTTTTGGTCCCATTCGCGTTTCTTTATTAAACCAGCTGACAACGATACTCAGCAGAATCGAAATGAAGGCTGCGTATAAAGGTGTTTTTCCCAGCATTAATAGGGCGATAAGAACGACAATTGGAATCAGCAAATGACCACCTTTTTTCAAGGTTTGTCTCACATTTGGTAATTCCTCTTTCGACATTCCATTTAAGCCAAGCTTTTTGGCGCGAAAATGGACAATAAAGATGATGCCTAGATAGTAGAGCAGTGCCGGTAGGATCGCTGCTAAAGCGATTTGATTATAAGGCATGCCCAATGTTTCCGCCATAATAAAAGCGGTTGCACCCATGACCGGTGGAAGAATCTGACCGCCGACAGAGGCCGTAGCCTCAACCGCACCTGCAAATTCAGGCTTATAGCCAACCCGTTTCATGAGAGGAATAGTAAAAGCACCCGTTGTGACGACATTGGCAAGGGCACTACCATTGATGGACCCAAGCAAGCCGCTTGAGATGACCGATACCTTTGCAGGGCCACCAGAGGTATGACCCGCTAGACCCATGGAAATATCGGTGAAAAATTTTCCCATTCCAGAAGCGTTTAAAAACGCACCGAACAGGATGAAGAGAATAATGTAGGAAGCCGAAACCGAGATTGCAATCCCAAATATTCCTTCCGTAGATAGGAACATGTAGGTGACCACATCCTCCACATCTTTACCAGAATGACGTAATAAATCGGGGGCATATTGTCCAAAGAAAGCATAAGCCATGAATAGGAGGGCAAGAATCGTTAAGGCATTCCCCGCCACCCGCCTTCCGCCTTCAATGACGACAGCTATTAAGACAATTCCAAAGAAAATATCTAATGAGTTAGGCATATACACAGACATGCGCACAGCAATCATTTTATAGTCGGCAAACATATAGATGGTCGTTGACAGAGCAGCCAGCATCCAAACCATATCCATCAGACTGACCTTGTCTTTCTTCTTTTTATAAAAAGCTGGATAAAGAATGAACACAAGTGCAGCAATGACGGCTGTATGTAGTGAGCGATGTCTTAACGCATCAAGCGGACCAAAATAAGACGTATACAAATGATATCCAGCAAGTCCGACACTTAAAAGAAAAATGACCCATCGCCAAAAGCCTTTATTGATCTTTTTTGTTCTCGATTCTGTATCAAATTTCTCTAGTATGTCCTTTTCATTGATATTTGCCTGAGTTTCCTGCAAATCCCTTCACCGCCCTTCATTATTGTAGAATTCCTTCTTCTTTATAATATTTTTCAGCGCCAGGATGTAGTGGTAATGGTAGTTGCGTAGCTACTTTATCGAGATGAATGTCGTTGGCAGAGTTGTGTATTCTCTTTAATTCTTCTAGATTGTCAAATAGTGTCTTCGTTAATTCATAGACTGCTTCGTCAGGTAAATCCTCATTTGTAATTAGTAGATTATTGACCATGACGGTTGGCTGGTCTTCACTGACTCCTTCATACGTATCGGATGGAATCACGCCAATCTCAAAGGCGGGGTACTTTTCCTTTAATTCAAGCGTTAAGTGTTCAGGAACAGGAATGATGACAACATCGTCTGTGGCAGCAAGCTCCATAATTCCTGAGTTTGGATAGCCAGAAGAGAGGAATGCCGCATCAGTTGTGCCGTTTTTAATGCCTTCAATGCCCTCTGCAAAGGAGAGGAAATCCGCCTTTACATCCTTATACGTCATGCCGGCACCTTCGAGAATCCGCTTCGCCATGATTTCCGTTCCGCTTCCTAGCGCCCCAACAGCTAATTTTTTTCCGCGAAGATCCTCAAGTGTTTTAATCTTAGTGGTGGAAGTGGTGACAATTTGCATATAGTTGGGATACAAGGAGGCAATCGCCCGAATATTTTTAATGCTGCCAAAATCCTTGAAATTTCCTTGTCCATTATAGGCATCTGCTACCGTATCGGCCATCGCAAAGCCCATTTCGGCTTTTCCACGTGATACCTTTGCTGTATTTTCTGCAGAGGCGCTTGTTGTCTGCGCGCTTGTTTGTGCGTGTATTTTTTCTCCATAAATCTTAGCCATTGCATTTCCTAGCTGAAAATAAACACCAGATGTGCCACCGGTTAAAATGGTAAGCGGTTCATTTTCATAATAGAATGTACGATCGCCACCTTTGTGATCGCTTTCATTTACTTGCTCGGTTATTCCGCAGGCACTTAATAGCAATAGAGTATATACCGTAACAATCAGCCACGTTTTACGAAACAAAGTGTAACACCCCTTTATCATGTTCTTACTGGGAATATAGCAATAACCATGCCAATAACTTAATATTCTGATAATGTGTGATTATCATCCTTTACGATAAAAAAACGGCAATATTTGCCGTTTTAGGGCGGAAAAATTTTCCTACCGGCAAATTTTTCCCTCTTTTATTCTTCATCTCGATATTGCTTTAATTTATTCCGTAGATTGCGTTCACTTATTTCTAATAGAGAAGCCGTTTTTCGTTTATTACCATCACAATAATCTAGTACTGCTTTGATGAGCATTTTTTCAACCTGTTTGAGTGTGGATGGAATCGGAATTTGAAGGCTATGATCTCTCGTTGTTTCATTTTGTCCATTTCGTGCTTCTGGTTTATTCTGCAAAAAGGGCAGTTCAGCGGGTGTAATCATGTTGCTTTGTGCCATAGCTACTGCATATTCGATTACATTGGCTAGCTGTCTAATATTTCCAGGGTAGGAGTAATTCTCTAACGCATTTTTCGCTTCTTTTGATAGAGTACTAATCGGGCGATTCATCTCTTCTGCATATTTTGCGATAAAATGAGAGATAAGAAGCTGTAAATCCTTTTTTCGTTCTCGTAATGGTGGTAGATGGAGTGGGATGACATTTAAGCGGAAATATAAATCTTCGCGAAAGCTCCCATTTTCCACCATTTCTAATAGATTCCGGTTCGTGGCCGTTATGATCCGGACATCCACTTTAATCGGGACATTTGCTCCGATTGGAGTGATTTCCTTTTCCTGTAAAAAACGAAGGAGCTTCGCTTGTAATTGCACATGCATTTCACCGATTTCATCAAGAAATAACGTACCATTTTTTGCCGCTTCGACTTTACCCTGGCGTCCGGTAATCGCCCCAGTAAAGGCACCCTTTCGATGTCCGAATAGTTCACTTTCAAGAATGGACTCAGGAATTGCGGCACAGTTTAGCGCGATAAACGGTCCATCCTTTCGTTTACCGTTCCGGTGAATCGCACGGGCAACGAGTTCTTTTCCTGTGCCACTTTCTCCCGTAATTAATACATTTGAATCAATATCCTTGACCTGTTCGATGATGGAAAAAACCTTTTGGATTTCAGGGCTTTCCCCAATGATTTGATCGTACCCTTTGATTCTATCGATTTGTTCATTCAACTGCCGAACTTGATGATGTAATTGCTGGTGCTCGAGCGCCTTCTCGATGAGAACAAGCAGTTCGTCTACCTCGGGCGGCTTTGTAATATAATGAAAGGCCCCGTGCTTCATCGCTTCCACTGACGATTCAATAGTTCCAAAGGCTGTCATCATGATAACCGCTGTCGCAGGGCGTATTTCTTTTATCTTCACTAATATGTCCAGACCATTATGTCTCCCAAGACGCCAATCGAGTAGGATGACATGAACCTCTTGTTCTTGTAACCGCTCTAATGCCTGTTCTGCATCTGGACAGGCGGTGATGTGATAATCATCTTCAAGAACAAAGCGGAGCGATGAACAAATGGCTGGTTCATCATCTATAATCATGATATAGGGCTTCACACTATTCCACTCCATTCTCTGCTATAGGTAATTTCATCGTAAACTCCGTTCCATCCGGGAGCGCCGCTGCTTCAAGACTTCCTTTATTATCGGCCATCCATTGATAGCAAAGAGATAGACCGAGGCCAACACCCTTTTCCTTTGTTGTATAAAAAGGTTCAAAGATTTGCGAAAGGATCTCAGGTTGTATGCCACACCCTGTATCTCTAACCCGAATATAGGCATATTGTTCGTCATGATAGCCTTGAATCTCCATCTTTTTTTCGATCTGATCCTCCATAGCATCCATGGCATTTAACATGAGATTCAATAGTACCTGTCCCACTTGTTCCTTGTCTCCAAAGGCTTTTGCTTGATTGTCTATTTGCCATTCTAATTGGACAAAGCTCTTTTTCAATGTAGGTTCCATAATTAGAACAATAGGGTGGATGCATTCTGACAAGAGGAAGCTATCTTTTTTTCGTTCACCTTTTCTCGAATAGCCGAGTAGGCTCTCGACAATTCCATTCATCCGTCGCACAGCCTCAGGCATATGCATGAGCATTTCTTCTCGAAAAGTGGGATCCTCATACTTTTTCGGAAGCATATCAATGAATATCTTTAACGTCGTGAGTGGATTTCGAATTTCATGCGCCACACCAGCGACCAGTCTGCCAAGTGCACCCATTTTTTCTTGTAAAGCTAGCTTCTTTTCTAACACTCTTTCATCCGTACGGTCTGCAAGCGTGATAAGGAATCCATCCGAATGGGATTGTTGATTCTGTAGTGGGATGATTCGAAAGAGTATCGACTTTTGTTTTCCGTGTTCTTCAAACGACAGTTCTTTTGAAAAAGATTGATTGGGCTTAAGACTCACAAACTCCTGATAATCTGAGAAGATTTGTTGAATAATGGGAAGAGACAGGATGTCGGCGGTTTGAACGGGTTGAATTTCATTGATATTTAGAATCAGACGGGCACGATTATTCAAACTTGTTAGCTTGTGTGTTTTACTGAAAGTAATAATCCCTGAGTAGATGTTGTTTAATATCTTTTCTTTAAATTGATCGGCTTCGAATAATTCTTTCTGCTGCTGTTTCAATTGTTCATTGGCTATATTTAAGGCGGATGTTCTTTTTTTTACTTCGCTACTCAATTTCTTATTCCATAGTTGGCTAACGAACAAAGCTACGAGAAACAGCACCAGAAAGAGGACTAGTAAAATAATCGTCTTTCGCATTTCCTGCAATCGTTCGTCCGGTATTAAACCAAACCAGTGGGAATAGATTTCAAGGTAGTCACCATTTTCTCTCATATCACTTAATGATCGATTGATTGTTTCTAGCAGCTCTGTTTCGTTCGGATGAATGGCTGCCGCATATTCAACGGATGTGCCTGTTAAACCATCAACGGTCACAAAGGCTTTATGCTGATTTTTTTGTTCTAAATAATAATCAGCGGTCCATTTATTCGTCAATAGTGCATCTGCGCGTCCTTCCATTAAATGAACAAAGGCGTCCTTTGTATGCAGGGTAAGGGCAATCTCTGCCCCTCGGACATTTTTCATCATTGAAAGGGAGGAGGGGTCTTCCTGCATCACAACGACCTTGTCGCGTAAATCGCTTAAAGTACGTACATGCTCGGCCTCTTCACTTGGAATGACAATCGTATCGGTCATCAACATATATGAATCTGAAAACAATAGCTGCGAATTCAACTGGCTAGAATATTTCATGCCTAAAATGGCATCCACTTCACCTTTTTTCAGTAAATCAAGCGCTTCATACGAATTCATCGGGATCCATTCGAACCGTATATTTTCTTTCGTGGAAATTCTTTCAAATAATTCCACACTAAAACCATTAAACCTACCGTTTTCATCAATGAACGAAAAGGGCGGTAGGTGTTGATCTCCCGCAATTCGATAGACTCTCTGGGGAGGTTCTTCAGCATACCTATTTCCAAGAACATCAGAGGGAGTCACAAGTAATATAGCTATGAATATCAATAAAATGGGAATAGATTGACCAAAAGTTTTCATAGAAAAAAGCTCCTTGCATAGATCAAATTCGCCTGTCGAATTTGCGTCCGGATTACCTGAGCTCGCTCGATAAACTACCTTAAAAAAATCCGTGACATCCGCCGGAGGCTTAACTTCATTCAGCCGGGGTTTGAACCTCCACTGAATCGAAGAACTATTTGCATTCATCCCCCACTTGTAGAAGTGAGGACTTCTGTACCTGTCGCAAGCTTTCGGTACAAAAAGCATTTGCTGAATGAAGTTAAATAGTATTTTAACATAAAATGGAATGAATTTTCTTTATATTTGGAAATTTAAGGAGGGTGTAAGGTACCTTCTGGAATTTGTAAAAAACGAAGTCGTTAGGGCAGACATTATTGGTATAGTTTTGTACTCGGCATGGGTGTTATCTCTATAGTGTGAGTCCTGAGACGCACCATTCTCGCGCGGGTTAACGAATAAAGACAGGAATAAATGCATTCCAAATTTGGAAATCTATTTATAAATCGCTCCTGAAGGTGAATTAGGTGAACAACTATTCAAATGATAATACTGCCAGACGATATATAGCCCATGTTAGTATTTTTGGGTCGACGCAATTGCACTTAAGAAATCCTTATATTATTGCATGGTGGTCTGCAGCTTTCCCAGGGTTCGGGCATATGCTTTTATCAAAATATCTTCGAGGTTATGTCTTATTTATTTGGGAGGTTGTGGTTAACATTAAAGCCCATGTTAATTCTTCTATGATTTATTCTTTTCAAGGGAATATTGATATGGCAAAAGAGGTACTAGACACAAGATGGCTTCTGATGTATATTCCAGTTTACCTTTTCGGAATTTGGGATAGTTATCGGACAACCGTGGATATGAATAAGATTTATCTGTTAGCCGAGCGAGAGGAACATCGTTATAATTCCTTTGCATTAGGCGCGATAGAGGTTAATTATTTAGATAAGCGGAACCCCATCATTTCCCTTATGTGGTCATTGTTTATCCCTGGACTAGGACAACTTTATATCCATAGGATTTTAACAGCATTCTTTGTCATCATATGGTTAGTTATTTTTTATTATTATTCTCATGTCCAAGAAGCGGTTGTCCTTTTATTTTTAGGTAAAGTAGAGGAAGCAACCACGGTTATAAATCCAGAATGGCTTCTCTTTATCCCTTCACACTATGGGTTTGCCGTGTATGATTCTTATATCAATACGGTTGAGAATAACAAACTTTTTGAAAAGGACGTAAGAAAGCACTTAATCGAGAATTATCAATCGCAGGGCTTCAAAATACTAAAAGGACAAAAAGTGAAGTGATAAATATGCAGTTATTTTCAACCTTTGAAACTACAGGATTCCTAGAAATGGCCATCTCAACACTGGAAAATAGAGGGATTAAGAAAGATAGCCTATTTGCTGTCCCATTGGATAATAGAGCAGAAGAACGGAAAATTTTCGATAACTTGCATCGCTCAGATGGTACAAGCCTGATTGATATTGGAATGGGGCTTGCTACTGCTTTTTCCGTAATTGGAGCAAGTATTGGCTTCAAATTAGCGTGGGGACCCATTTATTGGGGGCTGATTAGTGCGTTTGTGGGATTTGTTGTTGGTTTTGCTATTCGGCTTTTTCTGGAATTGGTCATAAAGAAAAGGAAAAAACTCTTGAAAGGAAAACACTCTGAAGTTATCTTAATTGTTGATTGTGAAGAATCACAAGCAGAATTAGTAGAAAATATCCTTTGGAGCCATTTTGCTTTAGGAGTGGCAAAAGTAAAATGATGAGAGGTGACAGGCATCTTCCAGAAGTTTGGAAGGTGCCTGTCACCTCTTCTTTTATTCTAAATGTTATTTGAAAATCCGTTAAAGATTTCTGTAATGGTCAAACTACATATATTGACTTAAACTCATTATGGTTACATAATTTGTTTCATTTTCATGCAACTTTTTAGTTGCGTGATATTGACAAGCAACTAAATGGTTGCTTATAATAGGAATATGAAATGGGAAAAAGACACGATATTCAAAGCATTGGCTGACTCGACTCGGCGACTGATACTAGACGAACTATCCGAATGCAATGAGATGACGATGTATGAACTCACTTCACGTCTTATTATGAACCACAAACTTATCATTACTCGGCAGGGGGTAGCAAAGCATCTTTCTATATTGGAAGAGGCTGGGCTTGTTAAATCAGAACGAAAGGGGAAATATCGAGTACTTATATTCGACAACGAACCACTTAGAAACTTGCTGAAAGGGTGGATTGATTAAGAATAAGAAATAAGAATTATCTATCCTGCAGACGTTATGAAGGGAACACAAGGTGTTTGAATAGTTCAGGAAATTCGAGTATATCAATTAGATTTTTGACGAACAGGTAGTGATTCACTTACAGCATAGATTATGCATCACGCTACAGCGCAGACATTATAGGAGGAATAATATGAAAATCATCGTAACCAGTTTATTTGTTGACGATCAAGATAAGGCACTGAAATTTTATACAGAAACGCTTGGTTTTCTAATAAAGCATGACATACCAGTCGGTGAATTCAGATGGATAGCACTTGTTTCTCCGGACAATGAAGACGGTACACAGCTTCTTCTTGAACCGAATGACAATCCAGCTGCCAAAGAATATCAAAAGAAATTGCTCGAGCAAGGTATCCCAGCAACCATGTTTGGCGTCACAGATATTCGCAAAGAATACGAAAGATTATTACAACATGGTGTGAAGTTTACAATGGAGCCGACCATGATGGGAGACAACACTATAGCTGTCTTTGAAGATACATGCGGTAATCTTCTTCAAATCATTGAGCAAAAGTAAAGTTTCCAAAAGCCCTGTCCGTTTATTGGGACAGGGCTTGCTTTTTAAGCAAAATAAAGTTGGAAATGAGGGTTATATCATTTACAAGCTGCTATCGCACAATAACGAGATTCCACGTTAGACGTTTCTTAAATTCTGGTATCGTTCACCTACCTCGGTATTTGCCATTACTGTTTTTTAATCTTATCTATGTCTTTGGCCATAATCGAGGTTTTTCCAATCAACTTGCAATAAACCTTGTCATACCATTGGATGGCACCATAGCCAATCAATCCGCCAGAAGTATTCAGGAGTAAGTCATCTACATCGAAAATGCCAAGAGAAGTTAAAAGCTGTAAGCATTCAAAGCCAAAGCTTAAACCAAAGGATAGAGTCAATACGTGTATACAGGATATTCTGTTATGTTTAGACAATAAGACAAGAAAAAGACCAAATGGTATGAATACGATAATATTTCCAACCAAATTACTGAAATCTCGCCACATGGATAGGCTATGAATATTAATGAATATGGTTTTAAATGGGATGATATTACTGCTTTGAAATTGGTACATGAGATGATCAGGGTTCTCAAGATTCCTCTTTAATAGCTGCCAGAGTATGGTTAAATCCATCCACCTATACTTAAACAGTATAATTCTAATTAATCCGTACAGATAAAGGAAAAATAGTCCTGGTATGATTATTTTGTTCATTACTATCTTTTTTTTCATTATGACATCGATAGCTCCTTTTTATCCCATTTGATTATTTTTTTGGTGAGCCTTGTTATAGGTTAAGAAAAACTTTTAAAATAAAAAGTGGGGTAAATATTAAATTTTTCTTAAATATGATTTAGGATATTTTTCAATCGGGAGAAGTATTGCAGTAATGCTGCCATCATTAAGACACTATTAGTCGTTACGATGATCATATAAATTGAAAAGTCTTTTTACATAAAATTTTAGTAAGTTAGTAGTAAACCCGAAGAAGGAGGAGTTAACGATGAATTCTGAAAACATAAGGGTGGAATGTGCAGAGAATTGTGGGAACTCACCTAAAAAACAGATGCTAAAGGAGCTTAGCATTGCTTTTGTCAAAAAGGAGATTGATTTCTGTCTGAATTGTATGAGTGATGATGTGATTTGGAATATCATCGGTGATCGATTGAATCAGGGGAAGGGTGATTATGAGAAAGCACTATGGAAAATGGGAAATCGAGAGGTTCAGGAATTACATATTCACAATATCATCACGCATGGAAACGTTGGCTCTGTCAATAGCACGTTGATTTTAGACGATGAGAGAAGGATAGAACGTTGTGATGTCTATAATTTCGGCGGTTTTGGAAAAAATTCTAAAATTAAAAAAATCACTTCGTATGTGATTGAAATAGTCTAATTAGATAATAAAGAAGCAAGTAAGTGATAGAAGCCTACTGCTTCTTTTTTGTTTTTTTTAGAAAGTTACTACCATAACGGGGTTGAGTAATTTATCCTAATTTCCTTTTTACAAAGGAATATTTAACTAATCTACGCAAAGGATAATAGGAAAATAGTATTAGGGGTGTGATACCATCAATAAATATCACCTAATCTCGATTTTTCAAATCATCCTTTTACTGATTACCGCTGTAGGGATGAAAAACCATGTACTCGTGATCCCTCCATTGATTCAAACTGCGAAAAAGGATTCCTGGATAAGTGTTCTGCTAGCCATGCTCATTGCGTTTGTTTGTATATGGATGATCGTCAGCATACATAAAAAGACGAAGAAAGAGAATTTATTGAAGTGGTTAAACGAACATGTAAATAAAGGGGTCGTTGCCTTTCTAGTTGGATTGCTCTTGCTGATTTTTACCATTATGAGTGTAGTAACGCTAAGAGAAACCGTAACATGGATCAATATCTCCTTGCTTCCCAAGACACCTGAATTTGTCACGGCCATAATCCTCGGATTGGTCTGTCTTTTGACGGCTTGTACAAACCTCAAATCCATTTGTATTATTAATCAATTTCTACTCTTCTTTGTTGTGATACTTGGTTTTTTTGTCGCAACCGTCAATATGCAGCATAAAGATTTTTCCTTATTATTGCCCGTATTTGAGCATGGCTACCGCCCGATTTTGAAGGGAATTCTCTATCCTCTATCTGGATTTATTGAATTAATATTCATATTATTCATCCAAGACCAAATTAAAGAAAAGCTGCGGTTTCGCTATTTAGCCGTCACACTCTTTATTTTAACAGGCTTAACCATAGGACCTTTAGTGGGAGCGATTATTGAGTTTAGTCAAGGGGAGGCGGAAAGACTTCGTTTCCCAGCCTATGAAGAGTGGGAATTGGTAGCAATCGGGCACTTTATTGAACATATTTTCTTTTTTGTGATTTATCAGTGGTTAACAGGTGCATTTATTCGTATAACGCTGATGTTTTTCTTTATCAGAGAATTACTTTCGCTAATAAATAAAAAGGTGAACCAATTATTTTTCGCTATTTTTATTGTGGTGATCGTTTTGACCCTTTACCCAATGAATGATTTTCAATACTCCTTCATTTTATTTTATGTGTTGATTCCTTTTACAGCTATTTTCTTTATTGGATTTACGATTATCTTGTATGGATTCGTGACTTTTGCAGCAAGACATGAAAAGGGGATGAAGAATGAAGCTTAATGAATGGATAGAGAAAAGTAAGGAAAAGAAATCGAAATCTATTAACCAAATAGCAATTAGTGAAGAGAAAAAAGAAGCAACCGAACCATTTAATGTAGAGGATTTAAAAAAGATCTTTGCGAATAACTCAGATGTTGTCATTTCACCATCAAAATATGGCCAGCATGAATTGACATTCATCTATTGTTCGGGATTAGTCAAAACAGAGATGCTGTTTACAACGATTCCGATCATACTTGAGAAATTTTTTGAATGTCATCGTGACATACCTTCAGAGGCATTTATTCAGCAAAACCTCCATATTCCTTCCCTAAGAACCATTAAGAATAAAGAAAACGCCGTATCGGAAGTATTTGGAGGAAAACTATTGTTGTATTTCACGATGGTTAATACGTTCTTTATGGTTGATATCTCGGAACGACCGCAACGAAGTCCTGAGGATACAAAAGCGGAGTCAACCATTTTAGGACCGCGGGATGATTTTATTGAAGATCTGAACGTAAATTATTCTCTTATTCGAAAAAGGTTAAGAACGCCTTCTTTAGTATTTGAAGAGTTTACAGTTGGGCAACGCTCGAACACTAAGCTATTACTACTTTATATGGACGATATTGCTAGTAAGGAAATATTAAAGGAAATCAAAAAAAAAATATCGCAAATCTCGACGGACAGTTTGACAAGCCGGACTCAATTTGAAGAATTAATCAATGATCATCCCTACGATCTTTTTCCAAAGCATAAATATACAGGAAAGCCAGACTTTGCGGTAGAGAGCCTTCTGAGTGGCAGATTCGTTATCTTAATAGATGGGGTGGCTACCGCCTACATTACCCCAATCACCTTTCATGTTCTGTTTAAATCGAACGAGGACCGCGAAGTTAATTATATTTTTAGCTCATTGGAAAGATTTTTACGGGTATCTGGGTTACTCGTTTCCACCTTATTACCTGGGTTTTGGATTTCTTTGACCACCTTCCATCAGGATCAGTTACCATTAACCTTATTAGCAACAGTGGTCGAAACTAGAAGAGGTGTACCCTTTCCTGCTCCGGTAGAGGCTTTTGGCATGCTGCTGTTATTTGACCTTTTTCGTGAAGCGGGGGTGCGTTTACCGATGGCTATTGGTCAGATATTAAGTGTTGTTGGAGGATTAATTATTGGGGATGCAGCCATACGCTCCGGTCTAACCAGCCCTTCGATGCTCGTGATTATTGCCTTATCGACGGTTTCGACCTTTACCTTAATTGACCAATCTGTCATAGGGGCTATTTCCGTTATCCGATTTTTTTCGATTATTATGGGCTCTATTTTAGGCTTCTTTGGGGTATTAATGTCCTTTTTCATCCTTTTAAGTTATATGGGGAGTATTCAAGTATTTGGCGTGGCCTATTTAGATGGAATGAATGAATTCAATAGTGGCAGTTTTCTAAAAACGTTTTTTAGATTACCTCATTCTGCCCTTAAGAGTCGTCCTGAGGGGCTTAATCTTCAAGATGAAACGAGAAAGGATGATAGTGATCATAATAAAACAAAAGGGTAAATATTTCATTTTGTTCTTTTTGCTTATCGTGTTCATTTTTCCCTTAACAGGCTGTTGGGATGCCGAAGAAACGGACCGAATGGTGTATGCTCAAGGCTTAGGAATTGATTATAAAGATGGTAAATATACGGTATATGTTCAGTTAATGAATTTAAGCCTGTTAGCAAAAGCAGAATCATCAGGGGGAAATGGAATGGATATACAATCCGAAATTGGGCAAGCAACAGGAAGTTCTTTAGAGAATGCATTTTATACTTTATATGAAACAGCACAGCGCCAGATTCACTGGGGCCATCTCAATTATATTTTTTTTACAGAGAACGCTTTAAAAAGTCAGGCGCTACAGGAAATAACCGAAATAATGGATCGATATTATGAATCCCATTATCGAATGTATATCTACTCCACAAAAAATCCAATAGAAGATTTAATGAGCACCGATCCACCGATGAATATGTCTACCTATCTGACACGAATCAGTGATCCTAAGGAGGCATTTGAGCAGAATTCCCGGTTTCAACCGATTGATATGAGAGAAATGATTGTACTACACTATCAACCACCACATGAAGTGGTGATTCCTCATGCTGCGGTTAATAAAAAGGACTGGAAAGGGGATAAAGAAACTCGAAGTATTGGCATCATTAATGGAGTTTCGATCATATCGAATAATACATTGAAGGGTACTATATTAAATGGAGATGCCCAAGGTATAAGATGGATGAACCTAAAAAAATTTGAGCGAACAGGATTAAGCTTAACTCCAAAGGAGGGGGAAACAGAAGGGATTACGATTACAAAGAAAAAGATAGATATAAAACCAGTTATAGAGGACGGAAAGATTCAATTTGATGTAAAGATGGATGCGGAAGCGGTTATTTATAAGCTCGCAAGCAATATGAAGCTTTCACAATTAAGTAAAGCTGCAAAAAAAATAATTGAAAATGATATTAGGCGTACATATAGAAAAAGCTTGGAGATGGATAGTGATATTTATCGTTTGTCTGAAGTGCTATACAAAAAAGACTATCAAGCTTGGAAAAAGGTTGAGAAAGGAGGGAAAATCCCTTTACATGAGGATTCTATTAGAAAGATTGATATAGAAATTATGATTCATAATGGAGGGAAAAATCGCAAGCTACCTACATTAAAATAATCACTATTTTTGATAAATAAAGTGGAGGGGGGACTTGAGGTTCAGCCTCTTGTCCCGAAGGTGCCATTCTCCAGGCCTTCAGTCCCCAATTCATTTTTAGCGCCTGGGATATGGCAGGGATTCGATCAATCGGGTCTATTTCTCCTAAATAGCGGGCTAATATTGTATGATTCATATTGACTCTCACGTTACGGGATACTTTATAGTAACTAGTGAAGGGAGCGATTCAGGATGAAGGTCAAGGAAGTGGCTGATTTAGTCGGAATTAGTGTGCGCACACTCCACCATTATGATGAAATTGGATTATTAATCCCCGAGGAAACCACTGAGGCTGGTTATCGAGTCTATTCTGACGAGAATCTCGAAACCCTGCAGCAAATCTTATTTTTTAAAGAGCTCGGCTTCCCTTTAAAGAAAATTAAAGAAATCATTGATAGTCCGGCATTTAATCGGCAGGAGGCACTAGAAATGCAGTATCAAATGCTTCAAGAAAAAAAGCGACGGCTCGATAAAATGATACAGACTATAGAAAAAACCATTCAGTATTCAAAAGGAGAGAGACAAATGTCCAATCAAGAAAAATTCGAAGGCTTTGACTTTAGCCATAATCCTTACGAACAGGAAGCAAGAGAAAGATGGGGAGATCAAGCGGTGGATGAGGCAAATGAAAAAGCAAAAAGCATGACCGCTTTCGATCAAGAGAAATTTAATGAAATCTATCGTAATCTTGCCGCCATTCGCCATCATTCACCGAATTCCAAGGAGGCACAAGAAGGTATTCATGAATGGTATCAGTACCTAAACAAATTGGGGAACTACTCACTTGAGGCCTTCAAATCACTAGGCCAAATGTATGTTGATGACAACCGCTTCACGAAGAACATTGACCAATTTGGTGAGGGCTTAGCGAAATTCATGCGTGATGCCATGGCGGTTTATGCAGACGCACAAAAACAATAGTAGAAAAAACCTATTAAGCCTGGCTTAATAGGTTTTTTCTCTTTCTTCAACCCTTTCCATTGATAAAACAACCAGTACCGTAAGTGAAAAAGACAATACAGTCCCTATCATATGCATGCAGTATGCTATAATACGGAAGGATAAATAAAGCTAGAGGTGAGCATTCTTGGCCATACATGTTGTACTATATCAACCAGATATTCCATCAAATACCATTAATATTGCCCTGACCTGCGCTGCGACGGATACAGCCCTGCATTTAATTCGGCCGCTAGGCTTTTCAACCGATGAAGAAATGATCAAAAAAGCAGGCATCGATTACTGGGACTCGGTTAAATTAAAGTATTATGACTCATTGGAAGAATTTTTTTCGAAAAATAAAGGTGAGTTTTACTATATTGAGACTTTCGGTGAAAAAACACATTCAGGCTTTGACTTCAGTGATACATCAAAGGATCATTATTTTATGTTCGGAAAAGAAACAACCGGCTTACCAATGGATTTGCTGGAAAATAATAAAGATCATTTCCTAAGAATCCCGATGAATGAGCATGTTCGCTCCCTGAACCTTTCCAATACAGCCGCGATTTTGGTCTATGAGGCATTAAGACAGCAGGGGTATCCGAATTTAACCTAAAGATGATGATTAAAAATTGGATTATGTCCAGTAAGAAAACTCTTCCTTATTGTAAGGGAGAGTTTTTTGTTATGAAAAAAATGGATGGTGCCTGTCGCGTTTCGCTAAAAATCCGTTCCTTTTTGTCAGTAAAAGCAAAACGAATCCCGGTTGGCTAAGGAAGGATTTCTCAACAAAACGAAGAATTGTAGTACAGAACGAAAATGCAAATGGCGGGCCTAGCAATCTATTTATCAAGGTTAATGTTAGGAATAGCTTGCTTTGATGCCTTTAGATGTGGAGACGGAATGAAGCTTATGGAAAATCAGCCAGAATACAACAAAAAAAGGTTGTTAATTCCTATATAGGGAGGTTATTTTTCATGCTGCGATATCTCTTTCAATTCTGTACGGCCTTTGCTGTTTTTTTATTTTCCTTTCTTGCCGCATGGTATGAAGGGAGTGCGCTCCTCAATCATCCTTCGGAATGGCGCTCCTCGACACCGATTACCCAGCTTATGTATGGACATGTTCAACAATCCAGTGAGATTTTACAATGGGACTTTTTCGTTTACGCTGCCAAATACCGGCCGACCTTTCCGATGATCATGACCGTGAGCGGTCTCTATTTGCTCCTATTAATAGGAAATCTGATTTTTAGAAAGGTGCGGAGATGGTTTGCCTATTATCTGTTTTTGATAAGCGCAGTATTATTCACGCTTAGTTATTTCAGCTTTGAAACCGCAACAGTAGGCGGTCAAAAAATGTTCATCCTATTCGCAGCCTGTGGGTCACTTTGCTTGATAACGGGACTCATCATCTATTTGCTGGTCACAGTGAGGATGAAGAGGATGATGAAGACGGAATAAAGCTGGGGCTTTTCACACTTTGTGAGAAGCTTTTTTTCTTGCTAGCTAGACCTCATATTGGTTGATTTTCTTCCTTTTCTATTTACATCAATGATAAAAGCGGTTTTATCAATCCCTCCATCAGAATTGGTTTTAAATACGGAATAGTATAAAAAGTCAAGAATAGGACACAGCCAATGGAAGAGAAAAGTAATAAAATAATAATAGATAATTGGTTCTATGCTAGATTGTACGCATTACAGTCTAATTGAAATCGGGAGGGAAAGGCTATGCAAAATATAAATAGGATGTCCTTAACCGTAATGAGTATCATGGTGGTTTTATCATTTACTAATTTCTTTGGAGTAAAAATCGCTGGAGCAGCCGTAATGATAGGTGTAATCTTCTTTTTTATTAATAAGGCTTATGAGAAACAGCCGATTAGCGACAGTGGACTTGATGTAAAGGCGATTGGGACCAATTTAAAAAGTAGAAGTATTTGGTTTTGGATGGCACTGCCTATTATCATGGATGCTATCAGTATTAGCATCTCAAAATTATTTTTACCTGAGTACATCGATCATGTCCTTGCTAGAACGGAGATTTTTGTATCCTTTGATAAGGTCATTATACTAGTATTTCAGCTTATCATTCTTGCATTAGGAGAAGAAATAGCTTGGCGGGCATTTTTCCAAAAGCAGTTAAACAAAGTTTTGCCTATTGTGCCAACACTCCTCCTTTCGTCACTGTTATTTGCTTTCGGACATATTACAGAGGGAAATACCTTCATTGTGGTCTATGATATCTTTTTTGTATTTATAAACAGTGTTTTATATGGTGTTATTTTTTATAAAACCAATAATGCGTGGGTGAGCGGTATATCCCATTTTCTAGCCAATTTATTTAGTGTCATCATTTTAGTATTCCTTTGATATAGGTGCGGTGCTAGTTGTATAACTATGTGTAGTACATCACTAATTATGTTTAAATGATTTATCGGCAATCTATAAAATCTAAGTGAAAAGACGGAAAAGAATTTCGCCAATTGTCTCGAAAAACATGTATAGGGGCAGTTTTGCTATGCCTAATCGGAAAAACTTCACCTATTATCCCCAAAACGAGCTCTACTCTGCATCTAACCGAATAATTTTCGCTTATTATACTTTCGCTAATTCTTAATTAGGACATGCCTGCATATTTAAGAAAAATGGGACGGTGTTCCATTCTACTGAAATATTCACAACCGTCCCAGCCTATCACACTAATTTGTCGTTGAAATATTCCTTTGAGTCGGCTTACCTCTGTATCTTCTTCCATTAGCATGGCCGCCATATAAGTGTGCATGGAAGATTGGAAGCCTTTCTCTTTGAGTGCTTTGTAGTTACGATGTAAACGATCGATTTCATGGTCATAATGATTCGTTTTTATATAGATTAATCCTGCAATTGAAAAAGTAATCAATCTTAATGGGGAAAACGCAGACGAGCTTTTTTTCACCTTTTCGATTACATTTTTAAAATCGGTCCCATTTATTCGTTTACCTTTTGCCGTACACTGTGCCGCGGTCATCATAACGAGTCGTTGATCTATCCATTTACCACCAGATTGTCGTAGTATTTCTATATTCTCCTGAAATAGAGCAATATCCATCATCATCACTCCAATATTGAATAGTCTTGATATCTTTATTACGGATAATAGAGTAAAAAGGTTTCTATAACTATGCCACCTTTCTAACAAAGAAGGAAATATTTTCACTGAATTAATTATTATGAAACCTGTGATGACTAAATAATTCTTCATACGGTAGGAATATAAGCTACTAAGTTACACGATGAATTTCCTCCGTGATACCGATAGCAAATTTCCGCTATTCGTTAACAAATGAAGTGGACAAGAAGGGTCTTTTGTGAGTATGCTTGAACACGGTACAAATAAAATGAAACTTCAAGAAGGCAACGTTATGGGAGGATTTTAGATGGATAATAATGATATATTAATTAGATTAAGATATGCCCTAGATATCAAAAATACTGATATGGTAGAGATATTTAAGCTTGGTGGTATTGAATTAACAAAAGAAGAAGTGCTTAAAGTGCTGACAAAATCAAAAGACAGTGATGAGGAAGCTGATTTTGATTATGATTTAAATGAAAATGAAGAACATATCAAATGTGATGATCACATGCTAGAGTCATTTTTAAATGGATTGATTATTTTTAAAAGAGGAAAGCAAGATCCTAAACCAGGTCAGCCGGCACAGTCTATTAAGAGCCATGAGCATGTTAATAATCTCCTCTTAAAGAGAGTAAAAATTGCGCTGTCATTAACAAGTGAAGATATGCTCGATATTTTAGCGGATGCAGGGGCAATCCTAACTAAAGGGGAATTAGGTGCTGTCTTAAGAAAAGCAGGGCATAGAAATTATAAAGTGTGCGGTGATCGCTACGCTAGAAATTTCTTGAAAGGTTTAGCCATAAGATTCAGGGGATAGGGGTCAATAAAGCATGAATAATGACTGAGAAAGGATGGATAAAGTATGGAAACGGTAGTGATTGAGAAAGATATCAATGTCTATTGTGTAACGGCAAAATCCTTTCCAGACGGGATTCTGGATGCTCATAAGCAGCTGCATGGGTTGCTTCCTTCAAAGGAAAGAAAATTCTTCGGTCTATCCCGTCCGGAAAACGGGACGATAATCTACAAAGCAGCCGCTGAAGTTTTGGCAGAGGACAATCTTGATGTAGAAACATATGTCATTAAAAAGGGTCACTATAGATGTATAACCGTATTGAATTTTATGAAAGACCATCAGGGCATTGGTCGTGCATTTAGTGAATTAACCTCAGACCCTGACATTGATCCAAATGGATATTGTCTCGAGTATTATTATAATGATGAAGATGTTACATGTATGGTGCGATTAAAAGATAGGTAGCGGGTATGAATTTGAAATCCGAACCTATCATATACTCCTTATGATAAAAAAGGCCCGGTTACTAAACCGAGCCTTGTTCGCATCTTATCTGTCCTTATAGGCAGACCTTCATTCATTTTGTAGAATGGCTGCTTTTTTCCTCACATTCAGCAGGAGCACCACCAATTAATGGCCCAATATAAGGAATGATATTGGTTACTGCTACGATTAATGCCATGACGAGAGGTTAAGGCAAATCGATAATAAGATACCAAATAAAGGAAAGAACTCCTACAACAAATGCAACGGTCACCTGTCCTTGTATATAAAGGTGTAGAATAATAAAAACGGTACAGAAACAAAGATAATGGCAAGATTGGACATTAATCCGATAAAATTGGAAATTCCTCCAATTACTCGGTTCGGAATTGTGTGAGAGAATTCAAGTAGCTTTTGTTTTCCCGTTTCAATCAGCTCTTCTTGGTCCTCTTGAATCGAAATAAATTCAGATGAATTAGAAACATAGTCAATGATCTGAGTCATTTTGTTCACATACATTGGCAATGCATTGTAAAGATAATATATAAGTCCAAGAAAATGAATAAGAAAAGGCATTCCATAAACAAAAAAAGGGAATGTCTTTTTTATTTCTGTCTATGTTGATGATGCGTAGAGGAGGTGGCTAAAGGATAAGAATTTACAATGCAGAATTCAAATTTTATAATGAAAATATATTCATTCATTAAAAAGGACAAGGAGAATGATATATGCAACCAATGGATAAGCTTACAATTGTCAAAGCAAACAAAACTGAGATTGATGTGAGGAAGCAGATGTCCGAAATATTTGCAGAAGGCTTCACACAATGGCTTGGCTATTTCTCCAAAGATAAAGATATCATTGCAAAGGCCTTTGCCCATATGTTTGTTTTAGAACAATTTTATGTAGCGATGGTTCACGATAAAGTAGCTGGAATGACAGCACTTACTGACGGTAACGTGTTATCAATACGTTTAAATAAAACAGAATTACGAAAGCACTTAGGTTTCTTTAAGGGCAGCATAGCAGGGGTCGTTTTAAAAAAGGAATTTGAAGCGCCCTTCGAAAATTTCCCTCCCCATACAGGTTCGATTGAATTTGTCGGAACGGCTACCGAGTTCAGAGGACAGGGTGTTGCAACTCAAATCATCCAGCATATCATTGAACATACACCCTACACCGATTTTGTAATCGAAGAGGTTGCAGATACGAATATTCCTGCCATGAAATTATATGAAAAAATGGGTTTTGTTGAATACAAAAGAAAATCATTTCCGGAAAAGGTAGCGAAGAGAAATGGAATCAATCATCTTTTATCTTTGAAATATGTGAAAAAAACAACATGATTTTTGCTTGCGGAGGAATCGAATAGGAGGTGAAACTCTTGCCTAGAACGAAGGAACAATTTGAGTCTATGAGAAAGGCAACAAAAGAAAAAATCCTTTCGGCAGCCATAAAGCTATTTGCAAAGAAGGGGTTCGCGGCCACAAGTGTAAACGATATAGCGGAAGAGGCAGAAATCAGCATCGGCCTCATGTATCGTCATTACAAAAAGAAGGAAGATTTATTTAATGAACTGATTACCTTTGCTGCGGAAGGATTGGAGCAAATGACAAACCGGTTTAAACAGGATGCTTCTCCACTTGAACTGATGCGTCAATTTACATTGGATATCATAAAGGATCTCGAGAAGGATGATGAATTTGCTAATTTTCTTATGATTATGTATCAAGCTTCGACCATGAGCAATCCTTCCTCTCTCATACAATATTTGAATGAACAAAGTGAAGCGATGCTAAAACAAACGGCGATATTAATTGAAAACGGACAGGAGCTTGGTCAGTTTAAAAAAGGAAACGCAAGGGAGATGTCGCTTTATTTTTTTGCTTCCATCCAGGGGTTAGCGATGATGAAGCTTAGTATGAATGAAGCGTTCATAACACCAGGTTTGGATGTCCTAACAGGCTTCTTGTTAAAGGATGGTTATATCTTAACCAAATAACACCATTTTCCCCTTTCTTATATACACTTCCCTGAGCGAGCGCCATTCCAAAAGAAGAGTGCCCTTTCTTTTGGTCGGTTAGTGAGTCACACTTAGTGGGTTAATATGGTTTTTATGTTAAACTATATACTAGATTGTGAAGAAATGTACTCTTTTAACTTCATTCAGCAAATGCTTTTTGTACCGAAAGCTTGCGACAGGTACAGAAGTCCTCCCCTTCTACAAGCGGGGGATGAATGCAAATGGTTCTTCGATTCAGTGGGGGTTCATACCCCGGCTGAATGAAGTTAAGCCTCCGGCGAGTCTTGCGATTTTTTTAAGGTAGTTTACCCGAGCGAGCTCAGGTAATCCGGACGCAAATTCGACGGGCGAATTTGATTAATGGGTAGATTTCACTTCAATAAGGGATACTTGATTAGTGCTTCTAAAATCCATTGAAAAGGGGAAATGACATGTTAAATTTTACTTTAAACATTCCTACTAAGATTATCTTTGGAAAAGGCGAGGTAAATCGTACTGGAGAAATGGTTAAGGAGTACGCCAAAAAGGTACTGCTGGTTACAGGACGTTCGTCGACTAAAAAAACGGGGTCACTGGATAAGGTAACCAAGTCCCTACAGGAAGCTGGCGTTGATTATGTTCTGTTCGATCAGGTTGAGCCTAATCCACGTGCAGAAACTGTTGATCGAGGGGGACAAATCGCCCGTGATGAAAAATGCGAGCTGATTCTTGCGTTAGGTGGAGGCTCTGCTATGGATGCTGCTAAAGCCATTGCAACCGTAGCTGTTTCAGCAAGACCGATACATGAATACATACGCGGAAATAAAACTGGTCTTTGGAAGGAGCTGCTGCCGATTAAAGAGGCACTTCCCATTATGACGATTCCAACATTAGCGGCGACAGGATCTGAGGCTAATTCCACTGCAGTCATTACGAACTGGGAAACGAAGGAAAAATCAAGTATCGGAGGGCCAGGATTATTTCCTCGTGTAGCCATTCTTGATCCAGAATTAACTTATACCGTATCTGCCAGCTATACGGCAGACGGAGCGGTGGATATGTTCACCCATTTGTATGAAGCTTATATGACAGGTGATGAGAATGCGAACGTGCAGGATGAAATCACAGAAGGACTCATGCGCAATGCGGTGAAATATGCCAAGACAGCGATTGATCAGCCAGAGGATTATAACGCCCGTGCCCATCTTCTATGGACGAGTACTCTCGCTTTAATTGGCATTGCTAATGCAGGAAGAGGAGGAAGCTTTCCAGTTCATCAAATTGAACATACATTGTCCGCGCATTATGATGTTTCACACGGACGCGGCCTGGCTGTTCTGACACCTGCCTATTTCCGGCAAATTATCAAAAAAGACCGGCCACATCGACTTGCACGATTGGGCCGCGAGGTGTTTAATGTGACACTTGAGGATGATTCTGCAGCCTGTGATGCAACAATCGATGCCCTGGTCAGCTGGTATAAAGAAATAGGAACCTACGATTCATTGAAAAATCTCGGCGTGAAAAAAGAAGATTTGAAATTGATGGCAGAGGAAACCATTCGGATCTCAGGATTAGGTAAAGATTCGATAGCAGCTACACATCCTCTAACGGCTGAAGAGATTCTTCGCATGTATGAAGAGGTTTATGAATCATAAGACTGTCCCAGTGTGAAGACCTAGGACTTGATAATAACAAAAGGAAGGAGAGCAATAGTTGCTCTCTTTTTTTGTTTATGAAACTCAGTTTAAGCGTTATCAACACGGGAACAAGAAGTGAAGAATCATGAAAGATAGGATTTTTGGATACGAACCAAGCCTTGATGACATAACATAATGTAGTTCTAATAAGTGAAGAAGGGGATATTATGTGTCCACTTATTAATAGTAACGAGAATAATCCCAGTAATGGCAACAACTTTGCTGATATTCTACAATTCGTTGGACAGTGGTTCGTATCCACTGGTGATATTATCACGTTCATCGGGCAAGCGATTGCACTAGAACAAGATAGGCTCGATCGAATCCAAGAGGAAAATGACAAACAACAGCAGGAATACAAACAAGAACAAATGCAGCAACAAATTGAACAGCTCCAGCAGCAGCTAAAACTTTTGCAAGAACAAATGAACAAACAGTCTAATGAATAGGGGAGTACTTATTCATACCATCAAAGCCCACTCAAAGGAACTACAATCATAACTGTTATTGAGAAGTATATAAGCTTCTCTTTTTTTTAACTTCATTCAGCAAATGCTTTTTGTACCGAAAGCTTGCGACAGGTACAGAAGTCCTCCACTTCTACAAGTGGGGGATGAAGGCAAATGGTCCTTCGATTCAGTGGGGGTTCAAACCCCGGCTGAATGAAGTTAAGCCTCCGGCGGATGTCACGGATTTTTTAAAGGTTATAAGTGCTGCCGAAAACGCCGCCACTTTAATCCGTTTTTCAATCTACTGTATATCACTAATCATATAATTCTATATACAGTATTACATACACGTATCGTTTTACTTGAAATTAGATTCCGGTAATCGATATATCTATCCCAGTGTCTAAGTAAGTTCCCTAAATATCTTAAAGGCTAGTTAAACATGTAGTCTGATTTTACGAAAATTTGCCTATAAAAAGCCAAGCCTGATTTCTCATGTACAATGGGAAATCAGGCTTTTGTTATTTTTTCACAGATTATAGAAGAGAATATAAAAATTGGCTATAGTCAAATGTAACTATTCTTAACATGGATTTGAAACTGAATAAGCTCCGTAAAAGTTATCAATGAATAATGGAAATAAAAAACAGGTAAACCAGCGATGGCAACGGTTTCACAAACAAAATATTCTAAAAATTTAGTAAAAGTAGTTGATTACGAGCAAAATCGCTGTATAATAAAAATGTAATCTATGTTAGGTTTCCTGACATTAAAAAGAAACTAAATCTTACAATCATCAAGAATAGACAAAACTAAAATGATAAAAGGGGTGTTATGACATGAAAATGAAAAAAAGATGGCTGCTTTTCCTATTGGCAGTCCTCATGATGGCGGCTTGTGCACCAAATTCTAGTGAAACCACATCACAATCAAGCACGGGCAAAAGCACAATGAAGGTTGATGGTGACACAGTTAAGGTTGGAATCCTCCATTCATTAAGTGGAACGATGGCAATAAGTGAGGTTTCCTTACGTGATGCTGAGCTCATGGCGATTGAAGAGATCAATGAGGCCGGAGGGGTACTAGGGAAAAAAATCGAACCGGTTATTGAGGATGGAGCATCTGATTGGCCGACATATGCCGAAAAGGCACGTAAGCTTTTACAGGAGGATGGCGTAGCAACCGTGTTTGGCGGCTGGACTTCGGCCAGCCGGAAAGCGATGCTGCCGGTTTTTGAACAAAACAATGGCTTGCTTTGGTACCCGGTGCAATATGAGGGCATGGAGCAATCACCGAACATTTTCTACACAGGCGCAACCACTAACCAGCAAATCGTTCCTGCAGTTGATTGGTTACTTGAGAACGAAGGGAAGAAATTTTTCTTAATTGGTTCCGACTATGTATTCCCTAGAACGGCGAATCAAATCATTAATGCTCAGCTAAAAGAAAAAGGCGGGGAAGTGGTGGCTGAAGAATACACACCAATGGGTCACACGGACTATAACACGTTAATCAGTAAAATTAAGTCTGCTAAGCCGGATGTAATCTTTAATACATTAAACGGTGACAGTAATGTAGCCTTCTTCAAGCAGCTGCAGGATGCAGGAATTACAGCTGAAGATATTCCGGTTCTTTCTGTCAGCGTCGCCGAGGAAGAAATTCGCGGGATTGGGGCAAATGTTCTTGAAGGGCATTATGCAGCATGGAACTACTATCAAACAACAGAAACGCCTGAAAATACTAAATTCGTAGAAGCCTATAAAGCAGCATATGGGGAGAATCGAGTAACGGCTGATCCTATTGAAGCGGCCTACACAGCTGTTTATCTATGGAAGGCAGCGGTTGAAAAAGCCGGGTCCTTTGAGGTGGATAAAGTAAAAGAAGCTGCAGATGGTATTGAATTCAACGCACCAAGCGGTCTAGTTCAAATAGATGGTAAGACCCAGCATATCTACAAAATCGTCCGTATCGGTCAGGTGCAGGAGGACGGACAATTTAAAGAAGTATGGAACTCCGGTGAAGCTGTTAAACCAGATCCATACTTAAAAACTTACAGCTGGGCATCCAGTCTAAGTACCCAATAACGAGGTGGCAGACACCGTAAATGGACAGTTTACCACTATTTGTCTTTTTGCGGTGTCAGACACTGCCAATAGAAAGGGGGAGAGAGTCTTGTCTGTAATCGTTATGCAACTGTTTAACGGCATAAGTCTAGGATCGATTTTATTATTAATTGCTTTAGGGCTTGCCATTACGTTTGGGCAGGCGAAAATTATCAATATGGCACATGGGGAGTTTATCATGATTGGCGCATACACAACCTATGTTCTTCAACAGGCCTTCATTCAATATCTTCCGCAAACAGCCTTTACCTATTATTTTATTCTAGCGATCCCATTATCCTTTCTTGTCGCTGCTCTAATCGGTTTACTGATGGAAAAGACGATTGTTCGTTTTTTATATGAACGTCCAACCGATAGTTTGCTGGCAATGTGGGGAGTGAGCTTAATTATGCAGCAGGTGGCCCGTTCCATATTTGGAGCGCCAAACGTAGCTGTGATTGCACCGGATTGGTTGAACAGTGGTCTGGTGATTGCCGGGATGACCTTTCCGTATAAACGTCTTTTCATTATTTTACTGGTGGCTGCCGCTATTTTTCTATTATACTTGTATCTTTTTAAAACTCCTTCTGGACGTCGGATGAAGGCTGTTACCTTGAACCGCAATATGGCATCCTGTCTAGGTGTTTCAACGAGGAAAGTCGATAGTACGACCTTCGCACTTGGAAGCGGGCTCGCAGGTTTAGCTGGCTGTTCGCTAACCCTCTTAGGCTCGATTGGGCCCACGCTCGGAACTGCTTATATAGTTGATGCTTTTATGATCGTGGTTCTTGGTGGTGTCGGTAAAATAAAGGGAACCATTATAGCTGCACTAATGCTTGGAATTCTAAGTACAGTGGTTGAGTATTCAACAAGCGCCACGATGGCCAAGGTCATTGTCTTTGTCTTCATTATCTTATTCCTACAGTGGAAGCCGACCGGGCTCGCAGGTACAAAAGTGCGGGCGCTCGACTAGGAGGTATCTTATATGAGTAAAAATGTCAGTCAAACCGTAGCATACGGAGTCTTTTTTCTCTTACTCTGTAGCGCGCCGTTTTTTCTATCCGATTTTCGTATCGGTTTATTAGCGAAGTTTCTCTGCTTCGCCATCATTGCGGTTGGAATCAGCTTGATTTGGGGCTTTACAGGAATCTTAAGCCTTGGTCACGGTGTCTTTTTCGGACTTGGTGCCTATTGTATGGCCATGTATTTAAAGCTAGAAGCATCATCCGGTGGGATTCCAGATTTTATGCAATGGAACGGTATCATGGAGCTGCCCGTTATTTGGGCACTCTTTCAAAATCCGTTCATCGCCATTTTGGCAGCTGTGCTAGTGCCGTTTTTCCTGGCTGTCATCATCGGCTATGTGACATTTAAAAACCGCATTAATGGAGTGTTCTTTTCAATTATTTCTCAGGCGGTTGTAATCGTGTTTGTGACCCTGTTTATTGGTATGCAGCATGTAACAGGTGGAACGAGCGGATTAACAAATTTCTATTCTGTTTTTCAAATCCCATTAACAGACCCGGCAACGAAGCAATTTTTATTTTTTTTAACGGTTGGAATTCTCGCAGTCATTATGGGGATATCCCTTGTATTGACGAAGACAAGGTTTGGGAAAGTGCTTGTGGCAATCCGCGATGGAGAAAATCGTCTGCGCTTTCTAGGCTACAATCCAACAAGCTATAAGGTCATTGCCTATGCGCTTTCAGCGGCATTTGCTGGTGTGGCCGGAGTCTTGTTTGTGCTTCAGGTTGGAATCATTTCGCCGGAAATGATGGGCATTATTCCTTCTATTGAAATGGTGCTATGGGCAGCGATTGGCGGGCGCTATTCCATACTCGGAGCAGCGATTGGGGCGATTTTAACAAACAGTGCAAAAAGCCTGTTAAGCGAATCATACCCTGACCTATGGACGATTCTCTTGGGTTTGATGTTCTTGGTGGTAGTTTTGTATCTGCCAAACGGATTGGCGGGGCTGGTTGCAAAGGTGAAGGGCCGTTTTGTCAAAGCAAAGCAGAAGGAGGAGGAGGAAAATGCAGCCGATACTGTCGTGTCGTGATGTAATGGTGGATTTCTCAGGCTTTAAAGCACTTCAGGGTGTGGATTTAGAGGTTCATAGTGGTGAAATTTTGTTTTTAATCGGTCCAAATGGAGCGGGGAAAACGACTCTGCTTGATATTATTTGTGGCAAAACAAAGCTGACAAAGGGAGATGTCCTGTTCGACGGCACCGTGTCGCTTACGAAGCTGCCGGAGCAAAAAATTGTCTATGAGGGTGTTGTGCGAAAGTTCCAGGCACCGAGTATTTTTGTTAATTTAACACCGTATGAAAATCTTGAAATTTCGATGAAGCAGCGAAAAAACCCATGGTCACTCCTTTTTTCAAAATGGTCGAGCGTGCAAAAAGAAAGGATAGATAGCTTGCTTGACCGGATTGGCTTATATCTGGAACGTCATGAGCCGGCACGTCTGTTATCACATGGACAAAAGCAGTGGCTTGAAATCGGGATGCAATTAATTCAAGAACCGAAGCTGCTGCTTTTGGATGAACCGATTGCTGGTATGTCTGGTGAGGAACGGACGAAAACAGGCCGGCTGATTGAAGATATCTCAAAGGACTGTACCATACTGGTGGTCGAGCATGATATGGATTTTGTCCGCAGGTTTTCAACCCGTGTAGTCGTGATGCATGAGGGCAGGGTTCTAAGTGAGGGGTCGATGGAGGAAATTCAGCGTGATGATGAAGTGAAGAATGTCTACTTAGGAAGGGGGCGCTAATATGCTGTCAGTGTCCCATTTAAAAGCGGGCTATAAGGAAACAATGATTCTACAGGATATTAGTTTAAGCCTTCCAAAGGGGAAAATTGTCGGGCTTCTTGGCCGTAACGGAGTGGGGAAAACCACGCTACTCAAGGTGTTGATGGGATTGCTTCCTGTTTCACACGGAGTTGTTTGTTTCGGGGAGCAGGAATGGAGGAAGAACCGCCCTGAGCAGCGGGCACGTGCTGGCTTAGCCTACGTCCCGCAGGGCAGAGAGATTTTTTCGGAGCTCTCTGTAAAAGAAAACCTTCTGCTCGGACTTGAGCCGCTACCGAAATCCCAGCGACCGACTGAAATTCCTGCGGAAATCTTTCAATGGTTCCCGGTGTTGCAGGAAATGCTCAACCGAAAGGGCGGCGACTTGAGCGGAGGACAGCAGCAACAGCTGGCGATCGCGAGGGCCATCATCTCGAATCCAACGGTACTGCTCCTGGATGAGCCAATGGAAGGAATTCAGCCGTCAATCGTTCAGCTTATCAGGGATGTGCTTGTGAAGATCGCTCGGGAAAAAGACATGGCGATTTTGCTGGTCGAGCATAATTTGGATGTTGTCCTGTCATGCTCTGACTATGTCTATATTTTGGATAAAGGACAAATGGTCGTTCATGGTTCATGTGATGAGTTAAATGAAGAGTTGCTGCATGAGCATTTGGCGGTGTAGCTATGATGACTAAAGTAAAAAATGGATGTGTACTTTTGGCTAATGAAGTGCTCTAGTGTTACGAATACACCGAAAAATATAAGGAGGCTGAGAAGTGAAGCTTACATCAAGGGAACAGGAAAAGCTGATGATTGTCGTGGCTGCTGATTTAGCGAGAAGGCGCCAGATGCGGGGACTGAAGCTAAACTACCCTGAAGCCATCTCCATTATTACCTACGAGGTCATGGAGGGAGCAAGAGGTGGGAAAACAGTTTCTGAGCTTATGCAATTTGGCAGACGAATCCTTACACGTGAGGATGTGATGGAGGGTATTCCTGAAATGATTCATGATATCCAAGTAGAAGCAACCTTTCCGGACGGCACAAAGTTGGTGACCGTGCATGACCCGATTCAGTAGTGGAGATTAAATATTTATAAAGTAAGGAGTGAAAACGATTGATTCCAGGAGAATACCGCCTAAGGAAAGAGCCTATCGCCTGTAACGTTGACAAACTGCCAAGCACTCTTGAGGTCATCAACAAAGGCGACAGGCCCGTGCAAATCGGCTCGCATTTTCATTTTTACGAGATTAATAGCCAGCTCCAGTTTGATCGAGAAAAAGCCTACGGTTTGAGGCTCAATATTCCCGCCGGCACCGCAGTCCGCTTTGAGCCCGGTGACAGTAAGGAGGTACAGCTAATACCTTTTTCCGGAGAAAGAAGGGTCTTCGGGCTTAATAACAGAACCAACGCTGCATTAAATGACAAGGGGGTGTGAACCAAGATGAGCTTTAACATGACGCGAAAGCAATATGCAGATATGTTCGGGCCGACTGTCGGGGATCAAGTAAGACTCGGGGACACCGATCTGTTTATTGAAGTTGAAAAGGATTATACGATATATGGGGATGAAGTGAAATTTGGCGGTGGAAAGGTAATCCGTGATGGAATGGGCCAACATCCGCTTGCCACAAGAAGCGAGACGGTTGACCTGGTGATCACGAATGCTCTCATTCTTGATTATACCGGCATTTACAAAGCGGATATTGGCATTAAAGACGGCACCATAGCCAGCATCGGCAAAGCAGGCAACCCGCTATTGATGGATAATATCACCATTACCATTGGCGCGTCGACTGAAATCATTGCCGGGGAGGGAATGATTCTCACAGCTGGAGGAATTGATGCCCATATCCATTTCATCAGCCCGCAGCAAATTCAAACTGCACTCGAGTCGGGTATCACCACGATGATTGGCGGCGGGACTGGTCCGGCAACTGGAACCAATGCTACCACCTGCACGCCAGGAGAATGGAATATCCAGCAAATGCTGAAGGCGGCGGAGGAATTCCCGATGAATATTGGATTCCTTGGGAAGGGAAATGCCTCAAGTGAAGAAGCGCTCATGGAGCAGATTGAAGCAGGTGCCATTGGCTTAAAACTTCATGAGGATTGGGGCACGACAGCCTCCAACATTGATAAAGCACTCACCGTTGCGGATAAATATGATATTCAGGTAGCCATTCACACCGATACGCTTAATGAGGGAGGATTTGTTGAGGATACCTTACGTGCCATTGATGGACGCTTAATTCACACCTACCACACAGAGGGGGCTGGCGGTGGGCATGCACCAGATATTATTAAAGCCGCTTCCTATCCAAATATCCTGCCTTCCTCCACCAATCCAACGCGGCCTTTTACAGTCAATACCATTGCGGAGCATTTGGATATGCTGATGGTGTGCCACCACTTAGACCCGGCCGTCCCAGAGGATCTCGCTTTTGCAGATTCGAGAATTCGCAAAGAGACGATTGCAGCAGAGGATATTCTTCATGACCTCGGAGTATTCAGCATGATTAGCTCGGATTCACAGGCCATGGGCCGAGTTGGAGAGGTCATCATCCGCACCTGGCAGACAGCTGATAAAATGAAGCGGCAGCGCGGCGAGCTTCATTCAGGCGAAGAAAATGATAATCTGAGAGCCAAACGATATATTGCTAAATATACGATTAATCCTGCCTTAACCCATGGAATAGCTGACTACGTCGGCTCGATTGAACCAGGAAAAATAGCTGATCTCGTCCTTTGGAAGCCCGCTTTCTTCGGTGCCAAGCCGGAGCTTATTCTAAAGGGAGGCATGATTGCCTGGAGTGTTATGGGAGACCCAAACGCATCCATTCCGACTCCGCAGCCGGTACTTTACCGTCCCATGTTTGCGAGCTTTGGGAAGGCCAAATATTCTACATCTCTGACCTTTGTTTCTAAAGCGGCTTATGAGCTGGGCGTTCCTAAAAAACTCGCTCTCCAGAAAAAAGTCGTACCAGTAGGGAATATCCGTCAGCTTACGAAGAAGGACATGATTTTTAATGGAGAAACACCTGAAATTGAGGTGGACCCACAGACCTATGAAGTGAGGGTGAACGGTGAATTCATCACCTGTGAGCCGGATGACAAGGTTTCACTTGCACAACGATACTTTTTATTTTGAGGTGATGAAGATGATTATTGAAAAAGTGATTGGAAATATCAAGCAAGCAGCACAAAGACCGGCCCATATAGAGCGTGTGTATTTACGAAGCGACGATCTTGTGAAAAAAATACAGCGTGTCCAAACCGACCACGGCAAGGAATTAGGCATCCGGCTAAAAAACGGCAAAGAATTAATGGATGGCGATATTCTCTATCAGGATGATAAGAATTCAATTATCATCAGCGTCATTGAGGATGATGTGCTTGTGATTCGGCCAACCTCCCTCCAGCAAATGGGAGACATTGCCCATCAGCTTGGAAACCGTCATCTGCCTGCGCAATTTGAAGCGGAAGAAATGATTGTTCAATATGATTATTTGGTCGAAGAGCTGCTTCAGGAGCTGAACATTCCCTTTGCCCGTGAAAAAAGAAAAATGAATCACGCTTTTAAGCATATCGGGCATTCCCATGACTAATCCGCTTTTTAATCTCCTGCAAATATGCGATTCCAACTTTCCCTCTGGTGCCTTTTCGCATTCCTTCGGGCTGGAAACGTACATTCAGGAGGGCAAGGTGGCGGACAAAAAGACCTTCTGTAGGGCTTTAAAGCACTATCTGCTGTCGCAGTTTGTCTATACAGACGGTCTTGCCTGCCGCATGTGCTATGCGGCGATTCAAGAAGAAAGGCTCGACAGGCTCTGGACGATTGACCAGGAGTTATTTGCTTTTTCTGGGGCGAGGGAAACAAGGGAAGGTAACAAGCGGATGGGGCGTCAGCTAGTCAAGGTCATGACAGAGCTTTATCCGAAAAATCCTCTGCTAAAAAAATACAACGAAAAAATCAAACAGAAAGAACGTCACGGTCACAGTGCCCTCGTATTTGCAATGGTGCTGGAGGGACAGAAGGTGGATTTAGAAACAACCTTATCCTGTTATGTATTTGCCACTGCTTCCTCCTTAACGCAAAATGCCGTGAGAGGAATACCGTTAGGGCAAACAGATGGACAGAGGATTCTTCGGGAGCTGGAGCCCTTTTTTCAGGACTTAGTAAAAAAGGTACTAAAGCAATCAGAGGAATGCTTTGGAGCCTGTGCCCCAGGACTGGAAATAGCCCAAATGAAGCATGAGGATTTGTCGGTTCGGTTGTTTAGTTCATAGAAAGTTAACTTAATAGTGAATAGAAGGAAAGGATGAGACAAATGGGAGAACCTATTCGAATTGGAGTTGGAGGACCTGTCGGGGCTGGAAAAACCTTATTGGTCGATCAATTAAGCCGAGTGCTGATGAAGGAATATGAGGTAGCCGTAATCACAAACGATATATACACCAAAGAGGATGCGTTATTTTTAATAAAAAATGGCGCGTTGCCTGAGGATCGAATTATCGGCGTCGAGACGGGAGGCTGCCCCCATACGGCTATTCGTGAGGATGCTTCAATGAATTTTGCCGCAATCGAGGAGCTGACAGAGCGTCATCTAAACCTTGATTTAATATTTGTCGAAAGCGGGGGAGATAATCTCGCTGCAACGTTCTCACCGGAGCTGGTGGATTTTTCGATTTATATTATTGATGTCGCACAAGGGGAGAAAATTCCCCGTAAAGGCGGGCAAGGGATGATTAAATCTGATTTATTTCTGATTAACAAAATCGATTTAGCCCCATATGTCGGAGCTGATTTAGAAATCATGAGAAAGGATACCTTAGCAACACGGGGGGATAAAACCTTTTATTTTACCAATCTTAAGGATGGCACAGGGGTCTCAGAGGTAGTGGAATGGATTAAACGGGAGGCCTTCCTGGCAGGGCTTGAGGTATGACCGTCCACACCGGTTATCTTCAGGTCGAGGTCGGAAATAAAAACGGCAAATCTGTCATTACCAACAGCTTCTTCGACGGTGTTTTCAAAATCACTCGTCCGACCTATGGCCCTGACAATCTGCCGCTCCTTACACTGATTCATGTCGGAGGAGGCTATGTGGATGGCGATTCCTACCTGACAGAGGTGGTGGTGAATGATGCGGCCTCCCTTGCGCTTACGACTCAGGCATCTACCAAGGTCTATAAATCCCCGCGATTCGGTGTAACACAGACGATGGATTTTTTTCTAAAAGAAAACAGTGAACTCCATGTTAAACAAGACCCATTAATTCTTTATCGTGATGCCAGCTTCAAGCAATTTACCAATGTATACATGAATTCCTCGGCCCTATTTACTTATTGCGATATCATGACGCCAGGCTGGTCGGTGGACGGACAGCCTTTTCTCTATAAAAAATTGGCCTCCCAAATGAAAATATATGTAGACTCTGAATTGAAGGTATTTGACCACCTGCTGCTAGAGCCTGATGAGCAGATACAATCCTTGATGAATTTGGAGGGGTTTACCCATATTGGTACAATGTTTGTCATCCATCAAACCATAACCGAAGCCTTTATCACCGATGTAAGGGAGCTGTTATTAACGGAATCGACACCCTCTAGATGGGGAATCAGTAAGCTAAGCGTGCCAGGCTTGGTACTGCGTGTATTGGCTTTCAGAACCGCTGATATTGAGAAGATTTTTTCAAGGTGCGAGCACTATTTCAGGAAAACGCTTCAGCAAAAAGAAGGAATTGAATGGAGAAAGTGCTAGAAGCGGATTCGTAAGGAATTTTCTTTCATAATAAATGAATTTGCCTTCATTGCAATGCCTGGATCTAATAAATGTGAGGTTCCCTTTATGAAAAGGTTACCGTTGCCTGAGTGCATATGGTATCCTTTTTTTAATAAAATGGAAAAGAAGGGAAGTACATGAGCGTAACGTTAGCATTGTTTGCGGCTATATTTGCAGCACTAACAAGTATCCTCGCAAAAATCGGGATGGAAAATGTAAATTCCAATCTGGCAACAGCCATCCGGACCATTATTGTCTTAGTGATGTCCTTTATTGTAGTATGGATTACTGGTCAGCTCGATACGATTGCGACCATTTCTACGAAAGCGCTGGTTTATATTGCCCTTTCCGGTGTGGCAACGGGCTTGTCCTGGCTGTTTTTCTTTCGCGCGCTTGCGATGGGTGATGTCTCCAAGGTTGTTCCGATTGATAAATCCAGCATTGTCTTAACCATCCTTTTATCCATCGTTATTCTGGGGGAGAAGGCTGAGTTGAAAATTATGGCGGGAGGGGCGCTTATTGCGATTGGAACCTTCGTGCTAATTGGGAAAAATGAAGAAAAAAAGCGCTTTACCGGTTCGCAAATTTATATACTGTACGCCATTATTGGGGCTGTATTTGCCGCACTGACGTCGATTTTGGCAAAAATCGGCATGGAGGGTGTCGATTCCAATGTTGCCACTTTTTTAAGAACGATCGTAATCTTAGTATTTGCATGGCTCATTGTATTTTTTCAAGGTACATATAAAAGCATGAAAAACATATCTAAGAAAGGCTATCTCTTTTTAACACTATCAGGCATGGCTACCGGACTTTCCTGGCTATGCTATTTCGCTGCTATCGCCATCGGCAAGGTGTCGGTAGTCGCGCCGATTGACAAGTTCAGTGTTGTGATCACCATGATCCTCGGATTTGTGATTTTAAAGGAAAAAGTAGCCAAGCATACGATAATAGGCGGCCTGATTATCACAATCGGTACGTTTTTCTTGGTTTTTTAAGAAACTTTCTTTCATAGAACGGTCATATCTTAAAAGCCAACCAAATTTTGATAAAAAAACAACGCCCCAGCGGAAGCTGAAACGTTGTTTTTTTATTTGCTTGATATGGTTAGTAAGGCGTCCTTAACCTCTACATCTTTTTTAGTTCGTTTATTTACCACAGCTTCTTTCTCATCCTTTTTGCTGTGTTTGTCTTCGACAGCTTCCTTCACAACCTGTGTACGTGCATTCCCTGCCGGTTTCCGTACATGATGACCAAGTCCGAGCTCTTTAGCGTCTAGCTTTAGGGCTTTCAGTAAACTACCGACCATTAACAGCATGATAACGGAAAATGGAAGTGCTGAAAGGATCATGGTGTTTTGAAGAGCCTGTAGACCCCCTGAATAGAGAAGAGCTAGGGCTGTAATCGAAAGCAGAATTCCCCATGTCGCTTTAATGGCAGTACTTGGATTTTGCGAACCATTCGTTGTCATCATTCCTAGAACAAATGTACCTGAGTCCGCTGATGTGACAAAGAATATGGCAACAATTAAAATAGCCAGAATGGATAACGCCGCGCTAAACGGGAACCCTTCTAACACACCGAAAAGGGATTCCTCTGGTGCTAATGTAGAAATGGAAAGCAGCCCAGAGACTTCAGTAGAAATAGCGGAACTACCAAAGGTTGTAAACCAGATGAAGCCAATCAGTGTTGGAACGAGTAAAACTCCTACAACAAACTCACGAATCGTACGGCCTTTAGAGACTCTGGCAATAAATACCCCAACAAATGGAGCCCATGCAATCCACCATGCCCAATAAAAAATGGTCCATCCATTAATCCAGCTACGGCCCTCTTCGTTTAGTGGAGCAATCCGAAAACTCATGTTCAGGAAGTTTTGCATATAAGATCCAATCGTATCTGTAAATAGGTTAAGAATAAAAAGTGTCGGCCCAAAAATAAATACAATGATGAGGAGGAGAGCCGCAAGACCCATATTTAAATTACTCAGGATCTTTATCCCTTTGCTTAGACCTGTTAAGGCTGAAATCATAAATAAGACAGTTACAACGAGAATGATAATGGTTTGACTAGTTTGCGTACTAGGTACATCCCATAGATAGGAAAGGCCGCCGTTAATTTGCATGGCACCAAATCCCAGTGAAGTGGCAACCCCCATAACTGTTGATATAACAGCTATAACATCAATTGCTTTCCCGACAAAGCCATCTGCATGCTTCCCAATTAACGGTCTTAAGGTACGGCTTATTAAACTTAATTCCCCTTTTCTAAAGGTAAAATAAGCCAGTGCCAGTGCGACTGCGCCATATATGGCCCATGCATGGATTCCATAATGGAAGAAAGTAAATCTCATGGCATCCTTAATTCCCTGATCTGTGCCTTCTTGTCCTGTTGGAGAGCTAATGATGTAATGGCTAATGGGTTCGTAGGTCCCATAGAACATTAAGCCAATCCCCATACCTGCACTAAAAAGCATGGCAAGCCAAGTTGGACGTGAAAACTCAGGCTTATCCTCCTGTTTCCCGAGCTTAATCCGGCCAACTGGACTCACTAATAAATAGAAGCATACAAACACAAACAGTGAAACGATTAATAGGTAATACCATCCAAATGAATCTGTCATAACACTTTGAGCACTACTGGTAATGCGTTCTAACGACTCAGGCATAATAATCCCCATTGATACAAGACCAACCAATAATGCTAACGATACGTAAAAAACAGTTGAAGCATTTTTCATATTAAATTTTAACTCCCATCTTTGATAAATTCGCAGAGGGTCTTACTACGAGTAGTGAACATATTAATTGCAAACCCTAATTAAGTGGATTATTCAGGGTAGTGTCCTGTTGTTGTTTTATCCCACTTAGGATTTTAATGATCCTCATCTTCTTTCGTCTAGGTCTTATAGACCATTAATCTGCGTTAATAATTTTGATTTTTCATTTTCTCTCAAACTATTACATGTAAAAACTACGACAATATAAACAACAATATCGTTTATCTGTTTGAGTATTGGATAATTTAATTGCTTATGCACGGTAGAGGTGCTTTGAATGGATCAGTAAACAGGTCACTTTTGGGGTATGTTACAACTATATCAAAAGGAAATGCCCCCAGCAAATGGGAAAAACAAGCTTATTCAAGGCTCTGGTCTGCTAAACCTTTCGTAGAAGAGGGATTCAATACCTATCCTTAAAATAACTCCCAGATCCTCTTTATCTGACCGATATTCGAGAGAATTGAACTTTTTGTGAAGCGAGGGAGAGGATTCTCACTCTTCCTGAATGGAGGAACAGCGGGGAAGGGGGTCCCAGACTAAAAAAAGATTCGTTCGTTTTTTACTGATACTAGGCAAAGGTAAAAATCAACAAACTAAGAGCAAGGAAAAGAAACGCCAGCTGAGGGTTTCTTAAGTTACCATCTATAGAAGGACAAAGCAAAAAGGTAAGTGGAAGATTGTGTAAGAGTAGTGGGGGATACTCTGACAAGCGGCAATCCTAAAAATAAAAACCGGTCAGATCCCTTCATCAGTACTTCTATTGATAAAACATATCATTAGTAATTCCATATGGAGTATAATATTTCTTTAATACTCTACTAACTGTCCTTTTATGTGAATCAGCATTACACCACTCAAAAATCATTTGCGTAGTAATTTTTCTCTCAGGAAACAACAACTGGAATTCCTTCACATGCCGTAATATTGCTTGTTCGGTTTTTTCAAACTGCCCGCACTTTCCACATTCAATCCCATAATTTTTATAAGAAATCAATAAAGAGCCACAGCTTTTGCAAAGAAACCCCTTTTGTAGCTTGTCGTAATGATATTCAGGGATTTTTGTATGTGGATTTTTGGTTAAGTGTAAGGAGAGTAGCTTTTGGGCAAGCTTTTTATGTCCTTCATTTAATTTAGATGGAGTTTTATTTATTTCGTTAAAAAAACGATTTAATTGTGTTGGCAGGATAAAGGAGTTTTCAAGTGGAGCTTGAAATAAAGTGAATTCAGAGTTAATAAATATAACTGAGGCATCAATAAGGTAATTTTCCTTAAGGTTTTGGAGCAGTTGGCGGAGTAAAGTTGTGCTTCTTTTTATTTGATCGACTGGATTCGTATACTCTCGATTAGTAGCAGCAGCATAAAGCTTGTCCGAGTTTAAGTAAAAATCACCGTGATAATTTTTTATATCCACTAGATAGAGTAAATATTGTGAAATAATAAGGGTATCGATTTGAACAATTGAGTGGTTCACTTCGAGCAATAAATCATGGATGATATACCGTTCTTCTAATAGGCATTCTGCAAGTAAATCAAACTTAACCTCTCCAGCATAGCCTTTCTCAAGATTCATATAATGAAACTTATCCTTGTCTGTTAATTCCATTCTCCGATTTAATGATCGCATAAGCAGTAATTCATCGGACTCCGTTCGAGATTTTAGTAACATAACCCACTTCCTTTCTTATGTTATAAGCTTATTGTATAAAAATATATTAGGATTTTACTCAAGGGAAAATGTCCAATTTGTTAATTTTCTAGTCATTACACAACTATTACTCCATCAACCCCCTACGCTATAAAACTTCACTTCCCGCAGCTTTAATAAAATTTTTAAAACAAATCTGTCAATTCAATCTCTCATGCAAAGGAATTTACACTATAAACACGAATATTATATAGAAAAACTAACAAAGGAGTATTTAACATGATTTTTTTCGGAATCTTATTGCTCATTTTTTTAATCGGGATTTACCCATTTTGGGATAAAAAATATACGAAAAGGTTGGAGGCAACAGGTCATGAAGCCGATCGTATCTCTTATTTTAAATATGTCATCTATTCAGAATGGACGATTACCTTTCTCCTTTTGGTGGCTGTGTCCGTTTCTTCTACGAAATTAGCACAAATTGGTCTGAAGTTGCCAGATGAGAATTCGGTTCAATTTTTAGGGATGTTATCAGGATTTTTAGTTGGGATCCTAGCGGTTACGTTTATTTTATCTCGGATTCCTTTTTATCAAAAATATCAAAAACTACAAACAAATAATGTTTCCTATTTAATTCCTACCGGTAAGCTTGATAAACGATATGCGGTGATGACTGCTATTACAGCAGGCATATGCGAGGAAATTATTTATAGAGGATTCCTGCTACACTTTCTATCACGTTCACCTTTTTCACTTGAAGGCAGCTTATTGCTCCTAACGGGTGCTGTTATTTTCGGTATTGCTCATTATTACCAAGGCTGGAAGGGAGTCATGTTAACGGGTCTAGTTGGTTTTGCGTTATCAAGAGTATATGTTGAAACCGGCAGTTTGATTTTTCCTATCCTTTTACATATCTTGATTGATTTACGCTTTATGCTTTTCGTAAAAAAGGATTAATACATTTAAAGAAGAGGGTTGATAGAATGAAGCGTTCAAAAAAACGAAACAATCTGACTCTCCTATTTTTTACGGGGTATGTATTTTTGCTAATCTCCTTAATTGCGGGTGTCATGTTTATTGATTCTCCTATCAAAAGTGAATCAATTAGTACAGCCCTGGTGGATTCAACGTTTAAGGAAGCGATAGAATCCTATGAAACGAAGCAGGAAGAGAAAAAGAAAGTACAATCGGAACCAAGGTGGAAGCCCTCGAACGAATTGGTCATGACAGCTGTGTCAATTGGTGCTGTTCTTGACATCATCATTATCGTCATCTGGGCAAAATATCAAAATCGAACGCAACAAGCTTCAACATCTTCAAAGGAAAGAAAGTGGCTTTATTCTAAATTATTCTGGAATATCGTTGCATTAGGCGTGATTCAGCCAAAGGAAAATAAACTTGTGATTAACTGGATCAATATGATTGCTGTCACCATATTCATTCATCTTCTTCTTTACTACATATTAAAAGATATCTAGCAAACTACAGGGAAGCGAACTGATCTTTCTCGTTAATATATCCAGAAATCGGTCTGCCCTTCTTTTGCTGACAACTGCTATAATAGGACAAGAAGATGCTCTCGATCCAAATCGTCGAGCTTTTAACTTCATTCAGCAGAAGTCCTCCACTTCTACAAGTGGGGGATGAATGCAAATGGTTCTTCGATTCAGTGGGGGCTTAAACCCCGGCTGAATGAAGTTAAGCCTCCGGCGGATGTCACGGATTTTTTTAGGGGTAATCTATCGAGCAAGCTCGATAAAAATCCGGACGCAAATTCGACGGGCGAATTTGATATAATATGGAAACAGTAAAAAATCAGGACATAGAATTTCTGCCTATATGTCCCATGATAAGGGGGATGACTTATGGACTTTATCACAATCGATTTTGAAATAGCGAATAATCATCTAAACAGTGCCTGCTCAATGGGGCTGGCTTTTGTTAAAAATAATACGATCATCGATGAAAAATATTATCTCATTCAGCCACCAACCCTTGAGTTCGATGAGGAAATGACAAGGGTCCATGGTTTGACAGCTGAGGATGTGAGAGAGGCTAAGAAATTTAATGAAATATGGGAGGAGATTAAGGCGTATTTTACTGATATCCCTGTAGTGGCCCATAATGCCCAATTTGATATGAGCGTGCTCCACTCCTGCTTAAAGACGTACTCGCTGGAACTGCCGGAATTTCCCTATATTTGCAGCATTCCAATTAGTGCGAAAGCCTGCGGAAATGAAAAGGTTGGTCAGTCATTAAAAGACCGGCTCGATTATTTTCAAATTGAGCTTACAGACCATCACAATGCCATTGCAGATGCTGTGGCCTGCGCAAAGCTCGTGACTACATGTGTTGAAGTGAAGCGGAAGAAATCCTTACAGACCTATTGCAAGGTACACAGCAGCATACCGGTGAAAATGTTTTCGGAGCTAAAGCCACAAGTCTATTTTAAAATGAAAAAGAAAACTCCAAATAATAGGTTTAAAAACAGAGTTGCCATTTCTGAAATAACGGCATCTGTTGATAGCTATAATGAGGACCATCCTCTATATGGAAAAAATGTTGTCTTTACCGGTGACCTTGAAACCATTGATCGTAAAGCGGCTATGCAAAGGGTAGTCGACCGCGGCGGCCTGGTTAAAAGCGGTGTTAGCAAAAAAACCAATTATCTCGTTGTCGGACAGCAGGATAAAACCCTTGTCGGCAGCAGTGGCATTAGTTCAAAAGAGAAAAAAGCATATGACCTGATGGAGCAGGGTATGGATATTATCATCATTAGAGAAGCTGAGTTTCTAAGCTTAATAGAAGAATAATCGTTTATGATGACTAGACATGAGCCAAGGTTTTTGGGTAGTGTTTAGTCATTTTTTATTGGATTTTTATTCGATCATAATAGGCTATCAATTTACTTATCAAAACCATCCTCAACATTTAAATTTATGATTTCCGCAGATGCTGAAAGAATACTCGCTATAATGCTTGTTCCATTAATATCGAGTGTTACTTCTGTTGATACAAGTCCTCTTCATTTGTGCGAAGTCCCATTAGCTTCAAAAAATAACCCCATTTTAAACTCCGGCAACAATAAGAGAAACAATCCAACCAGTATCCATTCTATACAGCTCCCATCTTTTCTTCTTTGCTAACTATACAAACGAGAAGCGGTAAAGGTTCATGTAAAATAAGAAATATTTTGAGAACAGGATTCGGTTTTGCCGTAATAGCAATGAGCAATATCACACGGGAAGTGTAACTGATATCACAATCGAATCCATTATTATTTATAGAATCCACAACCACTGAAAGGAAGAATTGTTAGGTAATGGAAATATAGTTAAGATTTCCTATGCAAATCACTTTACGTCCTGTCCATTTGGCTATAAAATAAGTGCAGATAATTGTCACATTTATACGAAAAATGTACTAAATTTGTAAAAATCGATTTAATTAGAGGAGGAGCTTTTTTGAATATTATTTTTGCCGTTCTGTTATTTGCTATTACCTGTGGAATCTTGAGTGTAAATATTCCAGCTGGAATCGCTGTAATTCTGCTTACTCTATCTGTAACAGCCCCATATATCATTAAGGAATATAATAATAAAATCAGAGTGCAGAGAAGAAGAGCACAATTTAGAGTGGTAAAATAAGGGCCTTTTGGGGGAAGAGGGACTATATATTAATGCTTTGGTTTTCTAATAGGAAAAAATGATAAAAACTCTACAGCGATGTAGAGCTTTTTTTTGCGGGGAGAAAGGTAAAAATTTACTTATATTCCGCAAAAATACATTAGATAGGAAACGTCATATAAATCTAAAATTTGTGTTTATTTTTAGATTTATAGTTGCATAGCATAATCATTAAGACTTATTAACTATGATTGTGTCGTAATATGAAGGAGAGAAAACCTTGAGTGATGCAAGCGTTTCCAATTATAATGAAGACAGGGAAATGGCGTGCGTGGCCATCTGGTATCAGGGCGAAGGTGGGGCTAATACCAATGAAAAGTAAATGTACGGGAGAAAATAATATAATAAATGTCGGAAAGGGAGGAGAAAATGAGAAAAAGTAAAGCGATTTTTAAACATTTTATTAAGGATAATCAGTTTGATTTGAATCAATATTTGAAGTATTTAATAAAACAAAAGAATACACATACACAGAATCAATTAAAGGAATATAAAACGAAAAAGATTAATTGAAGGGAAACCTATAACAATGACATTGAGAACGTAGCAAGAGACCTTGTCATTCTTTCCGAGAATCATACAAGGTCTCTTTTTCATGGCTGTATTAAAAATGCATCCCCCACTACAGCAGGGAATGCATTTATCAACCATTATGGGTCGTATTATTTTTCAAATACAAAGTTGTCTACTTCGATTGGAGTAGTATCACCTTTTTGCGCAGCATTGATTAATTGATTTGCATAGATTTTAAATCCGTGCCAAGAGTGAGTTGCACCTGTTACAACTTCAATGTCACCGGCATTTTGCTTTTCAATAAGTGCGTTGTTTAATGCAGGAATGAAATCTTGAGGTCCAACGCCTGTCTTTTCAGACATTGCTTTTTGGTACTCTTCATCCTCTGTTTTGATTTTGCCTTCACCATTTACATTATTGTAGCCAGGATCAACGATTTGACCATCCTTCACGACCATTTTAAATACCGTTTTCCAGCCTGAAGTACTTAGATTTTTTTCAGTTAGAGAGTATTCTCCATCCTTAAGCTCTGCAGCTTTATCAATCTCAATGGTAGTAGTATCACCTTTTTGAGCAGCTTGAATTAATTGTTGCGCATAGTTCATGAAGTCATCAGAAGAGTGTGTAGCACCTGTTACAACTTCAATATCTCCAGCATTTTGTTTTTCTAGTAATTGATCATTTAATGCTGGAACAAATTCTATAGGACCTACACCTGTTTTATCAGACATATTCTTTTGGTATTCTGCATCGTCTGTTTTTAACTTGCCTTCTTCGTTTACATAGTTATAATTAGATTCGGTAATTTTACCGCCTTTTACTGTCATTTCAAAATTAACTTTATACCCATGTGCATAATCTTTTTCTACTAATGTATAAGTGCCATCCTTCATTTCACCGCCGGCAAGTAGCTTTTTAGCTGTTTCAGTCTGCTCGGTTGTTTGTTCAGTTGTTTCATTTTCAGTCTGTTCTGCAGCCTCAGTTGTGATTTCTTCTTTTTCTTCCTTTGTTTCATCTGTGCTGTTGCCGCAAGCGCCTAAAAATAATGCTAATGATACAGCCATTGACGTCATTGCGAATTTTTTGCCGAATGTCATGATTTTCATCATCCTTTACTTAAATTATTTACGATTAAGGCTGTGAGGTAAATTGCTTAATTTGTTATTTATTCACAAATTAGACAAAATGCTCAATACTTCACAAACTTAATTCAAGGTTATATTAACATAGTAAAAGTAAACGTGTCTATGGATTCTTAATTACTAATAATTTAGAGTGAATCCTTTGTTCATCAATTAGACAAATAATTACGATAAATACAGCCAAAACCCCTTAAATTCTTATATTCAAGGGGTTTTTCTTTATTCAGCAGAAGGCTTCCATAGACTTGTCAATCCCGACAAATGCTCTTCATCACCTGATCAAGTAATGTATCAATAAACGTTGAATCCACCACTTTCTTTTGAATAAGCAGTCGGTAATAGATTGGTCCGTAAAACATATCTGCTATGATTTCCATATTCGTTGTGTATTGAATTTCAGCTTCTACAATGGCTCGTTCAATCACTCGTATCGCATCCTCGCGGCGGGACTTAAGAAACTCTTTGTGAAAAGCAACAGCAATTTCTGAATCCTCTCCACTTCCTGCTACAAGACCCACAACGGTTCGCCCAAGAGCACTGTTTAAAATTGTGGCTAGACTTTGAAGCTGCTGCCGAAAATTATCGCGGAAAGTGCTATGTTCTAAAAAGTATAGACTGGTTTCAGTTGATGTAAGAAAGGCATCAAACACGACAGATGCTTTATTTGGCCACCAGCGATAGATAGTGGATTTTCCAACACCTGCACGTTGGGCGATTGCTTCAATGGTCAATGCTTCATACCCGGATTCCTCTAATAAGTCAACGGTTGCATTCAGAATCGCCGTTTCAGATGCCGCACTGCGCGGTCTCCCTGGGGAATGCTGTTTCAATCGTTTATTTTCAGCCATTTTCATTCCTCACTTGAATGGATAGACTCCATGGTTTCTATTATATATTATGATTGTATACAATTTTCCACTATAAACCAATGAAAAACAAATATTATTAATATTGCAAAAATTTATCTTTTATTTATAATATAAAACAGAACGTATCGTTTCGAAATGTAGGTGCTTTGCCACAGGTGCAATCAAAATTCAAACAAAAAGTGGAATAGGGGGAAGAGCAGCAATGAAGGAGAATCATTTCCTAACGAATGTGAAGGATTTACGACACACCATCAATATCAATACGGTAAGCTCAGCAGTTGTTGCTTCCATTTTCGGCAGTACAGGCCCTGCTTTAATTGTGATTGGAGCGGCAACCGGAGGAGGCTTGACCTATGAGCAGACCATCAGCTGGCTGTTTGCTGTTTATTTTTTCAGTGGGCTACTAGGGATGTACCTAGCATTAAAGTATCGTCAGCCCATCACGGGTGCCTATACAATTGCCGGGACTGTCCTGGTAGCAGGGTCATTAACTCATTTTTCATTGAATGAGGCGATTGGCGCTTATATCGTTGCGAACATTCTAGTCATTATCCTAGGTCTATCGGGATTCATAGACAAGCTGATGAAATGGATGCCACTCCCCATTGTGATGGGGATGATTGTTGGTGTTATGATCCGGTTTGCCATCGAAATGATTACATCTATAACCATTTCTCCAATCCTAGCAGGTTCAGCGATTCTAGCCTTTTTACTTTCATCTCGTTTTTTTAAAAAGGTACCGCCTGTTTTATCTGCCTTAATAGTTGCGATTACTTTGGCCTTCTTTATGGATGCCTTTACGTTTCAGGAAATGGGAGTATCCTTTATTCTTCCGCAGATGATATGGCCGGTATTTAGTCTGGAAGCCATTATATCCATCAGTATCCCACTTGCGTTACTCATCATTTGCTCTGAAAATGCACAGGCATCAGGAGTGTTGATGGCTCAAGGCTACAACCCGCCGAATAATGCGATGGCCATATCTGGTTCGACTGTCGGACTGCTTGCATCTGTTTTTGGCGGTCACGCGATTAATATTGCGGGACCGGCAACAGCCATTAATGCCTCGAAGGAGGTAGGAGCTAAAGAAACTCGTTATGCAGCCGGCTTCTTAAATGGAGCAATCTACGCGGGATATGGCTTACTAGCATCACTGGTCGTTCCCTTTGTGATAGCAATGCCAGGAGTGATTGTGACGGTAATCGCGGGACTGGCGATGCTAGGGGTTCTAATCCATTCATTAAAGACTGCTTTTTCAAACAGTCAATTTCAGATGGGCGCTTTTTTTGCCTTAATCATCGGAATGTCAGGCGTGAACTTTTTCAATATTAGTGCTCCATTATGGGCAATTATTGGAAGCTTGCTCGTAACCTTATTACTTGAAAAAGAACAACTAGACTTAAAATTAAAAACAGATGCGAAAACATACTAGGTACCCTCGAGAAATAGAGGAGTACCTAGTATTCTTTTAACGGATTGCTGTCAAGAATTTTTTTGTAATAAATCTATTATTATTTAAATATATTAGAAAACGTGATAACATTATTCGTATTGTAAAGGAAAGGAAGTAATGTTCTTGGGTAATCGACTATGGACAAAAGATTATATCTTTGTCTGTTTAACTACTTTTCTTATGTTTCTAAACTATTATTATTTGCTCGTAACCATTCCAATCTACTTAATTCAGGATCTACAGGGGAATACAGCTCAAGCGGGGATATTGGTTGCAGTGTTTTACGTGGCAGCGATTTTTATTCGTCCCTTTGCCGGGCAATGGATAGAAGCCTATGGCATGAAGAAGGCTTTAATCGCCTCTCTTGCGATCTATCTGGGCGCTGCTATTATGTATCTTTTCACCGACTCACTGATGAGCTTAGCGATTTTGCGTTTTGTTCATGGAATTGGCTTTGGTATGATTACTACTTCACTAGGCACAATCGTCGCTGACATTATCCCTAAAGGTAGAAAAGGGGAAGGAATGGGTTACTATGGATTAATGATGAATGTTTCCATGGCGTTAGGTCCCTTTATTGGTTTACTGGCCATCAATCAATGGGGCGCAACGACCATGTTTGTGATAAGTGTCGTAAGTGTTGCCGTAGGTACATTTACAGCCTTCCTCATTAGTCTGCCGAAAGAAAAACTTAGGTCTGCAGCTGAAAACACAGTGAAGGATAAAGGCTTATTAATGAACAATCTAATCGAAATGTCTTCCCTAAGAATTTCGCTTGTCAGCTTCTTTTTCGCTCTTGTCTACTCATCGATTGTTTCGTTTGTATCGGTATATGCAGCGGAATTGCAATTAACAGAGGTGGCAAGCTATTTCTTTATCGTTTATGTGATTGCGCTGATTGTATCAAGGCCGTTTACTGGAAAATGGTTTGATCAGTATGGAGCAAACGTAATTATGTTTCCTTCCATTATCAGCTTTGCCATTGGGATGTTCCTATTAAGTCAAGCGAACAGTGCATTTATGTTCTTATTTTCAGCAGCCTTTATCGGTCTTGGCTGGGGAACCATTTTTCCATCTGCCCAAACGATTGCAATCCAGGTCGCAGCACCGGAAAGAAGAGGGGTGGCAACGGCTACCTTCTTATCCACGATGGACTCAGGTATCGGAATTGGCTCTGTAATCGTTGGGATTGTTGGAGCGAAAATAGGCTACAGCTCATTATATTTCTATAGCTCTTTATTTGTTCTTGTCGGATTGATTGTATATTATGTTCTGCATGGTAAAGCAAGCCGACGCAGTGCACCTGAACAAGCATTTGAATTAAGAAAAGTGGACTAAAAAAGAGGCACCAACACAATGGTGCCTACTTTCATAAATTAACCCTGTATAAAAACAGGCTCTTCTATTAGCTCATTAAAGTCTATTACTAAATCCTTATCTTCAAAATACCATGTGTCATCGTCTTCAATAAAGAAGGTGATTCCGTCCTTTTCTACAAGAGTATGAGATTGTTCAGGATTTTCCTTATCGATTCCCAGTGAAAATCCCTTTACAAACGAGTTGAAGCCGCCATATCGGACATAAAATCTTACAAAATCACCTTCAGTTAAAGATAAATCCTCTTTATACCATTCTACTACTTTATCGGACATTTTAATTTGCATGATTTTATCACCTCGTAAAAGAATACAGAAATTAATTGTGATGTATTTCACAATCACTTCTTGTCTTTAGTATATCACAGCTTATGTATAGAAACAGTGTATAGTTTGTGACATATTAAGTTGTATTTATATATATATATTTGCAGTTATTCATGTGAATTTTTGATAGTATATTGCTTTAGATGTGATAAATGTTGCTTCTTGACTTGACAGAATGTTTGAAAAAGAGTAGTATAATTGCTAAACATATATTCATAAATATATTCTATAAATATACGATTACTTTAGCGTTTAGTTAATCATTTGTAATTGACTGGATGAAAAAGTAAATTCCTATATAGATAGAAATCTAAACTGTTATCCTTATTAATTACATATTTAGGTAGACTGAAAAAAGCCTATATGGGCTAGTTGAAAGTAAACCGACAATTATCTTGATTTACGGTCGCAATCTGATCATAAATCAATGAAGTTGTCGGTTTTTTGTTGTTTTTTTAGAAGATGTGCTGGAAAGGAAGGAGCATCATGAAGTTCTAGTAACGTGCAAAACCGGCAGGGGTTGTTCCTGCCGGAAATTCGAGGGGAGGGGAGTATCATGTTAATTTCATGGCCCATCTTATTTCTTATTTTTCTTGCGGTTTCATTGCTTAGCTCGGTCCTGCTATTATTTTCGAAGGTCTCTTTGAACTACATATCTATTCATATTGGAGTGGTATCGCTGCCACCGATCGTTGCCTTACTTGCCCTCATTTTTCAAAAAAACGATCTGATTTGGGGACCCTGGCATTTTCAGTCCCTATCATGGCTTCTGGCTTTGTTTGTTCTGACAATGGGTCTTCTCGTCCAGCGCTTCTGTGTTCATTTCATGCTTGGCGACCGCTCCTATCGTAAGTATTTTACTCTTTTGACGCTTACGACAACAGCTGGTTCACTTGCCTGGCTTAGTGATGATCTTCGGCTGCTATTGCTCTGTTGGGGAACAGTCCTTCTCAGTTTAACTCTTATCATCAGATTAAAAAAAGAATGGCAGGTAGCCAAACGTGCCGCTGCTACGATGGGTCGTTTGTTTGGCGTTAGCTGGCTGCTTTTATTAGCAGCGATCCTCTGGATTTCGCAAGCAACAGGGCATTGGCAGCTGTCACAGATCCTGACCGCAGATGGCCTAGCAGAGCTAGAGTCATGGGAAAGAACCTCTATTAATCTACTATTGGTCTTATCAGTCGTGATGACAGCAGGACAATGGCCTTTCCAGGGCTGGCTATTAGACTCGGCAGTAGCGCCAACGCCTATTTCAGCGGTTATGCATGCTGGTATTGTAAATGCTGGAGGTATTCTATTAACTCTTTTCGCTCCGCTATTTACAACAGGAATCGCTCAAATCACTCTGCTTATTCTCTCGGGCATTTCGGTCTTAATGGGAGCTGGAATAATGCTTGTCCACGTAGACTACAAACGACAGCTCGTAGGCTCCACGATTGCCCAGATGGGATTCATGCTGATTCAATGTGCTTTGGGTGCCTATATAGCAGCCATTATTCATGCAGTCCTTCATGGTCTGTTTAAAGCAACGCTTTTTCTTCAGGCAGGCTCTGCAGTTCATCATCAGCACAAGTCAAAATCATCCGCCTCATTATGGGGCAAATGCTCTGGTGCTTTGATAGGGATACTAGCGGGAGTTGGGTATTGGTCCATTTCGCCGGAAGGGGCTTATCAATGGATTAGCAGCATCATTATTGGCTGGTCAGTGGGGCTGGCATGGGTGCAGCTTGTTGTGACAGGACATGGACGTATCGGAAGTTTTGCAGGTATTCTGCTATTTTTAGCAGGAGGATGGGTCTATTTCGTGATTCATTTTGGATTTCATCGACTGCTACATGAAACGATCAGGACTGGAGTAGAGCCTCCGTTAGCTGTAAGTATGCTATTTTTGCTTCTTCTGTTCCTATTTCTTGCGATTGGCTTATGGCTCGCGCGGAAGCCTTCTTCGAGAGGCTATACATTTCTTTATCTTCGGCTTGTGAAGCTAGGGGAGCCTAAGCAGGAAACAGTTGAAAGCCATCCCAAGTATTTAACGCAATACATGTCACAGGGAGGGAAGTTAAATTGAATTCCGTATTAACCTTAACTAAAACAGTCCATAGCGAAAATAAGCTTCAAGACCTGGAGCTGAATATCGAGGAGCTGGTGGAAGCAGCCAGCAGGACCATTGCGCCGCTTGGACCTATCACGACGTTTGCCGCACGACATCCTTGGGTAGGGATGGAGCATCAATCATTCGAAAAAACAGCTCGATTTCTAAAGGATATGGTTGATGTGGATCTGTACCCAAAAGAATCCTTGATACAATCTGCCTGGTCTCGTGGCGAGATTGAGGAAGAATATCTAGAAGAAAGTCTTCAAAAATGGCTTGAAGCTCAAAAGCTGGAGTTGCCGTACGATGTGGCTGAGACATACTGCAGGAATGCACTGAAAGGAGGAAAGTCAACGGCTGAATATTCAATATCTGAAGTAAGACATACAGCAAAGAAGTTAGCGCGTTATCAGCCAATAACAAGGGGGAATTATGTCGTTCAAACCTATAGTCAGCTTCTCGACAATCAGGGAAAGCTGCAGGCTACACAAGCGCTCAATTCCCATATGATTAAGTGGTGTAAACTATACTTGGATTCTCAGGCTGCTTGGTCGATGCCAAACCGCGAGAAAGGCTTCTTTTATGCATGGAAGCGACTTGTTCCGTATGATTCAGCACTAAAGCCGTCCATTCGTAAGAAGTTAAAAAACGTTCCGAATGAGGCTGAGTCTGCATTACAGGAAGTCTTGTTATCTTTAGAGGTTCCCTATCCAGACCTGCAGGCCTATCTTGAAGCCCATCTTCTTGCTTTACCAGGCTGGGCGGGCATGATGCTTTGGCGTTCACAGCAGGAAAATGAGGAAGCTACCTTGTTGACGGAATATTTGGCAGTCAGGCTCTTGCTGGAGTGGGCTCTAATCAAACCCTATCTTCCGTTGCAGCAGGTAGTAGAGAAGCAGATGCTGATAGAAGACCTTATCGCAAACTGGTTTCATTGGGGGAATATGCCTATACATGCTTGGTCACAAGCTTCTTCGACTGAAATTACAGCGCGTTTAACACTTGCCATCCGCTTTGATACCATTCTCCGACATCGGATTTGGCTAGAGGCATGGGAAAAAACGTACGAGAACCAATTGAAAAAGCTACTGACAGCAAACGTGCATTCGGAAGCTGAACCAAAGCAGTCGTCTGCATTGGCACAATTTGTCTTTTGTATTGATGTTCGTTCAGAGATTTTCCGTCGCAAGCTAGAGGCATCAGGTCCATTTGAGACATACGGCACAGCAGGTTTTTTCGGACTGCCAATTGAAGCCTATAAGCTTGGCAGTGAGCACGGTCATCCTTCCTTACCAGTGATGTTTAAACCGCAAATAAAAGTAAAGGAATTTTCAAAGGAATCCATGCTCGAACAATATCAGCAGCGCTTGGATACTCTACATGGATCGAGCAGAGCATTCAAGGGAATGAAGCAGGATGTGCTCGCAAGTCTTGTGCTGCCGGAAGTCAGCGGTCCATGGCTCACACTTCAAACACTGGCTCGAAGCTTTGTTCCAGAAAGAGCAGGGGCTATCCTTCGTAAGGCTAAGGAAAAATGGCTGAGCAAGCCTTCTGCTGAACTATCGCTCAACATACAGCATTCGGATACAGACATTTCGATTGGTTTTACTGAGAAGGAAAAAGTAACCTATGTCAGACAGGCGTTGAAAATGATGGGACTGACAGAAAAGTTCGCTCCATTAGTTGTGATTTGCGGTCACGGAAGTCACAGCACCAATAATCCATACTCGTCATCCCTTGACTGCGGGGCTTGTGGAGGAGCATCTAGTGAATTTAATGCACGGGTACTAGCAGCTTTATGTAATCTGCCGGAAGTAAGGCAGGCCCTTATTTTTGAAGGTATTGTTATTCCAAAATCTACCGTATTCATCGCTGCCGAGCATGTCACAACCACCGATGAGCTTCGTCTAATCGATGTCCCGGAGCAGACAGAGAGCGCAGTGAAAGCATTCAATCACATACAATCCGTATTGCCGCAGGTGAAAGAGGATGCCTGCAAGGAGAGATTGATGCAGCTGCCGAATATCGGATATAACGGTAAAAACCCGACACTAGAGGCTAAGCGGTTTGCGGAGGATTGGAGCGAGGTACGTCCGGAATGGGGATTAGCTCGCAATGCAGCCTTTATTATTGGAAAACGTGAGCTGACAATGAATAGTAGGCTAGAGGGAAGAACCTTTCTCCATAACTATAGCTGGCAGAAGGATCCTAACGGTACGATATTAGCTAATATTATCAAAGGACCCGCAACCGTTACCCAGTGGATTAACCTGCAATACTATGCTTCCACCGTTGCTCCTCATTATTATGGAAGCGGGAATAAAAGAACGCAAACCGTAACTTCTGGTATGGGTGTCATGCAAGGAAATTCCAGTGACCTATTGGCAGGTCTCCCGTGGCAATCTGTGATGAGCTCAGATCATGAGCTCTATCATAGTCCATTGCGATTGTTAGTGTTGATTCAAGCTCCAAAGGAGTATATTGAGAAGCTGTTAAGGCAGGATCTTGATTTTCATCAAAAGGTACAGAATGGATGGATTCGTTTAGCCTCTATAGATGAGGAGGGGAACTGGGTCAGCTGGTCCTAAGCAATTGATTAGTTGGAAAAAAAGATAATGGGCAATAATGGAGAATAATATATAAATTTTTATTGTAAAAAAGGAAAGTGAAGGATAGTGGATAAAACAAAAGGAGCTCTTGAAGCTGAAATAAGTAAAGCATTAACCCATTGGGAGAAGCAGTATCTTGGCAGGGGGTCTGTATCGGTTAAATCTGATATTTTACGCGATATGATTATTGTGAGTCTACGCGGAATCTTGACTCCTGCTGAGTATTCTCTATGTAAGGATAAAGAAGGGCTATTATCCGTAAAAGAAAATCGGAATAGCTTAGTTGAATCAGGGATAGATGAACTAAAGGAAATCATCTTCCTGACAACAGGCTTAAAGGTATTAAGCTTTTACACCGATCTTAGCACCCAAACGGGAGAACGAATTATGGTCTTTAAGCTTTCAGGTGATTTACAGCAGAAATTAGCTTAAGGCCTACTTCATCTTGTGTCAAGATGCTAATAAGCAGAAACGTAACGGTCATTCATGGAGGAGATTTATGTATAGAGGAGAAAATAGAAAAGTACTCTTTGTAGTTGGAGTAGGACAGGAAATTGAGGATGATTTTTTTACACCATGTTATCCTCTTCCTCAAGAAAATATCCACATCCTGGAAAGTGATGAATTAGAAGAAATAGAACCTTTCGGAGATACTTTGAGGGATATTCTTATACATGTCTATCAAAAAAATATAAATGAAATTGTGATTATTCATTCGAAAGAGGATTCGGAAGATATCTTTGGTAAAATGGGGAACAGTATTAATTATGAAGAGAATAATGCTACATTAGATTATCTTTTTACCCATTATCATCCAGAATTTCCAAACAGCACGTTAGGTGATTGGTTAAAGGGAAACAATAGATTAAAAGATAGTAGACAGACTGCAGCCGAAAGGATCCGCCGACACCCATTAGTTCCTCAAAATGTCAAAATAACAGAATTACCAATAAGTTTGAAGCCTGAAAAGCAGCTTAAAAAATGATCATTTTACGAAACTAACCTTATCGTTTTCTATTAATGATGAGAGAGACTGGTTTAGAAGTCTCATGACAGGGACAAGGAGCCTTTGGACTCCTTGTCCTATAATTTTGTCATATTTTTGGTCTTTACATTAATATCCAATAAGCGTAATATCATCCACATAGAAGGCCTTTCAAAACTCGTAAGATAGAGGGAGATTAGCATGAGGGTACTCATTGTTGGTGCTGGAAAATTAGGCTATAAAGCAGCGGAATCTCTATTAAATAATCATATGGAGGTAACGGTAGTCGATTCTAACGATAAGGTCATTGAACAAATGAATGATCATCTGGATATCCTTGCTGTTCATGCAAATGGTTTACAGGTGACTCTATTGCAAGAATTAGGGGTTCATCATTATGATCTTACGATTGCCTCTACGAATAGTGATGAAACGAATACCATTATCTGTACAATAGCCAAAAGGCTTGGCTGCAAAAAAGCCATTGCCAGAATCAGAAATCCGGAAAACCTGTCACAGCTGGACTTTATTAAAAAGGAATTCGGAATTGATTATATTGTGAATCCTAATTTGGCGATTGCAAGGGAAATAAGCCGCTACATTTTAAAAAATTATAGCTTCTATTCTGGTGACTTTGCTAAAGGGAAGGTTCAGATGCAGGAGTTTCATGTCCATTATCTAAATCCTATTGTTGATAAGCGGATTATGGACTTAGCTGATATGGATGAATTACTCATAGCCGCGATTAAACGTAATGGCAAGATTATCATTCCTAATGGATCGTCGAGGATGAAAGCGGATGATATTCTCTTTATTATCGGTAAAAGTGAAAGAATTAATAAGCTAGAAGAAGCTTTTGGCTTGACCATGAAAAAGATACAGATTAAAGATGTGATGATTCTAGGTGGCGGGAAAGTTGGTTATTATATCGCGAAGCAGCTGCTTCACGATCATATTAACGTCACAATCATTGAAGTAGACCGGGCTCGTTGTCTTTATTTATCAGAGCATTTATCTCAGGCAATTATTATCAATGGAGATGGGACCGATATTCGTTTATTGGAGGAAGAAAATCTCTCTAATATGGATGCTTTTATTGGTGCGACCAATATGGATGAACAAAATATTCTAATGACTCTATTGGCTAAGCAATATGGCGTAAAGAAAGGAATCACAAAGATTAGCCGGCCAAATTATAGTCAAATTATTGATAGACTTGATATTGATGTTGCTTTAAATCCTATTAATATTACTGCCAGTGATATCTTAAAATTCATCCGCGGCGGCAGAGTTGTATCAGTCTCATTATTACTGGGAGGACAAGCAGAAGTAACGGAAGTCATTCTAGAAGAAGGGTTAAAGGTTGTTGGTAGGAAAATTCATGAGCTCCATTTGCCAAAGGGAATTATTATTGGAGCCGTTGTTCGTAAAGGAGAGGTGATTATACCTAAAGGTGATACGGTCTTAAGTGCGAACGATCGATTAATTATCTTTTGTTTAACAACTCATGTCGAGGCTTTACATATTTTCTTTAAGGCAGGCAAGGGAGCGCGGTTACATGAATTATTTAAACGTCTTTAAAGTAACGGGCTTTATCCTTTTCATAGAGTCGTTTCTAATGATTCCGCCCTTATTGATATCGATGTATTATCATCAGTCAGACCAGTATGCGTTTTTGATTAGCATTATCATCATTGCCGCTATGGGTGTTCCATTAGCGGTACTGAAAACGAGCACCCATTCGATAAAAATAAAGGAAGGCTTGGCCATTGTGACGCTTGGCTGGTTGTTAACCTCTGCTTTGGGTGCGATGCCTTATGTCATATCCGGCAGCATTCCATCCTATGTAGATGCCTTTTTTGAAACAGTTTCAGGACTAACGACAACAGGAGCATCGATTGTAAATGATGTGGAGAGCTTGCCGCGTGGAATATTATTTTGGCGTTCCTTCACCCATTGGATCGGCGGGATGGGTATCCTGGTGTTTACCATTGCATTACTTCCAACCATTGGAGCTGGTGGTTTCCAGCTTTTTAAAGCGGAAAGTCCTGGTCCGATATCAGATAAAATCGTTCCCGGAATAAAAAAGACAGCGATTATTTTATACCTGACCTATTTAACATTAACTCTGCTAGAAATGATCCTGCTTGTTATCGGGGGAATGTCATGGTATGAGTCCGCGTTGCATACTTTCGGTACGGTTGGTACAGGCGGTTTTTCAACGAGAAATGCCAGTATTGCTGCATTTGACAGCAACTATATTCAGCTTGTTATTGCTGTTTTTATGGTGCTAGCCGGAGTGAACTTTTCCTTGTTTTTTTTCCTATTTAAAAGGAAATGGCGTGATATATTTGGGAATGAAGAATTCCGCTTGTATCTCTGTATTATTCTGACTACTACTGTATTAATCGCATCAAATCTCTATTTCACAGCATATGAAGGTCGGCTCGGTACATCTATAAGGGATGCTTTCTTTCAGGTTAGTTCGATTATGTCAACAACAGGCTATGCAACAGCTGACTATAATCAATGGCCAACCTTTAGTAAGAATATCTTATTCTTATTGATGTTTATTGGCGGGTCTGCTGGTTCAACGACTGGTGCTATCAAAGTACTGAGAATCCTAATCCTGTTCAAATTAATCAAAAGAGAGCTATTAAAAATTCAACACCCTAGGGCAGTGATGGCCATTAAACTTCAGAATAAAGCACTATCAAGCGGGGTTACAACAAGTATTGTTAGTTTTTTTGTTTTATATATTCTCCTGTTTATTGGTGGAACAGTATTCATCTCTCTTGAAGATATCGGGCTGGAAAGTGCCGCTAGTGCTGTTGCCGCAACGTTAGGAAACATCGGACCGGGCTTTGGTTTGGTAGGACCAACTGAAAATTTCAGCGGTTTTAGTGATTTTAGTAAAATCATTTTTTCCATCCTTATGTTGTTTGGAAGGCTGGAGCTATTCACAATACTGGCTTTTATCATGCCTTTAAACGTTCGCAAGGAGAAACATAAGGGGTTTAAAGAGTATAAGGCATAATGATTAAATGGTTTTACAAGCTTCTTTTTCTAAATGGAAAAAATAGACGACTCTTTAATAAGAAAGAATGCGTCTATTTTTGTTTGGCAAGAATATGTAAGAAGCAAAAAGTGTTTTAATCAAAGAATGAACTTTTTTAGTTGGTAACTATGAGTTGTGGCTTGGGGAAGGAGAGAGAGGCATGGGCATCGTAGTTGTTGATATCTGTGAGTCAAGCTTTATCAATGAAGTGGATGTGGAAACAATCCTTGAAACTGAATATCCCGAGGTCGCTGTGATATCAAATGACTGCCTTTCCTTCTGCGGGATGTGTGCGAAAAGACCCTTTGCCTTTGTGAATGGGAAACCCATTTTTGCTAAAACGGTTGAAGAATGTCTTAGGTTGATTAGAGAAAGAATTGAAGAGGAGCTGGCGTTTTATTTATAGTCCAGGAGATAGTGGATGTAGGCAAATTATGTGTAAATGTCAGTCAACCCCCGTATAATAGGGAGGAACAATAGAACAGGAGGGGCAGACATGCATATTGAAATGTGGACCGACTTTGCATGACCATTTTGCTATATTGGCAAAAGGCGTCTGGAGGATGCTATCAAAAAAATTGACCATCCAATTGAAGTGAGCTATCGCTGCTTTGAATTGGATCCCAATATGGAAAAAGACGTAAAGGATAATATGTACGAGGCTTTAGCCAAGAAATATGGCATGACAATCGAGCAAGCGAAAGCGAATACGGAGAACATCGTACGGATGGCAAAGGAACTTGGTTTGGACTATCAAATGGATACGCTGATTTTGACAAACACCTTTGATGCTCACCGTTTAACGATGTTTGCTAAAACAAAAGGCTTAATGAAAGAGATGACTGAGCGGATTCTCCGTGCCTATTTTACTGAATCCAAGCATATTGGAGACCACGAGACCCTTGCAGATTTGGCCGCCGAGGTGGGACTGGACCGTGAGGAAGCCCTGCATATGCTTGCAGGTCAAGAAATGACAGACTTGGTTCGAGAGGATGAAGCATTGGCACGGCAGTACCGTGTCACAGGTGTTCCTTTCTTTCTGATTAATAAAAAATATGCCCTAACAGGCGCCCAGCCAACAGAAACGTTTGTTCAAGCGTTGAAAAAAGTCATCGCCGAGGATGAAATCACGGTGTTAAATAGTCAAGACAGCTTGAACTGTGATGAGAATGGCTGTGAAGTTCCTAAAAGAAAATAAATAAAACCAAATAAAACCTGCCCGCAATAGTAAAACAGCGGGTAGGTTTTATTCGTTCCCGACTAAAATTTATAAAAAAAAGAATAGGCTATCAATTGGTGAGTTCTGTAACGAATCAAGTAATATAGTGATAGAAACTAAAAAAGGGAATAGTCTTAAAATATAGAATACTATGCTATTTTGTTATATGATAATAGGTGAAAATCCACTCTAATGGTTGTTGCTTTTATCCAAATGAAACAACCGTTTCCAAATTAAGTGTGTTTAGGGAGGAATGTTAAAATGGTAGAAATCGGGAAATATATAAATGCCAATGGAATCAATACACATTATCATGAGGCTGGACAAGGTGAACCGCTTCTATTAATTCATGGGTCAGGTCCAGGGGCATCTGCATGGGCAAACTGGCGTTTAGCTTTTCCGGCGCTTTCAGAGCAATTCCATCTTTATGCACCGGATGTGGTTGGTTTTGGTACGACTGAAAGACGTGAGGGACAGGACTATTCGATTGATGTATGGGTTAACCATATGATAGATTTTATAGAAGCGATTGGTGAAAAGAAAGTTTCTATTATCGGGAATTCGTTTGGTGGAGCGATTGCGCTTCATTTGGTTTATCGCCGCCCTGATCTGGTAAATAGAGTTGTCCTAATGGGAAGTGTAGGAAACCAGTCCACCCTTTCTGCTGGGTTAGATGCCGTTTGGGGTTATACGCCAAGCTTTGACAATATGAAAAACCTAATTAAGATTTTCTCCTATGATCAAAGCAATGCAGCCAATGATAATTTAGTTGAAATGCGCTATCAAGCGAGTATCCAGGAAGGCTTCCAAGAGGCATTTTCAAGCATGTTCCCTGCTCCTAGACAGAGACACTTAGATGCAATGGCTTTAACGGATGAACAGCTTAAGAGCATTGAGAAGTCTGTATTATTAATTCATGGGCGCGAGGATGAAGTGATTCCATTAGAAGAAACAAGCTGGGAAATCGCTCGTTTAATCCCTAATGCTGAGCTCCATGTATTTCCACATTGCGGACACTGGGTGCAAATTGAGAAAACCGAGGAATTTATTGCACAGGTGATTGGGTTTTTGAAACGTACAAAAGCAGTTAATGCTGTATAAAAGTATAAAATAAAATAGATTATATACAAGGGAGAGAATAGGATGGCAAAGGTTCAAGAAGTACTAGATTCAACTATCGTTAATTTATTAAAAGAGGAAACAATCGTTCAATTAATTACGATTAATGCGGAAACGAAAAAGCCGGAGCTGACGGTTGTATCCTGGGTGCTGGCAACAGAGGATGGTAAACAAGTTAAAATTGCCGTTGGACATAAGGGATCTAGTATTAATAATATACAAGCAGATCCAGCTGTTACTTTGGGAATCATCGGCCCTGAAAGCTGCTATTCAGTGCAAGGCACTGCATCCGTATCAGATGTTTTCCAAGGTACCATGAAGTATCGAGTCATTACCGTTGATGTAGAAGAGGTAGAAGATGTGATGTTCTATGGTGGAAAATTAACATCACTTCCTAAATATGAAAAAACGTATGATGCAGCCTTAGCGAAGAAATTAGATGACGAGGTTTATGAATTATTAAGTAAGTAATAAAAAACGGCCTGCTGTCTTTATTCAGCAGGCCGTTTTACTTTGTCTATCCATACTTAATCATCATTTTTCTTTTGCCAAAAAGGTGCGAATACTTTTCTGATTTTGCTCAAAATCAACTTCTAATACATCCCCAATTCCTTCAAAACGGTTATTTTGGAAACTGCCGTCCTCTGGAATGCGCAAGGTTTCGACACTTCCATCCTTCTCTGCTACGAGGCTTTTTCCAACCTGTAAAAGGGTAGAGGTATCGATATTCGTATCTACATATGTATGTAACAGCTCTATAAGCTTAGGAAGATTTGCGATACTATTTATGCTTACGGCTTCCTCTTTTAATTTCGCGATGACCTCCTGCTGCCTTTGGATTCGACCAAAATCACTTAGCCGGTCATGACGAAATCGAACATACCCCAGTAGCTCCTCTCCATTTAAATGCTGCTTTCCTTCTTCTAACGTCATGCCAATTCCATAGGACATTTCATAGGGTACGTCTACTTCAATTCCATTTGGCGCTAGGATATCTACCGCTTTTTCGAAGCCTTTAAAATCAACAATGGCATAATAATGAAGATCAAGCCCAAAATTTTCTTTAATTGTGCTTCGTAGTAAATCCGGGCCTCCATGTGAAAAGGAAGTATTTAATTTGTGCTGGCCATAATCAGGTATCGAGACATACATATCACGCATGAGAGAGATAAGCTTTACCTGATGGGTTTGCGGATTGTAATGAGCAACCATAATCGTATCCGTGCGGGCCTGTTCTTCGCCACGGGTGTCGCTTCCTAATAGAAGAATATTAACAGGCTCTAGGCTTTGATGCTTTACCTCACCTTGAAATGATTGATGTTGTTGCTCTATCTTTTTCAGCGGCTGGTTAAAGGCTATAATCGTTTCGCTTATGTACTGGATGATATGGAAAAGACCAACCATAAAGACACCCAGAAAAAAGAAGGCACAAAGAATTCTACCCCATCTGATTTTTCTTTTCTTTTTTGCTCGTGACAAGCTTTCACCACCTTTATGTCAGATATAACCTAAATGAATAGACTGTCGAAATCATAATTATTTCATAGAAAGATTGCAGTCTATTAAATTTATGATTACATTATGGTGAAATTATGATGACAATTCATTGATGAAGCTTAAAGAGCAAAATAGGAAGAAATGAGGGATCATCCCCTTTCCGTTACATTTCCTCATAACAGATGGACGCAAGAAAGCCAGCAGTTAATATCGTTATCGTTGAGAAAACAACACTTTGGAGGCCCAAGGTTTGATAGCCAAGCAGAACAATTAACGCATCCATGAAGGCAATAAGAAAGCCAATATTTAAAGGTGTTGCTTTTGCAATAAAATAGGCGATTAGGTCGGTTCCACCTGTACTTGTCTTATAGCGTAGCATTAAGCCGACACCTATTCCACAAATGGCACCGCCTAGAATCGCACTCAGCCAAATGGGGAGATAAAACTGAAAAGGGGCAAGTAAATCAATAAAAACAGCCGTCACAATCATCCCATAAAAGCTGCCATGAAACTGTTTTCGATCCTTGATCCATGCGTAAATAATTAATGGGACACTTAGTAATGCCGACCAAAGTCCTGCATGGACATCAAAATAATAATGAAGAATAAGAGCGATGCCAATAATACCCCCATCAAGTAATTGATGAGGAACTAAAAATCCATTAATCCCAATCCCAAGCAGAATACTTCCGATTATCATAGCTGCCACTCTAGCAAAAACTTGGACCACCTCATTTTTATTTTTAGATTATTGGTAGGTATTCATAATACCTATGATGGTTGTCCATGAACTATTCCAAATTGGTTAGCCAATTACTACCTGATTTTGGAAATTTAGGAGTAGGAGGTAGATTCTTTTCGAGAATTTTAAATTATTCAGGTATTTCAGTATAATTCTTATTGACTCTTAACCGAATTTAGGTGACGATAGGAATATATTTTTTTATTCTTGGAGGATGTTATGAAATACATTAGTACACGTGGAAATGTAAGTAAAATTGGTTTTATCGATACAGTTCTAATGGGATTGGCTACGGATGGAGGACTGTTAGTTCCGGAACAAATTCCGCAATTCCCGGAAGAGAAGCTACAGGAATGGTCCAAGCTAAGCTATCAGGAATTAGCCTATGAAATCATTTCTTATTATGTGGATGGGGAAATCCCGGAAAACGAACTAAAGGAATTAATTGAGAAGAGCTATGGAACCTTCCGTGCTTCTGAAGTAACGCCAGTTGTTAAGCTGAAGGATGACATGTATGTATTAGAATTATTCCATGGCCCAACCTTTGCCTTTAAGGATGTGGCACTGCAGTTCTTAGGAAATTTATATTCCTATATTGCGAAGAAAACAGGAGAAACCATCAATATTCTTGGGGCTACCTCCGGCGATACTGGTGCATCTGCGATTGAGGGTGTGAGAGGAAAAGAGGGCATCCGCATTTGTATTCTTCATCCGCATGGAAGAGTAAGTAAGGTGCAGGAGCTACAAATGACAACGGTGGATGATGAGAGTGTTTTAAATTTAGCGATTAAAGGAACCTTCGACGATGGACAGCGCATCATTAAGGAGATCTTCGCTGATTTGGATTTCAAAAACAAATACCATCTTCGTGCGATTAATTCTATTAATTTTGCCCGAATTTTAGCACAGACCGTGTATTATTTCTATGCGTATTTCCAAGTGGCAAAGGAACAAGACATGAAAGCTCTTAACTTTAGTGTTCCAACCGGAAACTTTGGCGATATTTTTGCCGGCTATTTAGCAAAGAAAATGGGTCTGCCAGTTGGTAAGCTCATTGTCGCTACAAATGAAAATAATATTTTAGAGCGTTTTATTAAAGAGGGAGTTTACCAGCCGGGTGAGTTCCATAGCACCTACAGTCCTTCGATGGATATTCAGGTTGCCAGCAACTTTGAGCGTTATCTATATTATCTTTTAGGGGAAAATGCAGAGGCTGTTACTTCAATCATGGAGCAATTCAAAGCTGACGGAAAAATTTCGGTCAACGAAGAGCAGCTTCGTCAAGTACAAGCCGATTTTGCAGCACACGGTGTTCAAGGTGAAACATGCTTGAACACAATTGGTAAGTACTTTAAGGCTACGAACTATTTATTAGATCCACATACCTCCTGCGGGGTTGCGGCATATGAAGCATGTAATGAGGAAGGGGAAGTGTGTGTTACACTTTCAACAGCACATCCGGCTAAGTTCAATGAAGCGATTGAGCGCTGTGAGATTGAACAAACCTATCCGGAAGAAATTCAAGCTTTATTCAATAAACCACAGCACTTGGAGGTTATTGAAGCAACCAATGAGGAAATTTATTGTCAGCTTGAAAAGCACTTTCGCTCTTCGCTGGCAGATGTGAAGTAAAGGATTGTTACATTTCAAATATCTTGATAAAAACCAGCAATGGGTAAGAAACTACCATTGCTGGTTTTTTGTTGCACTTTTCGTGACAATCATTTACAAAGGTTATATAATATATAAATCCAATTGGAAAGGTGTGATTTTATGTCCGAAATGCCTCGTTCCATTCCAAGACCACTTGTGAAAACGAATCAATCCGTGATCGTAATTAGTGTATTATTAACCTGGATTACGAAAATGGAATGGATCTTATTGATTCCTTTTCTCGCAGGATTATCAGGAATTCTATTTGGCTATAATCCAATTATGCAGCTAGCAAAAAAGTTTCTCAAAAAACCGATTAAAAGCTATATCCCTGAGGATTGGGAGCAGCAGCAGTTTAATCAGAAAATAGCCGTTTTTTGCTTAGGAGCAGGATTTATTAGCTTCTTATTAGGCTGGAATACAGCAGGCAACATCTTTACAATTATGGTAGCCCTAGCAGCATTCATCGCCATCCTAGGCTTTTGCATCGGCTGCTTCATCCTATATCAATGGAAGCAATATCAATATCGACGTGCACAGTAGTAGCATAGCATTATTGCCATACAGTGGGGTTCAAACCCCGCTGAATGAAGTTAAGCCTCCGGAGGATGTCATGGATTTTTTTTGATAGTTTATTGAGCTCAGGTAATCCGGACGCAAATTCGACGGGCGAATTTGATTGTCAAATCGTATTACTGTACTAGACAAAAGGGGATGTTATCTTTACATTTTACATATGCTCAAGAAGACCATCGATTCAAGCAAGGTTTCGCTCTTGTATTGGAGGTCTTCTTGATTAGAATGAATTATGCTGAATTTATCATAATTCCTGCGACCTGCTCTAATTTGCTGTAAAAAAGCACTCCTGCTGGTTGCTGGTTAAGTCCAACCTCTTCAAACGCTTCCTTCATACAACGCAGCCAGCACTGTGCCCGCCATGGCGTAATTTCAAAGGGGAGATGACGCTCTCTCATCGCAGGAGGTCCAAATTCCTGACTGTAGAGGGCAGGACCACCTGTAAATTGAGTAAGAAACATTCGTTGCTTTCGCATAATCTCCTGGATATCCCCTTCAAATAACGGACTCAAATCCGGATCACTGTATACCTTTGGATAAAAAGCTAGCACTAATTCCTCTATCTTTTCTGCACCGATCTGGTCAAATATCGTTGTTAAATTGGATTTACTCACTTTATTTACCCCCATATGTAGTATCTTTATATTATAAACTTACATACAACAGGGAAGTGTGATTTGCCTCATTGCTTTGCTCTACAGATTTTAATCTATGATATCGTCTATACCGAGAATAAGTTGATTTTGGACAAACCGATTCCGGTGTTACTTGATTAAAATAGAAGCAGACACATGCCTGCTTCTATTTCGGGTATAAACGGGATTTTCGTTCATTAGATAGGAGCATTTCCCACCTCCTGCAATTGATACTTTTTGAGCTTCCGATATAAGGTGGACCTAGCGACCTTCAGTTCCTTGGCCACTGCTGAGATATTCCATTTGCTTTGAATCAATAGCTTTCTGATTTGCTCCTTTTCTGTTTTTTCCATAATGGATAAGCTGCTATGTTCGGTTTTACTGGATTCTGTCTGTATGTGAAAGCTTGCGAGATAGGCAGGTAAGTCACTTTGTTCAATTTTCGCTGAAAGGCTAAAAATGACAGCATGCTCGAGGGCGTTCCTTAATTCTCTAATATTGCCTGGCCAGCTGTAGGTTAAAAAGAAATCCTTGGTTTTCTCTGCTAAACGGAAAGGCATAGGCTTGTGATATTTTTCGGCAAATACATGTAAATAGTGATTCGTGATAGGAAGGATGTCTGCCTTTCTTTCGGATAGGGGAGGAACATGAAAGGAAATCACGTTCAGCCTGAAAAATAAATCGCTGCGGAACAATCCAGCTTCAATCAGCTTCTCTAGGTCTCTATGTGTGGCGGCAATCACCTTAACGTCTGTCTTAATCGTTTTGGAAGAGCCTAATCTTGTAAACTCTTTTTCCTGAAGAACTCGTAGCAAGTGCACCTGGAGGTCTAAGGGCATTTCTCCAATTTCATCTAAAAAGATCGTTCCCCCGTTTGCTTCTTCAAATTTTCCTTTCTTTCCTTCCTTTTTTCCACCGGTAAAGGTACCGCTTTCATAACCGAATAGTTCGCTGCCAATCAGCTCCTTCTGGATGGCACCACAATTAATCGCGATAAAAGGCTTATCACATCTGGTACTTACATCGTGAATGTATTTGGCAATTAGTTCTTTTCCTGTCCCTGTTTCTCCGGTTAACAAGATTGGTGTAGTGACTGATGAAATCTGGCGGCATTTATATAAAATATCCTTCAGTTCCGCAGACTCACCAATCAACTGGTGATGCCTTGATTCGTGCAGACTGTTTGAGGCTGTTTCGGTTTTATTTTTTAAAAGGGCAACATAACCAATCTCTTCATTATTAATCACGATAGGGTCTAAATGGATGAATTGAAATGTATCTGCTTGTTTAAAGAAATGAGCTGGATTTTGTAGTAGTTTTTTCATTTTCAAATGGTTATCGAAGGTTGTTTCTTTCTTCAAATGTAAGGCAGTCAATAACGCTTGGTCGCCATTAACCAGAACGGCTTCACTGCTAATAACAAGGGCAGCGTGATCCCTCCATTTACCACTATATTGATGGTAATAGTCCTCAAGCTGAGAATATTTTCTTCGATACATAATCAGAAGCTGCTGTTCAATCATTTGGGCGAGGGAAACGGCTAACCCAAGCGTGTGAGGCTGTGTGCTTGGCCAAAATCCCGTGAAGTCAATGGCACCGATAGCATTTTTCGTATAGGGATGTATGATGGGTGATGCGGAACAGGTCATAGGGTGGAAGCCTTCACAGAAGTGTTCGGCCGAAAAAACTTGAATCGGCTTTTTAGATACAATGCTTGTCCCGATGGCATTTGTACCTGCTGCACTTTCACTCCAGTCCATTCCAGGTAAAAAATTTACTTTTTCTGTTTTTCTGATAAGGTCCTTTTCCCCTTTTAAATAAATCATTTTTCCACTTTCATCATTTAAAGTAATTAAATAGCCGGTCCCGATTAATTTATCATAAATACTATCGATAATCGGCTTCGCTGCATGATAAAGGTCAGATTCTGAAAGTAGTGCTTCAAGTTCAAATGAGGTTAATGCCGCTCTCGCCTGTTGTTGTTCTGGATTGATCCCGTTTGATTGACAACGGCTCCATGAATTTAGAATTTCTTGGCGGACAGCCTTTTGTAAATTTTCACTATTGTGAGGATTTGTGATGAAGGCTTCCCATTTATGTTTGATTTCACTCACTTTATTCGATAGATCCTGTGTGGAAAAAATAGCGAGAAAAGGGTTTTCCAACTTGCATGAAACCTCCTTCTATATGTAGTAATAATCTTTCACCGATAATCATGAAAAAAGAGGAATGTAACTCAAATACTGTGCGAAGAAGTGAGAGAATAGTCTTGTTTAATATTTTTAATATTCAGTATATTTAAAATATTAAACAAACCCATCGATGAAATCAACTGTTATTTACCTGTTTCACGAAACAAACTGTAGCGCGACAGGTGTTGCAAAACGCTACAGTTTGTTCGACTCTATATTGCACCACTTTAACTTAAGAACATCTATCGTATTTTTTCCATCGATTTTCCTAACGATGAAGTTAACTAAATCTAGCATTTGGGAATCAAAAATAAGATTTTTAAAAAAATGAGAGAATCCTATGTGTTGGCACGCTCCTTGCAAGTAAAAGAGTAACAGCAATTATATGACTGTCTTTTTTACATACATTGCTGTTAAATCCATTTACTTTCAATTGAAGGGAGAGCGTTTTATTTGGCCAAATCTCAAATTCTAGCTATTGATGCCGGCGGTACCATGACAGACACGTTTATTATTGATGAAAAAGGAGATTTTGTCGTCGGGAAGGCACAAACTACTCCGATGGATGAACACATTGGACTATTAAACTCTGCTCGAGATGCTTTGAGCCAATGGGATGCGAAAATGGAGGACGAATTCCCGAACCTTTTAGCCGGGGTTTATTCTGGGACGGCTATGCTCAATCGTCTTGTTTCAAGGGTAGGACGACGTGTGGGATTAATTGTGAATAAGGGGATGGAGGATAACCATCGAATGGGGCGCGGATTGCAGTCCTTTCTTGGCTATTCCTATTCGGACAAAATTCACATCAATACCCATCACTTTGATCCGCCGCTTGTACCAAGAAAATGGACGGTTGGCGTTACTGAGAGGGTCGATTTGTTTGGTAACGTAGTCATTCCGCTTTATGAACATGAAATTGAACCAGCGATTCAAAAATTAATTGACGAGGATGTAGAAGCGATTGTCATCAGCCTCTTGCATTCCTATAAATATCCTGCCCACGAAAGAAAGATTCGTGATATCGCAGAACAAATTGTCGCAAAGTCCAATAAAGACATTAAAGTGTTTGCCACGGTTGATTATTATCCGGTGCGTAAGGAATCTCACCGTACCAATACAACGATTGTTGAGGCCTATGCGGCCGAGCCTTCTCGTCAAACGCTGGCCAACATTGATACAGCCTTAAGGGAAGCGGGGACTGATTTCGATTTAAGGATTATGGCCAGTCACGGCGGTACGATCTCTATTAAAGCTAATGAATTGGCAAGAACCTGTGTATCTGGTCCAATCGGAGGAATGGTGGGTGCCAAATACCTAGCCGAGCAGCTTGGCTTGAAAAATGTTGCCTGCTCCGATATTGGCGGAACAAGCTTTGATATTGGTCTAATTACACAAGGAGAATTAGCAATTAATGCAAGTCCTGATATGGCGCGTCTCGTATTGTCCTTGCCTCTTGTATCAATGGATACAACCGGTGCGGGTACAGGAAGCTTTGTTCGTATTGATCCGAACTATGGAAATATTACACTTGGACCAGACAGTGCCGGTTCACGTGTAGGAGTTTGTAACCCTGAAGGCGGTTTAGACACTGTAACCGTTTCAGATTGTCACGTCGTTCTGGGTCTCATCAATCCAGATAATTTCATTGGCGGTGTCATCAAGCTTTCGAAGGCAAAGGCCTATGAAGCGGTGAAGAAACAAATTGCCGACCCGCTTGGGCTTTCAGTAGAGGATGCAGCCTACGGGGTTATCGAGCTGCTAGAATCACAGCTTCGTAACTACCTCGAATCTATGATTCTAGGAAAAGGTTATTCTCCTTCACAATATGTTTGCTTCTCCTACGGTGGCGGCGGTCCGTTACACACTGCCGGTTATACAAAGGGACTTGGCTTTGAGGATGTTCTTATTCCAGCCTGGGCAGCAGGTTTCTCGGCATTTGGCTGTGGGGCAGCAGATTTCGAGTATCGTTATGACAAAACATTGGATCTTAACGTGGATGACGGGGCAGAGGATTCCGATGTTCTTCTCGCTGGAAGAGAGTTGCAGGCTGCGTGGGAGGAATTAAAGACAAAGGTGACAGAGGAATTTAGGAAAAATGATTATCAGCCGGAGGATGTGGATTTCCGTCTTCTCTATAGAATGCAATACCAGGGTCAATTAAATGACCTTGAAATCGAGGCGCCAATCTCAGCCTTCCGTTCAACGGATGATTGGGAAAGTCTTGTCAAAACCTTTGAAGAAACATATGCCAGAGTTTATGCCAAATCAGCGCTTTCACCGGAGCTTGGCTATTCGATTACAGGTGCGATTGTTCGCGGCGTGGTTGAAGTGGCAAAGCCGCAAATCCCACAGGAGCCATTAGCCGGTGAGACACCGCCGCGTGACGCCTTCTTAGGTAATCGTCAAATCTATTGGAATGGCGAGTATCTCCAGGCTGATATTTATGAAATGGAAAAATTACTGCCAGGCAACCGGATTTCAGCGTTTTCGATTCTAGAATCCACAGCCACTACATTGGTCGTTCCGCTAGGCTTTGAAGCTTATCTCGATCAAAATCGTATCTTTCATTTAAGAGAATTGAAGTAAAAAGTTCCATTTTTAATAAATTTCAAGGGGGTACCCAATTTGGCAAATACATTTGCAGATGTTAAAGGAAAGAAAAAAGGGATTGGCTGGGATGGAAAGACGCTCAAGCAAATGCGGAAGGAAATGGATGAAATCAGTCGGGATACAGGCCATTATGCCGGTTTAGAAACCCTTCCATTTAAGGAAAGTGACCCTATCCGCTTTGAAAAAATTTATTCCAAGCTCCGCGGCGGAGTGGTTCATGCAAGGGAAACGGCGAAAAAGGTAGCCGCATCGCCAATCGTTGAGCAGGAAGGTGAATTATGCTTTAGCTTGTACACCCCTGAAGCCGATTCGATTGTTACCTCCACAGGGATTATTATCCACGTAGGAACGATGGGTGCAGCGATTAAATTTATGATTGAAAACGATTATGAGGAAAATCCAGGGATTGCGGATAAGGATATTTTCTGTAATAACGATAACCATGTCGGAAACGTTCATACGTGTGATGTTCATACACTGGTACCAATCTTCTGGGAGGGAGAGGTTGTCGGCTGGGCCGGAGGCGTGACACACGTAATTGATACAGGAGCCTCTGCACCGGGAAGTATGCCAATGGGTCCTGTGCAGCGATATGATGATGGCTATCAGGTAACGTGCCGAAAAATCGGTCAAAATGATACGTTATCAAAGGACTGGTTGCTTGAAAGTACACGTTCTGTACGTGCGGTGAAATACTGGACATTAGATGAGAAGACTCGTGTGGCTGGCTGTCACATGATTCGTGATCTTGTTTTAGATGTAATCAAAGAGGAAGGCGTCGACGCTTATAAACAATTTATGCGTGAAATTATTGAGGATGGACGCCGCGGCTTCGTCAACCAAGTCAAAACGATGCTTATTCCGGGTAAATATCGACAAGCATCCTTTGTTGACGTTCCATTTAAGGATTTAGATCTTCCATCCTTTGCCAAATTGAACACGATTATCCATACACCATCAGAAATTACCGTTCATAAGGATGCTAAATTTGAAATTGATTTTGAAGGTGCAAATCGTTGGGGCTGGCATCCATTCAATGCGACACCGGTTTCGATTACAAGCGGCATCTGGGTTATGCTTTCCCAAACCCTTGTCCCGAATGACCGTATCAATGATGGAGCCTATTACGCCAGTAAATTTGGCATTCCATATGGATCATGGTTTAACCCAGATGATATACGCTCTGCCCATTCGAATACCTGGCATGCGCTTGTGGCGGCATGGTCACCGCTTTGGCGCGGCTTAAGCCGGTCCTACTTTGGCCGTGGTTATTTAGAGGAAGTGAATGCAGGGAATGCCCATACCTCTAACTGGCTGATGGGTGGAGGCTACGATCAATATGGTCAGTTATCCGCGATGAACAGCTTTGAGACCTCCGCATGTGGTGTCGGGGCTAGTGCGGTTCAGGATGGAATCAGCCACTCGGCTGCCCTCTGGAACCCTGAGGGAGATATGGGTGACATGGAAATTTGGGAGCTCTTAGAACCGCTTATTTTCCTAGGAAGACAAATTTTACCTGGGTCAGGCGGAGCGGGTAAATATCGCGGTGGAAATGGCTGGCAATCGCTTCGACTAGGCTGGGGTGCACAGGAATGGACAATGTTTATGGCCGGTGCCGGTGTCATGGCGACAGACTGCGGGCTCATGGGAGGCTATCCAGCATCTGCAGGCTATCGCTTCCAGGCGAACAAAACAAATATCAAGGAGCGAATTGATAAAGGACTTCCAATCCCATTAGGCGGGGATGTCGACCCTGACAATCCAACCTTCGAGGAAAACATGGAGGCGGAGGTTGTCTACCGTGATCGTCAGGCGGTATCGACGCAGGAGCAGTTTGGTGATTACGATGTGATTATGAACTACCTCCGTGGGGGTCCGGGATTTGGAGATCCGCTTGAGCGTGATCCAAAGCAGGTTGAATCCGATTTGAATGAAAAATATATCCTTCTTCGCTATGCAGAGCAGGTATATGGCTGTGCGTTTACTGAAGAAAATGGTGTTTATACGCTTGATCTGAAAGCGACAAAAGAAAAGCGCAAGAGTATTCGCAAGCAGCGTCTAGAGCGCAGCCAGCCGACAAAAGAGTGGATGGAGGGCGAAAGAACAAAGATCATGAATGAAGACGCCGCTATCCAAGTGAAGCATATGTACGCTCAAAGCTTTGCCTTAAGTGAAAAGTTTACAAATGAGTTTAAGGATTTCTGGAGTATTCCAGAGGATTGGATGATCTATGAAGAGGATTTAGGTGTACCAACACTTGGGGCACACATCAATCGATTCAAAAAGAAAAAATAATCTAATTTGAACAAAGAGGTGAAGGTTATGGCAAAATACGATAAAAAAAGAATTGCTGAGTTGATTGATGGAACATTAGAGTTTTACCAGTTAAAGGATATGATGACAAGCCATAAGGACCCGGAGCGGTTTGAAATCTACCGTGAAGTCTTACAGGATCGTGTGAAATGGGATGACCCGATTCTCCTTCCATACGGCTTGCATCTATATATTGTACAAAAGGCAAACGGTGATCGGATGGTAAAATGCGATTGCGGCCATGAATTCTGTGATTATCGGGAAAATTGGAAGCTCCATGCGAAAATTTTCGTCCGAGATACAGAAGAAAAAATGAATGAAATCTATCCAAAATTAATGGCACCGGACCCTGAGTGGCAGGTGATTCGCGAATATTATTGCCCTGAGTGTGCATCACAGCTCGAGGTTGAAGCGGTTCCACCTTGGTACCCAATTCTGTTAGATTTCGAACCGGATATTGATACGTTCTATAATGAATGGCTCAAGAAACCATTGCCAGCCGTTAAATAGATGGTAAGCAGTGATTCTCTTAAGATGGGAGACCCTTAGGGGTTTCCCTCTATTTATTTTTAGCTCAGTCTTGTGAAGCAAGGAATAGTATAAGTGAGTGATTGAAAATAGTAGTGAAATGAGGGGAGAGAATGAAACAAATAGGCAGGACTGCATTGGATATAGTGAAGGATATACACGACGGTGCTGTCATCATGGTTGGGGGCTTTGGGGTATGCGGGATTCCTGAAAACCTCATTCAAGCCCTTTCAGAGACAGGTGTAAAAGACTTAACCGTCATCTCGAATAACTGTGGCATTGATGACTGGGGGCTAGGCATTTTATTAAGAAGGAAACAGATTAAAAAGATGATTAGCTCCTATGTAGGTGAAAATAAAGAGTTTGAGAGACAATTTTTATCAGGAGAAATTGAGGTAGAGCTCCTGCCTCAAGGAACCTTAGCCGAGAAAATTCGTGCTGGAGGAGCTGGGATTCCCGCTTTCTACACACCTGCAGGGGTCGGTACAATTGTGGCAGACGGAAAAGAGGTTCGATCCTTCGATGGAAAGGATTATCTCCTTGAGAAAGCCCTGAGAGCTGATTTCAGCTTAGTATCTGCCTTACGAGCCGATGAAATGGGAAATTTAATTTATAGCAAAACAGCGCAAAATTTCAATCCGATTATGGCTGCTGCTGGTGCTGTGACCATCGCAGAGGTGGAGGAGATGGGGGATATTTCTCCTTCACATGTTGTAACGCCAGGTATTTATGTACAAAGATTAGTTGTATGTAGGAAAGAGAAACGGATTGAAAGAAGAACCGTACAGAAAGTGGGGGAAGGGCATGAGTACACCAATTGAAAACACTTTAGGTATAAGAGAGAGAATTGCGAAAAGAGCGGAGAGGGAAATTGAATCAGGGAATTACGTAAATCTTGGCATTGGGATGCCGACACTCATTGCCAATTTTATTAGTGAAAATAAACGGGTCGTCCTTCAATCTGAAAACGGCTTACTAGGCATTGGTCCGTATCCAAAAGAATCAGAGGTCGACCCTGATTTAATCAATGCAGGGAAAGAAACAATTACCGCAAGCAAGGGTGCAGCATATTTTTCCAGTGCTGAGTCCTTTGCTATGATTCGTGGTGGACATATAGATGTCGCGATTTTAGGTGGGATGGAGGTATCTGAAGCAGGTGATCTTGCGAATTGGATGATTCCAGGGAAGATGATAAAGGGAATGGGTGGGGCGATGGACCTCGTTCATGGAGCGAAAAAAATTATCGTCATCATGGACCATACCAATAAAAACGGCCAGGCAAAAATTGTCCATCATTGCTCACTTCCCTTAACAGGTAAAGGGGTTGTCAACCGAATTATCACGGAAAGAGCAGTTATCGATATCACTGACGCGGGTTTAAAGCTGGTGGAAGTGGCGAAAGGGTATACAGTAGACGATATTCAAGCTGTAACCGAGCCTCGGCTGTTAGTGGATGAGCATACGGTATTAAATGCTTATTAAGAAATTCAACTGGTATGATGGTTTATGGCCGAAAGGGAAACAGAAAAAAGAAAGCTGGCATGCTACCAGCTTTCTTTTTCGTAAATAACATTAAGTTATGGTTATTAGATTTTACCTACAAGGTCAAGGCTTGGCTTAAGAGTTTCGCCGCCTTCTTGCCATTTAGCTGGGCAAACTTCGCCTGGATTGTTGCGAACGTATTGTGCAGCTTTGATTTTGTTTACAAGTGTGCTTGCGTCACGGCCGATTCCGCCAGCGTTGATTTCAAGAGCTTGGACAACGCCATCTGGATCGATGATGAATGTTCCACGGTCAGCAACACCATCTTCTTCGATTAGAACATCAAAGTTACGGCTGATTACGTGAGAAGGGTCACCGATCATAGTGTAAGTGATTTTACCGATAGTTTCTGATGTATCATGCCATGCTTTATGAACGAAGTGAGTATCTGTAGAAACAGAATATACTTCAACGCCTAATTGCTTAAGAGCGTCGTATTGGTTTTGTAGGTCTTCTAGTTCAGTTGGGCATACGAATGTAAAGTCTGCTGGGTAGAAGCAAACAATGCTCCATTGACCTTTGAAGCTTTGCTCAGATACTTCAACAAATTCACCGTTTTTGAATGCTTGGGCTTTAAATGGTTGTACTTCTTTTCCAATTAGAGACATAGTAAAATTCCTCCTAAATGTAATTGTATAATCAAGTCTAAAAGACTTATTAACTAAATTAATTATTAACTAATTATTATTATCTATAAATATTAAATGTTTGTCAAATAAAAAGCTAATTTACTTTATTTTATAATAAAAAGCTAATTAATGCTTGTATAAACATAAAAATTCTGTAAATTATTGTCGTCTTATGAGAAAGCTGGCAAATAAAGTCCCGGCATAAGCCGGGAGCAGAAACTTAATTGATTCTCAGCTAGCTTTAGAATTAATTTCTAATTAGGTAATCGAAGGCACCTAATGAAGCGGTCGCACCAGAGCCCATTGAGATAATAATTTGTTTGTAGGCACTGTTTGTGCAGTCTCCGGCAGCAAATACACCAGGTACATTTGTCGCACCATGAGCATCGACGATAATTTCGCCTCTATTGGTAAGCTCTACCGTTCCTTGTAACCAATCTGTATTCGGTACAAGACCAATTTGAACAAATACACCCTCTAATTCAATATGGTGTTCCTCATTTGTTTCACGATCGATATAGGAAATGCCGTTTACTGTCTCGTTACCGTGAATTTCTTTTGTTTGAGCATTCGTAATAACGGTTACGTTTGGCAGACTGTGAAGGCGCTCCTGCAATACGGAATCAGCTTTTAATTCAGGTAAGAATTCTATAACGGTTACATGTTTTACGATACCCGCTAGGTCAATTGCTGCTTCAATACCTGAATTACCGCCGCCAATTACAGCCACGTGCTTGCCTTCAAACAATGGACCATCGCAGTGTGGGCAGTAGGCCACACCTTTGTTTTTAAATTCAGCTTCGCCAGGCACGTTTACGTTTCTCCAGCGAGCACCAGTGGAAAGAATCACGGCCTTACTTTTTAGAACAGCTCCATTTTCAAGCTCAATTTCAACTAAATCTTTTTTCTCTAAGCGTTTAGCACGTTGTGTATTCATAATATCTACGTTATATTCTTTTACATGCTCTTCAAGGCTTGCAGCAAGCTTTGGACCCTCTGTATATTTGACCGAAATAAAGTTCTCGATTCCTAATGTATCCATAATTTGACCACCGAAGCGTTCAGCCACAATACCGGTACGGATTCCTTTACGGGCTGCATAGACAGCTGCACTAGCACCCGCTGGTCCACCGCCGACAACTAATACATCAAATGGCTCTTTATCTGACAGTTCAGACGCATCTGGACCGGTTCCCATTTTAGCAAGGATTTCTTCAATCGTCATACGACCGCCGCCAAATTCTGCACCATTCAGGTACACGGTAGGGACAGCTAAAATGTTCTTGCTTTCTACTTCCTCTTTAAATGCCGCACCATCAATCATAGTATGTGTAATATTAGGATTAAGAATACTCATGATATTTAATGCTTGAACAACATCAGGGCAGTTATGGCAGGTTAGGCTGATATATGACTCAAAATGGTATTCGCCCTCAATCTTCTTAATTTGATCAATGATATTTTGATCCACTTTCGGTGCTCTACCGCTTACTTGTAATAGGGCTAAAACTAATGAAGTAAATTCATGACCTAGTGGAACACCGGCAAAAGTAACGCCAGTATCTTCGCCAGGGCGATTCACACTAAAGCTTGGTGTTTTTGGAAGTGTCGTTCTTTCAATTGTAATTTTATCTGACATAGAAGCTAATTCATTTGCAAGTTCAATTGTATTATTTGAAACCTCATCAGCTCCGGCACTTACTTTCAGTACAATCGGCCCTTCTAACATTTGAAGGTATTGATTTAATTGGGCTTTGATATCTGCATCAAGTAACATGGAAAAGTTCCTCCTTATAATAAAAAGTCAAGGCTTGGTTTAATGTTTCCTATTATGCTTTGCTTTAATAAGTAAACCTCACCTGAATATTTTTATGACTAATGTTTATAATCTTTCCAAACGTTTTTGTTTAGTTAGATTATAATTGTTATCAACTGATTATTATTATCAATTATAAAAAGAGAAAAGTCAATCCTTATTTATAATTATTTTAAAAAAGGAATTATCCTTAATCAAGGTTAGCTACGGTTGTGTTACCAATACAATAATATGAACCTTTACTAACTTCTCAATTATCATGCAGGTTTATTCAATCAAGCAAGGAATATGCATACAGAAAATTAATTATTCGATACTAGTTCCATATAAATTACCTATTGTATTAAGGATTCTGACAGACTGGATAAAAAAAGAGCTAAGGTTCGTATAAAACCTTGCTCTTGTTATTATATTCGTATCCTCAATTCCCAGCTCCGCGATATCTTTTAACCCCTGTATTCCAAAGAAAGACAGCCAAGCCAAAAAACACAGTACCCATGACAGGGGTTAAGAAAGCATAGCCATACCATTCATTTCTTCCTAGAAAGTAAGAAGCAGGGAAGACGCCGACGAAGGCGAAGGGTAGAATCCAGGTTAGGACAAACTGAATGATTTTATTATAAATATTGACTGGATAGCGCCCGTAATTGCTGATGTTATACATCATTGGCATAATATCGGTGCGGCTGTCCGACCAAAAGCCAATCGTGGCGATTGAAAGAAAAATACCGGCGTAAATAAACATCCCGCCAATCACCATGATAAGAAACAGTAGAAGATCATACCAGGCGAAGCTTAAACCTAGATTCATTCCAGCATACCCCATTACAGCAATCCCTGTAATGACCCCGAATAACGATTCAAGCTCCATTCGCTCCATAATAATTTGGAACAGACTGTGCACAGGCCGAGTCAAGACACGGTCCATTTCTCCTTTTACAATATAACGCTCATTAAAATCCCATATGTTAAAAAAAGAATTAAATAATGCGTAGGGAACAAGGAAGAATCCATAAATAAAAATAATCTCGTCACGGCTCCAGCCACTTAACAGCGAGGTATGACCAAAGACAACTAAAATAAAAATTAAATTGACGGCTTGGTTTAATAAATCTGAAAGAATCTCAACCGCTGTATCGACACGATAGGTAAACCTTGTTTTTAAATATTGAGAGGCGTATTGAAAGAACATGGAAACGTAAAACACACTTTAGCCTCCTTGTACAATTAATTGTTTTTTTGCTAACGACCATAAAAGGCGAATCGGAATCAGCAGAATCAAGACCCAAATTGCTTGCTGCATAATCGCATTCGTAATCTCCTGACCGGTAAAGCCTTCTGTAAAAATCATACTAGGGACATAGCTGATTGCTTGAAACGGTAGATAGGTCATCAGATTTTGTGCCCACAGCGGGTAAAACGAGATGGGAAGCAAGAGCCCTGAGAACAAATCAATCACAACCCGTTTCGCGCGAATTAACCCTGCATTATTAAATAAGAAGAACGTCATAATGCCTGTCAGTAGGTTGATTTGCGTATTCACAATAAAGCTGAACACGAGCGAAACAAAGAAAAACATCCAAGTTGTCGCATGGGCAGAAAAGCTGATTGGAAAAATAAACGCCACAATAATAAGACCCGGCACAGAGAAAAATAATAAGCGAAAGATTCCTTCTCCAAGGGCCTGCATCGTTTTCATCCCTAAATAGTTATAGGGACGGATCATTTCGATGGCAACCTTCCCATCCTTAATTTCAGCGGCAATTTCACGGTCAATATTGTTAAAATAAAAGGCTCTCGCCATCCAAGAGACGGCCACATAGGTGGTCATCTGCAGAACAGACAAGCCTTGAATCTCCTCTTTGCCGCCATAGATGGCAGACCATAAGAAATAATAGGCGCCAATATTAATGCTGTAAATGAGAATGCCACTGTAATAGTTTGTCCGGTATGCAAGCATCATGAGAAAACGAACCCGAATCATTTCAATATACATACTCATGAGAGGGCCATTCCTTCTTCATAAATCTTGCGGACAATCTCTTCAGTAGAAATTTCATTGATTTTTATATTTTTGATTGGGTTCCCTTGCACGACTACACTGATTAATTGAGATACGAGCTGTTCGTCTCCATCTATATAGGCAAGCCATGTTGTAGCATCTTTTTGTTCCCATTGAACATGATCCAACTCAGGCAGCCTGCTACCCGCTATTTCGGCTAAAAATTCAAATTCAACCAGTTTTCCCTCCACCGCATGCGCTTGGAGCTGATTGAGCTTTCCATCATAAATGATTTTTCCCTCATCCAATAAAACAACCCGTTCACAAAGGGCTTCGATATCGCTTAAGTCATGGGTCGTTAACAGAATCGTTGTTTTATATTGCTTGTTTATTTCCTTTAGAAACTCACGGATTTTCAATTTTACTAGTACATCAAGTCCAATGGTTGGCTCATCTAGAAAGAGAAGGGGAGGGTTGTGTATAAGGGCGGCGGCTAATTCGCAGCGCATGCGCTGACCGAGTGATAGCTTTCGTACAGGCTTATCTAATAATGGGCCGATTTCTAACGTTTCAATGACATGACCCATATGTCGGTTATAGTCTTCATCAGATACACGATATACCTTTTTCAATAATCGAAACGATTCTTGGACAGCAATGTCCCACCAAAGCTGTGACCGTTGTCCAAACACGACTCCGATTGTTCTAACAAATTCCTCCCGCTGCTTATGTGGATTCATTCCGTTTACAAGGATGGAACCGGATGTCGGTGTTAGAATGCCTGTCAGCATCTTAATCGTTGTTGACTTTCCAGCCCCGTTTTCTCCTATATATCCGACCATTTCTCCCTGTTTGACGGTTAAGGAGATATTATCAACGGCAGCATGAATCTTATAATTTCTTGTAAATAAATCGCGAAAAGCCCCAGCTAATCCGGCTCGGCTTGAATACGACTTAAATTCCTTCCGTAAATTTTGAACCTCAATTACGTTCATATTTATCCTCCTAAGATTCTGCAAAATGCATAGTCGTATGAAAATTATTGTTTGCAAAATTTTATTTTATCGTGAGTATATTATTCTAGCAAGATTGATGCATATCACCATAGTAGAAATAGATCGTGAGTAACAGAAATAAATTGGGTGAATACATTATAAAGCCATTTCATTTCTTATTTTGGATTATAGAAAACAAAAATGGAGTGATAACGATGCCAATTATTAAGAGGAAATATACAATGTATACCGTTAGGCTAGGAGATACTCTTTTTTCAATTGCGCAAAGGTTTCGTAGTTCAGCTCAAGAAATAATGAGGATTAATCATCTGTATCCGCCGGTTACCGATCCAGGTCTTATTTATCCTGGTGATTTATTGCTTGTTCCTAATCTAACCAAATCTGGAAGGGTGTCCTATCTTGTAAATACAGGTGATTCTTTAAACTCCATTGCTTATCAATTTGGAACCTATGTTGATTTACTTGCTGGAAGCAACTCTATCGAAAATCCTAATATGATTTATCCCAATCAATTATTAACTATTCCAGTCTTTATCTATGAAGTGCAAGTGGGGGACTCCTTATTCCTGATTTCACAGAGATTTGGAATCCCTCTTTCAAGCATCATGGGTGCGAATCAAGGGCGGCTAGGATTTCAAGCAGATGTTATTTGGCCGGGTTACCACATAATACTTCCTCTCAACACCTCTAGAAATATGGTTGTATGGAACCCCTTACCAGGAACAAGAGTGGTGTCTGGACAAAAAATCGCAGGGCAGGCAAGAGCGTTTGAAGCTAATGTATTGCATCAGCTAAGGGATGCGAACGGTGTTATTGTATCAAACGAGCGTTTCACCACGGCGGATATAGGTGCGCCTGCATATGGATCCTTCAAAAGTACTTTACCCTTTGATCGAAGCCCTACTGTAAATACGGGTGAGCTTTGGGTATACACCAGAAGTGCAAAAGACGGAAGCATTCAGGATTTAGTCAGAACAATCGTTTATTATTAAGGCAAAAGGGGGATAAAAACCCACTAAATTTAGGATGTTTTTTATCCCTTATTCTGTAATATAAAAGCCATTCCTGTGAGAGGTTGCATAAAAAAGTTAAGAAAATAGAAAACCTGATTTGCTTTTTCTTTAACCATCTGTTATTCTTAAGAAGAATTATTTTTGTTCTACATCAGATTGAGAATTTTGTTTTTCGTCTAAAGTATTTGAGCAAGGATAGTAACATATTGTGTGGATAACCACACTAGGAGGCAACAATAATGGAAACAGGTAAAGTTAAATGGTTTAATGCAGAAAAAGGTTTTGGATTCATCGAGCGTGAAGCAGGAGAAGACGTATTCGTACATTTCTCAGCTATCCAAGGCGAAGGTTTCAAATCTTTAGACGAAGGTCAAACGGTTACTTTTGACGTGGAACAAGGACAACGTGGACCACAAGCTGCAAACGTACAAAAAGCTTAATAAAGCTAAAAACAGACTCTCTTTGTAGAGTCTGTTTTTTTGTTTTAACAGGATTCCTCTTTTTTTAGTCGAATATGTATCCACATACCACTAAATAGCCAAAAGGAGAGGGAAACGTTTGAAAACACGAGTAACAGATATTTTGGGGATTGAATATCCAATTGTGCAGGGAGGACTTGCCTACCTTGCCTATGCCGAGCTGGCAGCTGCCGTTTCAAATGCAGGCGGACTTGGACAAATAACAGCAGCAACATTACGGACACAGGATAAGCTGCGTGAGGAAATTCGTAAAGTCCGGTCCCTTACAAAGAAACCCTTTGGTGTTAATTTTGCTATTGCAAGACATGACGGGAACTATCAGGACCTACTTGAAGTCGCAATAGAAGAGAAGGTACCTGCCATTTCGATTACCGGAGGGAATCCGCAGCCTGTTTTGGAACGATTAAAAGGAGAAGACATTCGCACGCTTGTTCTTGTTTCCGGCGTCAGGCAGGCACAAAAAGCGGAAGAGCTTGGCGCAGATGCTGTTATGGCGGTTGGTCAGGAAGGCGGTGGACATATTGGCCGTGATGATATTGGGACAATGGTGCTGATTCCAAGGGTGGTTGATTCTATTTCTATTCCTGTCCTAGCCAGTGGAGGAATTGGAGATGGACGAGGCTTGCTTGCTGCTCTGGCTCTTGGAGCTGAAGGGATTGAAATGGGAACCCGCTTTATTGCCACACAAGAATGTATTCATGCAAATAAGAACTATAAGCAAGCGATTCTTCAGGCAAAGGAAACGGATACCGCCATTATAAAAAAATCGCTCGGTGCACCCGGACGAGTTCTGAAAACCGATTATGCCCTCGATATCATTAAACGGGAACAGGAAGGTGCAACATATGAAGACCTAAAAGAAATGATTAGCGGGCTAGCGAATTGTAAATTCATCTATGAGGGCTCTGAAACAGAGGGCTTCGGATGGGCAGGGCAGGTGATCGGTCTCATTGATACAATTCCTACCGTTCAGGAGCTATTCGATTCCATGATCTTTGCGGCTAATCAAGGCATTAGTCGTATAGGCGGATATTTTGAAGATTAGACAATGTACATAAGTAATTTGAATGCGATTGCCATTAATGGGAATCGCTTTTTTACGATTTTAGTCGGCTTTGATAATTATTTTGCTTAGTCATTACTTTGCTGTGTGTTTTTTTTACTATTTTTGGATATCCTTATGAAGAGTTGATCAAGCAGGCTGAGGTGAAGACATTTATGGCAACAAAGAGGCACTCAATCTTTAATGTGCTAATCATATTTATTCCGTGGTTATCATTATTATTAATCGGAAAACGCAGCTTCAAGCGATATTCTATAGCGGGCATATTTATTGTTATTTTTGAGATCATCAATCATCTCTATGGTCATAAGAGGAGATGGTGGAAGTTTTATGAATGGAGAAGGTCATTTATCAGAGATGAACTTCCATATAGTGTGGGTCCATATATGCCCCTTTCCATGTGGTTACTGAAATATTCCTATGGTAATTTTAAAAAGTTTATCACATTGAATGCGATCGCTGATGGAATGTTTGCCTTTATTTTAATGGATATCTTGAAAAAACTAAAAATCATCCGCCTAAATGGACTGACTCGAATGCAATTCTTTTTCTATCTGCACTACAAAGCCTACATATTATACGGCGTGCAATATTTAGTTGATAAAGTAAAAAAATACTCTCAATATGACGACTTTACTTTTTAACACTACACAATTGACAGTCATTAGAGACAATAAAAAAGTGATTCTTCGTGATAAAAGAATCGCTTTTTTATTGAATGAATATCTGGAGAATCAAGCAAATAAGAAAGGACGAAATTTTTCGGTCAAAGAAGGGGATATTTTTTCGGGTACGAATAGCTAAAGCCATTCGTAGTTAAGGTTTATTATAGATGAAATATGTTTTGCGCTTTAAGGAATGCTTTGCCCAATATTGATGAAAGGAATCCAATACTTCATAGGCAAAAGCATCTCCTTCCCCCTTCTGCCGAATAACACCATAATTTAAATTACTTTGTTTCATGGTTTGAGTAACTGTTTCACTATTTTCTAGATCCAGCTCGATAAAAAATTGCACCTCTACCCCTGCTTGATTCTTGATGGATGCAAGGTAATTACCGAATTCCTTAATAAGAATCTCAATCGTCCAGCCCTTTTTCTCGCCATCAAGTAAAAAATCCTCATATAATTGAAGAAACGTTTTCAAATTCAATATGCACACATCCTTCGTTGTTGGTAGAACCAAACTTTATACTCATAACAATAAGATTAACTGGGACTTTAAGGTATGACAGTGGCAATGAAATCATAGTCTTATCACTATATGCAAATTGATAAGCGAAAAGAAGTCGAAAGGAGTGGTTGGAGTAAAAGGTAGGAGATTTTAGTGTAAGTTCTTGTGGCAAAGGCACAGGCTATCACGGGATACTCTGTGCCTCTTAGTGGTAAAATTAAAGACTGTCTTTCACTTCGGCAACGGATTGGTTCAGTAATTCTGTTGCCTCCAGCTGTAGCTTTAGGGCTCGCGGTTTTAATAGTTCAAGAATTTCACTTGTTTCCTCTGTCGTTGATATTTTTTGACTGGTTGAAAGAGCTTGGGGAAAATCTCCGTTATCAAATAGTTCTAGACTATCCTTCATATACTTGGTATACGTGATTGCCTGCCTTACCTCATCTGTATTATCCTCTTGGGCTGCTTTTTTGAATGACTCAAGAGCCTCTTCATATCTCTGAATTTTAGCGGATTTGATTCCAGCCTTCATATTTGCTTCATAATCCATTGAATTGCATGCGGAAACTAATAATAGTACAAATATGAGTATAAGCAGGGAATGATTTTTTTTCATAACGGCACTCCTTTCTCAATGAGTTATATCTTTGAAAATTATAATCTTTTAAAATATTATTTCAATTTAATATTCCTAAAATAGTAAAAAAATACCATGTTAAGGTTGGATGAAAGACCAATTTTGAAAAAAAGTACCTCGATTGGAAAAAAGTCAAACAAAAAAATGGGGTAGGTCTGCCCCATTTCATTCACATCCATTAAAGGTGACCAGCTAGCTGCCCTAAAGTTGGTTCAGGCTTTGGCCCGTACAGATTTTCGTATGAATCGCTGTCCATACACAAGAATACGATGAGGACGATAATTCCGATGAATGGAATCAAGGAAATTAAGAACCACCATCCACTCCTACCTGTATCATGCAGCCTGCGAACGGAAACAGCTAAGGAAGGTAAGAAGATGACTAAGCCATAGAGGAGAGTTAATAACGTTTCAATACCTGCAAGACGTTCCACTGCAGAAAGGATCAGGACAATGATGAAGTTAATGAGGGTAAACATCCAAAATTCCTTTCGGCTCGCTCTGCCATGAAAGCCTAAATAATCCTGGATAACTTTAAAATACCATTCCATGCAAAATTCCCCCTTGAAATTGCATCCGATATTTTAATCTATCTCTCCTTTTATTATACCACTATTGTTCCTAATTTTTCGAAAATAAACGAGATTCCGTAAATGGTATAGTTTTACTAGAATCGATTTAATTAAAAAGGATCATTTCTGCTATTATAAACAAATAATCATGATTCAAAAGCTTCTTATGGATGCAATAGCATGGTTATGATAAAAATAGTAGTTGACTGATTGGTAAAGAAAGGCCTCGGATGTAAATAATAGGAAGTTGGATGAAAATTGAAGCTGAATAAAAAAACAGCAGGATTTTAATTTTGGAGAGCTAATATTAGAAAAGGAGAATAGGTTATGACTGAATTCTGGGAATCAAGCTTTGTAGAAAATCAAATGATGTGGGGGTTTGAACCCTCAGACTCTGCCATCCTGACCAAGGACTTTTTCCTTGAAAAGGGAGTTAAGGATTTACTTATTCCAGGTATTGGATATGGAAGAAATGCAAAGGTTTTTATCGACAACGGAATAAATGTAACAGGTATTGAGATTTCGAAAACAGCGATTGAATTAGCAAGGCAAAGTGGTCTGGATTTTCCTATTTTTCATGGTTCCGTTACCGATATGCCCTTTGATCAGAAGCAGTACGATGGTATTTTTTGTTATGCCTTGCTTCATTTGTTGAATCATCGTGATAGAGAGAAATTCATTCGTGATTGCTATCATCAATTAAAGCCAAATGGATATATGGTGTTTACAACAATCTCAAAGGATGCCCCGATGTATGGAAAGGGTATACAGCTAGATAAAGACTATTTTCAAATAAGAGAAGGGGTCAAAATGTTTTTTTATGATTCGGACTCTATTAGACAGGAGTTTGGAGACTATGGCTTGCTAGAGATCTCAGAAATAGTGGAGCCGCATAAGAATAAGGAAAATAAGCCTCCATTTACATTTCTCATGATAAAATGCCAAAAGCAATAGAATTTACCTAAGGATGGTGAACTGAATGAATTATGAGGATATCATGCAAAAGCTTAAGGAATTAGGCTCTGAGCAGACAAAGCGTGTTTTTGCCAATCATGGTATAAAGGAGCCTAATTTTGGCGTAAAAGTCGGAGATTTAAAAAACTGGTGAAGTTTGTGAAAAAGGACCACGAGCTTGCCTTGGAATTATATGACTCTGGTATTCATGATGCGATGTATTTGGCCGGGCTTTCGGTAAATCCGAAGCTCATTTCAAAGGAGACATTACAGGACTGGGTCAAAAAAGCCTATTGGTACATGCTTGCAGAATATACGGTAGCCGGAGTAGCTGCAGAAAGTGTATATGCTCTTGATTTGGCACGGGAATGGATGAAATCAGACGATGAAATGATTGCTGTATGTGGCTGGAGCACCTATGCCAGTTACCTGTCCATTACCCCTGATGAGCAACTGGATATTCCTGAAATAAGATCGTTATTGAATCAAGTGAAGGAGACGGTTCACCAAGAGCGGAACCGAGTAAGGTATGTGATGAATAATTTTGTTATTTCGGTGGGTACCTATGTTAAAGAGCTGTCAGAAGAAGCGAAGCAGGTGGCAGAATCCATTGGTAAAGTCCAAGTAGATGTTGGAAATACAGCCTGTAAGGTCCCTCTTGCAACCGAATATATAAAAAAAGTAGAAGCGAAGGACCGGGTAGGAATCAAGAAAAAGACTGCGATTTGTTAAGGTCAAATTCGCCCGTCGAATTTGCGTCCGGATTACCTGAGCTCGCTCGGGTAAACTACCTTTAAAAAATCCGTGACATCCGCCGGAGTCTTAACTTCATTCAGCCGGGGTTTGAACTCCCACTGAATCGAAGTACCATCTGCACTTGTAGAAGTGGAGGACTTCTGTACCTGTCGCAAGCTTTCGGTACAAAAAACATTTGCTGAATAAAGTTAAATAAACATAGAAAGAGAAAAATTCCAAAGATACTAGATTCTTTGGGATTTTTTCCTTTTGGGTTCTATTAAGAACCATGTTATTTATTACCTAACTGCATATTCAACACTTTCAAAAGGTTAATTAATGATTAGAATTTTCATTGACTTTATGTATGCAATTGTATACATTTAGGATAAATTAATTCGTATACATTTGTATACAGATACAGGGGGTTGATGATGAATAACAATGAATTAAACGACCGAAAAAGAATTCCACGTGATGGTCATAGAGGAAAGGGGCATTCGCATCATCATGGAGCTAAAACATTTCGACGCGGAAGAGCCATTGCTTTCTTAGAAAGAATGAAGGTGAAACGTGCCACCATTATGGAGCAACTTGATAAACCAGAGTTTGAGTCGATACAGCAGGTGCTTGTTGGTGAATTAAAAGCGATCGATATGGTCGTGAACGAGTTTAGTCAATTATTTGAAATAGAAGAAAGTGAAGTTACGGAAGTTAAGTAAATATTAGGAAAATGCAACAGGGAGGATGTTCCAAAGGAAGACCCTTTTGGATTGGTTTTATGATATTCAAGCTATTATGATGAGATTAGACGTATTAATTTAGGAGATAATACGTCTTTTTGTGTTTTTTGTGATCCGACCTATTTGATAAAAAACGAAAAATATCAAGTATTACTATTTTATTGTCTGAACAGTATAATCAAGGAATGGGAGTTGATACATATGAATAAAAAAGACATTGCTAATATCCGTAAGGAATTTAAACTAGATAATTATAAGTTAAATATTCGAGAAATTTTTAATGTATATGTGAAGAGTGAATCCGGTGAGATATACCACTATGTCAGCCAGCCCTTTGAAATGCTAGAGCAGGAAATCCAAGAGCTGTTCTTAGCAAACTTTAAAAAGGTTTTGACTGGCCAGCTAGATTCTAAATTGTTTGAGTTGAAATTTAAGCGAGATGTAGAGGACAGTACACAGACCATTCTCTACGAAGGGTTACATTCGGATACAACAGATGATTGGACACAACATATGCTTGAAATCGTTATGAAAATGTTCACGCATACTATTTATGAATTTGATACCGTGGTGACATTTATCCGCGGGGAGTATCGAAAGCCAACCCGCAAACGCGATATGGAATCAGATGAAGGCGGTGATGACGAGGTATACTCCAGCCAATTTATTCTTTGCAGCTTAAATAAAATTGATCAGCCGAAAAGAACGCTGCTGTTTGATTATATAGAGAAGGAATTTAAGCCAAATCATACAATAGATCCAATCATCAATATTGCATCACCATTATCAGGCTTTCTCTTCCCTGCCTTTTCTGACAATTCCGCGGATGTGAATCATCTTCTTTACTCAGCAGGTAAAGCGAATCAACCGGATTTTGGCTTTATTGATGAAGTTCTTAATTGTGAGGAATTTATCACAGCTGCTGAAGAAAAGGATTGCTTCGAGCTCATTCTAAAGAATGTCATCGGGGATGAAGTGGACACAAGGGTTATTTCGAATGTTTATGGTGAAATTGATAAAATGCTTCAGGAGAAGGAAGAGGAAGAAAAAGAGGAACGAGCAGAGCCTGAAGCTCCAATGCTTGATCACCGAGACATTGAACGAATCTTAACGGTCAGCGGAGTCGAGGATGTTAACACGGCTAAAGTAGAGCATGCCTTCAAAGCCGTTGTTGATGATGAAGCACATGAATTCAAAGCAAGCAGCTTAGTTCCGAAAACCATTAAAATTGAAACCAAGGTGGCCAATGTTTCCATCAGACCTAGTGATTTGAAATACATTAAATATATTACATTTGAAGGGAAACGCTGTCTATTGCTCGAGGTAGATGAGGATGTTGTTGTAGAAGGCTTTAAATTAGAATCGGAAACACTTTAAGTGGTTTCCTATAATGGATTTGATTGGTTCTCTACTTAGAGGACCAACTTTTTGCTGTGCCTTACTTAGAAAACAGTCTCTATTATAAAATAGAGACTGTTTTTTGCTAGACTGCATGTTTAGCTGCGGGCAGAGTGCCACGCTCTTTTGAAAACGTAATATCCAAAAACGAGAAAAGCAAGGAAGCCTACAAGTGCAACTAAGACGTTAATAATGGTTACTAGTACTCCTGCTAGTCCAAGTAATGCTAAAAAGCTAGTAAGGATCCCAGATACTGCAAGGTATAACCATAAAGCTCCTGTTAAAAAGCCAAGGAAAATACTGAAAGTACCAGAATTAGTCATATTATTCACCTCCTACAAGCTTATTTCTTATAAATTATGCGAAAATAGTAAAACTCGTTTCACAAAAGGACGAAAAAGGGCTACCATAAATATTTATTTGAGAAGCCAATCCACATTCTGCATAGGATTGTGAATGGTGGATGGTCAATGTTACTATTATCTTGAAGTTAGAAAGCGAGGTCTAAAATGAAAATTATCGATTTAACCCACACGATTTCTGAACACATGCCAGTTTATCCAGGTACGGAAACACCGAAATTAGAGGTGGCTAATACATATGAGGAAGATGGCTTCAAGGAGACACTGCTGACAATGTTTTCACATATTGGAACCCATATGGATGCTCCCTCCCATATTTTTGAACATCGTACAACATTAGAGGTCCTTCCAATTGGCCAATTCATCGGTAAAGGATTGGTTATTGATTGCAGTCATTTGAAAGAGGGTCAAAGGATTTCTATGGAAAGTATTGATGAAGTAAGGACAAAGGCAGATCAAGCGGAATTTCTCTTGTTCTATACGGGATGGGACAGATATTGGGGAACAGATACTTATTTCGGAGAGTACCCGGCGATTACGGAAGAAGTGGCAGATTACTTGATCAGCACTAAGAAAAAGGGTGTCGGTCTCGATGTTATTGGAATCGACCCCATTTCCGACGAGAATTTAACCATCCATCGGAAACTATTTATAGAAACTGACATTGTTGTGATTGAAAATTTAACGAAATTAGGGGAAATTGGCACCGAGCTATTCACTTTTTATGCACTGCCATTGAAGTATGAAAATGCAGATGGTGCACCTGTTCGTGCCGTCGCAGTGTTAGACGAATAGCATTCTTTAGTCCTATACTGACCATCAGAAAATCAATCTAAAAAGAAATGTCCATAGTAGGTGTTTTTATGGCAAATATTAAAGATATTGCAAAAATGGCAGGTGTTTCTGTTACAACAGTATCACGTGTATTGAATGACCATCCGTATGTCAGCGATGAAAAAAGAAAAGCGGTCATGCTTGCGATGGAGGAATGTAATTATCAGCCAAATCTAAATGCCGTTCACTTAAGTAAAGGGGAAACGCTGCTGGTTGGGGTCGTTATACCTTATATAAACCACCCCTATTTTGGCCTATTAGTGGAAGGAATTGCCAATGAGGCTGTTCAATACAACTATAAGCTTGTCTTGATTCAAACAAATTATGTCGAGGAGCGGGAAATTGAAGCGTTAAAAATGCTGCAGTTTAAGCAGATTGATGCTTTAATCATTTGCTCGAGAAAATGTGAGTGGAAGCTTATTAAGGATTTTGCAGCATATGGTCCGATTGTTTTATGCGAGGATGCAAAGGGGAAAAATATTTATTCCACTTATATTAATCATTATCAAACCTTCTCTAAAGCACTGGAGTATTTACATCGTAAAGGCCATCATAAAATCGGTTTTTGTCTTGGTAGACGGTCTGGAACCAGTAGTCAACAAAGGAGAGAAGCCTATAAGGATTTTCTGCAAAAAATAAATGAAGCCTATAACTGCGATTACATATTTTATGATAGCTATAACTTTGAGGATGGGGTCGAGATTGTAAAACGACTAAGGGAACTGAGGAGTCCGCCAACAGCATTACTAGTGACAAGCGACATTGTAGCAGCTGGAATGATTACCTTTTGTAAGGAAAAAGAAATAAGAGTGCCTGAAGATCTAGCTATTATGGGCTTTGATAATCAGCCAATAGCTAAAATTATGCATATCACCACATTAGAGATTCCCTTGGTTGAAATAGGGAAAAAACTCTTTTTACAGGCAATCGGTCATCATCAATCACAACACGAAGAAATCAAAGTAAAATTAATTGAACGAAAGACTGTCTAAACGATTGATAAAAAGGCGTACTAGTACGCCTTTTTTAGGTTAAATGTCTCGAATTGAAGAATATTTAGTTGAAAGTAAAAATAAGATACATTATTCCATTGTCATAAAAAAGAATACACCTATCTATTTTCAATGGTTACGTATAAGGACAACAGAGGTTAGAGATAATAGGAGTTGAGTAAAATGAGATTTCTATCCAAGCTGTTTTGAAATTTATCACAAAAGGGGACAGAAAAAATGTCAAATGTAAACTTAGCCGTGATTTTTTACAGTATGGGAGGTACAAACTATCAGCTGGCAAAATGGGCTGAAGAGGGTGCCAGGGAAGCCGGTGCAGAGGTTAAAGTATTAAAGGTTGAAGAGCTGGCTCCCGCTTCCATTATCGAAAAAAATGAAGTCTGGAAAAATACGGTTCAAGCTACAAAGGATGTTCCTGTTGCCACTGGTGACGATATTGAATGGGCAGATGCCGTTATTTTCAGTATTCCAACTCGGTTCGGCAATATGCCGTCACAAATGAAACAATTTCTAGATATTCAAGGTGGACTTTGGGCGACAGGTAAAACAGTTAACAAAGTAGTTAGTGCTATGACTTCGGCACAAAATCCACATGGCGGTCAGGAAGCAACTTTATTATCCCTTTATACATCTATGATGCATTGGGGTGCCATTATTGCTACACCTGGTTATACAGATCAAGTCCTTTTTGGAGCGGGAGGTAATCCATACGGAACAAGTGTAACCGTTGACCAAAATGGTAAAATGATTGAAGACGTTCAAGCAGCCGTTAAGCATCAAGCAAAGCGGACGGTAACTATAGCTGATTGGGTGAAAAAAGGGAATCAATAAAACAAAAAATGCTAATCGATCAATTCGATTAGCATTTTTTGTTGTGGAATAAACAGTGGATGGGTGATTGAGAATTTAAAAAAGGGAAAATTAATGGAATCGGTAGGAATGCTAATTCTACTAGTTACAAACTCGGAATAATAACGTACAATATGGTAGGTAGTAATCTATTAGATGAGGAGTTGAGTTTTTATGAGTAGTCAATATGTGAACGAACCAGAACCCGATTCGAACAAAGGGGAAGTCATGAATGAACCATTCCTAACAAGTTTGAATACTGGTAAAAATTCAACTGTGTATGGCTGAGATTTTTGACTTCCTCAAACTAGAGGAGGTTTTACCATGTTAAACATTTATTTATCAAACGAACAGGGTACTATTCGTGAAATTGAAAATATTGCCAATGGGTGCTGGATTCATGTTATTGCACCTACTAAACAGGAAATTGATTATCTTTCAAGCAAATTAGACATTCCGTGTGAATTAATCAAAGACCCTTTGGATGAAGAGGAACGATCTAGAATTGAAAAAGACGGGGATCATATTCTTATCATTGTGAACGTCCCCTTAATGTCAATGGACAAAAATGATATGGCAATTTATGATACGATTCCATTAGGGATGATTATTGCGAAGAATTGCTTTGTTACGGTTTGTTTGAAGGACAATCCTATTTTTCATGCCTTTTCGGAAGGGAAGGTTAAGAATTTCTACACCTATAAAAGGACAAGGTTTTCCTTTCAAATGCTATATTCAATGGCTACCTGCTACCTGAAATATTTAAAGCAAATCAGTAAAAAAACCGATGCGATTGAACAAGAGCTTCATGAATCGATGAAAAATAAAGAACTCTTTTCCTTACTGAATTTACAAAAAAGCTTAGTCTATTTTACAACCTCATTAAAATCCAACAATATCGTAATGCAAAAGATGTTAAAGAGCAATTATCTCAAGATGTATGAGGATGATCAGGAATTGCTAGAGGATGTTATTATTGAAAATCAGCAGGCAATCGAAATGGCTGAGACCCATACGTCCATTCTAAGCGGAACCATGGATGCTTTTGCCTCAGTTATTTCGAATAATGTTAATATCGTCATGAAATTTCTTACGTCTATCACGATTATTCTTTCGCTGCCAACGATGGTAGCAAGCTTTTACGGAATGAACGTTCCGATTCCTTTTCAAGGGCACCAATATTCTTTTATTATTGCCATTATTATTTCCTTTATTTTGTCTAGTATTACAGCAGTCATTTTTTGGAAGAAACGGTTTTTTTAGCAGAATCGATACAGCTAACCATGTCATAAACCCCTCGAGATTTTAGAGGGGTATTATTTTTGTTCTGACAAATACTGAATAGTACAGAAAAGTGGTTAGTACACAGAGTGGATCGTATTAAAGATGAAAAAATAACTAGAGTCTTTCAATTTGGGCATTTTTATTGAGGAAAAATAAGCATATTTGTATAATGACTATATAAATAGCGAATTCTGTCGTATAAATAATTTCGAATTGAACGAAAAAATATATCGGAATTTGTCCTCTTGTGTTATCCTATGTTTATCTAACTCTAAACGGGCAGTAAGATTTCTGTCTGTTATTGTGCAATCGTTATCAATTGGGGACGAAGTAGACTAAATATTCGACATACTCCACAACGTCTGATATGACAAGGGAATAGGTCGAAGCAACCCTATTGATGGTAGAATTTTATATTATTCTTTGAGGTGAGATTATGCAAAATACAGTAATAAATTCTGAAAATAAAAAAGCTCCAAGCACATATTCAAGAACAAATCCATTTCAAGCAAAGGTGCTTAAAAATTTCAACTTAAATGGAGAGGGTTCAGCAAAAGAAACAAGACATATTGAAATTTCATTAGAAGGCTCTGGTCTTACATATGCACCAGGTTATGCTCTTGGCGTGGCACCTTCCAATGATCCAGAGTTAGTATCAGCTATCCTTATTGAAATGAACTGGGATTCTGAAAGTGTAGTAATTATTAATAAACAAGGTGACACGCTACCGTTACAGGAAGCGCTGACATCTTATTTCGAAATAACACTTCTTTCTAAAAAAATACTACAGCAAGCAGCAGAATTAACCGATAATGAAGAGTTAAAAAAGCTTATTCTTGTGGAAAATGCAGACCAACTAAAGGAATATACGAACGGACGCGATCTATTAGATATGCTTCGTGATTTTGGTCCATGGAAGGCAGAAGCTCAAGATGTTATTTCTATGCTAAGAAAAATGACTCCGCGTCTTTATTCCATTGCCAGCAGTATCGCTGCACACCCGAATGAAGTTCATTTAACCATCGGAGCCGTACGATATACGGCACATGGACGTGATCGTAAAGGAGTTTGCTCTGTTCAGGTAGCTGACCGGATTCAGCCAGGAGACACTCTTCCAGTCTTTGTACAGCCAAATAAACACTTCCATCTGCCAGAAACAGGGGATAAGGACATTATTATGGTTGGTCCTGGTACAGGTATTGCGCCATTCCGGTCTTTTATTGAAGAGCGTGCAGTCAATCGAGCGGATGGTAAGGCATGGTTATTCTTCGGAGACCAGCATGAAGCAACAGATTACCTTTATAAGGCAGAGCTGGAATCTTATCTAGCGGATGGTGTATTAACAAAGCTTGATACAGCATGGTCCCGTGATACAGAGAAAAAAGTCTATGTTCAAAATAAAATGCTTGAAAACAGTAAAGAATTGTATGAGTGGATTCAAAACGGTGCATATTTCTATGTCTGTGGTGATAAACAACGAATGGCAAAGGATGTCCACAGTGCACTTATCGACGTAATTGAAAAAGAAGGCGGGATGTCACGAGAGGAAGCAGAAGCCTTTGTAACAGATATGCAAAAGCAAGGCCGTTATCAGCGTGATGTTTATTAATTAGAAAAGTGATTCCTGTTAACACTTCGTGGTGGCAGGGATCATTTTTTACATCCTGGATTATCTTTTTGTCAATATACCCCAATTAAATTTCATAAAATTACCACATTTACAATATATTTAAAGTAACAACTAAAAAAAGGTGGTATATGGATGGAAGCTAAGGAAAGGATGAAGTTTGTTTTTACCAGAATAGGTATCATGGTGGCTGTTGGATTAGCGGTTATGGCTGGAGGAATTTTCTAGAGGGAATAAGCGGAGCCGTTTCTTTTTTTACATTTGGAACGGCTCCGTTTTACATGTGCTCAAGCTGAAAAACTGTCTTTTTTCTGAATGGAAAATCTAGATAAAAATTGTTTTAATCGCTCTGTTTGCGGGTTCGTAAAGAGCTGTTCCGGTGGACCTGATTCAATGATATAACCATCGTCAAGGAATAGGACTCGATCTGCCACCTCTTTGGCGAAGGTCATTTCATGCGTAACGATAATCATCGTCCGACCTTCCTCTGCCAGCTGTTTAATCACTCCTAATACTTCACCAACCAGCTCGGGATCAAGAGCTGATGTCGGTTCATCCAGTAAAATAACCTTCGGCTCCATTGCGAGTGCCCTCGCGATGGCAACCCGTTGTTTTTGTCCGCCAGATAATTGATGGGGATAGCTGTTTTCTTTACCCTCTAAGCCGACCTTTTTCAAGTACTCCATTCCCATTTGAATCGCTTTTTCCTTATCGATTTTCTTCACCACAATAGGGCCTTCAATGACGTTTCCTAAAACAGTTTTATGATTGAATAAATTAAAGGTTTGAAAAACCATACCTGCATCTGCTCGCAATGCACATATCTCCGGATCATTTCGATGCTTTTTTTTCTTTTTATCAATGTGAATTTTTTTATTGTCGATCATAACATCACCTTCATCGGCAATCTGGAGAAAATTGATAATACGAAGCAATGTGCTTTTACCGCATCCGCTAGGTCCCATAATCACAACGACTTCCCCTTTATTGACATGAAAGGAAACATCCTTCAATACGTCTGTATGATGAAAGGATTTTTTAATGCCTTTGACTTGAATCATTATTCATCCTCCTTTCTAGTAGATTGACGGCTCGGTCCATCGGATAATGCAGGAGCCAGTAAATTATCGCAACTAACGTGAAAATCTCAATATTTCGAAAGGTAGATGTTGCCAGGTTTTCTCCAGTATACATTAACTCGTTTACAGCAATCACCGCTGCAAGAGAGGAGTTTTTTAATAATAGAATCGCTGAGTTTCCAATCGGAGGAAGTACATTTTTGACAGCCTGAGGCAGAATAATTCTTCTCATGGCAGTTGAATAATTCATTCCGATTGCGTAGGCAGCCTCCAATTGACCCTTCCCGATTGAACTGATTCCTGCGCGGAAAATCTCGGCAAGGTAGGCAGCCTCATAAAGGGCCAAACCAATTAAGGCGGATGAAAAGGCAGATAATTTTATTCCGAGTTCCGGAAGAACAAAGTAAATATACATTAACTGAACGAGAAGGGGCGTGCCGCGAATAATACTAATATAAATACTCGCCAGCTTATTTAAAAAAAAGTTATGGGAAATACGTGCGAAAGCGGCTATTAATCCAATGGCTAATGCAATAGCTAATGAAAGTATGGTTAACTCAATTGTAATAACAGCACCTTTTAATAGCGGTATAAGGAATCCGAGTAAATCATTCATATGATCACCCATTCTTTCTATTCAATTAGTTTAGTCCCCATTTTGCAATAATCGCATCAAGCTCCCCGCTTTCTTTTAATTGATTAATTTCATCATTAACTGCTCTCTTTAAGTCATCTACCTCTTTAGGAAGGCCGATTCCAACATCACCCGTCCAAATAGGTTCATAACTGTCTACTAATTTAATTTTGAAATCTGGATTTTCCTTTATCATATGAATAATAATTGGATAGTCAGCAAAAAAGGCATCAATTCTACCATTCTGAAGCTCTGAAACCATATCTGCAATAGATTTATAGGTTTGGGGTTGAATCTTAGGATAATCGCTTAATCCATCCAAATAGATTGTCCCTTGCTGAACTCCGACCTTTTTTCCTGCCAAATCATCGAGTGTTTTTATGGTATTATCCGTATTTGATACCACAAGTCCTTCACCATAAGAATAAATCGGTTCGGAAAAATCGATTACTTTTTTCCTTTCATCTGTAATAATCATGCCCGCAGAAATTAAATCAATTTTATCGGCTTCAATAGCGGGAATGAGGGAAGAAAACTGCATACCCTGAATCTCTGTTTTCACTTCCAGCCCTTTAGCGATTTCTTTCACAATATCAATCATCAGTCCATCAAGTTCATTTTTTGAATTCATAAAAGAAAACGGTGGTCCAGTTGTACTTGAACCAATTTTAATCGTTCCTTTTTCCTTTATCGATTCGAGTGACTTTTCAGACGTTCCAGCTGAACATGCAGTGATAACAAACACCAGACAGAAAATGCTTGTAAATATGGAGAAGAATTTTCTCATTGCTTTGAGCCCCCTTCTTTATGAAATGAAAATACCGTCAGGAAAAGATGGAACCAATACTTGAAAATAAATAGGTAGGAAGAGAAAGTGAGCTGTAAGTGAGGGAATGCAGCAGCTAGTGCATGTATTCACATAAGAGGGATAGGGTCATTTACATTACGGAACCATATGCTGTAGGATCAATGGAGAATATCTTGTAGAAATCAATCTGAGCTAGATTGTTGTTAATTGTTTAATTAAGGAACGGCTCATCATGGTGCTATTGTGAAAGTAAGATACTTAATATGCAAGGAAGTAGAGTTCCTTAATAAAAGCCGCAGCCTATGAATTTATCCCTATACAAATAATACTGCACCCCTTTTTATATTCACAGAAGTGAATAAATACTCTATATCTAATTATAATTTTAAAGTAATTTTCGCTCTATTTCAATACAATTGACAAAATTTACATATTATTTGAATATCTTTAAGGAGAAAAGGAAAAATTAAACCGACTGGTACTTTCGCTAGAGAATTTAAACAATTTCAATATATTATACTGTTATAAAGACACAAAAGATTTGGTGTTGTATAATAATTAATATAGACTAGTTATATTTAACTATTTAACTTCATTTAGCAGAATTCCTCCACTTCTACAAGTGGGGGATGAATGCAAATGGTCCTTCGATTCAGTGGGGGTACAAACCCCGGCTGAATGAAGTTAAGCCTCCGGCGGGGCGAATTTGATTAGATTGTGAAAAGCTAAATGTACCGATAGATGGATTGTTATTATATTTATTCTAATAATCTGTGATATAAATTTACAGAATAGTATAAAAGGGGAGAATGCACATGGACATGAACGGTCCTGAACGAAAAAGTTTGGCTCAAAGCTTACCAGCAGAAGATTTTTTGATTCATGTAGCAACAGAAATTGAAAATCAATTAAAGGAATGGAATAGCGACTATGAAGTAATGGTAATGAAGCTGCAAAACTATATATTTGTCGTAAAGTATCAAGACGAATATTATGAGCTTGCATTTAACGAAAATAATTTAAAAATTCTTCAAAAAAAGGACCCATATGAGTTGGATCGAATGATATGGAAGGATTTAGAAAGTAAAGGAATCGCGATTGTAAGAGGTAATGGAAGTTATATTGACATGATTATGTAGTAGTCATATTAAATGATATTTGAACCATCAAAAATTCGTCCCAAGAACATCAACCCCTTATTCGAAACGTAAATCGAATAAGGGGTTGATGTTTTTAACTTCATTCAGCAAATGTTTTTTGTACCGAAAGCTTGCGGCAGGTACAGAAGTCCTCCACTTCTACAAGTGGGGGATGAATGCAAATAGTGCTTCGATTCAGTAGGAGTTCAAACCCCGGCTGAATGAAGTTAAGCCTCCGGCGGATGTCACGGATTTTTTAAAAGGTAGTTTACCCGAGCGTGCTCAGGTAATCCGGACGCAAATTCGACGGGCGAATTTGATTATATGCACCAAACGGGTAATTTCAAGCATCAGAAATCTATAATTAACCATGGAACATACAATATCCTTGTGTCATAGGATAGATTATCCAAAGCGGGGTGATGTAGTGAAGACATGGTTAAAAGTATTCATTTTAGCATATCTTTCCCTGTTATTTTTTGGCAGCTTTATGATGGTTGGTATGTTATGGACAGGTGCTTTGGAGAAGTCTCTGCCCTTTGTTTCGGATATTGAGGTGTTTTTGTATTACTTTTTTGCCGGATCTATTGGAGGATCATTACGGCATCTGTATATGTTTTGTTCCCATTATATGAAAGGGGAATTAACCAATTATCGTGAGTGGATAATGTATGTTTTCTATCCGATTTTTGCCACTGGTACTGCCGTCATTGCTGTTTTGCTGATTGACAGCGGAATCCTCTTTATTGAGTTTACGGATTATGGGGATACTCCCTTTTTACAAATCAGTATATCCTTCTTTGTTGGTTTTGGCTTCAACCGATTTGTTAACAAGCTCAATGCTGTATCAAAAAACCTATTTAAAACAAATAAACAAAACGATATTCATTAAATAATAAAACGGGCCGCTATTTGAACGAATAGCGGCCTGTCAGTTATTATATTTGATTCCTTTTATTTACCGATATACTTAGGCGTTCTGTTCTCAAGTCGTGCGGCCATTCCTTCTCTACGATCCTCTGTCGCAAATGCCCCGTCATAGCAAGCGGCTTCAACGGTTAAGGCTGACTCAAGGTCAACATTGGAGCCCGTATTGACAGCTGCTTTCATCATTCTTAATGCAACAGGTGCTTTCTCTGCCAGCTCAAAAGCCCATTCCTTCGCCGTAGCGAGAACTTGATCATGAGGAACGATTTGATTGACGATCTGTAGCTCATAGGCACGCTGTGCATCAATGAATTTTCCAAAATACAATAATTCCTTGGCAGTACCTTGACCAACAACCTTTTGAATGCGCTGTGTACCGCCACCGCCAGGAATCACGCCTAAATTGATTTCTGGAAATGCAAATTGTGCCTTTTCAGAAGCAATCCGTAAATCACAGGTTAACGCCAGTTCAAAGCCGCCTCCACGTGCCTCACCATTAATGGCAGCAATAACCGGCTTTGTTAGGTTCTCTATTCTGGAGAAAGAAACTCTCGTAATTTGAGTTAAATTCATCATTCCAACCGTATCCAAATCAACCATTTCGTTGATATCTGCACCAGCGACGAATGCTTCATCTCCAGCCCCCGTTAGAACGATGGCCTTCACCTCAGGGTTTATCTCTAATTCCCCCATTAATTGTGTTATTTCCTGATAGACCTGCGTGTTAAGCTTATTTCCTGGTTCATGGTCAATCGTTACAACCGCTACTTTATTCTCAATCTCGCAACGTAAATATTGGTAGTTCATTATGTAAACCTCCATAGACTATGTTTATATAATAGATAATTATTTTATAAGGAAATGTACTATCCTGATAAAAATCACTATCATCCATTCTCCATGATAACAAGTGCAAAACGATTTTGTAAATGGACTTTTACGAATATTCTTATTTGTTGTGCAGAATAGGTATCTAGGAGTTAGTAAAAAATGAAAGAAAATGGAATCATATCTCATGAAATGAAAGTGAAAACTATCAAAAAGGAAGGGGCCGACAAGGGGTGAAAGATCAAATGGACCAAACGAGTGCAGGGCTCAATCAAATACTAGAAATCATTAATGCTAAAGGGGATGAGGGAGAACTTAAACAAATCATCGAACAGCCTGATTCTTACCCAAGTGAAAGCAAGGAAGAAAAAAGTGTTTGACATGAAATGGGTTTCATAGGTTACACTCATAACGATTAAGGATGGCTTGGCTCGTGTAAAGACAGCTGCAAGCATTAATCAAATAAGACTTCGAAAGTAGGACCAAGAATGACTCAACAAAGTGTAATTTTCTTCGATATTGATGGAACCTTACTAAATCATCATAAAGAATTGCCTCAAACGACAAAGGAAGCCATTTTTCGTTTAAAGGAAGCCGGTCATGTGGTGGCAATCGCAACAGGACGAGCACCTTTTATGTTTGAAGACCTGCGAAAAGAATTAGACATTCATACATATGTTAGCTACAATGGCCAATTTGTTGTATTAAATGGGGAAGTGGTGTATACCAATCCGCTTAACATCTCTTCATTGGTCCATCTAACAGAATCGGCTCTTCATAACAATCATCCAGTTGTTTTTATGGACCATGAAGACATGAAAGCAAATGTCCCTGAGCATAGCTATATTAAAGAAAGTCTTGGGACCCTTAAGCTGGACAGTTTACCTGCCCATGATCCTCACTTCTATAAAGAACGTGAACTCTATCAGACGCTCCTATTTTGTCCAGAAGGGGAAGAAACACAATACGAGCGAGAATATCAGGATTTTGACTTTGTCAGATGGCATCCGGTTTCAGTCGATATTCTGCCAAAGGGTGGTTCTAAAGCGAAAGGGATTGCGCAAATTGTCAATCAGCTGGGCTTCCCACCAGAACGGCAATATGCTTTCGGGGACGGGCTAAATGATATTGAAATGCTGGAGACGGTAACAAACAGTGTAGCCATGGGGAACGGTGACAACAGAGTAAAAAAAGTAGCCAAATATGTAACAAAATCTGTAGATGAAAATGGCATCTATCATGGTCTGCAAATGGTGGGTCTTTTATAATAATCATAATAGCTTGAGGCTATCCCACAAGGGAGCTGGCATTGGGTCTACATAGGTTTTGTTGGATATGACATACAAAGCACATTGTGTAGTATGCTGACACTCTTAGCTGTGGGAAAGCCCCATGCTCAATTCTTTAGGAGTAGTTATTATTTTTCTCTGTTTATGGATAACCATGTTCGTATGAGACCATCGACAATAGGGTTGATGACTGACTTTGCTGTCCAGTACTGACTGTGTGAAATAGGATTCCAGCCGGTAAGCAATCCCCCGACAGGAGCTTGAAGATCCTTCACATATTGACTTCCATATAATGGTTCGAGAGGAAATGCGATGATATCATCTTTGTCATAGAAGTTTATCCATTCTCCGGTATCCGGAAAGCGCTTTTGCACTCCTTTCGCCGGTACCTCAATCGGCCGATCGAATTCATCATATCCAATACTCCAAAGGGAGATGGGGCTTCCCATTGTATAGAATAAGGTTAGCGTTTCTCCGCTCACTAGCGGGTTGTCTAGTTGTTCAGCCTTTCGTTTCCCTTGCTGTAGATCATAAAAATGGTCACTGCTTATGATTGTTCCAAGGCTATGAGAAATCACACATAAAGGGGCTTCATCATTTCCAGTTTCTTCAGCCAGCTCTTTCAGTTTTTCATCAATTAGGGTATGAATGATTTTATAATAATTTTTACGAGATGGTGATTTCTGATAGGCGATGGCATCGGCTAATACATGAACCATGGCAATACGTAAAAGCCGATAGTCAAGCTTCAGTGACTTGAGCTTATCCCAAAGAATATCCTCAGGCTCTGCAAAGGTATCAGCCCAGCATATTGGCTTTATGACTAACTGTGCTTCAGGAGCTGTAATAGAAGGTTTTAGCTTTCTCAGCCGTTTTGTAAACTGCTTTTTTAATTTCTCCTCCATTTCCCACGCAAAATCATCCCTCTGTGTCCCAATGCCATGAATAATGGCCACAGCAAGTTTCTTGGACAATTAGATACCCCCTAAGCTGCGAGTTACCATCCAATAAATGGTCATTCTATCTATATGCATCAAGTTAGTCCTTTAGACCTATGAAGAGCATTGTTTTTTAGGATATGAAAAGCGAACTTTGCTATGAGATTTTCATAATAATAAAATGATGACTACAAAAAGTAAGAAAAGGGAATTATGAATAATCGGGCAGAATTATTTTTATAAATTAGTACCTACTAATAGAAATAAGTGTTAAAATCTAAGTTATAATATTCTGAAAATAGGAGGGAATGAATGATTATATCAAAAGCTCGTATTACTGCAATAGGCTCGTATGTCCCTGAAAGGAAATTAACCAATGATGAATTGGAAAAGTTAGTCGAAACGAATGATGAATGGATTGTGAAACGAACGGGTATTAAAGAGCGTAGAATCGCACGTGATGATGAGCACACAAGCGATATCGGTTATCAAGCCGCATTGAACTTAGTCGAGCGATACGACAAATCCCTTGAGGATGTTGATATGATTATTGCCTGCACAATGACTCCTGATTTTAAAACCCCAAGTGTAGCTTCGTTAGTTCAAGCAAAGCTAGGAATCAAACATACTGGTGCAATCGATGTTAACGCAGCCTGTTCAGGATTTGCATATGGACTGCATGTTGCGAACGGAATGATTTCATCCGGATTTCACAGGAAGATTCTCGTCATTGGTGCAGAAACCCTTTCGAAAATTACGGATTACGAGGATCGCTCTACCTGCATTCTATTTGGAGATGGAGGTGGAGCTGTGCTTGTAGAGTATGATGAAAAACAGCCAAGCTTTCTATCATACCATCTTGGCTCAGAGGGGGAAAAAGCTAAGAACCTATATTGCTCTGATTTATCCTCCTGTATGTTTGAAGAGGACATCATCCATACGAATAAATTTGTGCAAAATGGACGTGAGGTATACAAATGGGCTGTTACCACTGTACCTAGAGGAATAAAAGAGGTTCTAGAAAACGCGGCCATGTCATTAAGTGATGTGAATTGGTTTGTACCGCATAGTGCTAATTTAAGGATGATTGAATCGATTTGTCAAAAAACCGATTTTCCAATGGAGAAAACGTTATATAGTCTTGTAGAGTACGGGAATACATCAGCAGCGACTATTCCATTATCACTTGACATCGGTGTTCGAGAAGGGAAAGTTAACAATGGTGACATCCTGTTGCTATACGGCTTCGGAGGCGGATTAACACATGCAGGAATGCTTATTCGTTGGAATACTTAACTTCATTCAGCATTCATCCTCCACTTGTAGAAGTGGAGGATGAATGCAAATGGTACTTCGATTCAGTGAGGGTTCAAACCCCGGCTGAATGAAGTTAAGCCTCCGGCGGATGTCACGGATTTTTTAAAGGTAGTTTACCCGAGCGAGCTCAGGTAATCCGGACGCAAATTCGACGGCGAATTTGATTAAGCTAACAGAAAAAAAGCGCCAGGCTCATTGGAGTCTGGCGTTTTTTCTAATTAAAGTGGAAGCTATAGTGCTTGTAGATAGACAATATGAGAATAATGCCCCGATATGTTTAGATAATATTTATAGATGGATGATTATCATGTTGCTCTAGCAATAAAAATCATTGTACAATCGTTAAGTGTGAAAAAATTAGCATCTATAGAACTTATATGCAATATTGTTGGTAACTTCTAAAAAGTATATTATGATACATAAAGACAAAAACTATCTAGATAATGTTATAATTTATTCTATTTTGGTTCATAGGTGTTCACATTAGTATGCTAAATGTTAAGAGGAGTTGATTGGAAAATTGTATCCAAAAATCGAATTTTCACAATTAGAACAAAAGATTAAGGAAGAGGACGTCATATTGAAGCAGCCACCTGTGTTGGACGATCCGACTCTTTTGCTTGAAAGGGAAGTGCGACTGACTCCTGAGTTTAATTTAAAACAGCTGCGAATCCTTGCCCATATGCTTTCAGTTGAAGAATGGGAAGAGGCAGCCTCCTTTAAAATAAATTGGATTAACACGAATCCGAATTTGCCATTAAAGCGTTTTGTCCTTTTTTATAATCAAAAAAAACAAGTGCTTAAAAAGAAATATGTATACAGAGGCAAACGAGAAGCGTTAATTGAACAAAAGGATAATATTTTTAAACAAAAGCTGTTTGGCTCTGCTGAAAGAAAAGATGCCTCCATTCTTGGAGAAGGGTTTAAATAATCAGAAGCGATTTCATTTTCCTCTTCCTCATTATTAATATGACTATGGTACAAAAAGGAAATATTTTGTATACTAGCTATGTTGATTAAATGTATGATGTTGGAAGGGGAGGATTATTATGGAATGGGAACAGGGAGCAACAGCTCTACTTGAGGAGCTAGTTAAACCAATTCCAGTTTTTGTTCGTCCAATGGCTAAAAAGAAAATAGAGGCGATTATTCTAGATGGTGTTGTAGGGGAAGTCGTGACAGTAGAAGATGTTGTTAAGGGGTACATCGCTTCGTCACCTGGAGAGATGCAGGAGAGAGCAGTAAAGCTTCTTAAAGCAAAGGGAATAGACCTAACACCGTATGAAGAATTACTTGAACAAATAAAATAAGAAACATATATTGAAGAAGGTTTGCAGACAGCGCTGCAACCTTCTTATTACATCTAAAACCGCCTAATCAAGGCGGTTTTATTTTATACCTATATTCTAATAAGCAACCTTTGGGTTTAGACCATACTGATTTTCCCCAGGCTGGCTTTCCTGGCAGGCAAATACAATAAGTACAATGGTACCGATAAATGGAATAAAGGAGATTAAAAACCACCAGCCACTTTTTCCAATATCATGTAACCTTCGAACCAATACGGCCAATGAAGGCAGGAATACAGCCAAACCGTATATTCCTGTCAAAACGCCAGGAATCCCAATGACTAATTCCAAAACCGATAAAAGACAAGCAATGATGAAGTTAATGAGAATAAACATCCAGTATTCCTGCCTTGTTGCTCTGCCATGGAAACCAACATAATTTTTTAGTGCTTTAAGATACCATTGCATATAAGTCCGCCTCCCTGTAGTTGACGATGATGTCTATAAAATATATGTCCGAGATATCATCCATAGCACTTCAATTTTAATCTAAACCTTACAACTGATGATAAAAGCAATGCGTACAACAAAAAAGCGAACAATCAGAAGTGATTGTTCGCTGATCAGCTAATTTTTATCAATTGTTTGGTTAATCTCATTTCTTTCGTCTTTAATGGACCATCCTGTCTTTAATCCTAATATAAACCAGCCAAGTGCCAGTGCTCCTAAACCAAAAATCGTGTCTCCAATCATGCGGAGCCAAATAAAGGTTTGGATATTGTCCTGCTGCAGGAATTCAGCTGAGCGTGCATACCACATACCATGCTCGACACTTGCCCACGTTTGCAAAAGTCCGACTGGAAGCAGGCTTAATAGAACCATTAAAGCAAGTCCAATATTGATTGCCCAAAAGGCAAAGCTAAGCAATTTGGTTTTCCATACCTTTTGTCCGGTCAACCCTTTTAAGCAAAACAGCATGAGCCCGATTCCAAGCACCCCATAAACACCAAAGAGGGCTGTATGACCATGAACAGGAGTTGTATTTAAGCCTTGCATATAATAAAGCGCAATCGGCGGGTTAATGAAGAACCCGAAAAGACCTGCTCCGACTAGATTCCAAAAGGCGACGGCTACGAAACAATAGATTGGCCATTTATAGGCTTTGACCCATGGTTTCGTACGGCTATGGGTCAGATTCTCGTAAGCTTCAAAACCAATTAAGACAAGCGGTACAACCTCTAATGCGCTAAATACAGCTCCATATGCCATCACGCCCACAGGGGTTCCACTGAAGTACAGGTGATGGAAGGTGCCAATGATACCGCCAAATAAGAAGATAATCGTTGAAAATAAAACAGATGCTGTTGCCGTAGATGTACGCAGTAATCCCATTCTTGTAAAAAGAAAGGCGATAACGACAGTCGCAAAAACTTCAAAAAATCCTTCCACCCATAAATGCACAACCCACCAGCGCCAATATTCTGCCATTGATAGATGTGTCTGCTGTCCCCACAATAACCCAGGGACGTAGAATAATGGGATAGCCGTTGCGGCAATCACAAACATCATTAACAAATGACGATCCTCTTTAGATTTTTTAAAGGCAGGCAACAGGGCTCTGCCCATTAAGAATAACCAAAGGAACAGACCGATAGTTAAGAAAATCTGCCAAAAACGGCCTAGGTCTACATACTCGTAGCCTTGATGTCCAAACCAGAAGTTTGTCGCGAAATCAAATTTTTGGAAGACACCCATCCACTGTCCAATCATCGAACCAACGACAATAATTAACAAACAAACAAATAGGAAGTTGACTAATGCCCGCTGATACTTCGGTTCATGTCCGGAAACAGCCGGAGCCATAAACAATCCAGTTGCCAGCCAAGCAGTGGCAATCCATAAAATACCAAGCTGTGTATGCCATGTCCGCACGACGGAATAAGGAATCCATTCTTGAATTGGGATGCCATATAAGCCCGAGCCTTCAACCGCGTAATGGGCAGACAGCACGCCTAGCGCTATCTGAACAACAAATAATGCGGCAACAACCCAGAAATATTTAAGCGTTGCTTTCATAGAAGGGGTTGGTGATAAGGCTAGTAGTGGGTCCTTTTCCGGGTACACTTCCTCAATGTGCGGCTCCTTATGCCGTTGTACAGCAAAATACCATGCCAATGCACCGACACCAGCCAACAGCATCACAAAGCTGACGACCGACCAAACAACCATTTCACCAGTTGGCTTGTTATCAATTAGATCCTCGTTCGGCCAGTTATTTGTGTAAGTCACATCGCTGCCAGGACGATTGGTTGCGGTTGCCCAGGTACTCCAAAAGAAAAAGGTATTCATGGCACTCATCCGTTCAGAATCCTTAATGGTATTCTCAGGGATGGCATAATGATCTCTTAGCTCAGAAAAGCCCGGCTCATCCATAAACAATCCAGCATAATATTGATTTAAATATTGAAATGCATCAGCCCGATCATTTGAAATGACAAGTGTTTTTGAGCTTTTGTCAAAGGTATTTGTCCGTATTTCCTTCTTTAAGCGCGCTTTAAGCTGTGCTTGCTGCTCTTCGTTTAATTGCTCATAATTACTACCAAACTCAGCATTCCCCCATCTATCTAGCAGGAATAATGCTTCGCGGTGAAGCCAATCAGCATTCCAGTCAGGTGCAACATAGGCACCGTGTCCCCAAATACTTCCAACCTCTTGCCCCCCGATAGACTGCCAAACGTTTTGACCGTCCTTAATATCCTGACCAGTAAACAGGACCGTCCCATTTTCTGTGACAACCAAATCAGGAACGGGAGGCATTACCTGATAAATCCTACCTCCGTAATAGCCTAAAATTGCAAATGAAAGAATGATAACTATACTTAATGTTATCCATAAACGACGATAATTCATCATTACTCCTCCTCTTTTCATATGGGAAATTCCCATACGTTTTTGTTTGTAAAGCATTAATTGATATGTTTACCAAAGATGTATAAAGTATGTACATTTTAGGTAAATTTTCACACTCATAATCATCTCTTTAAGTACTTCATTAATCACTTTACAAATTCGTTGATTAGCAGTAGAATTTCTATGTACCTAAAATATCTAGGTAGGTGAGGATATGTTTGATCGAGAATTGGTAAAGGGGAGTACATCGCTTTTGCTGCTGCAGCTGCTGGATGAGCGGGATATGTATGGCTACGAGCTTGTTAAGGAACTGGAAAAGAGAAGTGGAAATGAGTTCTCCATAAAAGAAGGTACATTATATCCAGCATTACATAAGCTTGAAAAGCAGGAATATATCGAGTGCTACTGGCAGGAGCAGGAAAAAGGACCGGCCCGAAAGTATTATCGAATTACCACTGCAGGAAAAGAGATGCTCCAGGAAAAAACTCGTGAGTGGAATGATTTTGTTTCCGTCATTAACAAGGTGATAGGGAGAAAAAAACATGGAACGGCTGAAGAATGAGTTTTTGAATAAGCTCTCCGAGTCACTTGGCTGCCATTCTGAAAAAGAGACCATTCTATTGGAATATGAAGCACATTTGGATGAACTACTATTAGAACTCGATTCATTTGAAAATGAATCAGACGTACTAGACCAAATCTATTTAAGATTCGGGACACCGAACGAAATCGCCGCCATGTGGAAAGAGGAGCTGTCTGTTACACCGAGTAATATGAAATGGCTGTTTTTTGCTGTGAACATTCTATTTTTTGGTAGTGGCTCTGTCCTCACATTGGCACATAACGTGTTTGATTGGGATTGGCTGACAACTCTTTGGGCACAGCTAACATCCTTTCCTATCTTAATTGCTTTTATTTACATGTTTTTTTGGGCTTTGCTTGGCTATGAAATGGGTAAGGGCTTTGGGCATAAGGGAAAGAGACTGATGAAGAGGACTTTTCTGTTAGCATTAATTCCGAATTTAACCTTGATGGTTTTAACGGTTTTCCAGTTAATTCCGTATGAGTGGTTTTACCCTTTGTTAACCGAAACATTTATCGCTCTATGCATTTTGCTCACTATTCTTTTATATCCGATTTGTCTTATCAGTTATCAGTGGGGGAAAAAAGCTTCTATATAAGCTTTTTTTTACTCATATACCTAGTAATTCTATATAAATAGAATTACAAGAGTTAAGAATCCTTTACTAATGTGATCTCCACTTTATGTGATTGGTCATTTTCTTTTTTATACATCTACATAGAAATTCTATGTATTAATAAATCATGGAGGTATCTATTATGGAGATAAAAATGAAACAACAGGATTGGATATTCTTTTTGCTTTGTTTACTGCTTGGAATCGTTGCGGAAGAAGCCCTTTTTAGGGGACAAATCGGAGTATCGTACTTTGTTTTTATTGTCGTTTTTTATTCGATCTTTTTCTGGAGATTCCGATCGTTCTCATTTTCACATCAGCGCATCGGATATTTTTTGCTCATCATCATCTGGATCTTGGCTGCAGGCTATTATCTGTATGATACAGCACTTTTTTATGGATTAAATATCTTGGTCATTCCGGGACTCGTTATTCTGCATCTTGTTTTAATCACGTCGCCGAAAACCATGAAATGGAATCAGCTTTTCTTTAGTCCATATATTATTCTTCGCCTTATGGATGGGATTCGCTACAATTATCACTTTACTAAATCCGCTGCCGTAAAGAGTAAGGGAAACAAAGGGGAAGAGCGATTTCTTGTGTGGAAAAAAATCCTAATCGGTATTCTAATTTCAGTACCTATTTTATTTATTATTCTAAACCTATTGATTGAGGCGGATAGTCAATTTGATAGATTGGTAGGACGTCTTCCAGAGCTATTAAGCCTTCGGGTCGACTATATTTTCCGTGTGGTGATTATCCTTATCTATGCATTTGGCTTCTTCGGATTCCTGCAGGCTCTTTCTCAAAAAAGGACTCCTGTTAAGGAGCTTGCTGTTAGGCCTGTGATCATGGATGGCGTCATTACCATAACCGTATTGGTTCTTCTAGATTTGGTATACATCCTATTTGTTGCCGTCCAGTTTAAATATTTCTTCAGCGGTTCGCTTGAAGCCGGCTTCACTTATGCAGAATATGCTCGGCGCGGTTTCTTTGAATTACTGTTCGTGACACTCATTAACTTAACGGTAATAATCGGGGTGATTTGCTTGTCAAAGGATGTTCATGGATATTTGAAGCAATCTATCCGTACGGCCTTAAGCATTCTTGTCCTCTCAAGTGGTGTCATTCTTGTTTCCGCCTTTATGCGCATGGCACTGTATGAGGAGGTATATGGCTTTACCTTTACAAGGATTCTCGTTCATTCATTTATGCTGTTTTTGCTGGTTATTTTTGCTTATACTCTAGTGAAAATTTGGTTAGAGAAGCTTTCCTTGTTCCATTTTTATTTCATCGCTTCACTCCTATATTATGCAGGGATCAATGTAGTCAATATTGATCAAATGGTAGTCGATCGCAATCTGAGTCGATATGAGGAAACAGGCAAAATCGATATTCAATATTTACATTACCTGTCCTCGACCGGTAGACTGGGACTTATCGAACTTTATGAAAAGCATCCACAGACACCCGGGTTGAAGGAACTGCTAACGCAACAAAAAGCTGAAAGGGAATATTCCAATAGCAACTCATGGCAATCCTATAATGTAACTCGTCAAAGGGTTTATGAAGAGCTTAGTAAGCTAGATTTATAGTAAAACCACTAGGAAACTCTATTATTTTGAAAAAATTGTTAGATTCAAGGGCTTCATGAAGAAAATAAATCGAATAATTCATACAAGGTGTGCATTTTTTTGCACGCCTTTTGTTATATAGTTGCCTATGTATGGTTTTAGCAGAAGAAGAATGGGAGGTATGAGATGGTAGATTATGTTTATGCCGAACAATTGAAGAAAGAGTTTAAGGTCGTTTCCAGCTTTTACAACCAGAAGGTAAAGGGGAAGCTATTTCAATGCCGAAACCATGCCTATGTGATTCGGAAAGGGAATAGATTGAATCATGAAGTCAATGCCACTTTGATTCTCATGAACCCTGGAACCTCCGCACCGGCCCGTAAAGAAGCCTTTGTACCTACTCTTATTCGAGAGCTGCCAATCTGTATTCCTTATATTGAGGCGAAACCGGACCCAACACAATATCAGGTGATGCGGTTAATGAAGGTAAAGGGCTGGAATCGTGTATCCATTCTAAATCTATCCGATTTATGCGCCGGAAATACGGAGGATTTTAAAAAGCTGATTCAAGCAGCTGAAGCCTGCGGTTTTCATTTTCACAGTATTTTTACACCAGAAAGAGAGAAAGAGCTTCAATCCCAGCTCTCAACAGCAAACGGTCCCATTCTTCTCGCCTGGGGAACAAATGAAATACTTGAAACCCTGGCAGAACAAGCCTTAGAAAAACTACCCTCAGACCGCATAACTGGAATCCAATCTACCAACAAACCTTTCTACTACCACATCAACCCCATACTGAAACAAAAACAAATCGAACTCTTAACCAAAATACAGGAGATCGTTTGAAGCAGGGGTTTTTGTGCTTACATTTATCCATAAGTGCCTTACAAAAGAATGGGCTAAGAGATCTCCTCTTGGCTCATTTTTTTCTTTCGTTTGGAACAACTCCTTGCTTTTTAATTTTGGAAAAATCTTTTAAAAAAACATTGACCACAGAGGTCAATGAGAATACTATATAATTGACTGATATGGTCAATGGAAAATTCAATGGATAGGGATGGGGCTGCTGAACATGTATTCAAAGTTTTTGAACCTGGATGCAGAGAAACAAGACCGTATGATCAATGCGGCAATGAAGGAATTTGCTCAAAAGGGATACGCTCTTGCATCGACCAATCAAATCGTAAAAGAGGCAGGGATTTCAAAGGGGTTGCTTTTTCACTATTTCAAAAACAAGAAGCAGTTGTTCTTGTTTTTGTTTGATTATGGCTATGACATGATCGTCGAGGAATTTTATCAAAAGGTCGATTTATCTATAAAGGATTTTTTTGCAAGAAGCAGAGAAGCCATCATGATTAAAATGGAGCTCTTAACAGGCTACCCCGATGTCTTTAAGTTTATGGAAAATGCCCTTTTGGAGGATTCTGCGGAAATCAAGGATGAACTGGAAAAGAAGAAAAAGGAGTTTCTCAATATTAACCTGGAAAAGTTTTATGAAGGGATTGATTATTCTAGATTTCGGGAAGATGTCAATCTGAAAATTGTCCTAAAAGTTATCAATTTTACTCTAGAAAAATTAAGTGATGAGGCTCTGTATGAAGCAAAGCTGTCACCGACACATGAATTTAATTATGAAAAACTCCGTCTTGAGACAGAAGAGTATTTTGAGGTTTTAAAGCAATGCTTTTATAAACAATAATCGGGAGGACGTCAAGATGAATGTCATTGAAATCAACCATCTTACCAAAACCTATGGCAAGTCAAGAGGGATTACGGATGTCAGCTTTACTGTTGAAGAAGGTGAGATTTTCGGATTTATAGGTCCAAACGGTGCCGGAAAATCAACAACCATTCGTACGTTACTATCGTTGATTTACCCTACAAGCGGAAGTGCCAAGATATTTGGAAAGGATTGTGTTAAATACGCTCCTGAAATCAAAAAGCAAATCGGTTATTTGCCTTCAGAGGTTTTTTACTATGACAATATGAAGGTGATGGATCTCTTAAAATATTCGGCTAGCTTTTATAAAAAAGACTGCACCAGAAGAATTAAAGAATTAGCAGAAATCATGGACCTTGATCTAACGAAAAAAATTGATGATTTATCCTTAGGAAATAAAAAGAAGGTCGGAATTGTCCAAGGTCTGCTTCATGAGCCAAAACTGATTATTCTTGATGAACCGACAAGCGGATTAGATCCTTTAATGCAACAGAAGTTCTTTGATTTACTAGAACAGGAGAATCAAAAGGGAGCAACGATTTTATTTTCCTCCCATATTTTAAGCGAGGTCCAACGGCTTTGTAATCGCGTGGCCATCATTAAAGAGGGGAAAATCGTTACGGTTGAAAAAATTAAAACCTTACAGGAAAACAACTACAAAAAGTTTAAAATTGAAACCTCTCATAAGGTGGACCTAAACATCTTTCAGCTACCAGGCGTGACGAAGCTGGAAGGGGAGGGCAATACCATTAGCTTTTTGTTTAAGGGCAACCTGAATACGGTACTAAAAAAGCTCTCTGAAATCACTATTGCTAATCTCTGGATAGAAGAGCCAGACCTTGAAGAAATCTTCCTGCATTACTATGAAAAGGAGGCATAAAACAATGAATATGTTCCTGCATGAATTATGGGCCAATCGGAAATCAACCATGATCTGGACGATTTCCATCATCCTGATCTCTGCACTATACATGTCGTTTTATCCATCCTTTGCCAAGGATGCAGAGGAATTTAGAAGAATCATGGCGGGCTTTCCTGCACCGGTGCGAGACTTGTTGGGTCTAAACCTATCCAATTTGTTTACGATTCTTGGTTACTATTCCTTTACATTAACGTTTATTACACTTTGTGGCGCCATCCAAGCTATGAATCTCGGAACCTCGATTATCAGTAAGGAGGTACGAGAAAAAACAGCTGATTTTTTGTTAACAAAACCAGTCTCAAGGACGGCTGTGATCACAGCGAAGCTTTTGGCTGCTCTGACATCGCTTTTCATTACGAATATCGTCTATTTAGTCTTTGCCATGGTCATGGCATTCCAGGTTAAAACCGATGATTTTAGCTATTCTGTTTTAATTAAGCTTTCACTTACAGTGCTTTTTATACAATTGATATTTCTGGCCCTTGGTTTTCTTATTTCGGTTATTGTACCGAAACTTAAATCTGTACTTCCAGTCTCGCTTGGCACTGTATTTGCTTTTTATTTTCTCGGAATGTTTAGTGATGAAGCCTCAAAGCGATTTTTATCGCCATTTAAATATTTTGATTACAAATATATTATTAAGCACGGAAGCTATGAAGCAGCTTTTTTAATCACAATTGGAGTTTTTTTCATAGCTTCGATCATGGCCAGCTATCTGATTTATAAGAAAAAGGATATCCATTCTGTTTAAGAATAGCTTATGAATTATGAGCTAATGGAGGATTATGACATGAATATCTTTTTAAAAGAATTGAAATCCTTGAGGAAATCGTTGATTATTTGGAGTATTGGTTCCATTTTAATGGTTGTATCGGGAATGGGGAAATACGACGTCTATGCATCCCAAGGGCAATCGATTAATGAGATGCTAAGGGGCATACCAAAATCGTTAAGAGCGGTATTAGGCTTTAGTGAGGTCGATGTATCAACACTCAGCGGCTATTATTCGATTTTATTTATTTACTTATTATTAATGGCAACCATTCATGCTGTTATGCTTGGAGCTAATATCATTGCCAAAGAGGAGTGTGACAAAACGTCTGAATTCCTGTTTGTTAAGCCTGTTTCAAGAAACAGCATTGTGACAGCCAAACTGTTGGCAGCCCTAACGAATATCATCATCTTTAATCTCGTTACCGCGGGCTCGTTGTTGATTATTTTAAGTCAGTATCATACCAATGGCGAGAATGTAAATGAAATGGTTGTTAGCACCATGGTTGGTATGCTGCTTTTACAGCTGTTATTCATGGTCATTGGCAGTGCACTTGCCTCTGTGAAAAAGAAACCTAAAACAGCAGCGTCCCAAGCATCAGGTGTTCTTTTGTTAACCTATCTCATTTCTGTTCTAATTGATTTAAACGAAAACCTGGAAGGTCTTAAATATGTAACACCCTTTAAATATTTCGAGGCTAAAAACGTTATCCTGGGCAACGGACTGGAGCCCATCTATATGGTCCTCACTAGCATCCTCATCATTGGATTCACTATTGTGACTTATATCTTCTTTAAAAAACGAGACTTAAATGTATGAAGCAAAAAACGGGATGTCTGTTTATAGCAGACATCCCGTTTTTTGCTTGAAGTGGTCGAAAAATAACAAAAAGTTTATATTATTTCAAAAAATTTCAAATTAACAGTAGAAATCATTTTTATTCTGTTATATAATTTCAATAACCTTAATAAGTTGTACTATAACAATCAAACAGATAAATAAAAATAAAGTTGATGTATAACAGTTGCCAATACGTTCAAAGTAACTAGAGGTAAGGGACAAAATCATTCGATATAAAAAGGGGAAATGTAAGATGACAAAAACTGAATCAATTGCTCGTAGAATATTAGGATGGAAGTTAAATAGATGGGATAGATGGTATGATTACGAAAAAGGAATCTTTATCAATTACACAGATTTTCAACCAGAACAAGACTTAGGCCATGCCATGCTAATCGTAGAAAAACTAGAAAAAGCTGGCTATCGATTTGCGAGAAAAAGTAATTCAGAGGTTTACTTTAATAATGTTTCAGCTACAGGAGATACACTGGCAGAAGCTATTACCAACGCTGCCTACAATATCATTGAGCTCAACTCCGTTGAGGATACAAGTGACGTCTGGGCGCAGCTTTGCTAATCCAAGTAAGGGAATGTTCTTAAGCTTCCTCATCACATAAAATACCCAACAATTCTTAAATAGACAAAAAGAAGCTCACCTCGGGGGAAGTGAGCTTCTTTTTTGTGTGGTAGAAGGAAATTACAGCCAATTATAGAATAGATGTTTATTAAGATATGTAAATAGTGGACATAGCGTTATGATCAAGCAAGCAAAGGAGGGGTTAAATGAAAATCGTCATTGCCGGCGGTTCTGGATTCATTGGACAGCAATTAACTGAGCTTTTATGTTCTGAAGGACATTCGGTTGTGATACTAACAAGAAGGAAAAAGCCGTCTATCGGTCAGGTTTCCTATATCAATTGGTTAATAGAAGGTGCAGCTCCGGAAAAAGAAATAGAGCAGGCAGATGCTTTTATTAATTTGGCAGGTGTTTCGATTAATGCTGGAAGATGGAATCAAAGTCATCAAGAACAAATTTATGATAGCCGTATGACCGCAACGGATGAGCTGTTAAGAATCATTGAAGCTATGCCCAAGAAACCTTCTGTATTCATTAACGCAAGTGCGATAGGTAGGTACCCAGCCTCATTGGATCATGTATACACAGAAGCATCTACCGACCTAGCTAATGATTTTCTCGCTAGGACAGTAGCAGACTGGGAAAAGAAGGCTCAGAAGGCAGAAAAGTACTCTATTCGCACGGTTTTTGTGCGATTTGGTGTTGTGCTGGGAAATAGGGGAGGTGCGCTACCATTGATGGTGCTCCCATATAAATTGCTTCTAGGTGGAACTGTTGGTTCTGGAAAACAATGGGTTTCCTGGATTCATGTGAAGGATGTGGTACGCTCGATTCTCTTTGCCCTAGAGCATGACAATGTTAGAGGACCTGTTAATATCACGGCACCTTCGCCAATCCGCATGGAACAGTTCGGTCAGACAATTGGCCATGTTTTACAGCGTCCCCATTGGTTTCCTGTTCCTTCTTTTATCATGAAGATTGTTCTAGGGCGGAAAAGTGCACTGGTGCTGGAAGGGCAGCAGGTGATACCTGAAGTACTAATGAAGGAAGGGTTTGAATTTATGTATCCGTCCCTTCACGTTGCTTTAGAAGACTTACTTTTAAAACAATAGGCTGTACAAACTTTTCGCCAATTAGAAATAATGAATAATCCCTTATTCAAAAGTGAATCTTATAAGAGAAGAAAGATGGATAAGGAGAAGAAGCGTGGAAACATACGAAATACACAATATGATCATCGACGATGATTTTGATGGTGAAGAATACGTGACAGCAGACTTTACCCACGAAAACCAAATTTACAGTATTACCTTCAGAAAAGCAGACCTAGAAATTATAAATTGTTGGGAATTTCAGGGAGATGGAACCTCTTTACCAGCTAACCTATCTGAAACCATTATTGAATCCATTAGAGAGGATGTAAAAAAGAGAATCTGATTTAGAAGAAGCACAGGGACGGATCCATTGGAAGCAATGGACCCGTCCCTGTGCTTCTTTAAGACAAAATGGTTGTGCTTATGGTAAGATGTGCCATAAGGGGTGAATAAGTAGATGATGCTGGATTATGAAACTCAATATATAAAGCGTGTTACTCTGAATGAAGATAGGATTTCTACATATAATCAATTTCCGCTAAACTTACCTGTTATGAAAAATTTCCATGACATTCTCTTTCATCCAAATGTAACCTATATTGTGGGTGAAAATGGCATGGGAAAATCAACTTTGCTTGAGGGAATCGCCATTTCATTAGGCTTTAATCCAGAGGGCGGGTCATTAAATTTTAATTTTTCAAGTTATGATTCTCATTCAAATTTAGACCAGTTTCTACGCATTGCCAAAGGGGTATATCGAGCAGAGGATCAATTTTTCTTTCGAGCAGAATCCTTCTATAATTTAGCAACCAATATCGAGGAATTAGACAGGGAGCCTAGCATTGGCGGGAGAATTATTGATCGTTTTGGAGGGGAATCATTACACCAGCAATCACATGGAGAGGCTTTTTTCTCTGCTTTTATCGAAAGGTTTCAGGGTAGGGGGCTGTATATTTTGGACGAGCCAGAAGCAGCACTTTCTCCGCTACGACAGCTATCGATGCTAGCGAGAATTCATGAGCTTGTGAATCAAGAGTCACAGTTCATTATCTCAACGCATTCTCCGATTATTATGGCCTACCCACAGGCAAAAATACTACAGCTGACCGAAGAGGGGATTATGGAAACAATCCTTGAAGACACAAATCATTATCGGATGATGAAGCAATTCTTTGATGATAAAGAACGGATATTGCACCATTTGTTTCAATAAAATGACCAAGCCCTGCAAACAATGATTGCTGCAGGGCTTGGTCAGAAAATATTGGTCATCATATGGAGTAACTAATTAATCAAGAATCGTTACTTTTACTTCCTTTCTTCCCCATTGAAGAGCATCCTGATGATCTTTAACGTACACATCAATTTCATTTCCATCGATGGCTCCGCCGATATCCTCAGCAGTTGCAAAGCCATAGCCCTCCACATGAACCTTTGAGCCTAGAGGAATGACAGCCGGGTCAACAGCAATGACCTTTGCATCGGGGTTCGTCTTTAAGTCAACACCTGTTTTGGTGATGCCTGAGCAGCCTTCACATTCTGCTGTATAGGCTGTTGCCTCAACCATGATTTCTTTCCCTTGTGGTTCAGGTTCTGCCATAACCTCGGCCTGCACCACTGGTTCTGTTGTTGCTGCTTGTTCCGGAGCTGGTTTCGGAGCATTTTCTACGGTTGAATTAGCTTCCGATACAGCTTTTTCTGTCACGTATTCCTCTAGTTTTTCTGCTGTATGAATCTTTAAATCTAATCCAGGATGGATAAGATCAGAAGAGAGCTCATTCCATTTCTTTATATCATCAACTGATACGCCATACATTTGTGAAATATCCCATAGTGTATCTCCCTTTGTTACAAGCAATTGAATAATCGGAGATACCTCAAGAAGATCATCCGGGTGAATGATATCGCTTGAAAGCTGATTCCATTCTTTTATCGATTCAACAGTAACCTTATTTTCCTGTGCAATCCCCCATAATGTATCCCCTTTTTCTACCACAATTTGTTCGGCCTGTACTTGATTTGTTCCTACTAATATAAAAGTTGTTGCGGCAAGAGCCGATAACCATTTACGTTTCAATTTTTTTACCCCCATAGTTGTTCTGTTCGTATTGATGTGTCTTATCGTAACATAGGATGTTTACAGGAAAAGGACAGGGAGATATTAATTAGATAACGAACATAACAGAGGGATAACATGATGTAACAATCGCTATTAGATACAAGAGTCTTGTAATGTGAGGAAGAGTAGGGTAATAGAAGGTGGTTAACTATGTAAAAAAATGCTTCTATATAATAGAAGCATGTAGTAGTTCAATCGGTTTGTGGTATTCAATACTCATCCTGTGAAATGATTGAAAATAATTGACGAAGCTGATCTTTAATAGCATCCTCAGACTGATGTAATGCTTCTGAAATAATTGCATAATGGTTATTGTTTTTTAGATAATTATAGATTATTTGGGCTGAATCCACTTCGTCACGGCTAAGCTTTGCTGAAGGATACGGTGTCTGGAAATACTCGATGAGGTCCTTTGATAAATCTGTCCATAGATGATCTTCCTGTTCCTTGTTAACGGAATACATCCTACTATATAGTATTTGATTCCGTTTAATAAGAAAGAGTTTATAGCAGCCTTCTCCTATCGACTCCATCGTGACAATAGAATGATCTTCCTCGGTAAACTCGATCATTCTTTCCTTATGCACCAAAGTATTCAAATACTTCATTACATTTCTATACTTGGCTGCAGTTTCAAATTCGAAGTTGTTCGCTGCAGCATTCATTTTATCTTCCATTTCCTCAAGTAGAATCCTATCTGTTCCATTTAGTAAGGAAATAAGCTTATCAATGATTGAATGAAACTGATTTAAAGCGGCACCATCCTGGCACATGCCAATACATAAGCCAAGGGTGTAATTCAAACAGGGGGAGCTCTGATTGGGATTGCTGCAGTTAATTTTGTAGCAATCCTTAAATCCTTCGATAGCCTTTTCTACCGTGCTCTTACTTGTGAATGGACCAAAATACAGCTGCTTTTTATTTTGACTAATAGAATGACTGATTTCAACTCTATGAATCTTTTCATCCATATTAATGACAATATACGTATAGGAAAGCGGATTTTTCATAAGTTTATTAAAATAAGGCTTTATCTCTTTTATTAATTGACACTCTAGCATAAAAGCTTCAAATTCTGTATCCGTTTCGATAATTTCTATATCCTTTACCGTTTTAACCAGCCTTTCAATTTTACGGGAATGGGCTTTGGAGTGATAGAAATAGGATTGCACCCTGCTTTTTAAATTTTTTGATTTACCGACATAGATAATACCGCCCTGAGCATCCTTCATCAGATAGACTCCAGCTGTTGAGGGAAGCTTTTTGACTTTATCGTTAAGAGGATTCAATGAAATCCACCTCGTTTGTTTATGATAAATTGATTTTAACGGAATAGGGTGAAGGGGACAAGAGATGATCTTTATTGCGAATAAAAAAATGAAATTAACTGCAGCCATTTATTTAAGCTTATTAGGATAGCTAGAGAGATCCTTGTCCGTGATAAAGGACACAGTAAATTTCTATAGAAAAGCTATTATATAGGAAGAAAAGACATCACGGGGGGAACACAGATGGGCAGATATGAGAAAGAACGTAACTTTTTAAAATCAAACTTTCTAGAATTCAAAAAAATAAAAACAGACAAGATGAAGGGTGTACCGAAGCCACCTATTGTTAAGCCATATCATATGGATGCAACAATGATTGACCTGCCACAGGTGAGCGAAGAAGTGGTAACCAATTCGAATATTTATAAGTGTATGAAGGATAGGAGAAGTACAAGATTCTACAGCCAAGATTCATTGAGCCTAGCGGAGCTGTCCTACTTACTATGGGCAACACAGGGCATAACCTGCACGAATAAAGCGGGACTTACGCTTCGAACGGTTCCATGCAGCGGTGCAACCCATTCCTTCGAAACCTATTTATTCATCACGAGGGTGGAAGGCCTGCAAGAGGGAGTTTATCGTTACCTTCCTATCGAGCATAAGCTGTTATTTATGTTCGAATTACGTGAAATGGATCAGAGAATTGATGATATTACGTTAGAACAGCCTTTTGTACCTAATTTTGCTAAAAAAGCAGCTGTGGTATTTGCCTGGAGTACAACTCCTTATCGCTCCGAATGGAAGTACGATATTTCAGCACATAAAAAAATCCTGATCGACATTGGCCATGTATGTCAAAATCTATATTTAGCCAGTGAATCACTAGGAGCAGGGGCTTGTGCAATTGGAATCTATGACCAAAAGCTGATAGATGAAATATTACAATTAGACGGTGAAGAGGAATTTGTTCTATATCTCGCAGCGGTTGGAAAAAAGAAAAATTAGTTCTACTATAATAGGAAACGGACTTACCGGTTGTGGTAAGTCCGTTTTGTTAATGAAAGCAATAGAAGTATACAATGCTTAATTCTTTTCCTTGAGAGAAATTCGAAAGAGCTTATCATCATGTTCATCTGGGTCGCCGCGTCCATCTGTGTTATTGCTGACGAAATAAAGAGAATTTCCATCAATCAGCACATCCCTAATCCGTCCGAGTCCGGTAACCACTTCTTGTATCTGGCCAGTTTGTATGTTAAATTCAAGCACAGCGGCACCTCTTAAAGCGGCTGTGTACAGCTTATCCTCAAAATAATCCATCCCAGAAGGTGCCCAAGTCCTGCTATCTCCTGAAGTAAAGATTGGTGTAACCATCCCTTGTTTTTCCTCAAAACCCTCGATGAGCGGCCATCCATAATTCTTACCGGCTTCAATCCTGTTGATTTCATCATTTGCTGAGTTTCCATGCTCACTTGCATACAGGGTTCCGTCAGTGGACCATGTCATCCCCTGTGGGTTTCGATGTCCATAGCTGTATACATAGGAATTCGGAAAGGGATTATCCTTTGGAACTGAGCCATCAAGATTAAGTCGTAAAATTTTCCCGCCCAATGCTTTAGTATCTTGTGCAATGGAAGGCTCAGCCGCATCACCTGCTGTTGCATAGAGCTTGCCGTCAGGGCCTATTTTTAGCCGTCCTCCATGATGAACAGGTCCGCTTGGAATCTTATCGATTAGTAGGTTTTCTTCCTTCCAGCTGTTGTTCTTTAATTGAAGGGTTACAATCCGGTTAAATTGGCCTGAACTATTTTCATACGTATAATAGGCATAAGCTAGATGGGATTCAGTAAAATCGGGAGCCAAGACAAAGCCTAATAAGCCGGCTTCAGCAGCGGTTGATAGCTTCTTCTTAAGTTCTACCTTTTGTCTTAGCTTTTTGTTACCTTCAACCGTTACAATTGATCCTGTTCGCTCTGTTAGGTAAAAGGCTTCTCCAAGTTTGTTAATTGACCAAGGAATTTCAAGGTGATCTGCAATTATTTCAAATTCAGTTTGAGGTGAGATGGCGGCTTCTTCTTTCATTCTTTCTCGTTCATTGCTTTTTGAACATCCAGTGAAAACAATAATAGTAAACAAGGACAGTACGATAGCCAAGGCATGTTTCAATTCATGATCAACTCCATTGTTATTAGATTTCAAGCGGGATCATTAGTTGATATATGTTTTCTATCTATAAAAATAAATTCCTGCATAAATTCTATTCATTCAATCCAGCTTAAATGTATTCCAGAAACTTACAATTGAATTCAACATCATTTATGTTAAGATAATAGATGTCGGCAGGAGCTGATATGAAATCTTTGCTCGACCATTGAGCATTCCGAACGTCAGCGTGAAGAACTTGCGCGAATCGATTAGAACGTGAAGTTATCATCGATTACCTCATAATGGGGACGCTACGGATTCGACAGGGGTAGTTCGAGCTTAGGTTGCGAGTCGAGGGGATCGGCCTCGTTAAAACGTCAAAGCCTATAACTGGCAAACAACAAAACAATTTCGCTTTAGCTGCCTAATAAGCGCTTAGCGGTTCCTCCCTCCATCGCCCATGTGGTTGGGTAAGGGACTCAACTTTAGTGGGCTACGCCGGATTCCGCCGTCTCGAGGATGAAGGAAGAGAATAATCAGACTAGCTAGCCCGGACGCCCGTCGATAGGCATATGGAGCGGCGAAACAGTAAATATATCGACTACACTCGTAGAAGCTTAAGTAACGATATCTTTGGACGTGGGTTCGACTCCCACCGTCTCCACCATACATAAAAGCAGTTTTTTTCTATTGGATTGAAAGATCTATTAGGTGTTATGTATAATGCCTTGTTTCATTTCAATAAAAGCTATGTTAAAATGTAGTTATTAATGTTAAAGAGGTGATGGGTGGACGATGAAGAACTAATCTTATTTTTTACAGTTTGAAATTGCATATTTCAAATGAAATGAAATAGGATTAGTCTGCCCATTTATTGATATTTTAGACATAAGCTATTATGCGTTGATAGCTTATTTGTATGCGACTAATCCTTCCAAATAATTGGGAGGATTTTTTGATTCTCCCTGCAATGAAAGGGAATGATTTGATGAAAGTACTGCTTAAAATTCACAATCTGAGTTATGAAATAAAGGCTCAATGTCTTTTTAAAGACCTAAATGCAACGGTCCATCAAGGGGATATCATTGGAGTAATTGGGAAAAATGGTGCAGGGAAGTCAACGTTACTGCAGCTCCTAAATAAGCTCCTTATACCAACTAGCGGGCAAATACAGTGGCAACAGGAAAACGTAAGTGTCGTCACTGTTGAACAAGAGACAGAGACTTATTCCTTTGACGAAGTGACACCATTGGAGGCAGCTTTATTGGAGAAACTGGATGTCCCGACACATGATTTCTCTCAGCTGAGCGGTGGAGAAAAACTGAAGGCACGACTATCAAAGGGATTTGCCGAGGGTGCGCAGCTTCTATTGTTAGATGAACCAACAAATCATCTTGATCAGTCAAGCACGGAAAAACTGCTAAATTTAATGAAAAGCTATACTGGGACAATTATCTTTGTCTCGCATGATCGTTCATTTTTAGATGAAGTAGCAACCAAAATCTGGTCAATCGAAAATAAAAGCTTAATTGAGCATAAAGGGAACTATTCCAGCTATATGAAGGCACGCGAGCAGAAACGTTTGACACAGCAGCGTGAATATGAAAAGCAGCAAAGAATGGTCGAAAAGATTGAAGCACAGATGCAGGAGCTCACATCCTGGTCAAATAAGGCCCATTCCCAATCGACCAAACAGGAAGGGTTTAAAGAATATCATCGCGTAAAAGCGAAACGCTTGGATTCGCAGGTGAAATCGAAACGAAAACGCCTTGAAAAGGAACTGGAGAAGGCAAAGATTGAACGAGTGGAGCCTGATTATCATGTGCAATTCTCTCTGAAGGCACATCATAAAATGGGAAAGCGGTTCTTGGAGGTGAAAGATTTAAGCAAGAGTTTTGCTGGAGTTTCCTTATTTAAAAATGTCCATTTTACGATACAGTATGGTGAGAAAGTCGCTCTTATAGGTCCAAATGGGAGCGGAAAAACCACGCTTCTGAAAATCATCATGGGGCAAGAAAGTGCAGAAGGCGAGGTATGGATATCCCCTGCCGCTGAAATTGGCTATTTAACACAGGAGGTCTTTGATTTACCGCTTGAAAGGACACCTGCAGAGCTTTTCTATAAAGAAACCTTTGCTGAAAGAGGAAAGGTGCAAAATCTAATGAAGCATTTAGGGTTTTCAGCAGAGCAATGGTCTGAGCCAATAGGGAATATGAGCATGGGTGAGCGGGTAAAGTGCAAGCTGATGGTCTATATTCTTGAAGAAAAAGACGTACTTATACTAGATGAACCGACCAATCACCTCGACCTGCCGTCTCGCGAGCAGCTTGAACAAACATTAACTGATTATAATGGGACCCTTCTGGTCGTTTCACATGACCGTTATTTTCTTGAAAAAACGACAAATATTCGGTTAACCATATCAGATAGAAGCATAAGCAAACAATTAAAAATAGACTCAACTAAAACAGATGACGAGGAAGAATTACTCTTAAAGCTTGAAACAGAGCGACAGGAGGTACTTGGAAAACTCAGCTTTATGACACCAAAGGATAAAGAATATTACGAGCTTGATCGAAAATTTAATGAGCTCACAAAAATAATAAAGGATCTGCAATAAAAAAGGCCCTTATCTCTATAGAAATCAGGAGATAAGGGCCTTTTATTGAACAATCATTGAAATTGTGATGTATCCCTTACTTCAGCAAAAAAACTTCAAGGAAATGACGAATAACGTTCAATTTGTTTTAAATAATATGAATTATATTAATTGATTTCCATGGTAATATTAGGGTGTGTTAAATATTTCACAAAATATTTTATAAGAGTGGTGATTTTATAGAAGAAGCAGTAATGGAATGAAAGCTCTTTAAAAATATCATTAATTGAGAGGAGTTTCTATGCTATGAGTAAAAAACAGCTTAGAACGTTAATTAGTATGATTCTTGTCTTATTCATACTAGTATTTGCAGCAGGCTGCGGTCAAAAGGACACAGAAAATTCTGGGTCAAAGGATACGAGCACCACTTCTGAAATAACATTTGAACCGGGTACATATTCTTCTACACAAAAAGGGAACTTTGGTGATGTCCCTGTTACCGTTACCTTCAGTGAAAAGGAAATTACAAAAATTGAAATCGGAGATAATCAAGAAACCCCTGATATTTCTGGTCCTGCTTTTGACAAGATAATGGATGAAATTATGAACGGACAGACTCTTAAAGTAGATACTGTTTCTGGTGCAACGAACTCTAGTAATGCACTCCTTACCGCTGTTGAAGATTGTGTAAAACAAGCTGGCGGGGACGTTACTGCCTTGAAAGAAAAAAGCTCTGAGAAAAAGGCAGGCGAACCGATTGAAAAAACAGCTGATATAGTCGTAATTGGTGGCGGCGGTGCTGGTCTTGCTGCTGCAACTTCAGCTGCAGAGGATGGAGCAAGTGTTATTTTGATTGAAAAGGGTGTTGCGCTTGGCGGAAATACTATTAGAGCCGGTGGAGCGTTTAACTCCTATGATCCAGATCGTCAAAAATCAGTTGAAATGAATGATGCCCTTCTTAACGAGCTAAAAGGATATTTGGATGATGAGCCTAGTGAATATGGAGACTTTGCTCCAACGTTTGAGGTATTAAAAACACAAATTAAAGAGTATTTAGAGTCAGGTAATACAACAGTTCTTTTCGACTCACCTGAATTGCATGCCATCCATACTTATATTGGGGGTAAAAGAACTGATTTAAATGGTAATGAAATAACAAGTGACTATGATTTAGCAACTACTCTAACCAATAATACTTTAGCTACTATTAAGTGGTCTGAAGAAGTTGGAGTTAAATATTCTCCTAACATTAATACTGTTCTCGGTGCCCTTTGGCCAAGAACACATAATGTTCCAACCGGAGTAGCTTATATCCAGCCTTTTGAAGCAAAAGCGGTTGAATTGGGTACAGAGATCATGCTTGAAACAAAGGCTGAAGAGTTAATTATGAAGGACGGTAAAGTTGTCGGAGTAAAAGGATCTAAAACAGATGGAACTCCTGTTACCTTAATGGCTAATAAAGGGGTTGTAGTAGCAACAGGCGGTTTTGGTGCAAATCCTGAAATGAGACAGGAATATAATACGTACTGGCCTGAGATGCCACTTACAATGAAAACCACCAATACTCCTGATGCAACAGGTGACGGTATTGTCATGGGTGAAAAGGTTGGTGCTCAGCTAGTCGGTATGGGCTTCATTCAGTTAATGCCTAGCTCCCATCCAGAATCTGGTGCATTATCTGGCGGAGTATGGGGCAGTGCTGAAACACAGGTATTTGTAAACAGTGATGGTAAACGATTTGTTAACGAATATGCCGAGCGTGATGTATTAGCTAGTGCAGCATTAGAGCAGGAAGACCAGCTATTCTATATCATTTGTGATGCAAACACGGCCGGTATATCTCCTGAAGGGAAAAACGGATGGGGAGACGACATCGAAACCTTAATTAAAAACAAGAGCATCTATAAAGCGGATACATTAGAAGATTTAGCTCTTCAGCTTGGGATGGAAAAGGATGCTTTAGTGAACGAAATAGCGAAATATAATGGATATATTGAGAACAAAAACGATCCTGATTTTGGTAAAGCAAACTTTGGACCTAAGCTTGAAACAGGTCCATTCTATGCAACACCAAGATCCCCATCGGTACACCATACAATGGGTGGATTAGCGATTGACACATCTGCTCGAGTATTAAATGCGGAGAACCAGCCAATCCCTGGTCTTTATGCTGCTGGTGAAGTAACAGGAGGAATCCATGCAGGTAATAGATTAGGAGGCAACGCGATTGCCGACATTTTAACCTATGGTAAAATCGCAGGACAAAGTGCAGCCGCAGAAAAATAAAAGAATCAAAAAGACAGTCATGCTATATGGCTGTCTTTTTTGTTCAATGTGAATAGAGGCTTTTGATGCTATAAAACCTTTTATTCCAATGCATTAGGTTGTATAATAATACTACACTAATTTGATGTGTTAACAGAACATTCACAAAGATTTAGTTTGTAAAAATACTATTTTATTATAAAATAAGCTTATGATTTATGAAGAATTACATAGAAATATGTAAGGTTCATAGAGAATGGGAGAAATTATACGGGAGAATGTGTGGTGAAAACATGAAAAGATTTTTTTTAATGACAGTATTCGTATTGATATTGGCCGTTTTAGCTGCCTGCGGATCCAATGATGAAGCACAAGTAACAGATCAAGAGAATGTAAACATAAAGGAACTGGTCAACGATTATTCTTTAGGGAATAGGAAGGATCAAGCTGCTTCTATTACTTCACATGAACTAATTGTCACGAACAGTGATAATAGCCAGGAAATCTACGATATTTCTGAAGAAGAATTTTTTGTCTCAATCGCTCCTTATGTCAATGAGACACATCCATGACAAGCTCATAACTTGACAGGTTGTCAAGGGGAAATGGTAGAGCAGGAATTTGCCTTATATATTGAAAATCAAGAAGGCAAAGTGATTATGGATGAAACAGTGAAAACGCAAGCAAACGGTTTTGTTGACCTGTGGCTGCCACGGGATGACATATACCGTGTAACCATAAAGCAGGGGGATCAATCAGTTGAATCTGCAATCTCCACTTTTGAGGGTGACAATACCTGTATTACAGATATGCAGTTAAAGTAAGGATCACTACTTCGGTTGAAAATAATAAAAAACAGCTTAGTTCATGTGAACCGGGCTGTTTTTTACTTTCCATGTCCATTCATTATTTTACTTTAAAATCTACTTGAGCTTCTAATAGAACCTTTTCAGGAGCTTGGTTCGGATCTTCCTTAGGCACTAAAAAGTCTGCATACCCATTTACGACATAATATCCTGTTGGGAAACCATTTTCCATAAAGTCCTTCATAAACTTAACAAATTCCATCTCATCTTCTTCGCTATAAGCACCACTGCCTGTATATTGGATTCGAAGCGGTTCGCCTTTCTTTAATGTGGTGGAAATGAGAGGCTCAGGCATAGGGTAAGAAATATCAAATCCGCGTATTTTTTCCACCATCGGAAAATAAAAGGGTGAGGCAGCATGCTGAATCGTGATTTCTGCCTGGTCTCCAACATATTCCAATTCTGCAAATAATATCACAGATTGACCGTTCGGGTACTCCTTTTGTTCAGATACAAGCCGGTAGATAAAATCTCCATTCTGGACCTCTGACTTTGAATTGACCACATCATATTTAGCCAATTCTGCGCTAAGCTCATCACTACTCATACCATCTGCTGTACCGCAACCACTAACCAATACAAATAAGACTAAAAAACCGCCAAATAATAGCCATTTTTTTAACATTTATTCATCACCTCATAAACTTAGACGAAATGAATCACAAAAGGGTTACCAATCAAATATACTTACATTTTATATTGTCGCATAGAAGAAAGGGAAACGCTACTGAAGCAATAGTATTCAATAATAGATAGATAGGACTCTTGTTCTATATTCTTGTTGTAGAATTTTGATTAAAATTGTTAATAAGTGAGCAGTCATGAATGGGGAAAGAGTCTGTAGTCAGTAATTACTCGGAATAGAATAAATGAAAAAACTTTTGATACATATTTTTAAAAAATAAGAGATTCAAAGAATGAATTTGTAGCATCTTAATATAATGATATTATTATGCGGTTATCCTGAAAGTAATTGGTTCTATCATAAAGGGAAAACACAATCTGTTATTTTTCATAACCAATTGAAAGGACATGAAAATTATTGATAAAACGAATAGGTTGGATAATTGGAACTGTCTTGGTTTTATTTTTAATGGTAACCTATGCAGGCACCGCGCAGGAAAAAGTTGAACAATCGCCTGATGTTTCGACAGAAAAATGGGAAGCTATAGCGAATTTTCCAGATTTCCAGCGTAAAATAACGACTAGAAAAACCAGTACATACGAATATGAGATTAGTACAATATTAACAAAAAGTGAGCAGGTTAATCAGAATCTGCAAAGGTGGATTGAGAAGGAAACCGAGAATTTTCTCGCTTTAGTTGAGGGAGCTAAGCAAAATCCACATGAACAACAGCCTGCTCAATTACTAATTACAGCTGAAATTGAAACTGTAACAGATGAAATACATAGTCTTACCTTTTCAGTCAGTAACAAGGAAATACAGGGTCGGGATGTCTTTAAAATATTTAATCTAGACCTTAATAATCATAAGATATTAGCCTTAAAAGACATTTTAGAGTTGAATGAGAGCAATATAGAGGGCTTTAGTTCAATTTTCAATGAACATTCCGTCAATGATCATGAAAGCAGACTAAGTGAATGGCTGGAAAGTTCAATAAAGAACCCTGACCAATTAAATTGGAAAATTAACCAAAACGTCCTTACATTATTTTTAGACGATCAGGATGGTCAAAATCATTTGGAAATCCCTTTAGAAAAACTGACTGAGTATTTTACTGATTACACGAAAGACCTACAACAGCTTATTCCGCCAGAATCAACTGTCAGAAACCTTGACCCAGCAGAAAAGTACATTGCGCTCACCTTTGATGATGGACCAAGTCCTCAAGTGACACCGCGGATTCTTGAAACATTAAAGCAGCACGGGGCAAAGGCCACCTTTTTCATGCTTGGTAGCCGGGTTCAATATTATCCAGAGCTTGCTAAGCAAGTAGCAGCAGAAGGACATGAAATTGGGAACCATACAGGGAGCCATCCAAACCTATCGAAGCTAAATGAAGAACAAATTAAGCAAGAAATAGTCGGAGCCAGCCAAATAATCGAAGAGGTTATCGGACTTTCTCCTGCCTATTTTCGTCCTCCATATGGAGTATACAATCCGATCGTCGAAAAAGTAGCTTTCGAGCATAACTCCCCGATAGTCTTATGGTCCGTGGATTCACTTGATTGGAAAAATCGAAATCCAGAGGGGGTTAACCAATTGGTGAAGGATACTATTTCTCCTGGTTCGATTGTCCTTTTGCATGATATTCATTCATCCACAGCAGACGCTTTACCACTTTTAATGACCGAACTCAAAAAGGAAGGCTACCAATTTGTCACTGTTACAGAATTGCTTTCGTTACAGGAAATCAATGGCAACGGTCCATATTATGGAGTTGCCTATTAACCACAGGGCAGGGGAGGGATAACCTTGTCCTTTTTTGTGTGGAAAGCTAAGAGAGAAGTAAGATAACCTTGCTTCTCTCTTAGCTTTCTTTGCGCGTTCTTAATTTTTTCTGAAGCTGTTTTAATTGCTGCATAAGCTGTTCATATTCTTGGAGATCAATATGACAGGACAGAATGATATTTTTCACCTTTTGCGTTATTTTCTGCTGTTCTTGTACGGCTTTCAGTTGTAAATATAGATGCACTTTTCTCTCATCCGTTTTGGAGCGTTCTTTTCTAAGCCAGCCATTATCGGCCATCCGATTAATCATAGGAGTTAACGTACCGGTCCCAAGGTTCAATTTTTCCCCTAGTTCTTTTAACGTAACGCCGTCCTTTTCCCATAATGCCAAGAGAACAAGGTATTGAGGATAAGTCAGACCGAATGGCTGTAAAATGCTTGTATACAGTTTATTAAACTCACTAGAGGTTTCGTATACCGCAAAACAAAGCTGGTTTTCTAATGTTAAAAAATGTTCCACAGCTATCACCTTATTTGCTATTAGAGTATTTTGGTTAAATCCTCTTCAATTTTATTCGGTTCTGTTGTTGGTGCATAGCGTTCCACTACTTGTCCATTAGAATCAATAAGAAATTTGGTGAAATTCCATTTAATCTTCTTTGAAAGTAACCCTTTTTTCTGTTCCTTTAAAAAGGTAAATAGGAGATCCTCATTTTGACCGTTTACATCAATTTTCGCGAACATCGGGAAGGTTACGCCATAATTCAATTGGCAAAATTGAGTGGTTTCTTCAATATTATCGAATTCCTGGTTATTAAATTGGTCACAAGGAAAACCTAATATCTCTAATCCCTGTTCTTGATATTTATCATACATCTCTTGAAGCCCTTCAAATTGCGGGGTTAATCCACATTTGCTAGCTGTGTTTACAATAATAAGTGGTTTTCCTTCAAAGTCCTTTAATGATTTTTCCTTACCATTAGGCATTTTGACTGTGAAATCGTAGACTGAGTTCATAATAATCACTCCTGGGAAAAATTCTAATACTTGAGATTTTAAATCGTTTACGATTAAATCTTACACGATATAAAATGGTTTAGCAAGTTAAATAGGAAAAGCGAACAGTCAGATTGAACTGTTCGCTTTCATTCAAAAGATACTTGTTAAACTTTATCGGATGCGAGCCTTACGAAACCCGTCATATATCGTAATAATAGAAAAGACTATAAA